>NZ_JBFAWH010000001.1:0-876301 GCF_040680235.1 Streptomyces sp. NPDC052101
CGGCCGCCGCCGGGGGCGCCCCCGGCCCCCCCCCCCCCCCGGGCCAGGTCGGCGGCGAGCAGCTCGAAGTCGTCGGCGTCCTCGGGCAGTCGGCGGCGCGCCGAACGCTGTGGCGGGGCCTCCCCCTGACGCAGCGCGTCGACCAGGGCATGCAGGTCGGCCTCGCCGCGCGCGGCGGTACGGCGCAGCGCCTCGACGCGGTCGGAGACCGCGCGGGCGGCGCGGTCGGCGGCCACGGCGGCGATGAGGATGCCGGCGACGGTCACGGTGACCGCTCCGGCGAGTACGGCCCAGAGCGTGGGTCCGGTGCGGGCGCCGGTGGAGCGGATGCTGAAGAGGACCGTGGCGGTGGCGCTGAGCGCGACCGCGACGGGCGGCAGCACGGCGAGCCGCATGAGCTGAGGCCGTATGTGCATGTCGGGCAGTGCGGGAGCGGGTCGGGCGACCGGTCGCCCGTGCCGGCCGCCCTCACGGCGGTCGGCGCGGGTGGCCGGTGCTCGGAGGTGAGACATCTGCGTCCTCGTACTGGTCCGTCGGGCCTGTTTCTCACGCGGTGCGCGAGACGGGCATGCGTCATCGCGGTGTCCGTCGGCTTGACCGGCGAACCCGGCCGCGCGACGTGACGGACACTCACAGTAGTTGCTTGCGCATCATGTGCGGCGGGCAGTTGACAAAGTCCCCCGAGGAGCGTCCCGCTCTGGTATGAAGCGTCGTACGACAGACCGATAACCCAGTCGGGCAGGCGAGATCGGGCCGAAAGAGACCGATACCACCTGGTCAAAACCGATCAGAAAGAAAAGCCGTAGGGCGGCGGACCGCATCGGCCCACCGCCCCGGCCGGACGCCGGCTACCGGCCTTCCGCCCGACTCGATCGCTCCTTCACCCCACCGCCCCCGACGTCGACGGCACTCACGGATTGTCACCGAGAGTGTCGGCCTTGGCCTTGGATCGGCGGCATGAGGTTCGTGCCGGACGGTCGCGGGCTTGGCCCTCGACGGGCAGGTGTCACCCGGCGGTGCGCTGGATCAGCGTGCGGGCCGCGCCCGCCCAGTCCTCGATGCATGCCGTCACCGAGGTGACCTGCCTGACGGCGGAGGAGATGTTCTTCACGGGCTTGCGCAGGTGCCGGCTCAGGCCCACCAGGCCGTCGACGGCCGTGCCGAACCCGCCGAGGCCCGCCATGCCTTCCTGGGCGGCCGCCTCCAGGCCGAGGAGCTGACGCAGGAACTCCTCCGTTCCCTCGCCCCATTCGTCGCGCGGGGTGATCTCGATGAGGCCCAGTGCCGCACGCACCCCGCTGTCCAGGCTGGTCATGCGCCCGGCGAAGGCGTGCGCCGTGTCCTTCAGCTCCTCGGCGGGAGCGCCGATCGACTCGGCGTAGCGCGCGACGGCCGCGAGCCGGGCGCTCATCGGAACGTTGGCCTGGCCGAGTTGGGAGATCTCCGCGCCGTGCTGCTCGGTCAGTGCGCCGATCGTCTCGATCGCCTTGGCGATCGCGTCCATGTCCTCGGTGACCTGCTCCAGACCGTCCTCGATCGCGGCGAACTCGTCCAGCAGGCCCGGGGCTTCTTCGCCCTGTTCCTCTTCGCTCCCCGGCAGGGCCGGTGTCCCGTCGGCCGTCTGGATCCCGCGCAGCACGCGGGCCGGGGTGAGGGGTTCGAAGCCGTCCCGCAGCCCGACCTCCAGGGCGTTCTCGATGATCCCGCGGGCGTCGGCGAGACCGCTGCGGGAGGGGTGGTAGTGGATGGTCCTGATGGAGGCGATGTCGAAGGGCAACTGCCCGTGCTCGCCGATGTGGATGGTCGGTTTGCCGGTGATGTGGCGCAGTCCCAGCTCGTACATGACGTTGGGGTTGCCGCCGCTCACATCGGCGATGACCAGGTCGGACTGGATGACATGCCGGCAGATCTGCTCGTTGATGTCTCCGGCGTGCGCGATGCCGTCGGCACGCAGCGGGGTGATGCCGTGCCTCTCGCAGGCCGGGGCGATCACCTGCTCGAAGATCCGCAGGTGGTGCTCGTACGCCTCCCGCTCGGGACTGCCGTGCGGGGCGTAGGAGTTGCCGATCGGACCGATGACGAAGCAGGAGGGGCTGCCGCCCTGCTCGTCGCGGACGGCCAGGGTCGTGATCATCCGGAAACCTCCGTTGCGTGGTCGTTGGCGGAGTGCAGCCGGGCGGCGTGCGCGGCGCCGGCTTCGAGGTCGACGGCGTAGACGGGCCTCTCCTCGATGCCGAGGGCCCGCAGGAGGAACGCCGTGGGGATGCGGTAGCGGTGGCCGAGCCGCAGCACCGGACAGGGGAAGAGGCCCAGGTGGATCAGCCGGTACGCCGTGCCGGGGCAAATGCCCAACGCGCGGGCGGCCGTGCGGAGGTCGACGCTCAGCGGGAGGTCGAAGGCCTCCGCGAAGGTCAGGGGCGGACCGGACCGCGGGCTCACGGCCGGCTCCCCGACGGAAGCAGCGCGAGGGTGCCGATACGGTACGCCTCCGCATGCCGCCGGGCCCGGAACACGAGGTGAGCGAGCCCGGCGCTGTGGGCGAGCGCACCGAGCCGCTCGCCCTCCCGCCGGGTGCCCGCGTCGACGAAGCGGAGCGTCGCCGACAGTCCGTCACACCGCGGCGGAGGCGTGATGTGCAGGTCCCAGTGCCCGCCGGGGTCCGCCTCCGGCCCGGCTCCGGGATACCGGGCGGCCGCGGCCGCCGCCACATCCGCGACCGGGACCTCATGCCTGCGGCTGCTCACGGCGGCCCACATCCGGTTCGCGGCGTGCCCGAGGATGCGGCCGCCGGGATCCGGATGGCACGGATCCGCCGCGTCCAGGGCTTCGAGCACGGCGAGCGCGATCTCCGCCTCGAGATCGGCCCGCTCGACGGGCAGTTGCCGCCTGATCCGGTGCCAGGACCGATACAGCCCAGGGAGCGCGAGCCACACGGCGAGGAGCCGGTAACCTCCGTCCCCATCCTTGGACCGCTGGGCCTCCACGACGGCCTGCCGCCAGATCGCCGTCCACAGCGTCCGGTCGGCCCGAGACCCGTACAGCGCGGCCCTGGCCTGCTGCGGGGACAGGTGTGACGTCCGGTCACCGACGGGTACGGTGAGGCACAACCGCCCGTCGGCGCCGGGCGCGGCCAGACTCCGCGCGACGGCGTCGAACAGGCTCGGGGATTCCGACGATGTCATCGTTGCCTCCTGTCCGGCCGCGTCGGGCCGAGTGCCGACATGGCCGCCATCGCCCGCCCGCAGGCGCGGGACAGGGCGGCCAGCCGCGCGAGCACGTACGCGTGCCGCGCCGCCGAGACCGGGCTCGCCTGCCGGTGCCGCCGCTGTACCGGCGGGGCGGTGGTGGGTGCCGTGTGGATGTGGATGCCGATGCCGCCGTAGACGTTGCGGCCGACGTTCACGCCGTGGCCCGCGCACTGCGCCGGCCCGCCGCCGTCGTCATCGCCACCGTCGCTGTCGCCGTCGCCGTCGCCGTCGGGCAAGGGCGAGGCGTCGAACAGCGCCGTCATCGGGCGTGGTGGGGGCCGCCGGACCGCGGGGCGGGCGGCAGCCCCACGGTGACACCGCCGGTGACGTCTCCGCCCACGGCGACACCATCGCCGTGGATGTGCTGGGAGACCGTGGCAGGCCTCTCGGAGACCGTGGTGCGGCTCTGGGAGGCGGTCGTAGGGCTCTGGGAGACCGCGGTACGGCTCGTCCCGTCGGTCGCCGGCGTGTCCGGGGACGGCTCCCGGCCGGGCCCCGCGACGAGCGGCCGTAGCCGCTCCGGGCCGTGGCCGGGCACGTGGAGCCAGCCGTAGCCGCCGAACTCCTTCACCTCGACGTGCACCTTGACGTACTGACGCGGGTCGAGACCGGGTTGCCCGAGCCGTACGACGTCCTGGTACAGCCGGTCGGAGACGATCATGACCAGATCCGTCGAGGCGAGGGCCGCGAGGACGGACTTCGTCTGCGGCGCGTTCAGATAGCGCGCCACCGCGACGGGCGCGGGCCCGGCGTGGCCGAGGGCAGCGTCCGCCACCACGCCCGAGTCCACCGCGAGCCGCACCCTCAGGCGGGTGGTGCGGCGGGCGTTCACGGCGGCCAGACGGGCCGCCAGGTGGCGCACGAACGAGCCCAGCACGATGTCCTGCCTCGTGTGCGCGGGCAGTACGGCGAACTCCTGGTCTCCCTGCGGCTGACGGGCCCAGTCCGCGCGGTGCAGGCCGGCCAGCCCGGCGGCCTCGTCCAGGACGCGTACGAGATCGGCCTGGACGACGGACTGGGCCAGGGTGTCGAGGCGGCTGTACTGCTCCACGTCGGCCGCGAGGCACAGCCTGTGCTGGGGACCGGCGGTGTCCCGTGGCGCATGGGGATGGATGTTCATGACGACTCCTGTCACCTGGCTTCGGTGGGCGGGGTGCGGTGCATGCCCACTGTGCGGACGGCGGCAGGAAGCATCGAGAAGTCCGCATTGACGCGGACTTCTGGCGGCGGGGGCGACGGTCTGCTAGCCGAGCCGGGCTGTCTCGCGCAGCCGTCGGAGGTCACGGATGCAGGTGTGCCGGGAACCGGTGCGGATGAGCCCGTCCCGGCGCAGCTGCGCCAGTTCCTTCTGCACGGTGTCCCGGGTCGAGCCGGCGAGCGCCGCGAACTCGTCCTGCGTGAGGTTCACGTCGATCAGCAACTCCCCCCACCCGCCGCGACGTCCGTACGACTCGGCCAGCTCCACGAGCACGCGGGCCAGGCGCACCCTGACCGGGTACCCGGCGAAGTCCAGAAACCGGCGGTTGGCCCGCCGCAGGCGGCTGCTGAACAACCCGCAGTACGCCTGCCATGCCTCGGGGGTGGCAGACAGAAAACGCCGCAGGTCGTCCTGCGGGATCACGGTGGCGACGACGTCGCCGCACGCGGTGACCGTGGCGGACCTGGGCTTGCGATCGGTGGCCGCCATCTCTCCCACGACGTCCCCGGCGATCCGGATGTCCATCAGCTTCGGGCGGCCGCCGTCCGAGCGGACGGTGACCTTGACGATCCCCTCGTGCAACAGCATGAGGTCGCACGTGGTCTCGCCCTCACTGATCAGGGCGTCGCGAGGTGCGTAGTGGCGCCGGCTGCCGAGTCGCCGAAGGCCGGCTCGGAGAGCTTCCGGCAGAGTGTCGAGGAACGGCGCGCGGTCGTCGGTGTACCAGCTCTGCGTCATGCGCACAGCAGAGCAATTCACGGCCCGGGCGGTGCGGGGTTTGCGTCACGCCCGTCCACGCATCGAACGCACGCAGGGCGCACGACAGCGCACAGGGGAAGCATGATCGGCTCCCTGATGCGCCTGGCCTCGTCCCGATGCGCCTGACGTCGTCCTGATGCGCCTGATCGCGTCGAGGAAGCCGTCAGCCCCGCTTCGGCGGCTCGGCGACGAACGCGCCGACCGAGCGCCAGGTGCGCCGGACCTCTCCCGACACGCCACGCCACCACGCCTCCGCCGGGAGCTTGCCCGCGGGCTCGAAGGGCTCGCCGGGCCGGGGCAGGGCCACCGCCTGGCCGGCCTCCTCGGCCGACTCCTTCGTCCACTCCCCCGGCTCGGCCCAGGGGTGCGGGGCGAGGTTGAAGGTGCCCCAGTGGATCGGCAGCAGCACGCCGTGCGGGGCCCCGCCCTGCAGGTCCAGGTGGGCCCGCAAGCCCTCCTCCGGAGTCATGTGGATGTCGGGCCAGAACTCGCTGTAGGCCCCGATCTGGATCATCGTGGCGTCGAACGGCCCGTGGGCCGCGCCGATGTCCTTGAAGCCGTCGAAATAGCCCGTGTCCCCGCTGTGGTAGATCCGGTGCTCCTCGCCGGCGACGGACCAGGACGCCCAGAGGGTGTGCTGGGTGTTGCGCAGGCCGCGGCCGCAGAAGTGGCGGGCCGGGGTGGCGGTGAGGGTGAGCCCGCCGATCCTGGTGGACTCGTGCCAGTCCAGCTCGCGCAGCCGGTCGGGGGAGACGCCCCAGTGCTCCAGGTGGGCGCCCACGCCGAGCGGCACGGCGAAGAGGGTGTCCGTGCCGGCCAGCGCCTTGATGGTGGGCAGGTCCAGGTGGTCGTAGTGGTCGTGCGAGATGACTACCACGTCGACGGGGCCGAGCGCGGCGAGCGGCAGCGGTACGGGGTGCAGCCGCTTGGGGCCGGCGAAGGGGAACGGGGAGCAGCGCTCGCCCCAGACGGGGTCGAACAGCACCCGGTGGCCGTCGATCTCCGCGAGGACGCTGGAATGCCCCATCCAGGTCAGCCGCAGTCCCGTGGCGGGCGGCTTGGCCAGGTCGGCGAAGGTCGTGGGATGCACCGGGACGGTGCCTCTCGGGGCGCGCAGCGGCCGGGTGTCCTTGTCGAGGAACACCTTCGCGAGGTCCAGCGTGGAACCGGAGGGCCGGGTGCGCGCCGCACCTCCCGGGTTCTGGAAGACGCCGTCCTTGAAGTGGGGGGAGCGGCGGATGCGTGCCAGGCGCTCACCGCCCGGGTCCGCGCCGAACGCCGTCGGCCGCAGCGCGCGGAGCCCGGAGCTCGAGGAACGCAATCCGGTCACGGTACCTCCCGGTGGAGTGGGTGAGGCCCTCCATTATGGTCGGCCCCTCCGACAGCCCGGGACCGCCGGGGTGCCCGTGCGCACACGAGCTGTGCTACTGAACCTCCGTTCAGCACGTTGACAGGGTGCGCACCGGCTCCGCAGACTGACCCGCGATTCAGTAAACCTCCGCCCGCCCTTGCCCCGGCCCTCCCCGCCCCTTGCCCCGACCCTCACCCGTCGCTCCCCTGACGACTGTCCGCGGCCCCTTGGAGTCACCATGACCGCCCACGCTCCCCTGATGTCGCTCGTGTGGACCGACCACGTCACCGGCTGTCAGGGCTTCCTGGTCGTGGACCGGCTGGTGCGCGGTGTGGCCAGCGGCGGGCTGCGGATGCGCCCCGGCTGCACCCTGGATGAGGTGACGGGGCTCGCCCGCGGCATGACGATGAAGGAGGCCCTGCACTACGACCCCGAGGCCCGTTACGTCCCGCTCGGCGGCGCCAAGGGCGGCATCGACTGCGATCCCCGGGATCCGCGGGCGTACGGACTGCTCGTGCGCTATCTGCGCGCCATGCGGCCGTACATCGAGAGCTGCTGGACCACCGGCGAGGACCTCGGCCTCACCCAGGATCTGATCGACCGCGCGGCAGCCGAGGCGGGCCTGGTCTCCTCCGTCCAGGCGGTGTACCCGCTGCTGGACGACGAGGCGGCGGCCCGCAAGCGGCTCGCGGACGCCTTCGCGCTCGAGGTGGACGGCATCGGCCTGGGCGAGCTGGCCGGCGGCTGCGGGGTCGCCGAGTCCGTGCTCGCGGCGCTGGACCGGGCGGCCGTGCCGTACTCGGGCACGCGCGTGGCTGTGCAGGGGCTCGGCACGATGGGTGGGGCCACGGCGCGGTTCCTCGCGCGCGCGGGGCTGACGGTCGTGGCGGTCGCCGACATCAAGGGCACGATCGCCCATCCGGCAGGGCTGGACGTCGAGGAGCTGCTGGCCGCGCGGGACGGTCACGGCACCGTCGACCGGCGTGCCCTGCGCCCCGGCGACCGCGAACTGCCCGGCGACGCCTGGCTGTCCGCCGACGCGGAGGTGCTCGTGCCCGCGGCCGTGTCGTACGCCATCGACACCGCCGACCAGGAACGGATCCGCGCGCGCTGGATCGTCGAGGCCGCCAACATGCCCGTACTGCCCGAGGCGGAGGCACTGCTGGCCGCGCGCGGAGTGACCGTGCTGCCCGACGTGGTGGTCAACTCCGGGACGAACGCCTGGTGGTGGTGGACCCTGTTCGGCGACATCGGTGCCGACGCCGACGAGGCGTTCGCGCACATCCGGCGCTCCATGCGGGCCCTGGTCGAGCTGATGCTCGACCGTGCGCGCGCCGACGGCACGACCCCGCGCGCGGCCGCCCACGCCCTGGTGACCGACCGACTGCCGGTGATCGCGGACCGCTTCGGGTGGCACCGGTGACGGGGCCCGCCGCGGCTGCGAAGGCCGAAGGAACCGGGTTCCTTCGGCGCCGGCGTGAGCCACGGATTAGGGTGACCGCGTGGCGAGAGTGCGGTTGAGCGTGGCCGAGCGGCGGGAGGAACTGCTGCGGGCCGCTATCGGGCAGATCGAGGCGCGGGGCGTGGCGGCGGTCAGGATCGCCGACGTGGCCGCGGTGCTCGGGGTGAGCAACGCGCTGGTGCTGTACCACTTCTCGACGAAGGAGAAGCTGGTCGGGGCCGCGTTCGCCCATGCGGCCGAGGGCGATCTCGCGCACCTGCGCAAGCTGCTGGGCCGGCGGACGTCCGCACTGCGCCGGCTGCGGGCCGCGGTGCGCTGGTACGCGCCGACCGGGCAGGCCAAGGGCTGGCGGCTGTGGATCGAGGGCTGGGCCGTGGCCCTGCGCGAACCCGCCCTGCGGGAGGTCACCCGGGACCTGGACAGGCAGTGGAAGGCGGCGATCACCGAGGTCATCGCCGAGGGCGTGGCGGCGGGCGAGTTCGCGTGCGCCGACCCGGCCGGTGCCGCGCTGCGGCTGACGGCGCTGCTGGACGGGCTGGCCGTGCAGCTGACGTCGTACTCGGGCGCGGTGCCGCGAACGCGCGCGCAGGAGTGGGTCGACGACACGCTCGCCCGGGAACTGGGCCTGGACCGGAAGGCGTTGACGGAACGCTAGGCCGCGCCCGTCCGCGACGGCGCCTGCGAGGCGTGCGGCTGCGGGTGCGTCGCGGTTTCTCGCGCCCCTGGGGGGGCGCCCGGACCGGCGTCAGCAGGTTCCGCCGGTACCGCACGCCGCCGTGCCCCGCATCGAATGGTGCGCGGTGCGGGGCACGGGGTGTGGGTCAGGCCACCGAGGCGATGCGGTGCTTGATGTCGTCGGGCGACAGGGTGCCCTTGGCCGTGACGTGGTCGCCGGAGGACTCACCGCGCAGGCGGCGGCCGATCCACGGGACGAGGTACTCACGGGCCCAGTGGACGTCGTCGCGGCGGATGTCCAGGGTGCCCCGGGGCGGCAGCGGAGGCCACGGCTGCTCGGGGTCGGCCGGGATCTGAAGGCCGAGGGCCTGGCCTGCGCGCAGCGCCACGCGTGTGTGCCCCTCGGGCGAGAGGTGGAGCCGGTCGCTGTCCCAGGCCCTGCGGTCCTGCACGGACTTCAGGGACCACAGGTCGAGCACGGGGCAGCCGTACCGGTCCGCGATGGCACGGACGTGCCCGTTGTACGTGGCGATCTTGCCGCGCAGATGCTTGAGCACGGGAACGCCACGGGTGTCGAAGCCGGTCGTCACCATGACCGTGCCCGCGGCCTCGGTGAGCTGGGCCAAGGCCCGCTCGAAGCGCTCGGCCACCTCGTCCGGGTCGGTGCCGGGGCGGATGATGTCGTTGCCGCCCGCACAGAAGGACACCAGGTCCGGGGCGAGTTCGACGGCCTGCGGGAGCTGGTCCTGCACGATCTGGTCGAGCAGCTTCCCGCGGACCGCGAGATTCGTGTACTTGAAGTCCCCCTCGGGCCGCCGGTCGGCGAGCAGTACCGCGAACCGGTCCGCCCAGCCCACAAACGCCCCGTCGGGCCCGGGATCGCCGACGCCCTCGGTGAAGCTGTCCCCCACCGCCACGTACGACCCGATCACTGATCTGTTGTCATTCTTCGAATCGTCTACCACGAAGCACCATGATTCACCTTCCGGTGTGACCTACGCGACCGTAAGGAGGGGTTGACGAACGGTGAGAAGAGACACCCTTAAATAGTTTGCGAATCAGGAATAGGGCTGACCTCAGGCGGGTTGAAGGCCTTCAGCCCATGCGGCGCAGTCGGAGCACCGTCGCATCCAGGTCACCCTTGAGTCCGGTGCGCAGCCCGTGGTGCAGCAGGACGGCACCCCGGTGGACTTCACCCGTTTCGTGGCATTCGTACGATGCCGTCGGGTCGAGTCCGCGCAGCCGCAGCGCCGGGACCGGCTCGCCGTAGCTCTGCGCCTGGAGCCAGGCGAGGACCACGATCTCCTGCTCCCCGACGTACTGGACGGCGCTCAGGCCGCCGGCCGGGGGCCGCAGCCGGTACAGCTCGCCGTGCTGGACGACCGGGCGGATCTCTTTGTAGAGCTGGACCCACCGGCGGCCCTCGGCCAGTTCCTCGTCGGTCCACTCGGTGAGGTCGCCGCCGACTCCGAGGACACCCGCCATGGCGCTGACGAAGCGGAAGCGCAGCGTGCTGACCCGGCCGTTGAGCTGGGTGTTCGGGCTGTCGGTGACCCAGGCGGCCATGACCCGGGCGGGATGGATCTGGGTGAAGCCGTGCTGGATGGCGAGCCGGTCGAGCGGGTCGGTGTTGTCGGAGGTCCACACCTGGTCGGTGCGGCCGAGCACCCCGAGGTCGATCCGCCCGCCGCCGCCCGAGCAGGACTCGAAGGCGACGCCCGGGTGGGCCGCCCGGAGCCGGTCCAGCAGGGCGTACAGGGCGCGGACGTGGTCCACCCACAGGCGCTGCGGGTACGGCTCGCCGGGCCAGCCGGCGTCGGTGAAGCAGCGGTTGAAGTCCCACTTCACATAGTCGATCGGCGCGCTGGAGAGCAGGGTGTCCAACTGCTCCCAGAGGTACTCCTGGACGTCCTCGCGGGCGAGGTTGAGGACGAGCTGGTTGCGCAGTTCCGTGCGCTTCCGCCCCGGCTGGTACTGCACCCAGTCGGGGTGCGCGCGGTACAGGTCGCTGTCCGCGTTGACCATCTCGGGCTCGACCCAGATGCCGAACCGCATACCGAGGCCGTGCACCTGGTCGGCCAGCGGCTTCAGGCCCTGCGGGAAGCGGTCGGGGTTGGGGGTCCAGTCGCCGAGCCCGGCGCGGTCGCTGGTGCGGGCGCCGAACCAGCCGTCGTCCACCACGAACAGCTCCACGCCGATGTCGGCGGCCCGGCGGGCGAGGGCGAGCTGCTGCTCCTCGGAGATGGCGAAGTTCGTCGCCTCCCAGGAGTTGAAGAGCACCGGCCGGTCCCGCTCGGCGTCCGGGATGACGTACGCGCGCTGGTAGGCGTGCCAGGTGCGGCTCGCGCCGCCGAAGCCGCCGTCGCTCCACAGGCCCGCGAAGACGGGGGTGGTGTACGACTCCCCCGGCTGAAGGAGCAGCAGGCCCGAGTCGTCGTAGCCGGCGCCGCCGGTGATCTGCACGCGCGCGTCCGGGAGTTGGGCGACCGCGATACGCCAGGAACCGGACCAGCCGAGCGCGCAGCCGTAGACCTCGCCGCGCTCCTCGGTGGCGTCGGTGTCGAGGGCCACCCAGGGCAGGTGCTGGTGGCCGGTGTGGCCGCGGCGGCTGCCGATGACCTTCTCGCCGTAGGTGAGCGGGGCGGTGGTGAGGCGGGACTCGGCGGCCCAGCGGCCGTGCAGCTGGGACAGCCGCCAGCCGTCGCGGTCGGGCAGGGTCCAGGTGGCCGCGTCGGCGCGCAGCAGCTCCACGCGCGCGTCCCCGCCGTTCGCCACGGTGACCCAGCGCTCGACGACGTCACCGCGCATCCGGTAGTGCAGGGTGACGGCGATGCCGTCGTCGTCGAAGCGCAGCCGCAGCTCGCCGGCCTCCGCCTCCTGCGCCCGGAAGCTCCACTCGGTGCCGCGGCGCTCGTCGGTGCGCACGGACAGGGCGGGGCGGACGAAGCGGGGGCCGCCCTCGACCGGGTACTCCTCGCGGCCGTCGAGCGGGGACTCGAAGGGCCAGTAGCCCGGCAGCGGGTCCTTGGCCAGGGCCTGTGCGTCCGCGAGCGTGATGCGTGGCCCCCAGTGCAGATGGAGCAGCTCGTCCTCGTCGGTGAGATGCAGGGCATAACTGCTGGTGGGCCCCGAGAGGAGCCAGGTACGACCGTCTTCGGCGATGTCCACCACAGAAACCTCACAGGGCTCAACAGATCCGCTCAAGTGCCAACATCATCAGGCTCGCGCTCCCTGGTGACAATGCCTGTGGACAACTCCTTGCCCGAGGAAACCGATGTCGTATGGTCGACAGAGCGCCCGCCGACGAGCCGCGACGGCGGGGTCCTACCGGGAGGAGCCCCCGTGACGCAGCAGGTCCCGTCGACCGAGCCGGATCTGGCCGGAGTGCGCAATTTCCGTGATGTGGGCGGGCTGCCGACCGTGGACGGCCGCCGGGTGCGGCAGGGGGTGCTGTTCCGCAGCGGGCACCTGGCGCACGCCACCGAGGGCGACGCCGCCTTCCTCGCCTCCCTGGGCCTGCACACGATCTTCGACTTCCGCAACGCCGCCGACCAGAAGCTGGAGGGCCCGGACGTCGAGCTGCCCGGCGTGCGGAATGTGAACCTGCCGCTGAGCGACCCGGCGGACGGCGCCGAGTTCTGGAAGATGGTCCGCGACGGCGACCTGGACCAGCTGCGCGGGATCCTCGACGACGGCAAGGGGGCGGCCCGGATGGTCGCCTCGTACCGGTCGATCGTCAAGGAGCGCACCGCCGAGCACTCCCGGGTGCTGCGCGCCCTCACCGAGGACAGCGTGCCTGCGCTCATGCACTGCGCGGCGGGCAAGGACCGCGCGGGCATCTCGATAGCTGTGACACTTCTCGCGCTGGGGGTGGAGCGCGACGCGATCGTCGCCGACTACCTGGAGTCCAACGCCAAGCACCGGCGCTACAAGGTCCGCCGCAGCGGCAGCGCGGAGACCGCCTACACCCCCGAGGTCATGGAGCTGCTCAGCCCGCTCTTCGACGCCCGCGCCGAGTACCTGCTGGCGGCGTTCGAGACCATCGAGCAGACCTGGGGCGATGTGGAGACCTACCTGGAGCAGGGCCTCGCCCTCACCCTGACCGCCCGCGAACACCTGCGCGAACGCCTGCTGGACTGACCGGGCCGACGGGCCGGCCTCCGGACCCGTCCGTCGCGTCAGCCCTTCGCCCCCAGCGCGAACAGCAAGTACAGGAACCCGGCCAGGACATGGCCGAGGGCGATGTAGATGATCAGGCGGATCCACAGGGCACGGGGGAACTCGGTCTCGGGATTGCTCATGGCAGCTCTCCGGTCAGCGGCCCCAGGCACAGCGTGGCCGTGGGGCTCTGCAGCAGGGTGTGGACGAACAGCAGCTCGACGCCGTCGTGGTCCTCGGCGGCGAGGCGGTGCGGGGTGAGCGAGTCGAAGTGCGCGCTGTCGCCGGGCCCGAGCAGGTGCGCGGTGTCACCGAGGCGCAGCCGCAGCCGGCCCCTGAGCACATAGAGCCACTCCTCGCCGGGATGGACCCGCACGATGTCGCCCTGCGTGCCGTGGGGCACCCGCACGCGCAGGGCCTGCATGCCCCGGCCGGGCGCCCCGGCCTGGAAGTAGGTCCAGCCGCCCGCCCGGGTCGGCTCCATGTCGCCGGCGCGCACGATCGCGTCCCGGTCGGCGACCGTCTCGCCCAGCAGCTCGGAGACGGTCGTACCGTAGATGCGGGCGAGGGCCAGCAGCATCGGCAGCGACGGCTGGCGCTGCCCGGTCTCCAGCCGGGACAGATGGGCCGGTGAGAGCCCGGCGGCGCGGGCCGCGGCCTCCAGCGTGAGGCCGGCCCGTCGGCGCAGTGCCCGCAGTTGCGGTGCCACGGCGGGCACGACGGCGGGCAGCTCGTCGCCCGGATCCGCCGGTGGCCCGGCGTCTGAGGCGTTCATGCCTCCATTCAGCCCCGATTTTGCCCATTCGGCAATATTCTTGCCTCTGAGGCAAACCACGCCGCCCTCCGGGGCATCGGACGGGTCTGGAGGCCGGCGAGGATCAGCGGTTGGCCACCGCCTGCTTGACCAGTGTCTTGCCGAAGTCCCACATCAGGCCGCCGCCGCTGTGCGCGTCGTCCATCACGGCCGTGAAGGCGTCCACGAACCGGTCGACGTCCGCCTCGTCGACGACCAGCGGCGGGATCAGCTTGATCACCTCCAGGTGGTCACCGGAGACCTGGGTGAGGATCCGGTGCCGCTGCAGCAGCGGTACGACGACCATCTGTGCGAACAGGCCCTTGCGGGCGGCCTGGAGCATGGTCCAGCGGCTGCGCAGCTTCAGCGAGGACGGCCTGCCGAACTCGATGCCGATCATCAGGCCCCGGCCGCGGACGTCGGCGAGCAGCTCGTACTTGTCGATGAGCGCGGTCAGCCGGGACTTCAGCAGCTCGCCGGTGGTGCGCGCGCCGGCGACGATCTGCTCGTTCTCCATGACCGACAGCACGGCGAGGCCGCACGCCATCGCCGGGGCGCCTGAGCCGAAGCTCGCCGAGTGGACCAGCACACGGTCCATGGACGAGTAGACCTTCTTGAAGATCCAGTCCTTGCCGAGCGTGGCACCGACCGGGACGTACCCGCCGGACAGCGCCTTGGCCACGCACACCAGATCGGGTTCGACGCCGTCCTCGTGCTGATAGGCGTAGAAGTCGCCGGTGCGGCCGAGGCCGGTCTGCACCTCGTCGGCGATGAGCAGCGCCTTGTGCCTGTGCAGGAGTTCCTGTGCGGCGCGCAGATAGCCGGGCGGCGCCTCGTGCACACCCTTGCCCTGGATCGGCTCGACGATCAGCGAGGCGACGTCGCCCTTCCTCAGCTCCCGGGCGAGGGCGTCCAGGTCGCCGAGGGGTACGGCGGTGTCGGGCAGCAGCGGGGCGAAGCCGTCGCGGAAGCCTCGCTCGCCGTTGACCGACAGGGAGCCGGTGGTCAGGCCGTGGAAGGCATGGTCGCAGTAGAGGACGCGGGGTCTGCCGGTGGCGTACCGGGCGAACTTCAGGGCCGTCTCGACGGCCTCCGTGCCGCTGTTGCCGAAGAACACCCGGTCCAGGTGCGGGCTGTGGGCGAGCAGCCGCTCGGCGAGCAGGCCGGGCAGCGGCTGGCAGTCGAACCGGGTCAGGTCGGCGAGATCCAGGTCGAGCACGTCGTGCAGCGCCTTGCGGACGACCGGGTGATGGCGGCCGAGGCCCATCACCCCGAACCCGGCGAGCATGTCCAGGTAGTCGTTGCCGTCCGCGTCGTAGAAGTGGGCGCCCTCGGCCCGCTCGTAGAACTTGTCGAAGCCGATGGTGTGCAGCATGCGCGGGAGCTGTGGATTGAGGTGCTTCGCGTGCAGCTCGTAACGTTCGGCTCCGCGCTCGGCGAGCAGGGCGCCGAGGTCGAACTCCGTGCTCATTGACTCTCCTTGGCTGTGCCGTCCACGTCCTTGACGGCCAGGCTCGCGCTGATCCGCCCGGCGATCTCGACGGGCGTGAGACCGATGTCGGCCAGCACCTCGCCGCGCTTGGCGTGCGCGAGGAACTGCTCCGGGATGCCGAACCGGCGCACCGGCACGTCCACGTCGGCGTCGCCGAGGGTCAGCGCCACGGCCGAACCCACGCCCGCGGAACGGCTGTTGTCCTCCACGACGGCCACCAGCCGGTGTTCGGCGGCGAGGCCCGGCAGCGCGGGGTCGACAGGCTTGACCCAGCGGGGGTCCACCACTGTGCAGTCGATGCCGCGCCCCTGAAGCAGCTCGGCGGCCTGCAGGCACACCGGGGCCATCACGCCGACCGCCACCAGCAGCACCTCGGGGCGTTCGGCGCGGTGCAGCACGTCCATGCCGCCGACGCGGTCGAGCGCCGGGATGTCCGGCCCGGCAGACTCCTTCGGGAAGCGGACCAGGGTGGGCGCGTCGTCCACGGCGACGGCCTCGCGCAGCTGGGCGCGCAGCTGGCCGGCGTCGCGCGGGGCGGCGATCCTGAGACCGGGGACGACCTGCAGGACCGACATGTCCCACATGCCGTTGTGGGAGGCTCCGTCGACGCCGGTGACGCCGGCCCGGTCCAGGACGAAGGTGACCCCGCAGCGGTGCAGGGCGACGTCCATCAGCAGCTGGTCGAAGGCGCGGTTGAGGAAGGTGGCGTAGACGGCGACGACCGGGTGCAGGCCGCCGGTGGCGAGGCCGGCCGCGGAGACGGCCGCGTGCTGCTCGGCGATGCCCACGTCCCACACGCGATCGGGGAAGCGCTCGGCGAACGCGCCGAGCCCGACCGGGTGCAGCATGGCCGCCGTGATGGCGACGACGTCGTCGCGTTCCTCGCCGATCCGTACGATCTCCTCGCCGAACACGGAGGTCCAGGACGGGCCGCCCGACGGTGCGAGGGGCTCGCAGGTCAGCGGGTCCATCACGCCGACGGTGTGGAAGTGGTCCTCCTCGTGCAGGAGGGCCGGCTCGTAGCCGCGGCCCTTCTCGGTGAGGCAGTGGACCAGGACCGGGCCGTGGAAGCGTTTCGCGCGGCGCAGCGCCGACTCGACGGCCTTGATGTCGTGCCCGTCGATCGGGCCGACGTACTTCAGGCCCAGGTCCTCGAACATGCCCTGCGGGGCGAAGGCGTCCTTGAAGCCCTTCTTCGCCCCGTGCAGGGACTCGTAGATGGTGTGGCCGACGAGGGGTGTCCGCAGCAGTACGTCCTTGCCCCAGGCGAGGACCTTCTCGTAGCCGTCGGTGGTGCGCAGGGTGGCCAGGTGGTTGGCGAGGCCGCCGATGGTCGGGGCGTAGGAGCGTTCGTTGTCGTTGACGACGATGATCAGCGGGCGGTCCTTGGCGGCCGCGATGTTGTTCAGCGCCTCCCAGGCCATGCCGCCGGTGAGGGCGCCGTCGCCGATGACGGCGACCACATGGCCCTTCTCCCCCTGCACCTGGTGGGCCTTGGCGAGGCCGTCGGCCCAGCCGAGCGCGGTGGAGGCATGGCTGTTCTCGATGACGTCGTGCTCGGACTCCTCGCGCGAGGGGTAGCCGGACAGACCGCCCTTGCCGCGCAGCTTGGAGAAGTCCTGACGCCCCGTCAGCAACTTGTGGACATAGGACTGGTGGCCGGTGTCCCACAGGATGCGGTCGACCGGTGACTCGAAGACCCGGTGGAGCGCGACGGAGAGTTCCACCACGCCCAGGTTGGGCCCGAGATGGCCGCCGGTCCGTGACACCGCGTGCACCAGGAACTCGCGTACTTCCTCGCACAGTTCGCCGAGTTCCGCCTCGGACAGCGCCTTCAGGTCCTGTGGTCCCCGGATGTTCTCCAGAATGGTCACGCTGGGCCCCCTCTCGATCCGTGCCTTGCCTCGACTCAACTGTCCGCGGGGCTCGTCCGCTCGGCGAGCTTCATGGCCTCCTCGATGAGGGTCTCCACGATCTTCGACTCGGGTACGGTCTTGATGACCTCGCCCTTCACGAAGATCTGCCCCTTGCCGTTGCCTGAGGCAACTCCGAGGTCGGCCTCGCGGGCCTCGCCGGGACCGTTGACCACGCACCCCATCACCGCCACCCTGAGTGGCACCTCCATGCCGTCCAGACCCGCCGTGACCTCCTCGGCGAGCTTGTAGACATCGACCTGCGCCCGGCCGCAGGACGGGCAGGAGACGATCTCCAGACGCCGCTCCCTGAGACCGAGCGACCGGAGGATCTGGATGCCGACCTTGACCTCCTCCGCCGGCGGGGCGCTCAGGGAGACGCGGATCGTGTCGCCGATACCCCGGGACAGGAGCGCCCCGAAGGCCACGGCCGACTTGACCGTGCCCTGGAACGCGGGGCCCGCCTCGGTGACCCCGAGGTGCAGCGGGTAGTCGCAGCGCTCGGCGAGCTGCCGGTACGCCTCGATCATCACGACCGGGTCGTTGTGCTTGACGGAGATCTTGAGGTCCCGGAAGTCGTGCTCCTCGAAGAGCGAGGCCTCCCACAGCGCGCTCTCGACCAGCGCCTCCGGGGTCGCCCTGCCGTACTTCTGCAGCAGCCGCCGGTCCAGGGAGCCGGCGTTGACACCGATCCGGACCGGCGTGCCGTGGTCCTTGGCGGCGCGCGCGATCTGCGTCACCTGGTCGTCGAACTTCTTGATGTTGCCGGGGTTGACCCGGACCGCCGCGCAGCCGGCCTCGATGGCGGCGAAGACGTACTTCGGCTGGAAGTGGATGTCCGCGATCACCGGGATCTGCGACTTGCGGGCGATGACGGCGAGGGCGTCCGCGTCGTCCTGGGTGGGACAGGCGACCCGGACGATCTGGCAGCCGGATGCGGTGAGTTCCGCGATCTGCCGCAGGGTGGCGCCGATGTCGGACGTACGGGTCGTCGTCATCGACTGCACCGACACCGGGGCTCCGCCCCCGACCGCCACCGGCCCGACGTGGATCTGCCGCGACTGCCGCCGCGGTGCCACCTGCCGGGCCGGTACCCCGGGAACGCCCAAGGGGATGGCGGCCATGGCCTCAGTTCTGCTTTCCGCTCGTCATCGTCTCCCGGGCGGCCCGCAGCGACTCCTTCAGGGAGCCCATGGTGGCGAGGACGGCGGTCGGCTCGTAGCCGCAGTGCGCCATGCAGTTGTCACAGCGGGGGTCCTTGCCGCGGCCGTACTGGTCCCAGTCGGTCTCCTCCAGCAGCTGCCGGTACGTGGGCACGTAGCCGTCGCTCATCAGGTAGCAGGGCTTCTGCCAGCCGAACAGCGAGTAGCTCGGGATCGCCCACGCGGTGCACGGGAAGTCGACCTTGCCCTCCAGGAAGTCCAGGAAGAGCGGGCTCTGGTTGAGCCGCCACTTGGCGCGGTTGCCGCCCGAGAAGGCCTTCTTGAACAGTTCCCGGGTCTGCTGGACGCCGAGGAAGTGGTCCTGGTCTGGGGCCTTCTCGTAGGCGTAGGCGGGCGAGAGCATCATCTCGTCGACCTTCAGGTCGTCGTTGAGGAAGTTGAGCACCTCGACAATGGTCTGCGGGGTGTCGGTGTTGAAGAAGGTGGAGTTGGTGGTCACCCGGAAGCCGCGCCGCTTGGCCTCCTTGATGGCCTCCACCGCCTCGTCGAAGGTGCCCTCCTTCGCGACGGAGGCGTCGTGCCGCTCACGCAGCCCGTCGATGTGCACGGCCCAGGCGAAGTAGGGCGAGGGCTTGAACTTGTCCATCTTCTTGCGCATCAGCAGCGCGTTGGTGCACAGGAAGACGAACTTCTTCCTCGCCACCAACTGCCGTACGATCTCGTCGATCTGAGGATGCATCAGAGGCTCGCCGCCGGCGATCGACACCATCGGCGCGCCGGACTCCAGGACCGCGCCCACCGCCTGCGCCACGGGCATGCGCTGCTTGAGCACGCCCGCCGGGTGCTGGATCTTGCCGCAGCCCTCGCACTTGAGGTTGCACGCGAACAACGGCTCCAACTCGACGAGCAGGGCGAACTTGTCCCGCTTCCTGAGCTTCTGTTCGAACAGATAAGAAGCGACCTTGATCGTCTGACGCAGTGGCATGGCCATCTGGCTCACCTCCGGGGGAGCAACAAAGAACGGTGCCATTCATAAAAAGCGGGAAGAACGGAACGAAGAACGCGGAAGGCAGATATTCCTCCGCGTAGCGTGCCGATCCGGACGAGTTCATGTTCTGGGGCGTCGACGACCACCCGTACGGCCGCCACCGGGCGCTCGCCGCCGCGCACCGCGGTCAGGAGCGTGGCCGCCGACTCCATGTCGACCGCGATCGCGCCGGTCGCGAACAGCTGGGACCGCTCGGGGCCGCGTACGACGTGATCGGAGCCGGTGAGCGGCCCGGTGTGGACCGTACGTCCGGGCAGCAGCCGCGTGAGTTCCTTGACCAGAAGCTCGGTGCCCACGCAGGCGACAGTGCCGCGCGGGTCCCGGGTCTCCTCGGCGACCACCAGATCGCCGGGATGCATGCCGGGCGCGAGTCCGGCGCAGAAGCCGGTGGCGAGCACAGCCGCGTCGGCCAGCGCCGGGCCGGAGAGCTGCCGGGTGACGGACCGTTCCGCCGCACGGGGCCCCATGCCCGTGCGGAGGAAGGAGACCGGCCCGTCCGCCCCGCTCCGGTCCCCCGTGCGCAGGGCCAGATGCTCGATGCCGAGCGCGCAGGCGATCAGCAGCGGGGACGGTCCGGGCTGGTTGCTCAATTCAGCTCACCCTCGCCTCGGACAGCGGTTTCCCGGCGAGGAGACCCCGCTCGAAGGGGTCGCCGTGCAGATACCGGCCGAGCGCGGTGAGCGGGAAGACCTGCCGGTACAGGTGGTAGTTGATGGAGAAGTCCCAGGGGAATCCGGTGCCGGTGAAGTACGGCTCGTCCCAGGTGCCGTCCTCCCGCTGGGTGTCGGCCAGCCATCGGACACCGCGCTCGACGGCCTTGGAGTCCCGCTCCCCCGCCGCGAGCAGCGCCATCAGCGCCCAGGCGGTCTGCGAGGCGGTCGAGGCGCCCCGGCCGCTCCACTCCTTGACGTACTTGTAGGAGCGCAGGTCCTCGCCCCAGCCGCCGTCGTCGTTCTGCACGCCCTCCAGCCAGGTCACGGCCCGCCGGATCGCCGGGTGCGAGCCGGGCAGCCCGGCAGCGGTCAGTGCGGGGACGACCGACCCGGTGCCGTAGACGTAGTTGACGCCCCAGCGGCCGAACCATGAGCCGTCCGGCTCCTGTTCGGCGAGCAGCCACTCGATGCCCCGGCGGGTGCGCGGGTCGTGGGCGAGGCCCTCGGCGGCGAGCATCTCGACCACGTGCGCGGTGACGTCCGCCGACGGCGGGTCGATGACCTCGCCGAAGTCGCAGAACGGCAGCCGGTTCGGGAACGGGCTGGTGTTGTCGACGTCGAAGGCGCCCCACGCGCCGTTCTTCGACTGCATCCCCAGGTTCCAGCGCACGGCGCGCCCGACGGCCCGGTCCACGCGCTCGGGGTCGTGGTGCCGGACGCGGCGCAGCGCGAGGGCGACCTCGGCGGTGTCGTCGATGTCGGGGTAGTTGTCGTTGTGGAACTCGAACGCCCAGCCGCCCGGCGGGAGCCCGGGGCGCTTCACGGCCCAGTCGCCGGGCCGCACGATCTCCTCGCCGAGCATCCAGTCGGCCGCCTTGACCAGTTGCGGATGGTCGACGGGCAGCCCCGCGTCGACGAGCGCGATGGTGGCGAGGCAGGTGTCCCACACCGGGGACTGGCAGGCCTCGATCATCCGGGCGCCGTCCTCGCGCCACACGGCGAAACGGTCCAGCGAGGCGAGGCCCTCGCGCATCACCGGATGCTCCAGGTCGTAGCCGAGCAGGTGCAGGGCGATGACCGAGTACACGGCCGGGGGCTGGATGCCGCCCCAGCAGCCGTCGTTCTCCTGGCGCTCGATGATCCAGCGGGCGGCCGAGTTCATCGCGGCCCTGCGGAGCCGGCGCGGGGCGACCTTGCGGAACTGGTGCAGCACCTTGTCCAGACGCTGGAAGGCGCCGTCCCAACTGGCCACCGGGGCGAGCGGACCCTGCGGGTTGGGGTGCGCGGGGTCGGTGTGCAGCTCGTCCAGCGGGAAGGGCGCCGGGCGCACCGGGCGCTTGGCCGAGACGACGGTCAGCGGCACGATGGTCTGCCGGGCCCAGCATCCGAAGTCGTAGATGTTGAGCGGCATCCAGGTCGGGAAGTAGATGAGTTCCGGCGGGAGTTCGGGCAGGTCCTCCCACTTCCACCAGCCGAACAGGGCGAGCCAGATCCGGGTGAACACCCGGCAGGCGGCGATGCCGCCGCGCTCGCGGATCCAGGCGGATGCTTTCGCCATGTGCGGGGCCTCGGGTGCGTCGCCCGCCAGCCGGAGGGCGACGTACGCCTCGACGGTGGCGGACAGTTCGCCGGGTCCGCCGTAGAAGGTCGCCCAGGTGCCGTCCTCGCGCTGCTCGCCGCGGATGAAGAGCGCGGCGGCCTGCGTGGTCTTCTCGTCGCGGATCCCCAGGAACTGACGGAGCAGCAGGTCCTCGGCGTCCATGGTGACGTTGGTCTCCAGGTCGCCCTTCCACCAGCCCTGGGCGTCCTGGTGCGCGAGCAGGAAGTCGGTGGCGCGCCGTGCGGCGCGTGCGGCGGCTTCCTGTACCCCGGTCGTCTCGGGGGTGGTGCGGGTGGTGTCGCTGGCCGCGGCCGCGCGGGGCGGCAGGGTCGCCCCGGTGCTTCCGTCGGTCGTCGCTGTCATGGCTTCCCCTTTGTGCAGTCGTGCGAGTCGTGCTGCTGTGGGTCCGCCGTCGGTCGGTGTCCGCAAGCGCTGCGGCACCGGCCGGCGACTACGCGAGTGTTCGACCGATAGTGATCATCTCTTTCGTACGACGACGAAGTCGGCGAGCGCCGTGAAGGAGTCGCGCACCCGGTCGGGCATGTCGACGGCGTCCAGGGCTTCGATGGCGACGGTGTGCTGACGGCGCGCTTCCCCGGCCGTCCAGTCGCGGCCGCCGGCCTGCTCGATGAGGGCCGCGCGGGCCGCGAACTCCTCCTCGGAGAAGTTCTCGAAGTCGCTGCTCTTGGCGTCCGCGGCGAGGATCTCGCCGAGCTGCTCGGAGGCGGGGCCACCGGCCGCGAGGGCGGCGACGACCGGCAGGGACTTCTTGCGCTGGCGCAGGTCGCTCCAGGTCTGCTTGCCGGTGGCCTCCGGGTCGCCCCAGATGCCGAGCAGGTCGTCGACGGCCTGGAAGGCGAGACCGAGGTGGTAGCCGTACTTCTCCAGCGCGTCGGCGGTGGCGTCGTCCGCGCCGCCGAGGACCGCGCCGATGGAGCTGGAGGCCGCGAGCAGCGCGCCGGTCTTGTTGCCCTCCATCTCCAGGCACTCCTCGACGCTGACGCGGTCGCGGTGCTCGTAGGAGATGTCCTGCGCCTGACCGTCGATCAGGGCGCGGGTGGCGGTGGTCAGCCGGCGGGTGGCGCGGCCCGCCTCGACCGTGCCCAGTTCCAGCAGCACCTCGTTGGCGAGGGCGAACAGGGCGTCGCCGACCAGGATCGCCTGGGCGGGGCCGTGCACCTTCCAGACCGTGTCGCGGTGCCGGCGCTGCTCGTCGCCGTCCATCAGGTCGTCGTGCAGCAGCGAGAAGTTGTGGACGAGTTCGACGGCGACGGCGCCGGGGATGCCCACCTCGGGCGCGGCGCCGGTGACCTCGGCGGAGAGCACGGCGAGCGCGGGACGCACCGCCTTGCCGCCGTCGCCGTCGGCCGGGTTGCCGGCGGCGTCGATCCAGCCGAAGTGGTAGGCGGCGACGGTGTCCATGGGAGACGCCAGCCGGTCTACGGCCGCACGCAGGACCGGAGTGGCCAGCGTCCGGCCGCGCTCCAGCAACGCGGTCACGTCCACCGCGGCCCGTGGGACGGGCGTCGAGGCCGGGGGCACAGTGGGCACAGTCTCTCCTCTTGTTGCGGTACCGGGGGTGCGGGGGCCTGCCGCATGCCGGTGGGGCATCAGGCCGCCTCCTCGATCTCGAAGAGATGGCGGGGGCGGGGCCGGCCCAGGGCACTGAGGGCGGCGTCGGCCGCGCTCACTCCACTGCGGACCGCACTCTCCATGGTCGCGGGCCACCCGGTGGCGGTCCACGCTCCGGCCAGATACAGGCCGGGGGCCTTGGTACGGGCACCGGGCCGCAGGCGCCCGACGCCGGGGGTGGGGGCGAACGTGGCCGTGCGCTCCCGGGTCACGAAGAAGTCCAGTACCTCGGCGCCACGGGTACCCGGGATCAGCCGCTCCAGCTCGGGCAGATAGCGCTCGCGGAGTTCGGCGACGGGCAGGTCGATCTCGTCCTGCGCGGCCGACTGGGACAGCGCGAGGTACTGGCCCGCCCGTCGCCCGCCACCACCCTTGTACGGAGGCCCTTCGGGCCCGCCTCTCAAGAGACCGGAGGCGTCGGTGCGGTCGAAGACCCACTGCACCGGGGTGCCGAGGGCCGCGAAGAAGGGGCGCGCGAGCACCCTGCGGTCGTAGACGACATGGACGTTGAGGATCGGCGCGGTGCCGATCCCGAGCAGCTGCTCGGGGGCGTCGAGGGCGCCGGGCGGCAGCAGGTCGTGGGTGTCGCGCTGGGGTACGGCGAGGACGACGGCGTCGGTTTCGAGGCGCTCGCCGGGAACCTGAACGCTCCAGGTCCCGTTCTCGTTGGTAGAGACGGAGGTGACGCGTGTACGGACCTCGGTACGGACGCCCGCGGAGTCGAGCGCCTTGCGGGCCAGCCGGTCGTGCAGTTCGCCCAGCGGGACGCGGGCCCAGCCGATGTCGGCCGCGCCCGGGTCGGACAGCAGACCGGTCTTGAACACCATCGCGGCGAGCCCCAGCGAGGCGTCGCCCGCGACCGCGTTGAGGGTGGCGACCCCGACCAGGTCCCACAGGGCCTCGACAGCGCGCGCCGACTGGCCGTGCGCGGCCAGCCAGCTGCCGAAGTCCTGGGTGTCCAGGGCCGGATCGGCGAGGTCGAGCCCCTTCAGCGCGAGCGCGGCCCGCCCGACCGCGGCGCGCTCGGCGAGCGAGAGGTGCGGATAGGCGGCCAGGCTGCGCCCCAGGTGGAGGGGGACGGGCAGCGGGTCGCGCCGCAGCCTGCCGAGCCGTCTGCCCTCGGGCTTGGTGACGTCGACGACGGGCACGTCCAGGCGGTCCTGCAGCGGCGCCAGCGCCGCGCCCTGGATCCGGTCGAGGAACCAGCGGTAGGCGGTGCAGCAGCGCAGGTACACATGCTGGCCGTTGTCGACGGTCAGCTCGCCGCGCTGGAAGGAGAAGGCGAGGCCGCCCAGCCTGGGCCTGCCTTCGAGCAGGGTGACACGGACGCCCGCGTCGGCGAGCGCGAGCGCCGCGGTGATCCCGGCGAGCCCGCCGCCGACCACGACGGCGCTGCGGCCTGCCGCGCTCTCTGATTGCGCGGTGCCGTGCGCCGGTGCGGGGCGCGAGCCGTCGCTCATCGTGCGTCCTTCCATGCGTGCCGGGCGTGCAGGGTGAACGGTGCACGCTCGGCTGTCGCAGTCAGGGACGCCACGCCGCAGTGAAGGGTTGCCTGCCGCATGTCCCCTGGTTCGCCGAGGTCCATCAGGCGCGCCTCCTGACGGAACGCGGGGAGACATGGCGGGTCACATGCCGGGTGTCCAGACCGGACAGGCCGCGTACGGCGACGTAGGCCTTCTCGCGCCCGGGCAGCGAGACACGGCCGCGCAGTACGGCCTGCGGGTCGCGCTCGATGCGGTCCAGCAGTCGGCGGTAGATGCCGGCCATGGCGGCCACGCAGGCGCCGCTGCGCCGGTCGAGCATGGGCAGCAGCCGGTAGCCCTCGGCGAAAAGGGCACGGGCCCGCCGCACTTCGAAGTGCACGAGGCCCGCGAAGTCGGAGCCCTCGGGCGGGTTCGGCCCCTCGAACCCGGCCGAGCAGCCGAACTTGGCAAGGTCGTCGGCGGGGAGATAGGTACGGCCGCCCTCGGCGTCCTCGCGGACGTCCCTGAGGATGTTGGTCAGCTGCAGCGCGAGCCCGAGGGTGTCGGCGTACTCGGACGCGCGCTCGGCGCCGCGCGCTCCCGGTTCGGTGCCGAACACGCCGAGCGAGAGCCGGCCGATGGCACCGGCGACACACCGGCAGTAGACCTTCAGGTCGTCCCAGGTCTCGTAGGTCTCGCCGCGCACGTCCATCTGGACGCCGTCGATCAGCTCGTCGAGGCCGCCGAGCGGGATCGGGAAGGCGCGCGCGGCATGATCGAGGGCGACGGCCACCGGGTCGGTGTCGTCCTCCTCCACCTCGCCCTCCCGGACCCGGGCGAGCAGCGCCCTGGTGTCCTCGAGCCGCTTCAGCTTCACCTCGTCGGCCAGATCGCCGTCGCCGATGTCGTCCACGCGCCGGGAAAACGCGTACAGCGCCGACATGGCGCGGCGCTTGGGCGTGGGCAGCAGCCGGATGCCGTAAGCGAAGTTACGGGCCTGCTGCCCGGTGACGGCCTCGCAGTAGCTGTAGGCGGCGAGTACCGGTGCGGACACGTGTGACGGAGAATCCACGGTCCGGATCACCCCTCTCCTCGCAGGATCACGCCCGCCTCACGCAGCAACTGGACCTTGCCGGGTCTGGGCGGGCCGGGAAGTACGTCGTATTCGGCGGCGGCGATCGCCCGGATCGCCGCCCTTCCTCCCGCCACGAACCCCGCGAGCAGCAGCTTCAACCTGCCGTGGACGCTACCCACCAGGGGGGCGCCTTCATTCAGCAGATCACGGGCGCGTTGTGCTTCGTATGCAACCAGGGAGCGCACCGATGCGCCTGAGGTTTTTGCGCCAAGATCCGCTTCCTGCACGTGAAAGCGCTTCATGTCCGCGGCCGGAAGGTAGATCCGGTCGCGGCCGAGGTCCTCGGCGACGTCCTGGAGGTGTTCCACGATCTGCAGCGCGGTGCAGATCGAGTCGGACAGGCGGATCCGCTCGGGGGTGGAGGTGCCGGTGACGCCGAGGACGAGGCGGCCGACGGGGTTGGCGGACAGTTCGCAGTAGGCGAGCAGGTCGTCGTAGGTCTCGTACCGGGTGACGAGCTGGTCCTGGCGGTTGGCGGCGATCAGACCGAGGAAGGGTTCCGGGGTCAGGGAGCGGCGGCGGACGGTGGGCTGCAGCCGGCGCAGCAGCGGATGGCGCGGGGTGCCGTCGAAGACACGGCGCAGATCGGCCTCGAAGGCGTCGAGGAGGAGCAGGCGGTCCGCGGCCTCGTCGCGCGACACGCCGAGCGCCCGGGCGTCGGCTCCGCCGGGGGCGAGGTCGCCGTCACCGATGTCGTCGACCAGTCGGGCGAAGCCGTAGACGGCCATGAGGTCGTCGCGCCACG
This sequence comes from Streptomyces sp. NPDC052101, assembly GCF_040680235.1. Classification (NCBI taxonomy): domain Bacteria; kingdom Bacillati; phylum Actinomycetota; class Actinomycetes; order Kitasatosporales; family Streptomycetaceae; genus Streptomyces; species Streptomyces sp. NPDC052101. Next base: position 26,489 of record NZ_JBFAWH010000001.1, read on the forward strand.
CCCGGGGCAGGAAGAAAGGGGCCACGGGAAAGTTCTCGCTCGTGGCTTTGTCCAGCGTGGCGCGTTCCAGGTGGGGCGCCGTCTCGGTGGCCGTCATCGGGCGCTGCCCGGGGCGGGGACGGCACATGCTGCGTTGAGCTGGGGAGTTTCCGTAGCCATTGCCGTCACATCTCCCGTTCTACACTGCCGACCCAATACACACTATTTCGGACACGCCGCCCGGCAATTCGCGGGGTCGCCCTGGCGTGGGGTGTCGCGCAATATCGCCCCACTTGCCGCTTTCCGGCACCGGTACAGCTTACGTTGTACAACGCGGTGCCGTCCGTCGGGGTGTCCCGCGGATCACAACAACACACCGATTGGTTCCAAGATTCCTGACGCAGGCCGGAGTTGGCGGTTCCTTTACGGGCGCGGGCCCCGCCGGACGAGTTCCGGCGGGACCCTGGCCGAAACGGACTACTTGCCCGTGAACTTCTCGTACTCCTTCAAAACCTCTTCGGTCGGTCCGTCCATGCGCAGCTCGCCCCGTTCCAGCCACAGGACACGGTTACAGGTGTCACGGATGGACTTGTTGTTGTGGCTGACCAGAAAGACCGTGCCGGCTTCCTTGCGCAGTTCCCGGATGCGTTCCTCCGAGCGCTTCTGGAACTTGCGGTCACCGGTGGCGAGCGCCTCGTCGATCATGAGGACGTCATGGTCCTTGGCGGCGGCGATGGAGAACCGCAGCCGGGCCGCCATACCGGAGGAGTAGGTGCGCATCGGCAGGGTGATGAAGTCGCCCTTCTCATTGATGCCCGAGAAGTCGACGATGTCCTGGTAGCGCTCCTTGATCTGCTCCCGGGACATGCCCATGGCGAGGCCGCCCAGGATCACGTTCCGCTCACCGGTCAGGTCGTTCATCAGGGCCGCGTTGACGCCGAGCAGCGAGGGCTGGCCGTCGGTGTAGACCTTGCCCTTCTCGGCGGGCAGCAGACCGGCGATGGCGCGCAGCAGCGTGGACTTGCCGGAACCGTTGGAGCCGATCAGGCCGATGGCCTCGCCGCGGTAGGCGACGAAGGACACGCCGCGCACGGCGTGCACCTTGCGTACGCCGCGCGCCGCGTCGTCTGAGCCTCGCCTCAGGATCCGGCTCAGTGCCGCCGTCGCGCTGCCCTTGCCGGTCTTGGCGCCGCTGACGCGGTAGACGATGTGCAGGTCGTCCGCGATCACGGTGGGGCGGCGCTCACCGGCGCCCTGCCCGGTGGTCTGCTCGGCGGTCTGCCCGCTGTCCTGCCCGCTGTTCTGCTCGGTGGTCTGCCCGGCGTCCTGCTCGACGCCGCGCTCGGCGTTCTGCTCAGCCACGGCCGTACCTCTCCTCCGCCTTCCAGAAGTACACGAAACCGCCGGCGAAGACGACCACGGCCCAGAACAGCGCGATGGCCCACACATGCGGCGGCAGGTTCGCGGCGCCGTAGCCGTCGATCAGCGCGTAACGCATCAGGTCCATGTAGACGGCGGCGGGGTTGACCTGGAGCAGCCGGACCGCCAGCTCGGAGCGGCCCTCCATCATCGTGTGGATGGAGAACATGACGCCGGAGGCGTACATCCACGTGCGCAGGACGAACGGCATCAGCTGGGCGAGGTCCGGGGTCTTGGCGCCCATACGGGCCACGATCAGCGCGAGCCCGGTGTTGAACAGGAACTGCAGCAGCAGGACGGGCACGATCAGCAGCCAGGCCGGGCTCGGGTAGCTGCCGAAGCCGATCGCCACGACGAACATCACGATCATCGAGAAGAGCAGCTGCTGGAGCTGCTGCAGCGAGAAGGAGACGGGCAGCGAGGCGCGCGGGAAGTGCAGGGCGCGCACCAGACCCAGATTGCCGGAGATGGCGCGCACGCCCGACATCACCGAACTCTGCGTGAACGTGAACACGAACACGCCCGTGACCAGGAACGGGATGTACACGTCCTGGGACAGGCCGCGGCTCGCGTGCAGGATCACGCCGAAGATGAAGTAGTACACGCCCGCGTTGAGCAGCGGGGTCGCCACCTGCCACAGCTGGCCGAGCTTGGCCTGGCTGTACTGCGCCGTCAGCTTCGCCTGGGAGAAGGCGAGGATGAAGTGGCGCCGCCCCCACAGCTGGCGGACGTACTCGGCGAGAGAGGGGCGGGCACCGCTGACGGCGAGCCCGTACTTGGCGGCGAGCTGCGCGGCCGTCAGTCCCTCGTCGGGCGGCGGTATCGCGCTCACCGCGACACCGCCGTCATGGGTTGTGTGACTCACGAGTGGGAATCCGGACTCTCTTGGTAAGAAGCTTGCTCTCTTCAGGTAAGAGAAGCTTCTCAGATCACCGGAGGCCGGCCCAGCCGGGTCAGCCGCCACACCGTGCGCCAGCGCATGGGACGGCGCGGACCGCAGGGCGTGGTCCAGCCCTCGCGGAATCCGCCGAACCACGCCTTGAGGGCCGGCCGGGAGGGACGGCGCAGCAGCGTGAGCAGCATCCAGACGCCGAGATAGACCGGGACCAGGGGGGCGGGGAGGTTGCGGCGGGCGAGCCAGACCCGGTTGCGGGCGACCATGCGGTGGTAGACCGCGTGCCGCGAGGGGGCGGTCGTCGGGTGGTACAGCACCATGTCGGACCGGTAGTCGATCATCCAGCCGGCGTCGAGGGCCCGCCAGGCCAGGTCGGTCTCCTCATGGGCGTAGAAGAACTCGTCCGGCAGGCCGCCGACCTCGGCGAAGACGCGGGTGCGGACGGCGTTGGCGCCGCCGAGGAAGGTCGTCACCCGCGAGGAGCGCATCGGGTCGGAGGCGCGCAGCCGGGGCACGTGGCGGCGCTGGGTCTCGCCGGTCTCGGGGTCGGCGATACGGAAGCTGACGATGCCGAGCTTCGGGTCGGCCTCGAACGCCTCACGGCACAGCTCGGCGGTGTCGTGGCGCGCGAGTAGTCCGTCGTCGTCGAGGAAGAGCAGTATGTCGACATCGCGGCCGCTGGCCCCGAAGGCCTCTATGCCGACGTTGCGGCCGCCGGGGATGCCCAGGTTCTCGGGCAGCTCCACGGTCCGTACAACCGATGAGAACTCTGTGACGTCCGGGACGGGCGAGCCGTTGCCGACGACGACCACCTCGACCTGGTCGCCGTCCTGCTTGGCGACCGAGTCGATGAGGGCCCGCAGCTCCTCGGGCCGGTTGCCCATGGTGATGATGACGGCGCCGACCTTCACGGCACTCACTTCAGCCTGCTGGAGGCGAGGATGGACACCAGGTGCAGCAGGGTCTGCAGCAGGGCGATGCCGGCGAGGACGGCCGTGCCGAGGCGGGTGAAGAACAGGTCGCCGTGGATCTGGTCGGCGACGGCTAGGACCACGATCAGCAGCGAGGCCTCGATGCCGAGGATGAGGCGGTGGAACTTGAGCGCCGAGGCGGCCCGGCGGGCCAGCGCCATGCCGGAGGAGCGCGGCTCGGAGGCGGCCTCCTGGACCGGGGGCTTGCCGGTCTGGTGCCGGGCGACGCCGACCAGGTCGGTCTCGGCCTTGATCAGGATGGCGCCGAGCGCGGCGAGCGTGCCGAGGAAGGCCCACAGCCAGTCGATACGGCCGCTGCCCCACAGGTCGGCGGCGCGCAGGCCGAGGCCCACCAGGACGGCCGCGTCGGTCAGATAGGCGCCGACGCGGTCCAGGTAGACCCCGCCGAGCGAGTACTGCTTCTTCCAGCGGGCGATCTCGCCGTCGACGCAGTCGAGCAGCAGATACAGCTGGGTGGCGACGACGCCGAGGACGGCGCCCGCGATCCCCGGCACCAGCAGGGCCGGGGCCGCGAGCACGCCGCAGACGGTCATCAGGTACGTGAGCTGGTTGGGCGTGACCCTGGTGTTGACCAGGTAGCGGTCGACGCGCAGGGACACCTCGCGCATGTAGAGGCGTCCCGCCCAGTGCTCACCGCTGCGCCGGTCCTTCACCCCCGCGGGGTGGACGACCGGACGGAGTTCAGCTACCGATGGCCTTGACATAGTCGGCGTAGATGTCCTTGATCTGGTTCGTCTTGAGGTCGAGGTGTTCGAGGATCGTGTAGCGGCCCGGGCGGGTCTCCGGGGCGAACTCCACCGCGCGGACGAATTCGTCCAGGGTGAAGCCGATCTCCTCGGGCAGCACCGGGAGCCCGTGCCGACGCAGCACGAAGGCGGTGTGGACCGCCTCCTCGTGGGCCCCGCGCAGATACATCGCGAAGGCCGCGCCGAGTCCGCACTGTTCGCCGTGGGCGGCCGCCCGCTTGGGGAACAGCAGGTCGAAGGCGTGGTTGATCTCGTGGCAGGAGCCGGAGGACGGCCGGGAGTCGCCGGAGATCGACATCGAGATACCGCTGAGGACCAGCGCCTCGGCGAGCACCTGGAGGAAGCCGTTGTCGCCGATGCCGCCGGGGTGGCGCAGGACCGCCTCACCGGCCTGGCGGGCCATGGCCGCGGCGAGTCCGTCGATCTTCTCTCCGGTGACCCGGTTGGACAGCTCCCAGTCCGCGACCGCGTTGATGTTGGAGATCGCGTCGCCGATGCCCGCCCGCACGAAACGGGCCGGGGCCTCGCGGATCACGTCCAGGTCGATGACGACCGCGATCGGGTTCGGCACGCCGTAGGAGCCGCGGCCCGCGTCGTTGTCGAGGGTGGCGACCGGCGAGCAGAGGCCGTCGTGCGCGAGGTTCGTCGGTACGGCGACCAGGGGCAGGCCGACGCGAGCCGCGGCGAACTTGGCGCAGTCGATGATCTTGCCACCGCCGAGCCCGACCACCGCGTCGTAGTGGCCGGACTTCATCTCGCCGGCCAGCCGGATGGCGTCGTCGAGGGTGCCGCCGCCCACCTCGTACCAGGTGGCGCCGGGCAGCGAGGGGGCGATGCGCTCGCGCAGCTTCGCGCCGGAGCCGCCGCTGACGGCGACGGCGAGCCGGCCGGACTGCGCGATGCGCTCGTCGGCGAGGACAGCGGCCAGGTCGTCCAGGGCACCCGGGCGGATGTCCACGACGACCGGCGAGGGAATGAGCCGGGTCAGTAGCGGCACGCGATCTCCCGTCCCTTGGCGAGGTCGTCGTGGTTGTCGATCTCGACCCACTGGACGTCGCCGATCGGCGCCACGTCGATCCGGAAGCCGCGGTCGACCAGCTCCTGGTAGCCGTGCTCGTAGAACTGCTGCGGGTCGGTCTCCCAGACCGTCTTCAGCGCGTCGGCCAGCTCGGGGGCGGCGTCGCCCTCGATCAGGGTGACGCCGATGTACTCGCCGGTGGCCTCGGCGGGGTCCATCAGCTTGGTGATCTTCGTCATGCCCTTCTCGGGGTCGACGACGACCTTCATCTCCTCGTCCGCGAGGGACTTCACGGTGTCGAGGGCGAGGATGATCTTCTTGCCTTCGCCACGCGCGGCCAGCAGCGTCTTCTCGACGGAGACCGGGTGGACGGTGTCGCCGTTGGCGAGGATCACACCGTCCTTGAGGGCGTCACGACCGCACCACAGGGAGTAGGCGTTGTTCCACTCCTCGGCCTTGTCGTTGTCGATCAAGGTGAGCTTGAGGCCGTACTTCGCCTCCAGCGCCGCCTTGCGCTCGTAGACGGCCTCCTTGCGGTAGCCGACGATGATGGCGACCTCGGTCAGGCCGATCTCGGCGAAGTTGCCCAGGGTGAGGTCGAGGACCGTGATCGAGTCCTCTATGCCCGCGGGCCCTACCGGCACCAGTGCCTTGGGCAGGCTGTCGGTGTAGGGACGCAGACGCCGTCCGGCGCCGGCCGCCAGCACAAGGCCGATCATGCGGGTTCTCCTTCGTCGTGTACGGCTGGGGCTCCTGCGGAGACCCAGAAACGGATGCTCTCGACGAGCACCACTAGGGCCACGGCCACGGCGAGGACCGTGAGCGCGACCGTGAACTGCGAGGCGGTGAGCACCGCGGCCAGGACGGCGACGAGCAGCGTCCGCCCCTCGTGCCCCCCGATGGCGCGCACCAGCGAGGCCGGGGGCGCTCCGGCGTTGCCGCGGATGCGGTACACCGTGTCGTAGTGATGGTAGGCGACGGCGGCCACCAGGCCGAAAGCCGCTGGATGGGCTCCGTTTACTCCCGCCTTACCCGCGAGGGCGAGGACGGTGCCGTACTCGGCGGCCCGGAAGAAGGGCGGGACCAGCCAGTCGAGGGCGCCCTTGAGCGGGCGGGCGACGGCGAGCGCCGAGGTGAGGACGTAGACCAGGGCGCCGATCACCGGCAACGCCGAGCCGAAGCCGGTGAGGGCCGAGCAGGCGACGACCGCGGCGCCGCCCAGGAAGGCGACGGCGGGTACGGCGAGGCCGGGCAGCCCCCGCTTGACCACCCGCCGCACGGCCTCGGTGAGCGGACCGGAGTCGGCGAGGTCCGCGAGCGCCTGAGCGGCCCGGTCGGTCCGCCGCGCCTTGCGGGTCAGGGACCGCAGCACGCGGCCGGCGGTGGTGTACGTCGCCGCGAAGGCACAGCCGATGAGCAGCACGTAGAAGGTGATCCGGGGTGTGGTGGCCGCGGTGAGGACCGCGATCATCGCCCAGCGCTCGCCGATGGGCAGGACGATCATCCGCCGCACCCACACCGTCCAGCCGACGCTGTCCAGCTTGTCGGAGAGGGCGGCGGTGGGGCTGGTGTTGGCGGTGGCGTCGTGGTTGGCCTCGTTGAAGGAGAAGTCGACCACATGCCGGCAGGTCTGCAGGACCATCGCGCCGAGCGCGAGCGCCCACACGTCGTCGCCGCCCCGGGCCGCGCCCAGGGCGAGACCGGCGTAGTAGGCGTACTCCTTGGCACGGTCGAAGGTGGCGTCGAGCCAGGCGCCGAGCGTGGAGTACTTCAGCGCGTAGCGGGCGAGCTGGCCGTCGGTGCAGTCCAGCACGAAGGACGCGATCAGCAGCACACCCGCCGCGATGAACCCCGCGCGCGTGCCGGTCGCCGCGCAGCCCGCGGCGATCAGGGCGGTGAGCAGCGAGGCCGTGGTGACCTGGTTCGGGGTCAGGCCTCGGCGGGCGCACCAGCGGGCGATGTAGCGCGAGTAGGGGCTGATGAAGAACGTGGTGAAGAAGCCGTCGCGGGACTTCACGGCCGACTTCAGGCGTACGGCCTCGTCGTCGACGGCGGCGACGGCCTGGCGGGCCTCGTTGCGGGCCTGCGGGTCGGCGGGGACGGCGGCGACCAGGCTGCCCAGCTCCGGCCGGTGCACCGCGCAGCCGTCGGTGTCGAGGGCGGTGACGACGCGGTCGGCGAGGCTGTCCACGGCGAGCGTGGTGCCGCCGCCGGCCGAGGTCTCGCGGGCGACCGCCCGGGTCAGCTCCGGGCGGGCGGGCGGCTGGGCGGTGACGGCGCCGGGGACGGCGGCGAGCGGGAAGCGCGGGTCGGTCAGGCCGAGGCGCAGCGCGTGCGGGTGGCCGACGAAGCGGGCGTCGACCAGGGCCACGCGGTCGCCGGCCGGAGCGGCGGCGAGCAGGGTCTCGGCCTCGGCGGCGTCCGCTGCCACCCGGACGTCGAAGCCGAGCGACCGCAGATCGTTCTCTAGGGACGATCCGGGGACCGGCTGACCGGTGACGATGGCCGTCGACAACCGAACTCACTCCCTGGGTGCCGGCGCGCGGGCGCCGGTCTCTCACATGATGGGGCGCCCTGCCTGCGGCACCCGGGCGGCATGTCGGCAGAGGCTATCGGATGGGCGCGAGCCCCTGTTCACCGGCCGTTCACGGCCCGGCCCACGGGCGCTGCCCAGGCCTTTGCCGCGATCATCATCGGGGATCCGGGGCCCGCCCTACAAACCGCCGGCGCAGACCCGGGCAACCAGGACAGCCCACAACCGCCGCCGCAAGCCTCCCGGCACGCGGGCCGACCCCTCCCGGCCGACATGCCCGCACTCGCCCGCGGAACCGGCGCCCGGCCTGCACTCTGCCACACCCCGAGCCGAGGCCACACCGACCCCACGAACCCCCGCCAGGAGCTGACCCGGGCGGTCGCCCGCGAGACCTCGGCCGGCGGCGGCACCGCGCTCGCCGTGGACAGCCTCGCCGACCGCGTCGTCACCGCCCTCGACACCGACGGCTGCGCGGTGCACCGGCCGGAGCTGGGCAGCCTGGTCGCCGCCGCCCCCGCCGACCCGCAGGCCCGCAGGCCCGCAACGAACCCCGGCCAGGCCCCACCGCACCGCCCCCGCCACAGGCGCAAGTCCACATCGCCGTCGCCGACCCAGGCACACAGTCCACCCCTCCCACCCGCAATACCCAGCACTCGCCCCCGCGAACGGCGCCCAGCCCGCATCCCCAGCACTCAGCCACGCCCCGGGCCAAGACCACACCGACCCCACCAACACCAGCCACAAACCCCCGCCAGGCCCCACCGCACCGCCCCCCACAGGCACGAGCCGCATCGCCGCCTCCGGCCGGGGCGCGTGGTCCGCATAGGGTGGACGACCATGACGTGGCTGATCACCGGCGGAGCCGGATACATCGGGGCGCATGTGGCACGGGTCATGGCCGGTGCCGGGGAGAGCGTCGTGGCGCTGGACGACCTGTCGGCGGCGGTGCCCGAGCGGCTCCCGGCCGGCGTCCCGCTCGTCGCGGGCTCGACGCTGGACGGCGAGCTGCTGGAGCGGGTCTTCAAGGAGTACGGCGTCACGGGCGTCGTCCATCTCGCGGCGCGCAAGCAGGTCGCCGAGTCGGTGGCCGAGCCCACCCGTTACTACCGGGAGAACGTGGGCGGCCTCGCCACGCTGCTGGACGCGGTGGCCGGCGCCGGGATCCGGCGGCTGCTGTTCTCCTCGTCGGCCGCCGTGTACGGCAACCCCGACGTGGACCTGATCACCGAGGACACCCCGTGCGCGCCGGTGAACCCCTACGGCGAGACCAAGCTGGCCGGGGAGTGGCTGGTACGGGCGGCCGGGCGGGCGCACGGCATCTCCACGGTGTGCCTGCGGTATTTCAACGTGGCGGGCGCGGCGGCGCCGGAGCTGGCGGACACGGGCGTGTTCAACATCGTGCCGATGGTCTTCGACCGGCTCATCCGCGACGAGGCCCCGCGGATCTTCGGTGATGACTACCCGACGCCGGACGGCACCTGCATCCGGGACTACATCCATGTGGCCGACCTCGCCGAGGCCCACCTCGCGGCGGCGCACCGGCTGACCGACGGGGACCTGTCGGGCGATCTGACGCTGAACATCGGACGCGGCGAGGGTGTCTCGGTGCGCGAGCTGATCACGGTCATCGGCGAGGTGACGGGGGACCGCCGGGAGCCGGTGGTGGAGGGGCGCCGGCCGGGGGACGCGCCGCGTGCGGTCGCCTCGGCCGAGCGGGCCGCCGAGCAGCTGGGCTGGCGGGCCCGGCGCGGGGTGCGCGAGATGGTGGAGTCGGCCTGGCGGGGCTGGCAACTGCACCACGGCCTGTGAGCCGGGCACACGATCCGCACCCACCCTGACCTGCGGAACGTTTCCGCAGGTCAAGGCACATGACAACGGTGTTCAGTGCCGCGTTGCCCCATACCCCCCACCCGTAGTTCACTGGGCCCTGCCGGACGGAACAGGGAAGGGCGGAAGGTCATGGGGGCAGGGCACGACCACGGGCATGCGCACAGCCATGCGCCGGCCACGGGTACGGCTGCGGCCGCGTACCGGGGGCGGCTGCGGATCGCGCTGGGCATCACGCTCACGATCATGGTGGTGGAGATCGTCGGCGGTCTGGCCGCCAACTCGCTCGCGCTGATCGCGGACGCGGCGCACATGGCGACCGACGCGGTGGGCCTCGGCATGGCGCTGCTCGCGATCCACTTCGCCAACCGCCCGGCGAGCACCAACCGCACCTTCGGCTACGCCAGGGCGGAGATCCTCGCCGCCCTGGCCAACTGCCTGCTGCTGCTCGGGGTCGGCGGCTATGTGCTGTACGAGGCGGTCGAGCGGTTCGTGACTCCCGCCCAGACCCGCGGCGGGCTGATGATCGTGTTCGGTCTGATCGGTGTGGTCGCGAACTCGATCTCACTGACCCTGCTGATGCGCGGGCAGAAGGAGAGCCTGAACGTGCGCGGCGCCTTCCTGGAGGTCGCCGCGGACGCGCTGGGCTCGGTCGCGGCGGTGATCGCGGCGACGGTGATCCTCACCACCGGCTGGCAGGCCGCCGACCCGGTCGCCTCGATCGTCATCGGCCTGATGATCGTGCCGAGGACGCTGAAGCTGCTGCGCGAGACGCTGGACGTGCTGCTGGAGGCGGCCCCGAAGAACGTCGACATGACGGAGGTACGGGCACACATCCTGGCGCTGGACGGCGTGGTGGACGTACACGACCTGCACGCCTGGACGATCACCTCCGGGATGCCGGTACTGTCGGCGCACGTGGTGGTCAGCTCGGACGTGCTCAGCGCGATCGGGCACGAGAAGCTGCTGCACGAGCTGCAGGGCTGCCTCGGCGATCACTTCGACGTGGAGCACTGCACCTTCCAGCTGGAGCCGGGCGGACACGCGGAGCACGAGGCCCGGCTGTGCCACTGACGACCCGCTCGGGTGTTCGACACCCCGGGGCGGTTCTGCACTCCTGCGGCCGGGAACGATGATCTACCGGGTCCGACTCCGGGCACGCCGCCGCGCGTGTACGTGACGGAAAGTGCCGGGAGTGCCGGATTCGTACGGCAGACTTGGGGTGCGAAGACCGAGGCGAAGGATGGGTATGCCGATCACACCTGCCACCGCGACGCAGAGCTCGTCGAAAGGCACCGAAGAGGCGATTCTGCTGGAACTGGTCGACGAGAAGGGTGTGACGATCGGTACGGCGGAGAAGCTCGCCGCCCACCAGCCACCGGGGCAGCTGCACCGCGCGTTCTCGGTGTTCCTCTTCGACGAGCAGGGCCGGCTGCTGCTGCAGCAGCGGGCGCTCGGCAAGTACCACTCCCCCGGTGTCTGGTCCAACACCTGCTGCGGCCACCCCTACCCGGGCGAGTCGCCGTTCGCCGCCGCGGCCCGGCGCACGTTCGAGGAGCTGGGCGTGTCCCCGTCGCTGCTGGCGGAGGCGGGCCGGGTCCGCTACAACCATCCGGACCCGGACTCGGGCCTGGTCGAGCAGGAGTACAACCATCTGTTCGTCGGCCTGGTGCAGGCGCCGCTCGCGCCGGACCCGGACGAGGTCGCCGAGGCCGCCTTCGTGACCGCCGCCGAGCTGGCGGAGCGGCATGCCCGCGACCCGTTCTCAGCCTGGTTCATGACCGTCCTGGACTCCGCCCGCCCGGCGATCAGGGAGCTGACCGGCCCGTCCGCGGGCTGGTGATCGGCCCGACGGCGGTGCCCGGGTCCGGCGGTGCTACGGCAGGCCCACGGGCTTGAGCGGCAGGGCGGCCCAGATCACCTTGCCGCCGCTCGCCGTGTGCTCCACGTCGACCGTGCCGCCCGCCTCCCGTGCCACCTCGCGGACCAGGAGCAGACCCCGGCCGCCGGTCTGGCCGTGGTCGGCCTCCAGGGCGGTCGGGCGGTAGGGGTGGTTGTCCTCGACGGACACCCGCACCCACTCGGCTCCGACGGCGACCTCCACGGCCAGCGTCGGCGACAGCAGCGCCGCGTGCCGGACCGCGTTGGTGACCAGCTCGGAGACGATCAGCAGCAGGCCGTACTCCAGCTCGTCGGAGACCGGCACGCCCTGGCGCAGCAGCAGGTCCCGGACGGCATGCCGGGCCTGCGGGACCGAGGCGTCCACCGCGGCGGCGGTGAACCGCCAGACGCCTTCGTACGGAAGCGGATCGGGCGGCCGCTCGGCGCCCCCCGCTGGGCGCGGGCCGTCCCCGCGCCCGTGGTTGTCCATCGTCCGGTCGCCACCCTCGCGCTCGATTGTCACCACACGTCGAGTGTTGGTAACGATCCGCTGCGGTCCGCGCACCTGAACACAAGTCAGCGGGTATCGGACGGTTTCTGACCGAGTGCGTATGACACGGTCACGTGTGGGACTGTTCCTGTCGCCCGGACGCCGGTTCGCGAACTAGTCGGGTGGTATGGGCCCGAGCCGCCCCCGCTCCGAGACCAGCCCGACGATACGGCGCCCGCCGTAGCCGGCGGCCACCAGACCGAGGCCGTCGAAGAGCAGGGCGAGCGAGAAGAAGGTGCCGATCACATACTGGCTGCTGCTCGGCCAGGAGCCGAGGACCAGGATCCCGAGCAGCAGGTCGAAGGCGCCGAGCAGCAGCGTCCAGCCGAACTGCGGTCCGCGCACGACCAGGCTGCCGACCAGCCGGAAGAGGCCCGCGGAGAGGAACAGCAGCGCGGCGAACATGGCGAGCGCGGCGGCCGCCGCGTGCGGCAGGCGGATGACGACGACGCCGGCCGCGATGTTGAGGGCGGCGACCACGGCACCGAGCCAGAAGAAGCTGGTGCCGCGGGCCTGGACCGCGTGCAGCAGGCCGACGATCCCGCCGATCAGCAGCAGCCAGCCGAACAGCAGCATCGAGGTGAGCGTGGCGACCGCGGTGTAGAAGAGCCCGACGATCCCGGCGAGCACGAGGATCACGCCGAGCGCGGCGAGCCAGCCGAAGTCCCGGCGCAGTGTCGTCGCCTTGTCCTTGCGCCTGCTGTCCTTGCGCTTGCCGACTCCGGGCATCGCGGCCTCCTCGACAGCTGCCGTTTTCAGCCTCCCTTTCCTTTTTGTCCCCGCTGAGTCGGATTCCGTAACTCGCTGCGCTCCCCGGCCGGGGGCGGGGAGGATTCCCCCCCGATACGATCCGCGCATGGAGCCCCAGCTGTCGCATCGCATCGAAGATGCCGTCGCCACCGTCGTCATCCGCAACCCGGCCAAGCGCAACGCGATGACCGCCGCGATGTGGCGTGCGCTGCCGCCGCTGCTGGAGGGGTTCGCGCGGGACCCGGGGGTGCGGGTGCTGGTGCTGACCGGGGAGGGCGGGACCTTCTGCGCGGGGGCGGACATCAGCACGCTGCAGGGCTCCCCCGAGGAGGCCCAGACGCTCGCGGTGGCCGCCGAGGAGGCGCTCGCCGCGTTTCCCAAGCCGACCCTGGCCGCCGTGCGCGGGCACTGTGTCGGCGGCGGGGCACAGCTCGCGGCGGCCTGCGATCTGCGGCTGGCGGAGGAGGGCACGCTGTTCGGGGTGACACCGGCACGGCTCGGGATCGTCTATCCGGCCTCCTCGACCCGCCGCCTGGTGTCGCTGGTGGGCCCGGCCACCGCCAAGTACCTGTTGTTCACCGCCGAGTTGATCGACACCGGGCGGGCGCTCGGGGCCGGGCTGGTGGACGAGGTGCTGCCGGAGGGCGAACTGGACAAGCGGGTCGCGGAGTTGACCAGGGTCCTGGTCTCCCGCTCGCAGCTCACCCAGGCCGCCGCCAAGGAGTTCACGGACGGCCGGACCGACCGGGACGCCCACTGGGCCGAGCGGGCGCGCGGCAACCCCGACACCGCGGAGGGGGTCGCCGCGTTCCTGGAGCGCCGGCTGCCGCGCTTCAGCTGGAGCGTGTCTACGTCAGACTGAACCGGCTGCCCGAACGCAGTTCCTCGACGAGGTGCGCGGGCGCCTTCTGCGGGGAACCGGCGTCGTAGGGCGGCTGGGGGTCGTACTCGGTCAACAGCTGGACGGCCTGGGCGTGTTCGTCACCCGCGATCCGGCCGGTCAGGGTGAGCGCCATGTCGATACCGGAGGAGACGCCGGCGGCGGTGACGTACTTGCCGTCGGTCACGACCCGTTCGCTCGTCGGTTCCGCGCCGAGCTTCTTCAGCAGGTCCAGTGCGGTCCAGTGGCTGGTCGCCCGGCGGTCGCGCAGCAGCCCCGCGGCGGCGAGCAGCAGCGAGCCCGAGCAGACCGACGTCGTCCAGGTGCTCGTCGCGTCGGCCACGCGCAGCCAGTCCAGCAGGGACGGGTTCTCCAGCTGGGCCATGGTGCCGGGGCCGCCCGAGACCACCAGGAGGTCGGGGCTGGGCACCTCGTCGAGGGCCTTGTCGGCGGTGACGGCGAGGAAGCCGGTCTCGGTGCGGACGGGGCCGGGCCGCTCGGCGATGAAGGTGAGATCCGCGTCCGGGAGCCGGCTGAGGATCTCGTAGGGTCCGACGACGTCCAAGGCGGTGAAGCGGTCGTAGACGACCATGGCGATCTGCATGGGTTTGTCCCTTCGGTGGGTGTGCCGGGCAACAGCACGTCAGTGGGTGACGGCGGGCCGGAAGCGGCGCCGGTACTCGGCCGGTGCCGCGCCGAGCGCCTTGACGAACGCGCGCCGCATCGCCTCGGGGGTGCCGTAGCCGCTGGCGCGGGCGACCTCCTCGATGCCGTCGGTGGTGTCCTCCAGCAGCCGGCGGGCGTGTTCCAGGCGGACCCGGTCCACGTAGCGGCCGGGTGTCGTGCCGGTCTCCTCCCGGAAGGCGCGCGCGAAGTGGCGGGGCGACAGACGGGCCCGCGCGGCGAGCGACTCGACCGTGAGGTCGCCGGCCGGGTGCTCGGTGACCCATCGCTGCACCTCCCGCAGCGGTGCGCGCTGCGCGGTCTGGGCGGCGAGCTGGGCGCTGAACTGCGCCTGGTTGCCGGGCCGGCGCAGGAAGACCACCAGGTGCCGGGCGACGGCGAGGGCGACGTCCCGGTCCAGGTCCTCCTCGACCAGGGCGAGGGCCAGGTCGATGCCGGAGGTCACCCCGGCCGAGGTGGCGACGTGCCCGTCCCGGACGTAGATGGGCTCCGGGTCCACGGCGACGGCCGGATGGTCGCGGGCGAGCTTGTCGCAGTAGGCCCAGTGCGTGGTGGCCCGGCGGCCGTCGAGGAGGCCCGCGGCGGCGACCAGGATGGCGCCCGTGCACACCGAGACCAGCCGGGGCGCGCGCGGCCCGTGGGCGCGCAGCCAGGCGATCAGCCTGGGGTCGGGCGCGCGCGTGCCCTCGCCGCCGGGAACGAGCAGGGTGTGCGGATCCTGGTCCGCGGTGAGCGCCTCGTCCGGTACGAGGGTCAGGCCGCTGGAGGTGCGCACCGGGCCGCCGTCCAGGGAGGCCGTACGGACCCGGTATGTGCCCGGCGTGTGCTTCTCGGCGCCGGAGAACACCTCCAGCGGACCGGTGACGTCGAGGCTCTGGACGCCGTCGAAGAGGACGAAGAGGAGGGTTCGCTGCGCCATGCCCTCGATTCTTCGCCACCCGAAGCGTGGCCGCAACGACACGTTTCCCACCTTTTCTGCCATGCGCCGGGCTTGGGGGCCGGGCCCCGCGTGCGGCCCCTGGGCCCGGCGCCCCGCCGGAGCGCCGCCCTGATCCCCGGTTGTCGGTGTCACCTGCCACAATTGCCGCGCAACCTCAGTGGAGAAGGCGGTACGGGATCGTGACGACACCCGGATCCATCGGAGCAGGATCCATCGAAGGCAGGATCGCCGAGGAACTCGGCGTACGGGAGCGGCAGGTGAAGGCCGCGGTGGAACTGCTCGACGGCGGTTCGACGGTGCCCTTCATCGCCCGCTACCGCAAGGAAGCGACCGAGATGCTCGACGACGCGCAGCTGCGCACGGTCGAGGAGCGGCTGCGCTATCTGCGGGAGCTGGAGGAGCGGCGGACCGCGATCCTGGAGTCGGTGCGCGAGCAGGGCAAGCTCACCGAGGAGCTGGAGGCGCGGATCCGCGGCGCCGAGACCAAGGCGCGGCTGGAGGACATCTACCTCCCGTACAAGCCCAAGCGGCGCACCAAGGCGCAGATCGCGCGCGAGGCCGGTCTGGAGCCGCTGGCCGAGGGCCTGCTGGGCGATCCCACGGTGGAGCCGCTGGCGGCCGCCGCCGCGTTCGTGGACGCCGGCAAGGGCGTCGCCGATCCGCAAGCCGCCCTGGACGGCGCGCGGGCGATCCTCACCGAGCGGTTCTCGGAGGACGCCGACCTGATCGGCGAGCTGCGCGAGCGCATGTGGGTGCGCGGGCGGCTGGCCGCGAAGGTGCGCGACGGCAAGGAGGAGGCCGGCGCCAAGTTCGCCGACTACTTCGACTTCGCCGAGCCGTTCACCGAGCTGCCCTCGCACCGGATCCTGGCGATGCTGCGCGGCGAGAAGGAGGAGGTCCTCGACCTCGTCCTGGAGCCGGAGGAAGCCACGGAGGGCCCGTCGTCGTACGAGGGCACCGTGGCGCACCGGTTCGGGGTCGCCGACCGGGGGCGTCCCGCCGACAAGTGGCTGAAGGACACGGTCCGCTGGGCCTGGCGCACCCGCATCCTCGTGCACCTCGGCATCGACCTGCGGCTGCGGCTGCGTACGGCCGCGGAGGACGAGGCGGTCAACGTCTTCGCCGCCAACCTGCGCGACCTGCTGCTGGCCGCCCCGGCGGGCACCCGCGCGACGCTGGGCCTGGACCCCGGTTTCCGTACGGGCGTGAAGGTCGCCGTGGTCGACGCGACCGGCAAGGTCGTCGCCACGGACGTCATCTACCCGCACGTCCCGGCCAACAAGTGGGACGAGGCGATCGCCAAGCTGGCCCGGCTCGCCCGGGAGCACACGGTCGAGCTGGTCGCGATCGGCAACGGCACGGCCTCCCGCGAGACCGACAAGCTCGCCGGTGAACTCATCACCAAGCACCCGGAGTTGAAGCTCACCAAGGTGATGGTGTCCGAGGCGGGCGCGTCGGTGTACTCGGCGTCGCAGTACGCCTCGCAGGAGCTGCCCGACATGGACGTGTCGCTGCGCGGCGCGGTGTCCATCGCGCGGCGGCTGCAGGACCCGCTGGCCGAGCTGGTGAAGATCGACCCGAAGTCCATCGGCGTCGGCCAGTACCAGCACGACCTGTCCGAGGTGAAGCTGTCCCGCTCGCTGGACGCGGTGGTCGAGGACTGTGTGAACGGCGTCGGCGTGGACGTCAACACCGCGTCCGTGCCGCTGCTCGCGCGGGTGTCGGGCATCTCCTCGGGCCTCGCCGAGAACATCGTGACGCACCGCGACGCGAACGGCCCCTTCATGTCCCGTTCGGAGCTGAAGAAGGTGGCACGGCTCGGCCCGAAGGCGTTCGAGCAGTGCGCGGGCTTCCTGCGCATCCGCGGCGGCGACCCGCTGGACGCCTCCAGCGTGCACCCCGAGGCCTATCCGGTGGTCCGCCGCATGGTGAAGACCGCCGGCCAGGAGGTGGCCTCCCTCATCGGCAACACGGGTGTGCTGCGCTCGCTGAAGCCCGCCGACTTCGTGGACGACACCTTCGGCCTGCCGACGGTGACGGACATCCTCAAGGAGCTGGAGAAGCCGGGGCGCGACCCGCGACCCGCCTTCAAGACGGCCACCTTCAAGGAGGGCGTGGAGAAGATCTCCGACCTGTCCGCCGGGATGATCCTGGAGGGCGTCGTGACGAACGTGGCCGCCTTCGGCGCGTTCGTGGACATCGGCGTCCACCAGGACGGCCTGGTGCATGTGTCGGCGATGTCCAGGACGTTCGTCAAGGACCCGCGCGATGTCGCCAAGCCCGGTGACATCGTCAAGGTGAAGGTCCTGGACGTGGACATCCCGCGCAAGCGGATCGCGCTGACCCTGCGCCTGGACGACGAGGCGGCCCCGCAGGGCGGCCAGGGCGGCGGCCGGCAGCAGCGCGGCGGCGGCACCCGGCCGCCCCAGCAGCGGCAGGGCGGCCAGGGCCAGGGCCGGCGCGAGGGCCGGGGCGGCGGCGACCGGGGCGGACGGCAGGCCCAGCCGCCCGCTAACAGCGCGATGGCCGACGCGCTGCGCCGCGCGGGCCTGCTCGACCCGAAGAAGCGCTGACCCTGCGGGGCTTCGGCCGCGTCCCCGGGGCCTCCGCCCCGGGGACGGCATTTCCCCACACGCCACCCGTCTCGGTCGGCTGAAAGGCACCCTCCGCCCCGGAGGGCGCCTTCGTGCGTCCCGGAACTACGGCACTACGACTACGGCACTGCGGCCCGTCGCGGCCCTTCCAGCGGAGCGCTAACGCTCCGTCACCTTCCCGGCCGCCACCTCCAGGCGGCGGGCCACCCGGACCGCGTCCAGCATGCGGCGGTCGTGGGTGACCAGCAGCAGCGTGCCCTCGTAGCTGTCCAGGGCCTGTTCGAGCTGCTCGATGGCGGGCAGGTCGAGGTGGTTCGTCGGCTCGTCCAGGACCAGGAGGTTGACGCCTCGGCCCTGGAGGAGGGCCAGGGCGGCGCGGGTGCGTTCGCCCGGGGAGAGCGTCGTGGCCGGGCGCAGCGCGTGGTCGGACTTCAGGCCGAACTTGGCGAGCAGGGTGCGCACGTCGACCGGCTCGGTGTCGGGGACGGCCGCGCAGAACGCGTCCAGCAGCGTCTCGGTGCCGTGGAACAGCTTGCGGGCCTGGTCGACCTCGCCGACGAGGACCCCCGAGCCGATGGCGGCGTGTCCGGAGTCGAGCGGGACACGGCCCAGCAGCGCGCCGAGCAGGGTCGACTTGCCGGCGCCGTTCGCCCCGGTGACCGCGACCCGGTCCGCCCAGTCGATCTGCAGGGACACCGGGCCGAAGGTGAAGTCGCCGCGCCGCACCTCGGCGTCCCGCAGGGTCGCCACGACCGCGCCGGAGCGCGGGGCGGCGGCGATCTCCATGCGCAGTTCCCACTCCTTGCGCGGCTCCTCGACCACCTCCAGCCGCTCGATCATGCGCTGGGTCTGCCGGGCCTTGGCGGCCTGCTTCTCGCTCGCCTCGCTGCGGAACTTGCGGCCGATCTTGTCGTTGTCGTTGCCGCTCTTGCGCCGGGCGTTCTTCACGCCCTTGTCCATCCAGGCCCGCTGCATCTGCGCGCGGTCCTGGAGGCCGGCCTTCTTGTCGGCGTACTCCTCGTAGTCCTCGCGGGCGTGCCGGCGGGCGACCTCGCGTTCCTCCAGGTAGGCCGCGTATCCGCCGCCGTAGAGGTTGATCTGCCGCTGGGCCAGGTCGAGTTCGAGGACCTTGGTGACCGTGCGGGTGAGGAACTCGCGGTCGTGGCTGACGACGACCGTGCCGGCGCGCAGGCCGGTGACGAAGCGTTCCAGACGCTCCAGACCGTCGAGGTCGAGGTCGTTGGTGGGCTCGTCCAGCAGGAAGACGTCGTAGCGGGACAGCAGGAGGGAGGCGAGGCCGGCCCGGGCCGCCTGGCCGCCGGAGAGCGAGGTCATCGGCTGGTCCAGGTCGACGGCGAGGCGGAGGGAGTCGGCGACGTCCGCCGCGCGCTCCTCCAGGTCGGCGCCGCCGAGGCCGAGCCAGCGCTCCAGGGCGGTCGCGTAGGCGTCGTCGGCGCCGGGCGCGCCGTCCACCAGCGCCTGAGTGGCCTCGTCCATGACGCGCTGCGCCTCGGCGACCCCCGTACGACGGGCCAGGAACTCCCGGACGGTCTCCCCCGGCCTGCGCTCCGGCTCCTGCGGCAGATGGCCGACGGCCGCGGTCGGCGGGGACAGCCGCAGCTCGCCCTGTTCGGGCCGGACGAGTCCGGCGAGCAGCCGCAGCAGGGTGGACTTGCCCGCGCCGTTGGCACCGACGAGACCGATCACGTCGCCGGGCGCCACGACGAGGTCCAGCCCGGAGAAGAGGGAGCGGTCGCCGTGCCCGGCGGCGAGATTCTTGGCGACGAGGGTGGCAGTCATCAGGACGCCGATCCTAACGGGCCCGGCGCCCGCGGCTCAGCCGCGCCCCGGCCGCGCCTCAGCCGCGCTTCCCGCCGGTGACCGGTGTCGCGAGCACCTCTCCCGTCGTACGGGCGACAAGGTACGCCTGCCCTCTGACCGCCCGCGGGTCCAGGGGCACGCGGTGCCGGCCGGGCTCCAGGACGCCGTCGAAGACCTCGCGGGTGCGGGTGCGGTAGATCCGGTCCAGCCGGTAGGCGGTGATCCGCACCCGGCACGCCGAGGTCACCTCGACATCCGCGGCACCGTCGGTGGCGGCCAGCCCGGTGAGCCGGCGCTGCGGGAGCGGGCCGCGGTCCAGGGCGTGCTCGATCTGGGCGACGAGCAGCGGCACGATCGGGGCCAGGCCGTCCACGCGGGCGACCTCGGCCCCGGCCCGCTCGAAGGCCTCCAGCACCGCGGCCCGTTCGGCCTCGCCGACCGCGCGGCCGAAGGCGACCGCGCCGTAGCCGCGCAGCTCCTCGGCGGAGACGGCACGGGCGTCCTGGGTGATGTCGGCGCCGATGCCGATGGTGCGCAGCGCGGCGGCCAGCCTGGCCAGCACCGCGACCCGGGCGCCGATCAGCAGCACCCGGCGCCGAGGCGGGCCTTCGCTCAGCGAGGTCAGGGCGGCGCGGTACTCGGCACCGTGGAAGCGGAACGGCCCCACGCCCTGGTAGCCGTTGAGTTCCAGGTCGGCGTGTTCGTCCGTCTGCCAGGCGAAATCCCGCCATATGTAGTCCTCGCCGTCGCGCTCGATGACGGCGGTGACCGCCCCGCAGCCCAGGTCCGCGCACTCGGGGCAGCCGTAGATCACGAACCGGCCGTCCGGGAGCGGTGGTTCGGCCTCCAGCAGCAGCGCGCGCACCTGTTCCGTGAAGATGGCGGGCGGGATGTCCGAGGCGAGCGGGGAGACGGCGTCCAGGTCGGACAGCCGGAAGAGCAGCGGACGGCCGTCCACGACGAAGTCCACGAAGTCGCGGTGGACCTGGTAGCCGCCGTCGGCGAGCACACCGCCGGCGCGGATCGCCGGAGCCAGGCCGAAGGTCGCGTATGCGGCAGACATGCTGTGAGTATCCCCACACAGACATGGATGTGAGCACGGCGGGACCGAGTCGGCCGGACAGGGCCTATCGTCCTGGCGTGGACAGCGAGCCGAGTGCCGAAGTGATCGTGGTCGGGAGCGGGGTCGCCGGGCTGACGACGGCCGTGGTGCTGGCCGAGGCCGGGCGGCGGGTACGGGTCTGGGCGCGGGAGCCCGCCGAGCGTACGACCTCGGCGGTCGCCGGCGGCCTGTGGTGGCCGTATCGCATCGAACCCGAGCCGCTGGTCGGCGCGTGGGCGGTGGCGTCCCTCGCCGTGTACGAGGAGTTGGCGGACCGGCCGGAGGAGACGGGCGTACGCCTGGTCGACGGCGTACACCAGGGGATACGGCTGGACGATCTGGGCGCGTGGGCGGGCCGCGTGGCGGGGCTGCGGGCGGTGCCCGGCGGGCTGGCGGCGCGGTTGCCGGTGATCGACATGCCGGTGCATCTGGCGTGGCTGCGGGAGCGGCTCGGCAAGGCGGGCGCCGTGGTGGAGACCCGTGAGGTGACCGACCTCGCCGCCGTGCCGGCGCCGGTCGTGGTCAACTGCACGGGCCTGGGCGCGCGTTCACTGGTGCCGGACCCTGCGGTGCGTCCGGTACGCGGGCAGCTGGTGGTCGTGGCGAACCCGGGTATCACGACCTGGTACACATCCGCAGACGACACCTCCGGCGCCTCCACGTACTTCATTCCGCAGCCGGGCGGCCTGCTGCTCGGCGGTACGGCGGAGGACGACGACTGGTCCCTGGAGCCGGACCCGGCCACCGCCGCGGCGATCGTCGCCCGGTGCGCGGCGGTCCGCCCGGAGCTGGCCGACGCGCGGGTACTGTCCCACCGCGTGGGACTGCGCCCGGCCCGGCCCGCGGTACGACTGGAACGCCGGCCCCTCCCCGACGGCCGCGCCCTGGTACACAACTACGGCCACGGCGGCGCCGGCATCACCGTGGCCTGGGGCTGCGCCCGGGAGGCGGCGGAATTGGCGGTTGCGGCGGGGTGAGGGGGCATGGTGGTGCTGATGGCTGAGGAGACGGTCCGGGGTGGCGTGGCGGTCTCCTGGCCCCAGGATGATCCCGCCCTCGCAGAACCCGCCCGACCGAACCCGGAATATGCGCTACCTCCCGCCAGCCCGTATGCGCCATCGGCCACCGGCCCGTACACGCCACCACCACCCGGCGGCCATCCGGTAGTTCACTCGGCGGATCTCATGGCGTCGCCCCCGGCGGCCGAGCCGTCGGCGCCCGAGCCGTCGGCGGGGCAGGCGGCCGGGGACTGTGGCTGGTTCCCGGCCGCCTTGGGTGTCAGCCGGCCGGGATGTGCTGGGTGGTGCGTGGGGGGCGGACGCCGGTCAGGGTCGTCGGGGCGGGGGCCGCAGCCGTGCCGCCGCTGGTGGCGCGGGCGAACGCCGGGGCGCCGCCGACCAGCGGGAGTCGGGCCGTCGTACCGGACAGGGCGACCGTGAGGGTCGGCTTGGTGGACGGCGGGTCGATGAGGCCGTTGTCGGTGCCCGCGATGATCAGGGCCAGGCGGTGGCCCTTGGGTACGACGTGGTCGGTGGCCGCGAGGCGGAGGGTGATGGTGTACGCCTTGCCCGGGGTGAGCGGGACGCCCTTGGCGAGGGAGGCGTAGTGGCCGAGGTCGGCCCAGCCGCGGCTGAACACGGTGTAGTCGACCTTGGTCGTCTTGGCCTCGGTCTCCTTGAAGCAGGCGCTGTCCCCGGCCGTGCTCTCGCCCCAGCAGGTGCGGTCGGTGAGCGTGGTGATGCCTTCGTGGCTGTCGGCGTAGTCCCGGATGGTGTCCGGGCCGAGGTCGACCAGAACGGCGGAGAGGTGGGCCGAGGTGGTGGTCGGTGTAGCGGTCACCGTCACCGTGGACGAGCCGGACAGCCGCAGGTCGCGGGTGAGCGGCGCGGTGAGGAAGCCGGACTTCTCGGACGTGGACGTGGTCAGGTGCGCTGCCCAGTCGGTCTCGCTCAGCTTCGGGTCGTCGGTGAAGGTCTCGGTGCCGGTCGCGGGGCGCAGGCCGAGCGTGCCGACGCCGGCGCCGGTGCCGGCGGCCGGGTGCAGGACCGTGGTGCGGGTGTCCTGCGGCGGCCAGACAGGGGAGGTCACCCACTGCTCGGGGTGGCGTTCGATGTCGGCCATCGGCGCACGGTCGATGCCGTTGTCGTAGCCGAGGAGTTCGTGGTCGAACCAGCGGTGCAGGGTGTCGACCCAGGCGCCGCGCCGGTAGTCGAAGGGGTCGACGTGCCCGGTCTGGGACAGCCAGATCTTCCGGTGCACGCCATGCGCGGCGAGGGCGTCCCACCACTGGCCGAAGTGCTTGGTGCGGACGTTGAGGTCCTGCATGCCGTGCACCAGGAACACGCTGGCGCGCACCTTCGCCGCGTCCTTGACGTAGTCCCGTTCGGTCCACAGCGGGGTCCAGTCGCCGCTGCGCGGGCTGCCGTCGGTGAGCCTTTTCTCCACGGCCGCGCAGTGGGCCTTCGCCGCGTCGCTCTGGACGTAGCCGGCGAGGCCGGCGGGGCTGCTGTCGTACAGCGGGGCACCCTGTGCGAAGTAGTAGTCGTACCAGGAGGAGATGCCGCTGATCGGGACGATGGTCCTCAGGCCCTGGACACCGGTGGTGGCGACGCCGTTGGCGATCGTGGCGTCCCAGCTCTTGCCGATCATGCCCGTTCTGCCGTTGGTCCAGCCGGCTTTGACGGTCTGTGTCCCGGTGCGGCTCGTGTACGCCGTGGCGCGGCCGTTCAGCCAGTCGATGACGGCCTTCGCGGACTGGATGTCGGAGCGGCCGCCGACGTCGACACAGCCGTCGGAGCGGCTGGTGCCGGCGAGGTCGACGCCGACGAAGGCGTAGCCGCGCGGCACGAAGTAATTGTCGTAGAACAGCGGCATCTGGACGACATGGCCCTGCGGGTCGTACGTCTTGACCTGGCTCTCGTTGCCGCGTCCGCAGCAGGAGTAGTAAGGGCTCGCGTCCATGATGACGGGCACCTTGCGCCCCTGGTGGGCGGGCTCGGCGGGCCGGACGATGTCGGCGGCCACACGGTCCGGCCGGCCGTCGCCGTCCGCGTCCAGGCCGGTGTCGACCCATACGGACTCGCGGATGGCGTGGGCGTAGGAGTAGACGGGCCGGCTCTCGCGGACCGTCCGGCTGTGATGGGTGGCGGCCTGCGCGGCGACCGGGGTGAGGAAGGCGGCCGTCAGGATGGCGACGACCGCTGTGGCGAGCGATCTCCAGATCGTGAAGCGCCTGCGGATGAGAGAACGAATCGGCATGCGCGGACGGTACTCCGGTGAACTCCTTTACAGAAGAGCACTTTACGGCGGCGCGCGTGCTCATGACGGCTGAATGGCGATCGTGTGACAGCAGGGGCCATGGACAGGTCAGGGGCCACAGGGACTGAATAGGCTCCGTACAGAGTTCTCCGAACGGACCCGCAGTCCAGACGACTTGGAGCTTACGTGCACCGCAGAATCATCGCGCCGGGCGCGCTCGCGGCGGCCTCTCTCCTGCTGGCGATCCCGGCATCGGCCGCGAGCTACTCCCCCGGCGCGCCGGGCATCGGCGACCCCTACTACCCCGACTACGGCAACGGCGGCTACGACGTCTCGCACTACGACCTGAGGCTGCAGTACCAGCCGAAGACGGACGAGCTGCAGGGCACGGCGACGATCCTGGCGAAGACCACACAGGACCTGTCCAGCTTCGACCTGGACTTCCTGCTGGACGTCAGCGAGGTGCGGGTCAACGGCGCCAAGGCTGCCTTCACGAGCTCCGGGCAGCACGAGCTGGTGATCACGCCGAAGACACCGCTGGCCAAGGGCACCCCGATCACGGTCGTCGTCCGCTACAGCGGGGTGCCGTCGACGAAGACCGCCTACGGCTTCAACGCCTGGCACCGCACGCCCGACGGCGCGGTCGCGGCCGACGAGCCCGAAGCCGCCTGGTGGTGGTTCCCGAGCAACGACCACCCGAGCGACAAGGCCACCTACGACGTGTCGGTGGCCGTGCCGGACGACACCCAGGCCATCTCCAACGGCACGCTGCAGGCAACCAGTTCGAAGCTGGGCTGGACCCGCTACAGCTGGCGGCAGAACAAGCCGCAGGCGACCTATCTGGCCACGCTCGCCGTCGGCAAGTTCGACATCACGACCAGCACCTCGGACGGCGGGGTGCCGGTCGTCAACGCCTACAGCAAGGACCTCGGGGACAACGACGGGGCCGCGCGGGCGAGCGTGGAGCGCACCGGCGAGATCGTCGACTGGCTGAGCGGCTACTTCGGGCCGTATCCGTTCAGCTCGGCCGGCGGGTATGTGCCGAACACCACGACCGGGTACGCGCTGGAGACCCAGACCCGTGTCTACTACAGCCCGAAGCAGTTCGCGAAGGGCTCCAACGCCTCGGTGGTCGTGCACGAGCTGGCCCACCAGTGGTACGGCGACGATGTGTCGGTGAAGGGCTGGAAGGACATCTGGCTCAACGAGGGCTTCGCGTCGTACGCGCAGTGGCTGTGGTCCGAGCACGAGGGTGAGGGCACCACCCAGCAGCTGGCCGACTACGTGTACGCCTCGCACCCGGCCGACGACCCGTTCTGGACGGTCAAGCCCGGTGACCCGGGCCCGGACAAGCAGTTCGACGCCGCGGTCTACGACCGGGGCGCCCTGGCCCTCCAGGCGCTGCGCAACGAGGTCGGTGACGACGCGTTCTTCGCCATTCTGAAGGGCTGGCCGAAGGATCACGCGTACGGCAACGCCTCGGTGGCCGACTTCCAGCGGTACGCCGAGCAGGTGTCCGGCAAGCCCCTCGCCGCGCTGTTCGACACCTGGCTGTTCCAGCCGTCGAAGCCGGCCGCGTTCGCGGGCCACGCGGCGTCCCTGGCGAAGGCGGGCACGGCGGTGGCCCAGCCCAAGTCGTGGAAGAAGATCGAGGCAGCGCACGACGGACAGGAGGCGACGCGGTCCACGACCGGGGCGCCTACGCCCTCCAGGCGCTGACCCCGGGACGGACGCACACGGCGGGCTCCGGCCTCGGATCGGCCACGCGAAAGCACGGCTACAGAGCGGCGACACGCGAGGGCGGCTCGGGGACACTGGGCCCCGGCCGCTGCGCCGGGGCGGGCTAAGGTCTCGGTTCGGTCGCCCGCTCGAGCAGCTCGTCCCGGCCTATCGACTCCGCTCGGGAGGCCGGGACCGTGCACGCGTACGCGCCCGCGACCGCGCCGTAGCGGGCGCAGGTCTCGGGCGGCTCGCCGCTGAGGCGGCCGTAGAGGAACGCGGCGGCGAAGGCGTCGCCCGCGCCGTTTGAGTCCACCACCGGCGCGGGCGGCGACGCCGCGGGCACGCGGGTCAGCTCGCCGTCGGCCAGCAGATACGCGCCCTCGGCTCCGGCGGTGGCGACGACGGTCCGGGCCCGGCCCCGCTCGGCGATGCGCCGCAGGGTCCGCTCGGGGTCGGTCAGCGCGGCGGCCGACAGGAAGACGACGTCCGCCGCGTACGCGAACGGCTCGTGGTAGGGGTTGTCGCCGTCCCAGTCGTGCAGGTCCGTCGACAGGGGTACGCCCGTCGCGGCGAGCAGCGGCAGGGCCTCGGTGCAGGGCTGGGTGATCGTCACATGGACATGCCGGCTCGCCCCGGCCAGCATGCGCAGCGTCTCCGACGGGAAACGGTCGCCGGGGCGGGCGCGGCTGGTGTCGTACAGGGACAGGCGGCGGCCGTCCGGGCCGACGAGGTTGACCGCCCTCCTGGTGCCGGCGGGCTGCGGCAGTGCGGTCAGTGCGATGCCGTGCTCGCGGTGCAGGACGCGCACCAGGTCGCCCTCGGGGTCGTCGCCGACCAGGTCCAGGTGGTGGGTGCGCAGGCCGAGCGCGGAGAGACCCAGCGCGACGAAGTCACCGGTCTGCCCGGCCCGGGTGCGGATCCCGGTGTCGATCATGTAGCTGTCGGCGTACGGGAGGGGCAGTTCGGGGACGTGGATGATCGTGTCCACGCCGGACCCGCCCAGCACCAGAACGTCCGTCGCGGTCTGTGCGCTCATCCGCCGCCCTCCCCGTGGTCGTACACCGTCACCGTGATCCCTCGCTTCACCAGCCGCTCGGCGATGAGCGGCTCCGTGCGGGACCACGTGCCGCCCGCCAGGCCGCAGCCTATGCGGGGCATGTGCACCGACGCGCCGAGTTCGATCACTTCGTCGGCGAGGCGGGCGAGGGCGGTGTCGATCGCCTCGTAGCGGACGGGGACGCCCTTGCCGCCCGGTTTCACTCCGCGCTGGCCGATCATGTTGGCCACCCACAGCTGCGGCCCGACCCGGACCAGCTGGACCGCGCCCAGCCCGAAGTCGTTCTTCGCGCGGTCGCGGTGCCAGGCGCGGTACGCCCGCTCCGGCTCCGGCCAGCGGCGCGAGAGCGCGAGCACGAAGCCCTTGCCCCAGCCCCCGATGTCGTTGCAGACATGGGCGATCACCTTGGCGCCCTTGACCGACGGAACGGTGGCGTCACCCCGGACATACCTGATCTCCGACATGACGCCACCGTAGGCGATGCCACTGACAGTGGCTCTGAGCTGCTACTTCGTCAGCTGCGACAGGTCCTTGTCGGTGTTCGCGGACGCCCGGCGGCGCAAGGCGAACCAGCCGCCCACCAGCATGACCGCGATCACCGGGATCAGCAGGATCGTCTTGCGGCCGACATCGGGGTCGTTCCACATCATGCCGAGGCAGACCAGCAGGAAGGCGATCGTGACGATCTCCGTGACCGGGCTGCCCTTCAGGCGGAAGTGCGGCCGGGTCAC
Organism: Streptomyces sp. NPDC052101; assembly: GCF_040680235.1. Lineage (NCBI taxonomy): Bacteria > Bacillati > Actinomycetota > Actinomycetes > Kitasatosporales > Streptomycetaceae > Streptomyces > Streptomyces sp. NPDC052101. The sequence continues at coordinate 53,868 of NZ_JBFAWH010000001.1, forward strand.
CAGGCCCGCGCGGGCGCGGCGGACGAAGATCATGTGGCAGATCATGATGATCACCCAGGTGCTGATGATGCCGAGGGAGGCGACGTTCAGCACGATCTCGAAGGCCTGGCTGGGCATCAGGTAGTTCAGGCCGACGCCGAGCACGCAGACCGCACAGGTCAGCAGGATGCCGCCGTAGGGCACCTGGGTGCGGCTCATCCGGGCGGTGAACTTCGGGGCGGAGCCCGCCATGGCCATCGAGCGCAGGATGCGGCCGGTGGAGTACAGGCCGGAGTTCAGCGAGGACATGGCGGCGGTCAGCACGACGAGGTTCATCACGTCACCGGCCGCCGGGACGCCGATCTTGGACAGGACGGTCACGAACGGGCTCTCGTCGGCGGAGTACACCGAGCCGGGCAGCAGCAGGGCGAGCAGCACGACCGAGCCGACGTAGAACAGGCCCACACGCCACATGATCGAGTTCACCGCGCGCGGGACGACCTTCTCCGGCTCGGCGGTCTCGCCGGCGGCGACACCGACCAGCTCCAGGGCGGCGTACGCGAAGATCACGCCCTGCATGACCAGGACGACCGGCATCAGGCCGTGCGGGAAGACGCCGCCGTGGTCGGTGATCACGTTCAGGCCGGGTGTGTGGCCGCCGACCTTGTGGTGGGTGGCGAGCAGGAAAATGCTGATCAGCATGAAGCCGACGATGGTGGCGACCTTGATGATCGCGAACCAGAACTCCATCTCGCCGAAGATCTTCACCGAGATCAGGTTCACGGAGAGAACCACCGCGAGGGCGATCAGGGCCAGCACCCACTGCGGGATGGAGGTGAAGAAGCTCCAGTAGTGCGTGTAGAGCGCGATCGCGGTGATGTCGGCGATGCCGGTGGTCGACCAGTTCAGGAAGTACATCCAGCCGGCGACGTAGGCACCCTTCTCGCCGAGGAACTCGCGCGCGTACGACACGAAGGAACCGGAGGACGGGCGGTACAGGACCAGCTCGCCCAGGGCGCGCACGACGAAGAAGGCGAAGACGCCGCAGACCAGATAGGCCAGGGCGAGCGCGGGGCCCGCGTTGTGCAGTCGGCCGCCGGCTCCCAGGAGGAGGCCGGTGCCGATGGCGCCGCCGATGGCGATCATGTTGATGTGGCGGGCCTTGAGGTCCTTGCTGTAACCGGCGTCGCCCGCGTCCGCGGGCGTTGCGGCCGCCTGCGCAGGGGCTACGGCCTGTGCCGAATCCACGGCGTCCTTGCTCACGGGTGGTACCACTTTCCTGGTGCTCCCGGACCTCGTGGGCCCAGGTGGTTACTTTCTCGGCCCGCACCACCCTGGTGAGTCGCGGCACAGACCAAGCCAGCAGCTTCCCAGAAAGATCCGCCCGTACGCGGTGTCCCATGTCACAGAGCGTTGCTTCTCACACGATCCACTCAGCGTCCATGCGATGTTCACCACAGGTTTCACACCATTGGTGAGACAGCGATACTGCTGCACATGACGACCGATGCCGGGCAGACGCCCCTCACCATCGACGAGCTGGCCGCCCGGGCGGGCGTCACGGTCCGCACCGTCCGTTTCTACGGCAGCAAGGGGCTGCTGCCCCCTCCGGTGATCGGCCCGCGCCGGGTGGGGCACTACGGTCCGGAGCATGTGGCGCGGCTGGCCCTCATCGAGGAGTTGCAGCAGCAGGGCATGACCCTGTCGGCCATCGAGCGGTACCTGCACCGGCTGCCGGCCGACCTCACCCCGCACGACCTGGCCATTCACCGTGCGGTGGTGGCCTCCTGGGCGCCGGACGCGGTGGACACGGTGTCCCGGCGGGAACTGGAGCGGCGGGCGGGACGGCCGCTCGCCCCCGAGGACCTGGAGCGGCTCGCGGCGATGAACGTCGTCATGGCGGCGGACGGTGACGCATCCGCCGACGGCGCAGCGGGCGGTGACGCCTTCCGGGTCGACTCGGGGCTGCTCCGCCTCGGGGTGCAACTGCTCGACGTACCGCTCTCGCAGGAGGCGATCCTCGCGGCGCGCGAGGTGCTCATCGAGCACTCGCGCGCCGCGGCTCACGCACTCTCCCAGCTCTTCCGCGGCGAGGTGGCGGAGCGGGACGCCCAGGACGTGAAGTCCCTGTCGGCGCACATGCACCCCTTGGTGGTGCAGGCGCTGCTGACGACGTTCCAGCGCTCACTGCGGGAAGAGCTGAGCGAGTGGGTCACCGGGTCAGGCAGGGACTGAGTCGCTGAACGGCTCGCCCTTCTCGGCCTTCTCCACGAGCAGCGCGGGCGGGGTGAAGCGCTCGCCGTAGGTCTCGGCGAGTTCCCGCGCGCGGGCCACGAATCCGGTCAGGCCTCCCTCGTAGCCGTTGATGTACTGGAGCACGCCGCCGGTCCAGCCCGGGAAGCCGATGCCGAGGATCGAGCCGATGTTGGCGTCGGCGACCGAGGTCAGCACGCCCTCCTCCAGGAGCCGCACGGTGTCGAGCGCCTCGGCGAAGAGCATCCGCTCCTGCATGTCCCGGAACGGGATCTCGTGCCCCGGCGCGGCGAAGTGCTCGCGCAGGCCCGGCCAGAGTCCGGCCCGCTTGCCGTCCTCCGTGTAGTCGTAGAACCCGGCGCCGCCGCTGCGGCCAGGGCGGCCGAACTCGTCGACCATGCGGTCGATGACAGCCTCCGCCGGGTGCGCCGTCCAGGTGCCGCCGGCCTCCTCGACGGCCCGCCTGGTCTCGTTCCGGATCTTGCGCGGGAGGGTGAGGGTCAGCTCATCCATGAGGGAGAGGACCTTCGCCGGGTAGCCGGCCTGGGCGGCGGCCTGTTCCACGGAGGCCGGCTCGATGCCCTCGCCGACCATGGCGACGCCCTCGTTGATGAAGTGGCCGATCACCCGGGAGGTGAAGAAGCCGCGCGAGTCGTTCACCACGATCGGTGTCTTGTTGATCTGCCGCACCAGGTCGAAGGCCCGGGCGAGGGCCTCGTCGCCGGTGCGCCCGCCCTTGATGATCTCCACCAGCGGCATCTTGTCGACCGGTGAGAAGAAGTGCAGCCCGATGAAGTCGGCCTGGCGCTCCACACCCTCGGCGAGCGTGGTGATGGGCAGGGTGGAGGTGTTGGAGCAGAGCAGGGCGTCCGGGGCGACGACGGACTCGATCTCCTGGAACACCTTGTGCTTGAGCGCGGTGTCCTCGAAGACGGCCTCGATCACCGCGTCGCAGCCCGCGAGGTCGGACACGTCGGCGGTGGGCGTGATGCGGGCGAGCAGCGCGTCCGCCTTCTCCTGGCTCGTACGGCCCTTGGCGACGGCCTTGGCGCACAGCTTCTCGGAGTAGCCCTTGCCCTTGGCGGCCGCTTCGGCGGACACGTCCTTCAGGAGGACCTCGATGCCGGCGCGGGCGCAGGAGTAGGCGATGCCGGCGCCCATCATGCCGGCGCCGACGACGGCGACCTTGCGGACCTGGCGGGGCTCGATGCCCTTGGGCCGGTTGGCGCCGGAGTTGACGGCCTGGAGGTCGAAGAAGAACGCCTGGATCATGTTCTTGGCGGTCTGCCCGGTGACCAGCTCGGTGAAGTAGCGGGTCTCGATGGTGATCGCGGTCTCGAAGTCGACCTGGGAGCCCTCGACGGCCGCGGCCATGATGTTGCGCGGGGCCGGGTAGGGGGCGCCGTTCGTCTGCTTGCGCAGACTGGCCGGGAACGCGGGCAGGTTGGCGGCGAACTTCGGGTTCGCGGGCGTACCGCCGGGGATCCTGTGACCGGGGACGTCCCAGGGCTGGTGCGACTCGGGGTGCGCATCGATGAAGGCGCGGGCCTTGGCGAGCATCTCCTCGGGTGTGGCCGCCACCTCGTGGACCAGGCCGTTCTCCTGGGCGCGGCGGGGGTTGTACTGGGTGCCCTGCAGCAGCACCTTCAGCAGTGCGTCCGTGATGCCCATCAGGCGCACGGTGCGGGTGACGCCGCCGCCGGCGGGCAGCAGACCGAGCGTGACCTCGGGAAGGCCGATCTTGGAGCCGGGGGCGTCCAGGGCGATGCGGTGGTGGGAGGCGAGCGCGATCTCGTAACCGCCGCCGAGGGCCGCGCCGTTGATGGCGGCGACGACCGGCTTGCCGAGCGTCTCGATGCGCCGCAGGGCGTTCTTGATCTCGGTCGCGGTGTCGAAGACCTGCTGGGCGTCCTCGGGACCGGCCTTGATCATGTCCTTGAGGTCGCCGCCCGCGAAGAACGTCTTCTTGGCGGAGGTGTAGATGATGCCGCGGATGGAGTCCTTCTCGGCCTCGGCGCGCGCGGCGATCGCCGTGATGGAGGCGCGGAACGCCTGGTTCATGGTGTTCGCGGACTGGTTCGGGTCGTCCAGGACGAGGGTGACGACACCGGTGTCGTCCTGCTCCCAGCGGATGGTCGTGCTCTCGGTCATGACAGTTGTCTCCGTTGAAGTCTGGTGATTCCGCGGGGAGTTCAGATGCGCTCGACGATGGTGGCGATGCCCATGCCGCCACCGACGCACAGGGTGGCGAGGCCGTAGCGCTTGTCCTGGCGCTCCAGTTCGTCCACGAGGGTGCCGAGGATCATCGCGCCGGTCGCGCCGAGCGGGTGGCCGAGGGCGATGGCCCCGCCGTTGACGTTGACCTTGTCCAGGGACAGGCCCATGTCCTTCACGAAACGCAGGACGACCGCGGCGAACGCCTCGTTGATCTCGACCAGGTCGATGTCGTCGATGGTGAGGCCGGCCTTCGCCAGGGCCTTGCGGGTGGCGGGGGCGGGCCCGGTGAGCATGATGGTCGGCTCGGAGCCGGAGACGGCCGCGGAGACGATCCGCGCGCGCGGGGTGAGGCCGTAGCGCTCACCGACCTCCTTGGAGCCGATCGCGACGAGCGAGGCGCCGTCCACGATGCCGGAGGAGTTGCCCGCGTGGTGGACGTGGTCGATCTTCTCCACCCAGTGGTACTTCTGCAGCGCGACGGCGTCGAAGCCGCCCAGCTCGCCGATGTCCGCGAACGACGGCTTGAGCTTCGCGAGGGAGTCGGCGGTGGTGCCGGGGCGCGGGTGCTCGTCGTGGTCGAGGACGACCAGGCCGCTGCGGTCCTTCACGGGGACGACCGAGCGGTCGAAGCGGCCCTCCTTCCAGGCCGTGGCCGCGCGTTCCTGGGACAGCGCCGCGTACTCGTCGACGTCCCGGCGGGTGAAGCCCTCGATGGTGGCGATCAGGTCGGCGCCGATGCCCTGCGGCACGAAGTTCACGGCGAGGTTGGTCATCGGGTCGTTGAACCAGGCGCCGCCGTCGGAGGCCATCGGGACCCGGGACATGGACTCCACACCGCCGGCCAGGACCAGGTCCTCCCAGCCGGAACGGACCTTGGCCGCGGCCAGGTTGACGGCCTCAAGGCCCGAGGCACAGAAGCGGTTCTCCTGCACGCCCGCGACCGAGTCCGGCAGTCCGGCGGCGATCGCGGCGATCCGGGCGATGTCGGAGCCCTGGTCGCCGACCGGTCCGACCACACCGAGCACGATGTCGTCGATCGCGGCCGGGTCGAGGCCGGGGAAGCGGCCGCGGATCTCGTGGATGAGACCGACGACCAGGTCGATGGGCTTCGTGCCGTGCAGGGCGCCGTTCGCCTTGCCGCGGCCGCGCGGGGTGCGGATCGCGTCGTACACGTACGCTTCGGTGCTCACTGGTGTGCCTTTCGGGAGGGTGGGCCGAGCGGGGTGGGCGGGGTCAGTCGGCGCCGGCGACCGGGTCGTCGTTCACGAGTGCGGGTATCCCCCAGTCCCGCGCCACCGCCTGGGTGTCCGCGCCCGGCAGGGCAGGGCCGGTGCGGACGGTGGTGGGGGTCGCGGAGAACCGGGGGGCGGGGGCCGGCTGGGTGATGCCGGCCTGCTCGGTGAAGGTGCCGCGGGCGGCGAGATGCGGGTGTTGCGGTGCCTCGCGCAGGGACAGCACGGGGGCCACGCAGGCGTCGGTCCCCTCGAAGACGGCCGTCCACTCGTCACGGGTACGGGACTTGAACCGGGCGGCGACGCGCTCGCGCAGCTCGTCCCAGCGAGTCCAGTCCTTGCGGGCCGGGGCGAGATCGTCCAGGCCGAGCAGGCGCAGGAACTCCGCGTAGAACTGCCCCTCCAGGGCGCCGACCGCCATGTACTTGCCGTCGGCCGTCTCATAGGTGCCGTAGTAGGGGCAGCCGCCGTCGAGGAGGTTGGCGGCGCGCCGGTCCTGCCAGCCGCCGGCCGCCAGCATGCCGTGGATCATCGCGGACAGGTGGGCCGTGCCGTCGACGATGGCGGCGTCGACGATCTGTCCGGTGCCGGTCGCGCGGGCGTGGTGCAGGGCGGCGAGGACGCCGACGACCAGGTAGAGCGAACCGCCCGCGTAGTCGCCGAGGAGATTCGCGGGGAAGACCGGGGGCTCGTCCGGGCGGCCGGTCATGCCGAGGGCGCCGGTGAGCGCGATGTAGGCCACGTCGTGGCCCGCGCGGTCGGCGAGCGGGCCGTCCTGGCCCCAGCCGGTCATACGTCCGTAGACCAGGCGGGGGTTGCGGGCGTGGCACTCCCCGGGGCCGACGCCGAGCCGCTCGGCGACGCCCGGGCGGTAGCCCTCGATGAGGATGTCCGCCCGCTCGGCCAGGTCCAGCACGCGCGCGGGGCCGTCCGCTGCCTTGAGGTCGACCACGATCGAGCGCTTGTTGCGGTTGGTGACGTCGTACGCGGGGTCGATCGCGAGACCGGGGCCGCCCGGGCGGTCCACCCGGACCACGTCGGCGCCCAGGTCGGCGAGGAGCATGGCAGCGAACGGGCCCGGCCCGATGCCCGCCAGCTCGACCACGCGCACACCGGAGAGCGGACCGCCGCCCGGCGTCGCGTGCGTCCCTTCCGTCGTCATGCTCCGACCCCCAACAGTGTGTGACACAACTGATGTAACACCGGCGATGCTAAGAACACGTTCCACCGGACACAAGACCCAACGAGCAAGCGCTTAGCCAAGTGCCCGGCTCGGCACGGTTCACCCGGGAGAGTGAGAGGCGGGTGCGGCGCAACGGGTGCCGGGTGCGCCAGGAGACTCGCGTGCCGTCTCCCGCTTCCTCCCGGCGTTCTCGGCCGCGGCCATCGCTGCCTCCGGGCTGGTCGTCGTCACTGGTTCTCCTCACGCTAGCCTCAGCCACCGACAGCGGCGCGAGCTGCGGGACCAAGGGGTGTCATGAGCAGGCTGAACAGGACGGATCGTCCCTACGACCTCGTGCTCTTCGGAGCCACCGGCTTCGTCGGCGCCCTCACGGCGGAGTATCTCGCCGCACACGCGCCGAAGGACCTGCGCTGGGCGGTGGCGGGCCGCGACGAGCGGAAGCTGGAGCGGCTGCGCGAGCGGCTGCCCGGCGGCGCGGATGTCGGCGTCCTGCGGGCCGACGTGACGCAACCCGCCAGCCTGCGCGCCCTCGCCGAGCACGCGCGCGTGGTGGCCACGACTGTCGGGCCGTACGTGCTGTACGGCGAGGACCTGGTCGCCGCCTGCGCGGACACCGGGACCGACTATCTGGACCTGACCGGCGAGCCGGAGTTCGTGGACCTGATGTACGTCCGGCACGACACGCGCGCGCGGGAGACCGGCGCGCGGCTGGTGCACGCCTGCGGCTTCGACTCCGTACCCCACGACCTGGGCGTGTACTTCACCGTCCGGCAGTTGCCGGAGGGGGTGCCGCTGACCGTGGACGGCTATGTGACCGCCGACGCCGCCTTCTCCGGTGGCACCCTGGCCTCGGCGCTGAACCAGTTCGCGCGTGGCCGCCGGCTGCTGGCCGCCGCGCGCGAACGGGGCCGGCACGAGCCGCGGCTGATGGGACGCCGGGTCGCGGCGCCCGCGGGTGCGCCCCGGTTCGCCAAGGAGGTCGGCGCATGGGCGCTGCCGCTGCCGACCGTCGACCCGCAGATCGTGCGCCGCTCGGCGAAGGCGCTCGACCGGTACGGCCCCGACTTCCGCTACCGGCACTACGCGGCGGTGCGGCACCTGCCGGTCGCCCTCGGCGGCGTCACCGCCGTCGGCGCGGTGCTGGCGGCCGCCCAACTGCCGCCCGCACGGCGCTGGTTGTCGGCACGGCTGCGGCCGGGCGACGGGCCGAGCGCGCAGAAGCGGGCGAGGAGCCGGTTCGCGGTGCGGTTCGTCGGCGAGGGCGGCGGGCGGCGCGTGTTCACGGAGGTCTCGGGCGGCGACCCAGGCTACGACGAGACGGCGAAGATGCTCGCCGAGGCGGCGCTGTGCCTGGCCTTCGACGACCTCCCGCCGACGGCCGGGCAGGTCACCACCGCGCAGGCGATGGGCGACGCCCTGACCGAGCGGCTGCGCGCCGCCGGGATCACCTTCCGCGTGGCGGCCGCCGGACCGGGCGCCTCCTGACCGGTTTGAGACTTCCGCATCCGGCAACCCCCGGCTGCCTGCGTCCATCGCGTCGAAAGTCTCACGGGGTCTTTCAATGAAACGATGGAAGCCCAGGCCGACGGGCCGAAGCCACAAGGAGGCGGTGAGGCATGAAGTTCGTGCTCGAAGTGACCGTGGACGAGGGCGCGTCGGCGCAGGAGCGCGCCGGTGAGCTGGGGCGGATCCTGCGCTACTGGGGCGGCAATCTCGGCCACTACGCCCTCGAACCGGGCGACGGCTCGGCCGTCCACGACTCGGGGTATCAGGAGGTCGGCGCCTGGCGCATCGTCGCCTCCTGAGCGCTGTCTCCGGCGTTCTGTGCCGCCTCCCGAAGGGCCCGGCGGCACAGGGCGTCCGCCCGGCGCGTGGTCTCCGGCAGCCGGTAGCGCGGGGTCAGGGCCAGCGTGTGGGCCACGGCGTTGTCCAGGCTCACCCGGTGGCCGACGGAGACGAAGACCGGTTTGACGCCGTCCCGGGTACGCAGCGCGCGTCCGACCTCCTCGGTCCCCGCGAACAGGCCGGCGAAAGCGCCTCGCTCCGGACCGGGATCGTCGTAGGTGAAGGTGAACGGGTTCTTGGCGACGCCGATGACCGGCAGGCCGGTGAGCACGCCGAGGTGGCTCGCGAGGCCGAAGCGGCGCGGATGGGCCAGGCCGTAGCCGTCGCAGACGACCAGCCCGGGCGGGCGGGGCAGCCGGTCCAGGGCGGCCCGGACGGTGGGGATCTCGCGGAAGGCGAGCAGGCCGGGCACATACGGGAAGGAGACCCGGCCGACGGCCGTCGCCTCGGCCACGACGTCCAGGGTGGCGGCGTCCAGCACGACGGCCGCCGCGGCGACGAGGTCGAGGTCGTCGTCGTAGGCGACGTCGACCCCCGTGACACAGCCCGTCCCGGGCTCCGGTCCGCGCTCGTCGAGCACCACCCGTGCGCGCAGTTCGTCCTGTACCGCGCGGGCCTCTTCCTCGGTCGCGGGCCAGCCCGCGGGTACGCCTACGGTCGTCATGGTGACGTCGACTGTACGGGTCCGTGGCGGGGTGTCGGAGCCCGGGGGTAGGCTCGTGATCATGTTCGTACTGGAGCTGGCCTACACCGCCCCTCTCGATGCCGTCGACGCGCTGCTGCAGGACCACGTGGCGTGGCTGGAGGAGCAGTACGACAAGGGCTTCTTCCTGGCGTCCGGGCGCAAGAACCCCCGGGACGGCGGGGTGATCCTCGCCGTCGCGGAGGACCGCGCCCGGATCGAGGAGCTGGTCGCGGGCGACCCGTTCACCGTGGGCGGTGTGTGCGCGTACCGCATCACGGAGTTCATCGCCACGAAGACGGTCCCCGAACTCGCCCGCTACCGGCAGACCCTGGACTGATCGTCGCCGGTCAGCCCTTCTTGGCGTTCAGCGCGCGCTGCAACTGGCCCTTGTTCATGTTCGAACGGCCCTCGATGCCGCGCTGCTTCGCCTCGTTGTACAGCTGGTCGTAGGTCGGGCCCTGGGAACCGTGGCCCGACCTCTTGCCGCCGCGCTCGCCGGACGACATGTCCTGGGTCGAGCTGCGGCTCGCCGTCCTGGACTCGCCGGACCGGGCGCGTTCCTTGTTGACGGTCCGCGCGGCGATCTCCTCGGCGCGCTTGGCGCTCTCGCCCCGGTCCTGTGCGCTCTTCTTGATGTGCTCGTACTGACGCTCGCGCTTGGAGCTGGAACCGGCGGGCATGATCGCTCCCTTCGTACCGCTTCCCGGGCGCGCTTGCTCTCGCGTCCGTGCGGTACGAGTACCCGGGTTGCGGACGGACACCGGCCTCAGTGTTCCAGCCGCGCCACCCTGCCCTTCTCGCCGGCCGCCCAGCAGCTGAGGTCGGGCGTGCACGTCACGGTGTCGTACGAGCCGGTGTCGATCGTGCGCCAGGTGCGGCCGCCGTCCGTGGTCAGGTCGGTGCCGGTGGGGCCGACGGCGAGCGCAGCGGTGCGGCTGTGCGGCAGCCAGGCGGCCCCGGAGCGGTAGGCGGGCGGAGGAGTGGCGGCCGGGGTCCAGGTGCGGCCGCCGTCCGCGGTGACGGCGGCGGACCGCGGCGAGGACTGGTCGGGGCGGTAGTCGCCGCCGACGGCGAGGCCGTGGCCGCGGTCGCGGAACGCGAGTGCGAAGACGCCCTTGGCGGGATCACCGGCCGGTACCGGGGTCTCGGCGGCCGTCCAGGTCAGTCCCCGGTCGGCGGAGTGCAGCACGCGCGCGTGGGCGCCGCCGCCGGTGGCCAGCCAGACGTCCTCCGGGCCCGAGGTGACCAGGCACTGGCCGCTCGCGGCGAAGCCCGCCTCGCCGTCCAGGGCGGGCGGCATACCGTCCGCGGGCAGCACCCGCCAGGAGCGGCCGCCGTCGCTCGTGGACAGGATGCGGAACCTTCCGTCCACGGGGTCGCTCATCGCGAGGCCGTGCCGGCGGTCGAAGAAGGCCAGACAGTCGTAGAACGCCTTGGGGTCGGTGTTGCGGAAGGACTCCGTCCAGGTGGCCCCGCCGTCGTCGGTGCGGTACACCCGGGACGCCTCGCCCTCGCCGATGGCCAGCACCACCGCGTGCCGCGCGTCGAACGCCTCGACGTCCCGGAACTCCAGACCGGCCGCAGCAGGCGGGGAGACGTTCCGCCAGCTCGTTCCGCCGTCCGTGGTGCGCAGCACCGTGCCGCCGGTACCGGCCAGCCAGGCGGTGCGGCGGTCGACGGCCGCCAGGCCCCGGAAGCGGACCTGCGTGGTGCCCGGGTCCTTCGGCGCCCAGTGCACGGGCCCCCGCCCGAGGGGCCCTGCCTCGGCCGCCGGGACGGTCAGCGCGGCCAGCGCCGCCCCGCACGCCGCCCCCGCCGCCATCAGCCTGCTCGTGCGTCCGCCGCGTCGCGTGCTCCCCAAGCGCCTCATGGCGGGCGAAGCTAGCCCACCGGCCCGGCGCCGTCCAGAGGCCGAAATCCGGTCATCGCGGGCGGACTCGGACGACCGGTCGCCAGGCATGAACTCGGTGACCGAGGTCACTCGCCCTCCCTGTGCACGCTTCGGCCGTATCCGTCGTCTCTTCCATTGCCGGGTGCCGCACATCCGGGCGTAGTCCAGCCGTCACGAGGGAGCAAGGCGTTGTCCACCGTCATCGAGCAGCCCGTAGAGGCCCGTCTCGTCGCCGCCGCACCGCGCATGCCGAGCATCCCCGCGACGCTGCGCTACGACCGGCGCGATCCGTTCGCCGTGGTCATGACCTTCCCGGCCCCGGCCACCCTCGAGGGCGTCGAGGTGTGCTGGACCTTCTCTCGCGAGCTGCTGACGGCGGGGCTGCACGGGCCCGAGGGCCACGGGGACGTCCGGGTGCGGCCGTACGGCTACGACCGCACGGTGCTGGAGTTCCACGCCCCCGAGGGCACCGCGATCGTGCATGTGCGCTCGGGCGAGATCCGGCGCTTCCTGGAGGCGGCCAACGCGCTCGTGCCCGTCGGCCTGGAACACCTCCAGCTCGACCTGGACCACGGCCTGGCCGAGCTGATGCGGGACGCCTGCTGACCGCCACGCACGCGTGCCGCCCGAGTTCTTGACTACGCACGCGTACCGCCCGCGTTTAATCGCGTTGACAGCCCCCGGCCCCCCTCGTACGGTGTATATTGGTTCTGTTGCCGTCGATTGGAGAAGGACGTTGCTCGTCTGAGGTCCTGAGACACCGCGTCGCACCCGGTAGAGGTGTGCGCGGCGTACGACCTCGGCGTACGAGCCGTCCTCCGGCACAGGCCTTCTTCATGGCCTCTTCGTGCCCCACGACCTTTCGGTTCCCGCCTCGCGGTGTCTCGACATGCGCCCACCAGACCGCACGACACCCCTCGCGAGGCCCTCATGTCATCTTCCCTCACCTGTACGTGCCTGTCCTTCACCTGGGCCGACGGCACCGCCGTCTTCGACGGCCTCGACATCGCGTTCGGGCCCGGCCGGACCGGGCTCGTCGGCGTCAACGGCTCAGGGAAGTCCACCCTGTTGAAGCTCATCGCCGGTGAACTCGCACCCGTCGACGGCACCGTCAAGGTCTCCGGCGAGGTCGGATATCTCCCGCAGAACGTCACCCTCGACACCGCCCTCCGCGTCGACGAGGCTCTCGGTATCGCCGAACGGCGGGCCGCGCTGCACGCCATCGAGGCGGGCGACGTCGCCGAGGCTCACTTCGAGACGGTCGGCGACGACTGGGACGTCGAGGAGCGCGCCCTCGTCACCCTCGGCGAGCTGGGCCTCGGCCATATCGGCCTGGACCGCACCGTCGGCGAGGTCTCCGGCGGCGAGTCGGTGCTGCTGCGGCTGGCCGCGCTGCTGCTGCACCGCCCGGACGTGCTGCTGCTGGACGAGCCCACCAACAACCTCGACGTGTACGCGCGCCGCCGGCTGTACCAGGCCGTCGCCGCGTGGCCTGGCGTGCTGGTCGTGGTCAGCCACGACCGGGAACTGCTCGACCTGGTCGACCAGATCGCGGAGCTGCGCTCCGGGGAGGTCACCTGGTACGGCGGCAACTTCTCGGCCTACGAGGAGGCGCTCGCCGCGGAGCAGGAGGCCGCCGAGCGGATGGTGCGCGTCGCCGAGGCCGATGTGCGCAAGCAGAAGCGCGAACTGGCCGACGCCCAGGTCAAGCTGGCTCGCCGCAAGCGGTACGGCCAGAAGATGTACGAGCAGAAGCGCGAGCCGAAGATCGTCATGGGCGCCCGCAAGCGCGCCGCCCAGGAGTCCGCGGGCAAGCACCGCATCATGCACGAGGAGAAGCTCGCCGAGGCCAGGGAGCGCCTGGACGAGGCGGTCGACGCGGTTCGGGACGACGACGAGATCCGTGTCGACCTGCCGTTCACGGCCGTGCCGCCCGGCCGGCAGGTACTCACGCTGGAGAACCTGGCGACAGCCTACGGTGCGCGGGTCGAGGGCGTCCTCGATCTGCGTGGCCCGGAGCGGATCGCGCTGGTCGGCCGCAACGGAACCGGCAAGACGACGCTGCTGCGGACCGTCGCCGGAGAACTGGCGCCGGTGTCCGGAGAGGCGCGGACGCACGTGCCGCTGCGCTTCCTGCCCCAGCGGCTGGACGTGCTGGACGACGCGCTGACGGTCGCGGAGAACGTGGCCCGGTTCGCGCCGGGCGCCACCCACAACCGGATCCGGGCGCGTCTGGCCCGCTTCCTGTTCCGGGGCGCGCGGGCCGACCAGCAGGCGGCGACCCTGTCGGGCGGCGAGCGGTTCCGGGCGGCCCTGGCCGCGCTGATGCTCGCCGAACCGGCGCCCCAGCTGCTGCTGCTCGACGAGCCGACCAACAACCTCGACATGGCGAGCGTGCGGCAGTTGACCTCGGCCCTGGAGTCGTACGAGGGCGCACTGCTCGTCGCCAGCCACGACCTGCCGTTCCTGGAGTCGATCGGGATCACCCGCTGGCTGCTGATGGAGGAGGGAGAACTGAAGGAGATCACGCCGGAGGACATCGGCTTTCCCGCCTAGCGCGGGACACGATGGGACGTCTCAGGAGGGGCACAGCCTGACAACGAGGGTTTTGTCCTGGCCATAGCGGACTGCATGATGGCCAACCGGCGCCGCGTCCACCGGCGCCGACAACCGCACCGTCGATTCGAAAGGCCCCTCGTGCCCAGCAAGAAGGCCCTCGTCCGCCGCCCCGGCCCCCGCCTCGCCGACGGCCTGGTGACGCACATCGAGCGGGAGAAGGTCGACGTGGGGCTCGCTGTCGAGCAGTGGGAGGCGTACGTCGAGGCGCTGCGCACGCACGACTGGGAGACCGTCGAGGTCGAGCCGGAGGACGACTGCCCGGACTCGGTGTTCGTCGAGGACACCGTCGTCATGTACAAGAACGTGGCGTTGATCACCCGGCCCGGCGCTCAGTCCCGGCGCGAGGAGACGGTCGGTGTGGAGGAGGCGGTGGCCCGCCTCGGCTGCTCGGTGAACTGGATCTGGGAGCCGGGCACGCTGGACGGCGGCGACGTCCTGAAGGTCGGAGACACGGTGTACGTCGGCCGCGGCGGGCGCACCAACGCGGCCGGCGTGCAGCAGGTGCGGGCCGCCTTCGAGCCGCTGGGCGCGCGCGTGGTCGCCGTCCCGGTGAGCAAGGTGCTGCACCTGAAGTCGGCGGTGACCGCGCTGCCCGACGGCACGGTGATCGGGCACATACCGAAGGTGGACCGGCCGTCGCTGTTCCCGGGCTTCCTCTCGGTGCCCGAGGAGTCCGGCGCGCATGTGGTGCTGCTCGGCGGCCACAAGCTGCTGATGGCGGCAAGTGCCCCGAAGACCGCGGAACTGCTGACCGATCTCGGCCACGAGGTGGTGACCGTGGACATCAGCGAGTTCGAGAAGCTGGAGGGCTGCGTGACGTGCCTGTCGGTACGCATGCGGGAGCTGTACGCCTGATCGGGTGATCCCGTCACTCCGGCGGCCCCGGAATCCAGGAATCCGGAGGCCGCCGGCATACCGGGGAGAGCGCTGCGGAACGGCGCCGAAAACGGCCGGGAGGGCGACTTTGACCACGCTGATCAGCGATCTTTACAGCGAACTTAACCTACGGCTTCGTAACCTACGGATTCGTAGCCTACGATCTCGTAGGTTTCCGGCACCGCTCGCCGGACCGCCCCCCCCCTTCCTTCCCCCGTTGTTCGGCGTCCCCCTGGAGTTCCCGTGACCATCGCCTCCCCTCACCTCGGCAGCCCGTCCGCATGGACCGACGCGCGGCTGCTGTTCGCGCTGGAGGAAGTGGTCGAGACCGAACTGAACCGGCATCTGAAGATCGCCAAGGACTGGATGCCGCACGAGTACGTGCCCTGGAGCGACGCCCGCAACTTCCCGGGCCTGTTCGAGGACGGGGAGGCCTGGGACAAGGAACAGTCCAAGGTGACCGAGATCGGCCGCATCGCCCTCGTGGTCAATCTGCTCACCGAGGACAACCTGCCGAGCTACCACCATGAGATCGCCACGCTCTTCGGCCGCGACGGCGCCTGGGGCACCTGGGTGCACCGCTGGACGGCCGAGGAGGGCCGGCACGGCATCGTGATGCGCGACTACCTGCTCGCCTCGCGCGCGGTGGACCCGGACAAGCTGGAGCAGTTCCGGATGGCGCACATGAGCGAAGGGTTCGAGTCCGACAACCGGCACTCGATGCTGCACTCGATCGCCTACGTAGCCTTCCAGGAGCTGGCCACCCGGATCTCGCACCGCAACACCGGCCACCAGTCCGGCGACCCGGTCTGCGACCGCATGCTGGCCCGCATCGCCACCGACGAGAACCTGCACATGGTCTTCTACCGCAACCTGCTGAAGGCGGCCTTCGAGCTGGCGCCCGACCTGACGATGCAGGCCGTACGGGACGTCGTGGTCGACTTCCGGATGCCCGGCCACGGCATCCCCGGCTTCGAGCGGGCCGCCGCGCAGATGGCCATCGGCGAGGTCTACAACCTGCGCATCCACCACGACGACGTGCTGCAGCCCGTGCTGCGCTTCCTGAAGATCATGGAGATCGACGGCCTCGGCCCCGAGGGACGCCAGGCGCAGGAGGAACTCGGTCTGTTCATGGGGGGCCTGGACTCGGAGGCCGCCAAGTTCGACGAGAAGCTGGCCGCACGCAAGGCCCGCATGGCGGCCCGCGCCGGGGCCTGACGCTCACAGGGCCTGTCACAGGGCCTGACGCTCACGGAGCCGACCGTCGCCGGGGCGGTCGGCGGTCCGGCGTGCGGTGGGACGTCGTTGAGCGGAACGTCGGCCAGGGGGACATCGTTCAGCGGGCCGTCGTCAGTGGGATGTACGGCGCAGGGCGAGGCGTTCCTTCTCGGACAGGCCGCCCCAGACACCGAAGCGCTCGTCGTGGGCCAGCGCGTAGTCCAGGCAGGCCGGGCGCAGCTCGCACATAGCGCAGATGCGCTTCGCCTCGCGCACGGAGCTTCCGGGCTCGGGGAAGAAGAAGTCCGGCCCGGTCTGCGCGCACAGGGCCTGCGCCTTCCAGGTGTCGTCGGCCGGGGTGATCGTCTCGAAGTGCATGAACAGGATCGTGCCGCGCGACGAAAAACGTTCGATCAACGCCGGGTCAACGCCGCCGACAGGGCCTCCGGCCGTACCCGATGATGCTCCCCCGGCCCGCACCCGCGCACGGCGGCGCGCGGGACGGCACGAAAACCCGGAGATCGCGGCCGGTCACCCAGGGTGAGAGGGGGCGCCGGTCCGGCGCGTCGCGGCGCTCCGGCGGCGATTGTCAGTGGGCGGTGCCAGACTCGGCAGTGCACTGGACGGGACCCCTTTCGAGGAGGGCGAAGATGCTCACCACCCGTTTCGTCAATGGCGCTCCGAACTGGATCGATGTCTCCACGACGGACATCGACGGCGCCCGCTCCTTCTACGACGGTGTCTTCGGCTGGCAGTTCCAGTCGGCGGGACCGGACGCCGGCGGCTATGGCTTCTTCCAACTGGACGGCAAGACGGTCGCGGGCGGCATGCAGAGCGGCCCCGAGCAGGGCCCGCCGACCTGGACGGTGTACTTCCAGAGCGCGGACGCGCAGGCCACCGCCAAGTCCGCCGAACAGGCGCACGGGAGCGTGCTGTTCCAGCCGATCGACGTGATGGGCCAGGGCCATATGGCGATCCTCGCCGACCAGGCGGGCGTGCCCTTCGGGATCTGGCAACCCGGGCAGACCAAGGGCGTCGACGTGGCGAGCGAACCGGGCGCGCTGTGCTGGGTCGAGCTGTACACCCCGGACATCGCGGCAACCGCCGCCTTCTACCACCAGGTGCTCGGCCTGGAGACCTCCGCCGTGCCCTTCCCGGGCGGGACGTACACCTGCGTCAACCCGGCCGACGGCGGGGAGGACGCGATGTTCGGCGGGATCGTGCCGCTGGCCGACGCGCCGTCCGAGGCCGAGGGCGGGCCGCATTGGCTGCCGTACTTCGAGGTCGAGGACACCGACGCCGTGGCCGACAAGGTC
Organism: Streptomyces sp. NPDC052101; assembly: GCF_040680235.1. NCBI lineage: Bacteria > Bacillati > Actinomycetota > Actinomycetes > Kitasatosporales > Streptomycetaceae > Streptomyces > Streptomyces sp. NPDC052101. Next base: position 71,182 of record NZ_JBFAWH010000001.1, read on the forward strand.
CAGCAGCTCGGCGGACAGGTGCGCATGCCGGCGACGACCCTGGAGGGCGTCGGCCGCATGGCCAAGTTCACCGACCCGTACGGCGCCCGGTTCGCGGTCATCAGAAGCGAGTCGCCGCAGGGCTGAGCCGTTCGGCCGACCGGACCGGGGCCGGGCCCGAGAGGGCTAGGCGGAGGCCCGTCGTATCAGCGTGGTCGGGAGGATCACACCTCCGGCGGGCGGCTGGTCCGTGTCCTCCCGCACCGCCGCGACGCCGGTCCGGTCGCGGCCGTCGGCGAGGCCGCGCAGCAGCAGGCGGGCCATCAGGCGGCCCATCTCCTCGATGTCCTGACGGACCGTCGTCAGCGGCGGGTCGGCCTCCATGGCGACGGGCAGCATGTCGTCGAAACCGACCACGGCCACGTCCTCGGGCACCCGCCGGCCGCTCGCCCGCAGCACGCGCAGGGCACCGAGCGCGGTGAGGTCGTTGGCGGCGAACACGGCGTCCACATCCGGGCAGCGGTCGAGGAGTTCACGCATGGCGCGTTCGCCGCCGCCGAGGGTGAAGTCGCTCTCCACTACCAGCCGGGGATCGCCGGCGCCGGGCAGCTCGCCCATGACGTCCCGGTAGCCGTCGAGCCGGTCCACCGCCGATGTCTGGTCCAGGGCGCCGGTGAGATGGGCGATGCGTGTGCGGCCGAGGTCCACGAGATGCCGTACGGCCGCACGTGCCCCGCCCCGGTTGTCGCAGTCGACGTACACCACGTCCGGGTCCTCGCCCGGGGAACGCGTGGGGCCGGCCGCGTGGCCGTCGTCGCCCCAGCCGGGCCGGCCGCCGAACACGGTGGGCACGCCGGCGTCGTGGATGAGGCCGGGCAGCGGGTCGTCGAGGTGGAGGGAGAACACGAGCGCGCCGTCGACATGGCCTCCGGCGAGATACCGGGCCACGCGCGCGTGGTCGGCACGGCCCTCCGTGAGGAGCAGCACCAGCTGGTTGTCGTGGGCGGTCAGCTCCTTGCTGATGCCGCGCAGCTGGAGGGCGAAGAAGGGGTCGGCGAAGACCCGGGTCTCCGGCTCGGCGATGACGACCGCGACGGCGTCGTGCCGCCGGGTGACCAGGCTGCGCGCCGCCTGGTTGGGGACATAACCCAGCTCCGCCACGGCCTGCCGGACCCGCTCGGCCAACGGCTCACGCACCCCGTCGCCGCCGTTGACCACCCGGGACACCGTGGCCCGGGACACACCGGCCCGCGCGGCCACGGCCTCCAACGTGGGACGCGACACTGCCTCGGTCACTTCGGGACTCCTCATCGGGCGCTGCCGGTCAGGATAACCGCGCGGTGGCGGCACCGCGGGTGGAGCGACGGAGACCTACGGAAGCCATCACTCGGTCCAGCAGCAGGAGCCATCGCTCAGCACAGCAGCAGGAGTCGTCACTCAGTCCAGCAGGTCGATCGTCGCGCCCACCCCCCGGCGCTCCGCCTCCCGCCAGGCGAGCCAGGCGAGGGCGAGGTCCTGCCAGGGCAGCCCGACGGGGGCGTACACCGTGCGCTGCCGGGCCGAGGTGCGGCCGGGGTGTGTGCCGCGCAGGACATCCGTGAGGGTGGCGTCGGCGATGGTGCGGGCGAGCCCCGGTGCCGCCAACGCGCCCATGCGCCCGGCGAGTTCGGCGTCGTCGACGACGAGGAGCGCCGCGTCCAGCAGGTCGGGGGCGAGTTCCCGCTTGCCTGGCTCGTCGGTGCCGAGGCTCGTGAAGTGCTGTCCGGCGCGGGTGTCGGCGAGGGCGAGCAGCGGGGCCCGGGACCAGGTCGCGAGCAGCACGGTGTCCGCCGCCTCGGCCACCGCGCCGGCCGAGTGCAGCACCCGGCCGCCGTGCCGGTCGGCGAACGCGGCGGCCCGCCCGGGGTCCGTGTCGTGTACGACGAGGTGACGGGGCCGGCGTGCGCTCGCCAGTCCGCGCAGTGTCAACTCGGCCTGGGCGCCGGCCCCGATGACGCCGAGCACGCCGCGGTCGTCCGGTGCCAGGAGCGTGGTGCCGAGGGCTGCGGCCAGTCCGGTCCGCCAGGCCGTGACGGTCGCCGAGTCCAGCAGGGCGAGCAGTTCGCCGTCCGCGCCGCTGTGCAGGCAGATCACTCCGCGCAGGGCGGGCCGGGCGCCGGGAAACTTGGCGTTGACCTTCACGGTGTACGCGTCGATGCCGGGCAGCAGGCCGGGGATGAGCGCGGTGGCGGTGCCCGGGAACGGCAGGTCGGTACGGACCCGTTGACCGGGTACGGCGGCGGCGCCGGCCGTGCGGAAGCCGTCGCGCAGGGCGGCGAGACAAGCCGTGGGCTCGAGCACGGCCTCCAGGCCGCTTCGGGTCAGGACACGGGTCATGCCCGCATGATCGCTTGTTCCGGGGCCGTTGTCAGTGGCGTGGTGCATGCTGTGATCAGTGGCGGAGCGGCGCCGTGGACCAGGGGGAGGACAAGGTGTTCAAGGGGATCGAGGACGTCGACTGGGCGTCTTTGACACATGCGTACACGGAGTCGGCGACCGATGTGCCCGACCTGTTGTGGGGGCTGGCGTCGGACGACCCGCAGCGCCGCGAGACCGCGCTGGACGGGATGTACGGCGCGGTGCTCCACCAGGGGACGGTGTACGACAGCACGGTCGCGTGTGTGCCGTTCCTCTTCGAACTGGCGGCGCACGGGGCGGTGGCCGGCCGGGGTGCCGTCGTCGGGTTGCTGCACAGCATCGGCGATCCCTTCGACGAGGACGAGGATCCGCAGGACGCGGAGGACGCGGCGTACTGGGCCGAGTTCGACGAGGAGGTGCACGAGGAGTGGGAGGAGCACTTCTTCATCGCCCGGGACATGATCCGGGAGCGCGCGGGGGCGTTCCTGGACCTGCTCCGCGATCCTGATCCCGCGGTGCGCGGCGCGGCTTCGGGGGCGCTGGCCCGGCTCCACCCGGATCCGGTGCGCGTGTTCACCGCATTGCGCGAGCGCGTACCCGCCGAGACCGACCCGTCGGCGGCCTGTTCCCTGGTCCGCGCGTTGGCGACGACGGCCCTACGGAAGCCGGCCGAACTCCGACCCGCCGCAGCCAAGTTGCTGCGCTCGGTCGTCGCCGGAGCACAGGACCCGGCGCTGCGTATGACGTCCCTCACCCAACTGGCGCGCTGCGCGCCCGATGAACTGCCCGAGGACACGGCGCGGTTGACGCTGGACATGATGCGGCTCTCCCGCGAACCGGCCGGGAGCGAGGAGCCCGCGGAGGTCCCGCGCACCGACACCATGATCTCCTATCTGCGTGAACTGAAGGAGCAGCACCGTCGTACCCTCGGTCTGGACGAGGCGGACGAGCTGCTCAATGAGTTGCACCTGCGGCTGTTCGACCGCGTCGACCTCCGCATCCCCCTTGTCGTCGGCATGCTGGGCAGCCCCGACCGCAGGCGGCGCGCGCACGCCGTGTCGATGGCCGGGCAGCTGCTGACCGGCTGGCGGGCGCCGGACGACGCACCGGTCATGGCATTGGCCGAGCTGCTGCGCGACGACGAGCTGGGCATCCAGAAGAGCGTGCTGTCGGAGCTGCGCAACCTCGGGCCGGCTGCCCGCTGCGCCTCCGAGGAGATCGTCGAGTACATCCAGAGCTGGGACGACCGCCCGACCGAAGAGGACACCCCGTTCCGGGACAAGGCTGTCGGCACCGCCTTCGAGATCCTGGCGCTCCAGGGCGACGCGCGTGTCGTGCCCGCGCTCGGTCATCTGCTGGCGGTCGTGGCCGTCCCCGAGCAGCTGGAGCGCTGGATCGAGGCGCTCGGCCCGGACGCGGCGGCCCCGCTCGCCCCGGTGCTCCACGACCGGCTCGCCGAGCTGGGCCACGGCTCCCAGGACCCGGGCTCGGACCGGCTCGCCGGCTCCCTGGGCCTGCTGCGGCACACCCCTTCGCTCCCCCTGCTGCTGCGGCTTCTGGAGCACGCGGAGTACGGCCGCACGAGGACGGCGGCGCTGCAGGCCCTCCCCCTCTACGGTCCCGCGGCGGCCGAGGCCCTGCCGGCACTGCTCCGGATGGAGGAGGACGACACCCTCCGGGACTGGGACCGCGTCCACGTCGCCGGAGCGCTGTGGTCCCTGACCGGGGACGCGGAGAGAGTGCTGCCGGTGATCGGCCGACACATGCGGTCGCAGCACTGGGTCCGGCGGCATGCGCTGGAGCTGGCCGGGGCGCTCGGCCGGTCCGGCGCCACGCTCGTACCGCAGCTGCGCGCGATGATCGCCGAAGGCCAGGCCCAGCTGGATGCGGCCATCGCCCTGTGGCAAGTGACCGGCGAACCGGAGGACGCGCTCCCCGTCCTGCTCGCACAGTGGCCGACCACACCGACCCGGCGCCCCGCCATGGCCGCGTGCCTCGCCGGGATGGGCCCGGCGGCGGCAGCGGCCCTCCCCCTGATACGCACGGAACTGGCATCCCCCCGCCGCCACTCCAACGACCGCCCCCGCCGCGGAAACATGCGCTACGACGTCACCTCGGACGAGGCGCTGCTGAGCGATTGCCGGCGCGTTCTGTCCGGGTGCGGCGAGCAGTGATCCGGGGGGGCCGAGCGGGCGGGCAGCGGTCCGGCTGACCGGCCGACCCAGGCGAGGAGGTCTGCTTCAGGATGTCTTCTCCTGCCGTGCCCGGCTCGGCTGGACGCGTTTGGGTTCGCCGGGCATCTTCGGGTACTCCGGCGGGTAGGGCAGATCGCCCAGGCCGTGGTCGTGTTCGTCGCGGCGGGCCAGTTCCAGCAGAGCGTCCAGTGAGTAGGCGTGGTCGTCCATGTCGGAGTGGACGTCGCCGAGTTCGGCGAAGCGGGCCGGCATGGTGGCGAGGTCGAAGTCGGCTGGGTGGGCCGCACCGACCTCGTCCCAGCGCAGGGGTGCCGAGACGGGGGCGTTCGGGCGGGGCCGTACGGAGTAGGCGGAGGCGATGGTGCGGTCGCGGGCCGTCTGGTTGTAGTCCAGGAAGATGCGGCGGCCCCGCTCCTCCTTCCACCACTTGATCGTCACCTGGTCGGGCATCCGGCGTTCCATCTCCCGGCCGACGGCGATCGCGGCGCGGCGCACCTGGGTGAAGGTCCAGCGCGGTTCGATGGGCACGAAGACATGCAGGCCCCGGCCGCCGGAGGTCTTCGGCCAGCCGCGCAGTCCGCCGAACTCGTCGAGGACGGCGCGCAGTTCGTGGGCGGCGCGGACGGCGTCGTCGTAGTCGGTGCCGGGCTGTGGGTCGAGGTCGATGCGGAGTTCGTCGGGGTGGTCGACGTCCGTGGCGCGCACCGGCCAGGGGTGGAAGGTGAGGGTGCCGTACTGGGCGGCCCACACCACGGCGGCCTGCTCGGTGGGGCACATCTCGTCGGCGCTGCGGCCGCTGGGGAAGGTGATGTGCGCGGTCGGGATCCAGTCGGGCATGCCCTTCGGGGCCCGCTTCTGATAGAACCACTCGCCGCCCACGCCGTCCGGGTAGCGCTCCAGGGTGGTGGGGCGGTTGCGCAGTGCGCGCAGGATGCCGGGGCCGACGGCGACGTAGTACTGCGCGAGATCCAGCTTGGTGAAACCCCGCTCCGGGAAGAAGACCTTGTCCGGGCTGGACAGCCGTACGGTGCGGCCGCCTGCTTCCAGTTCCACCGCGTCACCCATGCGGCCACGGTAGGCGTACGCCGCATGGCGCGCATACCGGGACGGAATTCCGCATACCGGGCGACAGGGGTCGTATGCGAGCAGAATCGAGGGCATGGATCTGCCGGTGATGCCACCCGTGAAGCCCATGCTCGCCAAGTCCGTGGCGAAGATCCCGCCGGGTATGCACTACGAGGCGAAGTGGGACGGGTTCCGGGCGATCGTGTTCCGGGACGGGGCCGAGGTCGAGCTGGGCAGCCGTACCGGAAAGCCGTTGACCAGGTACTTTCCCGAACTGGTGGCGGCACTGAAGGAGCGGGTGCCCGGGCGGTGCGTACTGGACGGGGAGATCGTGATCGCGCGGGACGGGCATCTGGACTTCGACGCGCTGACCGAGCGGATCCACCCGGCCGATTCCCGGGTGCGGATGCTGGCCGAGAGGACCCCGGCCTCGTTCGTCGCGTTCGACCTGCTCGCCCTGGACGACGGCTCACTGCTCGACGCACCGCTCACCGACCGCAGGGCGCTGCTGGAACGGGCGCTGGCCGAGGCGACGCCGCCGGTGCATCTGGCTCCGGCGACGACGGATCTCGACGTGGCGCAGCAGTGGTTCGAGCAGTATGAGGGCGCCGGTCTCGACGGGGTCGTCGCCAAGCCGCTCACACTGCGCTATCTGCAGGACGAGCGGGCCATGTTCAAGATCAAGCACGAGCGGACGGCGGACGTGGTCGTGGCCGGGTACCGCTTCCACAAGAGCGGTCCGGTGGTCGGCTCGCTGCTCCTGGGGCTCCACGACGACCAGGGCAGGCTCCAGCACGTGGGGGTGTCGGCCGCCTTCTCCATGAAGAAGCGGGCCGAACTCGTCGAGGAACTGGAACCGCTGCGCATGGACGACGTGGCCGGGCACCCGTGGGCGGCCTGGTCGGACGAGGCCGCCCATGAGACGGCTCGGCTGCCGGGCGCGCCGAGCCGCTGGTCGGGGAAGAAGGACCTGTCCTGGGTGCCGCTGAGGCCGGAGCGGGTCGCCGAGGTGGCCTATGACCACATGGAGAACGGGCAGCGCTTCCGGCACACCGCACGCTTCCGCCGCTGGCGCCCGGACCGCACACCGGAGAGCTGCACGTATGCCCAGCTGGAGGAGCCGGTGCGCTACGACCTCGCGGAGATCCTCGGCGAGAAAGACCGCGACTGAGTGACGCAGAGCCGCGGCGGGCGGGCGTCCGGTGGCCGCCAGGCAGCGGCCACTGCCCACGTCTGGACCCGCCCCCCACCCACCACCACCCGGAGCACGGCGCCCCATACACCCCGGGAACCCGCGACAGCCACCCCGCACACGGCGCCCTCCGACGGCCACCCCGCGCACCGCCGCCCGCTCGTACCGCCACCCCACCCACCACCCCGCGCACGGTCGCCGCCCGCACGGGTCATGTCTCGGGGCCGTTCGGCCCACGGAGCGCGCATGACCGCAATCGTTCGGGTATGGCAAGAAACGACCCTATGAGCGCACAATCTGACAACACGGACGGGGTGGCCACGGTGGGCATCAGGCACAGGGCGCGCACGAGCCGCGCGACACTGACGGCGGCGGGGCTGGCCGCCTCGCTGAGCGTCTCGCTCACAGCCGGCTGCTCCCACCACGGCCCGGACGACAATCGCGCCCCGCAGCACACCGCCACACCCGCCGCGCCACCGGCCCCGGCACCCTCGGCGACGGTGGCCGGCTCACCGCTCGCCGTGAAGATCGACAACGTGCCGGAGGCCCGCCCGCAGGCCGGGCTCGACGCGGCGGACGTGGTGTACACCGAGCAGGTGGAGGGCGGTCTGAGCAGGCTGATGGCGGTGTACGCGACCAGGCTTCCGCAGAGCGTCGGACCGGTACGCAGCGCCCGCGAGTCCGATCTGGAGCTGCTGCGCCAGTTCCACCGGCCGACGCTCGCTTTCTCCGGCGCCCAGCACAAGCTGCTGCCGCTGATCGACAGGACGCCGCTGCGGGCGGAATCCGTCGCTGCGGACCCGGCGGCCTACTTCCGGGTCGCCGGGAAGGCCGCCCCGCACAACCTCTATGTGCACCCGGCCAAGTTGCTGCCGTCCGCCCCCGGCAGGGCGGCGCTGACCACCGGCTTCAGCTACGGCCCGGCCCCGTCCGGTGGCACCCCCACGTCCTCGCGCACCGTTCGCTACCCGGCCGCGCGCTTCGCCTTCACCTGGTCCGCCGAACAGCACCGCTGGCAGGTCGCGATGGACGGCACGCCCACGGTGACGGCGGACGGGGTGCGGGTGGCGCCGGCGACGGTCGTCGTGCAGTACGTGCGGATCCGTGACTCCCGCTATCACGACGTGCTCGGCAACCACACGCCGTACACCGAGACGGTCGGCTCGGGGAAGGCGGAGGTGCTGCGCGACGGCCGGTCGTTCAGCGCCTCCTGGTCGCGGCCGACCGCGACGGACGGTACGACGTTCACGGCGGCGGACGGCGGCCGGATGAACTTCGCCGACGGTCAGGTGTGGGTGGTGTTCGCCCCGGCGCCGTGACCCCTTAGGTCAGTGCTGCGCCGCCACGGCCTCCGCCGGATTCCGCAGTTCCTCCGCCGCGTCCGCCACCCGCCGGATCAGATCGAGGAACACCGTCTGCTCCTCGGGCGACAGCGGTGCGAGAAAGACCTGGTTCATCCGGGCGGTGCGCACGGTCAGCTTGCGGTGGGTGCGCAGTCCGTCGTCGGTGAGGCGGAGCAGGAAGCGCCGGCCGTCCTCCGGGTCGCGCACCTTGGTCAGCAGCCCCCGGCGGCCGAGCCGGCTGATGACCTCGGCGATGGTCGACCGGTCCAGGCCCACCCGCTCCCCCACGGTCCGCTGATCGAGACCCGGCTCGGCGACGAGCGCGTTCATGACGGCGAACTGCGGTGAGGTGATCTCCTCGGAGACCATCGTGTTCCACAGCAGGTAGTGCGCCTGCTGGAGCCGCCGGGCCAGATGCCCGGGATGGGTGCCCAGATCCACGGCGGCCATATACGCTCCCCTGATCGCTTGATCGATTAGTTTGTGTACTGAACAGTACCCGACGATCAGCCCGGCTACCCTCCGAGCGGAACGCTTATATGCAGGGTACTTGACGGCTTCCCCGCCCCGGTGGCAGCGTGAGGAGCACCTCGCTGAAATACTCAGTGCCCTGATTAATTGACGAGATGGGGCTTCACGGATGGACAAGGTGGTCGCCACGGCCGTGGAGGCGGTGGCCGATGTGCCGGACGGCGCGTCGCTGGCGGTGGGCGGGTTCGGGTTGAGCGGTGTGCCGAACGTGCTGGTCCAGGCGTTGTACGAGCGTGGCACCGCCGGACTGTCGGTCGTCTCCAACAACTGCGGGGCGATGGAGTCCGGGCTGGCGGTGCTGCTGGCGGCGGGGCGGATCGCCCGGGTGACCGGTTCCTACATCGGGGCGAACAAAGAGTTCGCCCGTCAGTATCTGGCGGGTGAGCTGGAGGTGGAGCTGATTCCGCAGGGCACGCTGGCCGAGCGGCTGCGTGCGGGCGGGGCCGGTATCCCCGCCTTCTACACTCCGGCCGGGGTCGGGACGCAGGTCGCCGAGGGCGGGCTGCCGTGGCGGTACGACGGGCAGGGCGGGGTGGCGCTGGCGTCGCCGGCGAAGGAGGTGCGGCAGTTCGACGGTTGCGAGTATGTGCTGGAGCGGGGCATCCGTACGGACTTCGCGCTGGTGCGAGCGGCGAAGGGGGACCGGCACGGAAACCTGGTGTTCAGCAAGTCGAGCCGGAACTTCAATCCGCTGGCGGCGATGGCCGGGAGGGTCACGATCGCCGAGGTGGAGGAGCTGGTCGAGCCCGGTGCGATCGATCCGGACGCGGTGCATCTGCCGGGCGTCTTCGTGCAGCGGGTGGTGGCGCTGACGGCCGAGCAGGCGGCGGACAAGAGGATCGAGCGGCGGACGGTGAGTAACTGATGGCCTGGACGCGTACGGAGATGGCCGCGCGGGCGGCCCGCGAGCTGCGCGACGGGCAGTACGTCAATCTCGGCATCGGGCTGCCGACGCTGATCCCGAACCATCTGCCCGAGGGTGTGGAGGTGGTGCTGGAGTCGGAGAACGGCATCCTGGGCACCGGCCCGTACCCGGCCGAGGACGCCGTCGATCCGGACCTGATCAACGCGGGCAAGGAGACGGTCACGGTCCTGCCGGGCGCCTCCTTCTTCGACTCGGCGCTGTCCTTCTCCATGATCCGCGGCGGGCACATCGATGTGGCCGTGCTCGGCGCGATGCAGGTCTCCGCCCGCGGCGATCTGGCCAACTGGGCCGTGCCGGGCAAGCTGGTGACCGGGATCGGCGGGGCGATGGATCTGGTGCACGGTGCCCGTACGGTCATCGTGGTCATGACCCACACCGCCAAGGACGGCTCGGCGAAGATCCTCAAGCAGTGCACGCTGCCGCTCACGGGCAAGGCCTGCGTGAACCGAGTCATCACCGATCTGGCCGTGCTGGACGTCATCGAGGACGGGCTCGTGCTGGTCGAGACCGCACCGGGTGTGTCGGTGAACGACGTCCTCGCCCGGACCGATGCTGAACTCATCATCGCCGAGAACCTGCTGTGAACACGGTTCATACGTCACCACGGTGTGCGTCGCCCACCGGGCCGTCCGTACAGTCGCCGTCGGTGACCCGCACATCGCCGTGGCGGGCGGCGTGGACTCCATGACGCCGCACGGGAACAGGGGCTGTTCGACGCCGAGATGGTCCCCGTGCCCGTCCCGCCGCGCAAGGCGGCGCCGTCCCCGAACGCCAAGGAAGCTTCAGGTATCGCCATGACTCTCACCCAGCAGGACATCGACCAGAAGATCGCCGCGCAGCGCGCCGCGTACGAGAAGCGCATCGCCGACGGCGCCCCCGTCGAGCACCATCCACGCCGCGACTACGCGCCCTACCGCTCCTCCGTGCTCCGCCACCCCGAGCAGCCCCTGGTGGCCATCGACACCGCACAGGACCCCGAGCTGGTGGAGCTGCACTCCCCCGCCTTCGGGGAGCGCGACATCACCGAGATCGACAACGACCTCACCCGGCACCACCGCGGCGCGCCGGTCGGCGAGCGGATCACCGTGTCCGGGCGGCTGCTGGACCGTGAAGGGCACCCGGTGCGCGGCCAGTTGATCGAGATCTGGCAGGCGAACTCGGCCGGGCGGTACGCCCATCACCGTGAACAGCACGACGCCCCGCTCGACCCGAACTTCACCGGCGCCGGCCGCACGCTCACCGACGCCGAGGGCCGCTACCACTTCACCACCATCCAGCCCGGCCCCTACCCGTGGCGCAACCACGTGGGCGCCTGGCGCCCGGCCCACATCCACTTCTCGGTGTTCGGCACGGCGTTCACGCAGCGGCTGGTGACGCAGATGTACTTCCCGAACGACCCGCTGTTCCCGTACGACCCGATCCTGCAGTCGGTGACCGACGACGCGGCCCGGCAGCGGCTGATCGCCACCTACGACCACAGCCTGTCGGTGCCGGAGTTCTCGCTCGGCTACCACTGGGACATCGTGCTGGATGGCCCGGCCGCCACCTGGATCGAGGAAGGACGCTGACCGCCATGACGAAGATCGACACGAGCGGCCCGGAGCAGGTGCCGCCCACCCCGTCCCACACGGTCGGCCCCTTCTACGGCTACGCCCTGCCGTTCCACGGCGGCGAGGACATCGCACCGCTCGGCCACCCGGACACGATCACCGTGCACGGATACGTTGTCGACGGCGCGGGCGATCCGCTGCCGGACGCCCTCGTGGAGCTGTGGGGTCCGCGCCCGGACGGCACGGTCCCCCGAGCAACCGGTTCCATCCGACGGGATCAGGCCACCGGTGGGTATCCGGGCCGCAACGGCGTGGAGTTCACCGGCTGGGGCCGCGTCCAGACGGACGCCGACGGCCACTGGTACGCCCGTACGCTCCGCCCCGGCGCCCGGGGCCGGAGCGCCCCGTACCTCAGCGTCTGTGTCTTCGCGCGCGGCCTGCTCGTGCACCTGTTCACCCGGATCTATCTGCCCGGCGACGAGGCCGCGCTCACCGCCGATCCGCTGCTCACCCGGGTGGGCGGGCGGCGCGACACGCTGATCGCCGGCGACGAGGGCCGGGACACCTACCGTTTCGACATCCGCCTTCAGGGCGAAGGCGAGACGGTCTTCCTGGAGTACCAGTGACACCTGACGACAGCGACAGTGGCAGCAGCAGCGACACCGGTCTGCTCGCCCCCGGGTGGGCCGGTTCCCCCGCCGCTCGCGCGACCGGCGACCGCGCGTATCTGCGGGCCCTGCTGGACGCCGAGGCCGCCCTGACCCGGGCCCAGGCCGCGCTGGGCCTCGCCCCGGCCGAGGCCGCGGACGCGGTGATCCGGGCGGCCGACCCCGCCCGTTTCGACGTGCGTTCCCTCGCCGAACGCGCCCGCGCCGGCGGCAATCCGGTGATTCCGCTCGTCGCCGACCTCACGGCCGCGGTGGGCGAACCGTACGGCCCGTACGTCCACCGGGGCGCGACCAGCCAGGACATCCTGGACACCGCGGCCATGCTGGTCGCCGCCCGCACCCTGGAGCCGGTCCTCGCCGACCTCGCCCGCACCGCGCACGCGCTCGCCCGGCAGGCCGCCGCGCACCGGGACACCCCGATGCCGGGCCGCACACTGACCCAGCACGCGGTCCCGACGACGTTCGGCCTGAAAGCGGCCGGCTGGCGGTCACTGGTCCTCGACGCCCGGGACCGCATCAAGCGGGTGCGCATGGCACTGCCCGCCCAACTCGGCGGCGCCGCAGGTACGTTGGCCGCCTTTCAGACGTACGGCACCACGGACCCGACGGCGCTCACCGAGGCGTACGCCCGCGAAGTCGGCCTCGCCGCACCGCTGTTGCCCTGGCACACGCTGCGCACCCCCGTCGCCGACCTGGTCGGCGCCCTGGCCTTCGCCGTGGGCGCCCTGGGCAAGATCGGCGAGGATGTGCTGACGCTGTCGCGCACCGAGATCGGTGAGGTGGCCGAGGGCAGCGGCGGCGGTTCCTCCGCCATGCCGCACAAGGCCAACCCGGTGCGCTCCACCCTGCTCGCGGCCGCGGCCCGGCGCGCCCCGCAGCTCGCGGCCACGCTGTACGGCTGTGTCGCCGCCGGTGACGAGCGGCCTGCCGGTGCCTGGCACGCCGAGTGGGAGCCGCTGCGCGAGCTGCTGCGGCTGACCGGGGGCGCGGCACGGGACGCGGCCGAACTCGCCGAGGGGCTGCGGGTGAACGCCGACGCCATGCGCCGGAACCTGGACCTCACCCGCGGGCTGATCGTCTCCGAGCGGCTGTCCGCCGCCCTGGCACCCCGGCTCGGGCGGGCCCGGGCCAAGGAACTGCTCACCGAACTCGCCCGCCGCACCCACTCCGAGGATCGCTCGCTGGGCGAACTCCTGGCGGAACAGCCGGAGTTGAAGGACCTGGATCTGTCCGTCCTCACCGACCCCGCCCGCTACACCGGTTTCGCCGGTTTCCTCACCGACCGTGCCCTGGAGCGACGTTGACCGTGAAACTCCTCAACCACCGGTCCGAAGGCCCGGCTTCCGCTCCCCCGCTGCTGCTCGGTCCCTCGCTCGGCACCTCGTACGCCCTGTGGGACGCGGTCGCGCCGGAACTGTCCGGCACCCACCGCGTGGTGCGCTGGGACCTGCCCGGGCACGGCGGATCGGCGCCGGGCCTGATCGGGCCGGGCGCGACCGTCGGTGATCTGGCCGCGCTCGTGCTGGCCCTCGCCGACGCGCTCGGCATCGACCGCTTCGGCTACGCGGGCGTCTCCCTCGGCGGTGCCGTCGGCCTCCATCTGGCCGTGCACCACCCCGAGCGGCTGACCTCACTCGCGGTCATGTGTTCCGCCGCCCGCTTCGGCGACGGCACGGCCTGGCGGGAGCGGGCCGAGCGGGTGCGGCGCGAGGGCATGGAGTGGCTGGTGGAGAGTGCCGACGCTCGCTGGTTCACGCCCGGGTTCACCGTGCCGAGGCTGGTACGGGACCACCGGGACGCCGATCCGGAGGCGTACGCCGCCTGCTGCGACGCGCTCGCCGCGTTCGACCTGCGGGACCGGCTCGGCGAGATCGCCGTACCGACACTCCTCGTGGCGGGCAGGCAGGATCCCGCGACGCCGCCCGCGTATCTGCGGGAGATCGCCGACGCGGTGCCCCGCTCGACGCTGGTGGAGCTGCCCGGCGCCTCCCATCTGGCGCCCGCACAGTGCCCGCAGTCCGTACTGGCCGCACTGCGCACCCAGCTCGACGGGCCGCCGGCCAGCGGGATGGCGGTGCGCCGGGAGGTGCTGGGCGACGCGCACGTGGACCGGGCGCAGGCCCGGCAGACCCCGTTCACGGCGCGCTTCCAGGACTTCATCTCCCGCTACGCCTGGGGAGAGATCTGGACCGACGAGACGCTGTCCCGCCGCGAGCGCAGCCTGATCACACTGACCGCGCTGGTCGCCCACGGCCACGACGCCGAACTGGCGATGCACGTCCGGGCGGCGCGGCGCGTCGGGCTGACTCCGGAGGAGATCGGCGCGGTACTGCTGCAGACCGCCGTCTACTGCGGGGTGCCGGCCGCCAACTCCGCGTTCGCGACGGCCCAGCAGGTCCTCGCCGAACTCGCCGAGGAGGCGGGCGAGGCCTAGGCCTTGTCGGGGGCGAGGCTGACCCTGCCGGTCGTAGCTTCGACAGCACCCCCCTTGTGGCGCCGGACCGTGCCTACGCTGGGATCATGTCCACCATTCTGATCACCGGAGCCACGTCCGGACTCGGCCGGTACGTCGCTTTCGAACTGGTCCGCTCCGGCCATGTCGTCCTCGCCCACGGCCGTGACCGGGAGCGCACCGAGCGGCTGGTCGCGGAGCTGCGCACGGAGGGCGAGGCCGAGGGGTTCGTCGCCGATCTGGCCCGGCTCGCCGAGGTGCGCGGACTGGGCGCGCGGGTCGCCGAGGCGCATCCCGGCCTCGACGTGCTGATCAACAACGCGGGGGTGGGCGGCGGTGCGCCCGGTGCCGGACGGGAGCTGAGCGCCGACGGCCATGAACTGCGGCTGGCCGTCAACTACTTGGCGCCCGTCGTCCTCACCCGGTCCCTGCTGCCGGTGCTGCGGGCCAACGCGCCGGCCCGGATCGTGAACGTCGGCTCGGCCGGCCAGGAGCCACTCGACTTCGCCGACCCGGAACTCACCCGCGGCTACGGCGGGATGTCGGCGTACTGCCGCAGCAAGTTCGCCCTCGCGGCACACACCTTCACGCTCGCCGAAGAACTGGCGGACAGCGGGGTGTCGGTGAACGTGCTGCACCCCGCCACCTTCATGGACACGGCGATGGTCCACGAGAGCGCCGTCACCCCGTGGAACTCGGTCGCCGACGGCGCGCCGGGCGTCCTCGCGCTGGCCACCGAGGAGACGGGCAGCGGAGGGTACTTCGACGGCACCCGGCGGGCGCGGGCGCACGAGGGGACGTACGACCCGGAGGTGCGCAAACGGCTGGCGGCGGTCACGGAGGAGCTGCTCAGAGAGTGAGCCGTGAGCCGCCGCGGGAGCCGCTACCGCAGCCCCCGTCCGGTCTCCAGTACCTCCCTCGCCTGGGCCACGAGGCCCTCCGCGCCACAGGCCCGGGCGAGGTCCAGGCCCCGGTTGAGTTCCGTGGCGGAGCGGGCGACGATGCCGTACTCGACGCGGGCCGCCGCGTGTTCGTACTGGCAGGGTGAGGCTTCCAGGTAGGTGACGGCCCGTGCGGCGAGCTGGACCGCACGGCCGCCGGTCTCCAGGGCGGCGGCGCAGCGCAAGGCCTCGCCGATGGCGGTGTCCGTGCCGAAGCGCTCGGCCTGCCGGCGGGCGTCGGCGGCGAGCTGTGCGGCGCGGGCCGGGTTCTGCGCGGCGACGGCCTTGGCGAGGTCGATGGACCACGGGGAGAGGACGGGGTTGTGGCCGCCGCGCGAGGCGGCGGTCTTCTCGGCGGCCTCCAGTTCGTGGATGCCGTCCTCGGTGCGGCCGACGGCGAGCAGCAGCCGGCCGCGTACGCAGCGGATGTCGGGCAGCACGATCGTGGAGGGGTACGGCGGTGCGAAGCCGTACTGCTCGGCGATCGACCAGGCCTCGTCGATACGGCCGCGGGCCAGCAGGGTGTCGACCAGTCCGCAGGTCGCCGACCAGTACAGCGGCAGCCGGCGGCCGACGCGCTCGGCGAGGACCAGGGCCTCGCGCAGGGTGGACTCGGCGTCGCGCAGCCGGCCCTGTCTGCGGTAGGCGAGGCCTAGGAAGGCGTTGGCGAGGGAGAGGTGGCCGCCGCGCCAGCCGCCGGTGGTGTAGGCGCGCAGGGCCTCGGCGAAGAGGCTCTCGGCGCGGTCGAGCCGGTCGGCGTAGGCGTATGCGCTGCCGAGCATCATCAGCAGCTCCATGCCCCACTCCTGGTCGGTCCAGCCGAGGCCGGGCGCGAGGCGGCCGTTGACCAGGGCGCGGTCGCACAGTTCGAGGACCTCGTCGGCGCTCTCGCCATGGGTCATGGCGTCGAAGCCGCGCAGGATGAGCAGGGCGCGCTCGGCGTTGTCGCGGCCGTTGCAGGTGCTCGCGAGTTCGGCGAGGCGCCGGGAGCGGGCCGGGGAGACGGTCTCGCCGTGGATGCTCTCCCACATGAACTGCACGGCCTGCAGCCGCAGTTTGACGGGGCCCGGTTCGTGCCGGGTGGCCTCGGCCTCGACCGTGCGGACGGCCTCCTCCAGCTGGTCGTTGTGGAGCTGCGCCTGGGAGAGCCGAACCACCGCGTCGACCCGCCGCTCGCCCTCGAGGCCGGGCATGCCGAGCGCGTGCTGGAGGTGTTCGACGGTGACGGAGGGCGCCGTGAGCAGGGTGGCGCAGCCCAGCTCGTACAGGACGTGGGCGTGCACCTCGGGCAGCGGCGGCTCCTGCAGGGCGCGTTCGAGGCAGGTGCGGGCGGCGTCGGGCGCGCCGACGGCGAGGTGGTCGCGGGCCGCCTCACGCAGCTGCTCGACGAGTTCCTCGTCGCCGTCCGGGTGCACCTTCAGCAGGTGCCGGGCGGCCTGGGCGGCGCCGCGTCCCAGCTCGGTGATGATCTGGGCGGCCACGCCGTGCATGGCGGTGCAGACACCGGACGGGATGGAGTTGTAGACGGCGGTGGCGATGAGCGGGTGGACGAACTCCAGCTCGCCCTCCTCGCGTTCGATGCCGGCCACCGGTTCGGGTTCGGTGAGGATGCGGGCGGTGCAGAGCAGTTCGGCGCAGTGCCCGGCGATGGCCTCGTCCATGGTGGCGAGGCGGGCGACCATGTCGACGGTGATCCCGGTGCCGAGGATGGCGGCCGCCCAGGCGAACTGGGTGGCCTCCAGGCCGAGTCCCTTGAGCCGGTCGACCAGTCCGCCGCCGCGGGCGGCGCGGTTGAGGGCGCGCAGCTCCCCGGCGCGGGCCTCGACCGGCTGGAGTTCGCTGTCCTGCACCTTGGCGAGGAGTTCGACGGTCTCGTAGGGGTTGCCCGCGGTGACGGCCCAGACCTCGCGGCAGAACGCGTCGTCGGCGTGCCGGCCGAGGGTGGCGCGGGTGAGCCCCGCGGCGGCTTCGGGAGTGAGGGCGTGGAGGTTGGTGACGGGCCGGCCCGCGGCGGCGGCCACCGTGTCGAGGTGGCGGGCGCTGTCGCCGCTGACCTCGCCGGGCCGGCGGGCGACCACGACGAGGACGGAGACGTCGTCCAGGCGCTCGGCGAACGCGGCGAGCCAGCGCAGGGTCTCCTGGTCGGCCCAGTGCGCGTCGTCGATCAGCAGTACGAGCGGCCACTCGCGGCGGGCCAGCCGGCGTACCGCCGCGACGAGTCCGTCGCACACGTACTGGGGGTCGGCGAGGCCCTCCTGCGGGTCGACTATGCCGAGGGCGGGGCCGGCGATGTCGTACCAGTCGCCGAGGTACTCGCGGGCCTCTTCCGGCAGCAGGGACAGCAGGGCGGGCTGAAGCAGCTGCCGTACGACGTTGAACGGGACGGACTTCAGGGTCTCCGCGCCGCGCGTGGCCCACACGGCGCAGCCGCGGCGTTCGGCGATGCGGCGTGTCTCGGCGAGCAGGGCGGTCTTGCCGAGTCCCGCCTCGCCGCGCAGGACCAGCAGGCTGCCCGCCGACGACCGGTCGGCGCACAGGAGGTCGAGTGCCTGCGCGACAGTGGCGATCTCCGCGTCCCGCTCCCACAGGGAAGCCGAGGCGGCCGTCGGCGGCCTTCCCTCCGTCATCCCGTTACCTCCCCAAGGTCGCCCGAATGACGTACAGACCACGAGCCTAGCCGTCCGGTGGGATGTGTGGTGGCCGGTCGGGGCAGCTGTTGCCCCAGTGGGTGAAAGTGGATGCGGACAGGCGACGCGCACCCGCCCGGACCAGCCGCTCAGCAGCGGACGGAGCGTCAACCATGGCTGGCACGAAACCGGTTTCCGCATCCCGCGCCCTCGCGCGCGGGCCGGCGGTGCGCGCGGTGGCGGCGGGGTCGGTGGGCAACCTCGTCGAGTGGTACGAGTTCGGTGTCTACGGCTTTCTGGCCACGGTGCTGGCCGAGCGGTTCTTCGCCCCGGCGGGCGGCGGCGCCGAGGGGCTGGTGCGGACGTACGCCGCGTTCGCGCTGGCGTTCTTCTTCCGGCCGCTCGGCGCGGTGCTGTTCGGAAGGCTGGGCGACCGGTGGGGGCGGCGGCCGGTGCTGATCGCGGTGATCGCCGTGATGACGCTGACCACGACGCTGATCGGCGTGCTGCCGACGTACGGCACCGCCGGCGCCCTCGCGCCTTGGCTGCTGACGTCTCTGAGAGCGGTTCAGGGACTTTCCGCCGGCGGGGAGTTCGGTGGCTCGGTGGCGGTGCTGACGGAGTTCGCGCCGCCGGGGCGGCGGGGTCTGTACGGGGCGTGGCAGTCGTTCACGGTGGCGCTGGGGCTGCTCCTGGGGGCGGGTGTGGCGGCGCTGACGGCCACGCTGCTCACCGGACCCCAACTGGCCTCCTGGGGCTGGCGGTTGCCGTTCCTGCTGGCGTTGCCGCTCGGCCTGGTCGCGCTGTGGCTGCGGGCGGGGCTGACGGAGACGCCGTCCTTCCTGGCGCGCACAAAGGACACCGAGGGCACCGAGGATGCGAAGGACGCCGAGAACGCGGACGCGCGCGGGGTGCGGCTCGGGCTCGGGGTGCTGCTGGTCGCGGCGGCGCGGGTGGCGGGCTGGGCGGCGGCCGGCTACACCTTTCTGGTGGTGCTGCCGTCGTATCTGCAGGTCACTCTGCACGCGGACGTCCGGCAGGCGCTGCTCTCCGCGACCCTGGCCAACGCCGGATTCGCGGCGGCGATCCTGCCGGCGGGGCTGCTCAGCGACCGGGTCGGCCGACGGCCGGTGCTGCTCGCGGGGGCGGTCCTGGTGACGGCGATGTCGGTGCCGCTCCTCGACTGCCTGCAGGATCCCGGGATTTCGAGGGCCGTCAAGGGGGCGGCACTCGTCGCCGCGGGCGCGGTCGTGGGCCTGATGGCGGGTCCGGGGCCCGCACTGCTGGCCGAGACGTTCCCGACCCGGGTGCGCTGGACGGGCCTCGGTCTCGCCTACGCCCTGGCGAACGCGGTGTTCTCCGGCTGCGCGGGCCTGATCATCACGGAGGCGGTACGCCGCACCGGTGACCCCGACATCCCCGCGTACTACGCGGCGGCGGCCTGCGCGATCAGCGCCCTCGCCCTGCTGAAACAGCCTACCCAGAAGGCGAGTTGACCGGTGCTGGTGATCGGGCTGATGTCGGGGACGTCGTACGACGCGGTCGACGCCGCGGCGGCCGAGCTGCGGCTCGACGGTGACACGCTGCTGCTGCGGCCTCTGGGGCTGGTGAGCACCCCGTACGGCGACCCTCTGCGCGCGGCACTCAGCCGGGCGCTGCCGCCGGCCTCCGTGCCGCTCGCCGAGGTGTGCCGGCTGGACACCGGCATCGGGCGGGCGTTCGCGGCGGCGGCCGTCCGGGCTGACCGCGAACTGTGCGGCGGGCGGGCCGAGTTGGTGGCCTCGCACGGGCAGACCGTCTACCACTGGGCGGAGGGCGGCCGGGTGCACGGCACGCTGCAGCTGGGCCGGCCGGCCTGGATCGCGGAGGCGAGCGGGCTGCCGGTGGTCGCCGACTTCCGGGCCCGGGACGTCGCGGCCGGCGGCCAGGGCGCGCCGCTGGTCAGCCTGGTCGACCTGCTGTGGCTGCGCGGCAGACCGGGCCGGGCGGTGGCCCTGAACATCGGCGGCATCGCCAATCTGACCGCGCCCGACGGTACGGCGTTCGACATCGGGCCGGGCTGCGCGCTGCTGGACGCGGCGGTGCGCGAGTTCAGCGGCGGACGCGCGGCGTACGACGCGGACGGTGCGCTGGCCGGGCGCGGGCGGCCGCGGCGGGGGCTGCTGGAGGGGCTGCTCGCGGAGCCGTACTACGCGCTGGCGCCGCCGAAGACGACCGGCAAGGAGGTGTTCCACACCGGGTATCTGCGCTCGGCCGGCCTGTTCGACGGCGTCCGCCCCGAGGACGCGCTGGCGACCCTCGCCCTGCTGACGGCCCGGACGGTCGCGGACGCGGTGCGGTCCGTGGGGGCCACCGAGGTGATCGCGTCCGGCGGGGGCATCCGCAACCCGGTGCTGACCGGGATGCTCCGGGAGCAGCTCGCCCCGGTCCCGGTGCGCGCCTCGGACGACCTGGGGCTGCCCGCCGCCGCGAAGGAGGCGTACGCGTTCGCGGTCCTCGGTTTCCTGACCGTCCACGGCCTGCCCGGCACCGATCCGCGCAGCACCGGCGCCCGTCACCCGAGCTTGCTGGGGTCGCTGACCCCGGGCAGGGACGGCTTCCGGCTGCCGCCGGCCGCGGTGCGCGCGCCGGTGCGGCTGATGGTGGAGGAGACGGGGGCGGGTCAGGGGGGAAGGGCCCGCTCGGTGCCGTAGCGTCGCGGCACTCGGGGTCGTAGAGAAAAATCACCGGCGTGAAATGTCCGGTCCGGCCGTTTGGCGGCGGATCCTCTCATCCCGCTTTCACGGTCGCCTCATACGGTAAGGGCATGACGCAGGTGACTCCTCCCGGGTGGTACCCCGACCCCGGGCAGACGAACGACGGTCCGCCCACCGAGCGCTGGTGGGACGGCAAGGCCTGGACGGACCAGACCCGCCCCGCCGGGACGGCCGCCGCATGGGGTCCCCCGACGCAGCCGGCGTATCCGGGCTACCCCGCCCCGCCGCAGACCGGGACCCGGCGCGGGCTGCGCAACGGCGTCGCGGTCACGGTGGCGGCCGCGGTCCTGGCGTGCATCGGGATCGGCGTGTACGCGCTCGCCAAGGACGACGGCAGCGGCAGCGACGACCGGGCCGGGTCACGGCAGGGGGCGGCCGGCGGGCCGGACGGCGGCTCCGGCGGTTCGGGAGACTCCGGAGGGTCGGACGGTTCGGGCGGGTCCCGCGGGGCCTCGCCGTCGCCGGGCCAGTCCGCGGTGCCCAAGGTCAAGGGCGGCGGTACGGTGCCGGACCCGGTCAACGGCATCAGCCTGCCGGTGCCGAAGGGCTGGACCGGGCAGACGATCAGCGTCGGCGCGCAGATGACCTCCGACGACTCCTACAAATGCCCGGGCAACTCCACCCAGACCTGCACCGCGGGCGGCGCCTACACGGCTCCGGCCGTGGCGCTGGGCACCTCCGGCGACACGGCCGAGGAGGTCGCCAAGGCCGACATCGCGGCCAACGCCAAGGAGTCCTACGGCGGCACCACCTACGGCAGCATCACCTCGCACCAGGTGCTGGCCTCCAAGGCGGTGACGGTGGCCGGGCAGAAGGGCTATCTGGTGCGCTGGAAGGCGGTCACCAGCAAGGGCGCCGACGGCTATGTCGAGTCGGTGGCCTTCCCCTCGCCCGACGACGCCAAGCGGATCGTGGTGGTGCGCTTCGGCATCGACGCGGGGCAGGACACGTCGGTGGTCGACGAGATCCTGAAGGGGATCAAGGTCTCGTCCGGCAGCGGGAACGGCCAGGACGTCTGATCTGCGCCGCGGAGACGTATGCGGCCGGGCGGGGTTCCTTCCGCTCAAGAGGAACCCCACCCGGCCGGGGGTGCGCGCCGCTCCCGTCCCCACGGTGCGGCGCGGACAGGTCACCGTTCAGTCATCCCGTGAACGGCGGCCTGGGTCTGGTGCCAGCCCGAGCGCGGGGAGCACGGTGGCCTCCACGAACCGGGCGAGATAGTCGGCGTCGGCGTACTCACCGCTGAGCACCGGCCGGACGCGCAGCACGCCGAACATCATCGCGGGGACGTACTCCAGCGCCGGATGGTCCGCACGGACCTCGCCGCGGGCCACACCCCGCGCCAGCATCTCCTGCAGCGCGGCGATCTCCGGATACACCAGGGCCTCGCGCAGCGCTTGGGCCAGTTCCTCGTCGGCCGTCCACGCGTGGCCCAGCGCCTGCAGCAGTCTGGTGTCCTTGCCGGACCAGTCGCCCACGGCCCGCGCGGCCTGGCGCAGGTCCTCGGCGAGCGATCCGGTGTCGATGCCCGCGAAGCGCACCCGGCGGCTGGCGCGCAGCGCGGCCGCGACGAACTGCGGCTTGGTCTTCCACTGCCGGTAGAGCGTGGACTTGCTGCACCGGGTGCTGGCGGCGACGCCCTCCATGGTGACGGACTCGTAACCGCATTCGCGGATCTGCTCCAGCACGGCGTCGAAGAACTCCCGCTCACGCTCGGGCGTGATCTTGGAGCGGCGCGAGGCGGCGACCGTCTCCGGTCCGTCCGCGGCCTGCGACGTCATGCGGTGCTTCCCCTCGCTCGTGTCCGGTGGGCCAGTCGCTCACGTCCCGCTGAAGCGTCGCTGTAGCGGGGCGGCCGACCCTGTCTCCAGTGTGTCGCACATCAATCGATACGCCAGTGTACCGGTACTCGACCGTATCGGTACACTGGCGTATCGGTACGAAGACGTATCGATGAGTTCCGGCCCAGGGCCGGGGCCCGCACGCACCACCACACGCACCACCGTCAGCGAGGGGGTCGGGGGATGAACGCCCGAACCGAGCCTGCAGAGGCAGAAGCGGAGCCGCCGGACGCGATATCGCGCCCGCCGCTGCTGCGCGAGTTCCTGCTCGTCGCGGGGCTCTTCCTCGTCTACAAGCTCGGCCGGCAGCTGGCCACGGGCCACACCGGGAACGCCCTCCACAACGCCCACCGCGTGTGGGACCTGGAGCGGGCGCTGCATCTCCCCCACGAGAACGCCGTGCAGTCCGCACTGCTGCACGGCGGCACCCTCGTCCGCCTCGCGAACACCTACTACGCCACCGTCCACTTCCCGGCGACGCTCGCCTTCCTGGTCTGGCTCTACCTCAGGCGGCCCGGGCACTATGTGTGGGCTCGCCGGGTCCTCGCGGTCGTCACCACGGCCGCGCTGGTGCTGCCGTTCACCTTCCCGCTGGCGCCGCCGCGGATGCTGGGCGGGACCGGCCTGGTGGACACCGCGAGGATCTACGGCCCGTCGGTGTACGGCCCGCCCTCCAGCGACCATCTGTCCAACCAGTTCGCGGCGATGCCGTCGCTGCACTTCGGCTGGGCGCTGATGCTGGCGATCGGACTGATCGTGGCCACCCGGTCCCGGTGGCGCTGGCTGTGGCTGCTGCACCCGCTGATCACCCTGCTGGTGATCGTGGGCACGGCGAACCACTACTGGCTCGACGCGATCGTCGCGACGGCCATGCTCGGCATCGTCCTCGCCGTGATCCATCCGCCGCGCGCGGCGGCCACCACGGCGGGACGCGGCACCGGCCGGCTCGCGCCGCGCGAGAGCGTCCTGGTGGGAGCGGGCCGATGAGCGCCGCCGCCGCGATCGCCGTCGCCCTCTCCCTGGTCTCGGCGATCGCCTACGCCCTGGCCGCCGTGGCCCAGGAACGCCTCGCCGCCCGCACCGCCGGCACCGGCCTGCTGCGGCTGCTCGGCACCGGAGCCTGGTGGTCGGCGGTCGGCCTGAACGCGGCCGCCGCCCTGCTGCACGTCGTCGCCCTGAAGTACGGCCCGCTCACCCTCGTCCAGCCGCTGGGTGCGCTCACCCTGGTCGCGGCCGTGCCGCTCGGTGCGCGGGCGGCCGGCCGCCGGGTCAGCGCGGCGGAGTGGCGCGGTACGGCGCTGACGCTGCTCGGGCTCGCCGCGCTGCTCGTCACGGCCTCGGGTCCGGCGCCCTCGCGGGTGCTGTCGCTGCCCGAGGCGCTGGCGGTCGCCGGTACGACCGCGGCCGCGATCGGCCTGCTCTCCCGGCCCGGCGCCCGGCCCGGCCTCCGGCATGCGACGGCGTCCGGTTTCGCCTCGGGTGTCGCCTCGGCGCTGACCCAGACGGTGACCGTGGCGGCGACGGAGCGCACCGGCCCGGTGTTCGGCACGGAGGTGATCGTGGTCGCCGTGCTCGTCGCCGCCTTCGCCGTCGGCGGGCTGCTCCTGTCGCAGACCGCCTACCGCGGCGGGCTCGGCGCACCGCTGGCCGTGGTCACCCTCGCCAACCCGGTGGCCGCCGCGGCGATCGGCCTCATGCTGCTCGGCCAGGGCCTGCGGGGCGGCCCCGCCGGCGTCCTGCTGGCTCTCGCGGGCGCGGGCCTGGCCTCCTGGGGCGTGGTCCTGCTCACCCGGGTCGCACCGGCGGTCGCACCGGAGCCGGTACCCATGGACGAGCACGAGGACGAGGACGAGGACCATCCGGTGGCCGCGGTACTGGCTCTGGAACCGGGCACAGCGGCCGCCGAACCGGTACTGGTGCCACGCCAGGCGGAACAGTCCGGACATCTCACGGCGCTCTGAGGCAACACGACGGCGGCCGGTGCGCACACCTCTCGTGCGCTCCGGCCGCCGTCGTCGTTCTCCCCCGTCGGGGCCCGCTCAGTTCCAGCCCCGCGAATCCTGCTTGAGGGCGGTGTCGACGGTCAGGGCCGTCGCCACCACGAGGCTCAGCAGCGGCTCGGGCAGCTGGTAGTGGATCTGCAGCACGTAGTTGTCCGCGGTCGTGAAGAGCGTCTTGGCGAGGCCCTCCCAGGTCTTGGTGATCCGGGCCACCTCGTTGTCCGCGTGGTCGACGATCGCGAAGTTCCACGCCCGCCAGTTCTCCGCCTTGATCGCGCCGACCTGCTGGCCGTTGGCGTTCATCGCGAAGTTGATCTTTCCGATCATGTTCTGCTGAACGATCTCACCGACCGGCGAGCCGTCCGGACGGGTCACGACCACCCGGGACTTGAGGAACTTGGCGGGCCGCGTCAGCACCAACTGGGGCTGGCCGTAGGCGTCGCGGATCTCCAGCTTGTGGGTCATGAACTGGTCGAGGCTGGAGACGAAGCGCAGGATTTTCTTCAGCGCGCCCTGTCCGACCTCGGTGACCGAGCCTATGTCCCGGCCGTTCTGATCCATGACCTTGTACTCGTTGGTCACCTCGATCAGCTTGGCCTTCTGGTTCACGACCAGGACGGGCTCGGTGAAGAGAGTGCCGCCGCCGGGGCCGCCGGCCGCGACCCCGGCCTGCTGCTGCACCTGGCGCTGCACCTTGGGGTCGGCGGCGTGCGGCTGCGGCACGCCGTACTGCTGAGGGGCGGCCTGCTGCTGCGGGGCGGCCTGCTGCTGGTGCTGGGCAGCCGCCTGCTGCTGCGGCACCTGACCGGCGGGCGCCTGGGCCGGGTTGGTGTGCTCGGTCCACTGCGCGCCGTCCCAGTAGCGGAGGGTCTGCGGCGCTCCGTGCGGATCCGGGTACCAGCCTGCGGGAGTGTTTGATTGCGTGGTCACCGGGGCACACTACCTTGCCCTGACCGGTACCTGACCAGTCCGCACGGAGCGGTCTTCATCGCCCGTTCACTCCGCGGCGATCGCCGGGTCGCTGACGCCGGGGTGCCCGTTCTCGACGTGCCCGGCGAAGCCCCGCAGGAAGGCCGGATCGCCGTCACAGGTGACCGTCAGGTCGTACCAGCGCCTGCTCGCGGCGAGGTCGACGATGTGGTGGACGGTCGCGCCGGGCCGTACGGTCACGGTGGCCGGGTGGCCGCCGTAACCGTTGACGACCTTCAGCTTCACGGTGCCGGAACCCTTGTTGGTGAAGGTGAGTTCCAGGTCGTCGCCCAGGCGCCGGGCGGTCGCCTCGGGTCCCGCCGCCTTGCCCTTGCCCTTGAAGACGCGCAGGAAGCCGTTGGGACCGTGCACGGCGAGATCGTGCACCCCGCCGGAGTAGGCCGAGTTCCAGGTGTCGGAGAGGGACTTGCCGGCCTCCGTGGTGTACGTCCAGGGGCCGTCGGTGCGGTTGCCGGAGGTCACGAGGAAGGCGGCGCCCGCGTGCGCCCCCGAGGCGAACGTGAGCGTGAAGGTGCCGGCCGCGCTGTCCGCGGCACCGTCCACCGCCGGGGCGTACTTCAGCGGACGGGTGGGCCGGCTGCCACGCTCCTGCTTGGGCAGGGAGGGGTTGGCGGGCGGCTTGGGCACATAGTCGGGGTGCCGGTTGTGGTCCGGCGGCTCATAGGCGGCCGTGGACGGCAGCGCGACCGGCTTGGTGTCCTTGCGGGAGAAGTCGAAGGCGCTGGTCAGATCGCCGGTGACGGCACGCCGCCAGGGCGAGATGTTCGGCTCGTGCACGCCGAAGCGGCGCTCTATGAACCGGATGATCGAGGTGTGGTCGAGGGTCTCGGAGCAGAGGTAGCCGCCCTTGCTCCACGGCGAGACGACGAGCATCGGCACCCGCTGGCCGAGACCATAGGCGCCGGCGGCATGGGCCACGTCGCCCTTGAACAGGTCGAGCGAGGCGTCCACGGTCGACTTGCCCTGGGCGCCGGAGGCCGGCGGGAAGGGCGGGACGACATGGTCGAAGAAGCCGTCGTTCTCGTCGTAGGTGATGAACAGCGCGGTCTTCGCCCAGACGTCCGGGTTCGCGGTGAGCGCGTCCAGGACCTGGGAGACGTACCAGGCGCCGTAGTTGGCGGGCCAGTTGGGGTGCTCGGTGAAGGCCTCGGGGGCCACGACCCAGGAGACCTGCGGCAGCTTGCCGGCCTTGACGTCGGCCTTCAGCTGGTCGAAGAAGCCCTCGCCCTTCTTGGCGTCGGTGCCGGTGCGGGCCTTGTCGTACAGCGCGTCGCCGGGCTTGGCGTCGCGGTACTGGTTGAAGTAGAGCAGCGAGTTGTCGCCGTAGTTGCCGCGGTAGGCGTCGTTGATCCAGCCCCAGCCGCCGGCCGCGTCCAGGCCGTCGCCGACGTCCTGGTAGATCTTCCAGGAGACCCCGGCCCGCTCCAGGCGCTCGGGATACGTCGTCCAGCCGTAGCCCTTCTCGTCGTTGCCGAGGACCGGACCGCCGCCCTGGCCGTCGTTGCCGACGTAACCGGTCCACATGTAATAGCGGTTCGGGTCGGTGGAGCCCATGAACGAGCAGTGGTAGGCGTCGCAGAGGGTGAAGGCGTCGGCGAGCGCGTAGTGGAACGGGATGTCCTCGCGCGTCAGGTACGCCATGGTCGTGCTGCCCTTGGCCGGCACCCACTTGTCGTACTTGCCGCCGTTGAACGCCGCGTGCGTGTCGTTCCAGCCGTGCGGCAGGTCCTGGATGAAGGCCAGGCCCAGGTCGTCGGCGTCGGGGTGGAACGGCAGGATGTCCTTCGTGCCGTCGGACTGCTTCCAGACGGACTTCCCGTTCTGCGAGACGGAACGGGGGTCGCCGAAGCCGCGGACGCCCCGGAGCGTGCCGAAGTAGTGGTCGAAGGATCGATTTTCCTGCATAAGGACGACGATGTGCTCGACGTCCTGGACCGTCCCGGTGCGGTGGTGCGCGGGCAGGGCGGCGGCGCGCTGGATGCTGCTGGACAGCGCGGTGAACGCCGTGGTGGCGCCCGCGAGTTGAAGGAAACGGCGCCGGTTTGCTTCGGCCATGGGTGTGAGGGTCCTCTCGTCCTGACGTACGTGATGCCGTTCAAATGACGGAATCTGCGCGGAGCGAGTGTTCCAAGAACACCAAACGTCAGGGAAGGGTCTGATGGCGCCAGTGTGAAACTCGGCGGTCCGTGCGGTGCGGCCCGCTCAGCGCGCGGCGGCCCGCTTCTCTTCCTCCTCGGCCCGGCTGACCTCTTCGGCCGTTGCGATGAGGTGGGCGGGTTGCCGACGAGGACCCGGGCGAGGGCGTAGACCTGGCACACCACGAGCGTGGACGCCTGCTTTCCTTTGCCTTTTCGCCACCACCGGCTTGTTGCTCAGCCGGTTCAGCTCCTCCATCATCGCCCGCTCGTGCGGCCCGATGGGCACGTTGGGAGGCCGGGTGAGAGCGCGTACGTCGGTGAAGCCCTTTCCCGGATCCCGCTCGGCGATCCTCATCCACTGGGCCAGGCGCGAGGCGTAGTCGATGCGCGACATATAGATGGCACAAACATGGCACAATCACCAGAACCTTCACAGTAACTTCCCATTGCGGCGAATGATGGGAAATATGTGCGAATCATTTCGGCCGAGGGCCGAGGACCGGCCGGGGTGTCAGGGCGTCAGATAGGCCTCCACCTCACTGAACTGCCCCGCCGGCCAGCCCGTGTTGGCGCTGACGGTGAGCCGGAGGTAGCGCAGGTCGGTGGTGCTCGGCAGGGAGACCGTGGCCGTGTTGCCGGTGGCCGGGTCGAAGCGGTAGCCCTGGGGGCCGACGACGGTGGAGTAGGCCGAGCCGTCGGTGCTGCCGAGCACGGTGATGGTCTGGGTGCGCGCACCCCAGGCCGAGGAGGGCGGCAGCTTCAGCACCAGGCGTCGTACGGCATGGGACGAGCCGAGGTCGACCGTCCAGGACTGCGGGAAGGCGTTGTTGGTGGATTCCCAGTAGGAGCCCGCGTCACCGTCGACGGCCCTGCCGGGTGTGTAGACGTCCTGGGAACCGGTTGCCGAGACCGGCCGGCCCTTGGCGAGGTTGCGGTTCGGGTCGGGGTCGGGGTTGCCCTGGCCGGGCTGGGGCCAGGTGGAGCAGTCCGACCAGGTGCTGTTCCAGCCGGAGTTGCCGCCGCCGTCGGTGAGCGTGAAGGAACCGGAGTTCGCCGGGTAGGGACAGTTGTAGACGCCCGCGGCGCCGACCTGGGTGGCGGTGACGTTCTTGAAGGTGGCCGCGCCCTGCGCCTCGGCCTGGACGACGACCGTACCGGTGTTGCGCACGGTCGCGCCGGTGACGTCGACGCCCCTCACCGGGTATCCCTGCCCACCGCCGGAAACGAACTCGAAAGCGCTGTACGGGCTGTCGGTGATCGTGGTGTCGGTGATGTTCACGGCCGCGTTGATCGCGCTGTCGTAGGAGTCGACCCGCAGCGCGCCCATCGGATGGTTCCAGTTGGGGTTCATCGCGCCGGTGCGTACAAGGGTGTTGCCGTCGACCGTGATGGTGCCGGACAGCGGGGAGAAGGGGTCGAGGAACTTCTGATTGGAGATCGCGATACCGCTGCCGAGGGCGTTGGTGTCGGAGATCAGGTTGTTCTTCACGGAGATGTCGGTGCCGCCGTAGATCGCGATGCCGTTTGCGAGGTTGGGCTGCGAGATCGTGTTGTTCTCGAAGCGGGAGCCGGTGTCAGGGGAGTAGAGCGACCACATGGCGAGGGCGTCGTCGCCCTGGTTGCGCAGGAAGTTGTTGCGCACGACGACGCCCTTGGCGCTGCCGTTGAGGTTGATGCCGTCGGCGGTGGTGTCCAGGAAGCGGTTGTTCTCCACGACCAGGTTGTCGTTGTCGCCCATCAGCCACATGCCGACCTTGAGGTGCTGGATCCACATGCCGGAGACGGAGGAGCCGGGGCCGAGAGAGCCGTTGACGAAGTTGTCGGGGCTGGAGTCGACTCGTTCGGTGACCTCGCCGATGACCGCGAAGTCCTTGATGCGGACGCTTCCGGAGGAGCTGGACTGGTCGATGAACCGGGAGGTGTGCACGACCGAGTACCAGCTGCCGGCCCCCTGGAGGGTGACGTTCTGCACACCGCTCAGGGAGGACGTGATGCGGTAGTCGCCGGGCGGGATCCACACCGTTGAGCCCTGGGCCGCGGCGATGGCGTCCCGGAAGGCCTGGGTGGAGTCACCGGTGCCGGTGGGGTCGGCGCCCTCGGAGACGACGGACACCGAGCCGGCGGGCTGTGTGGCGGCGGCCGCGACCTGCTCGAAGTCGGCGACGTCGACCGTGACCTGGGTGCCGGTCGCCTCGAAGGCGACCTTGTCGCCCGCTTGGACGTACTGGCCGAGCATCAGACGCGCATCGTCGAAGAAATGGTGCTGCTTGGCGCCGGGGATCCAGCCGGTGTCGATGTACGAGTACTTGGAGGTGACGGTCAGGGCCCTCGCGAGCTTGACCCCGTTGACGTAGACGTCGAGCGTGCCGGACTGGCCGTCGGGGACGCTGTAGGAGACGTTCACGGCGTCGGCGGCCTGCGGCGCCGTGAACTCGACACGCTGTCCGGAGGTGAGGCGCACGGCCTGCCGCCCGGAGGCCTCGGAGGCGAGCGTGCCCTGGGTGTAGTCAGGGCCGATCCTGGTGCCGGTGGCGGTCGCCGACTCCGCCTCCACCGAGGTGAAGGGGAGGCTGGCACCGGCGGCCGCATGGGCGGCGGGCGCGACGGCGACGAGCATGCCGGTGGCGAGAGCCACAGCGGCAGCCATGGCTGGCATGCTCCTGACATATCTGGGCAAGGTGCTCTGCATGTGCTGATCCCTTCGGGGTGGGGGTGCAGGGATGGATGGCGCGGCGTGTCGGCGACTCAGCTCCGCAGCCAGGCCGCCGTGTCCTGCGGCAGCCGGCCCTTGTCGTCCAACGGGCCGCTGATGAGCAGGAGTCGGGAGTGCCCGGGAAGCTCGGCGGGGGTGGGCGCCAGGTTGACCATGCAGGTCATGCCCTTGCCACGGGTGAAGGCGAGGACGCCTTCGGGGGCGGGCAGCCAGGTCAGTGGGCCGCCGCCGAAGTGGGGGCGGGCGGCGATGGCTCGGCGGTAGAGGGTGAGCATGGAGCCCAGATCATTGCGTTGACGGTCGACTGCATACGATGCCCAGTCGACCGGCTGCGGCAGCCACGGCTCCTGCTGTGACCCGAATCCCGCGTACGGCATACCGTCGGCCCATGGCAGCGGCACCCGGCAGCCGTCCCGGCCGGGGTCGGCTCCCTGCGAGCGGAAGTACATCGGATCCTGGATCCGGCCGGCCGGGATCTCGGCCTCCGGCAGCCCCAGTTCCTCTCCCTGGTAGACGTAGACCGCGCCCGGCAGCGCCAGGGACAGCAGGGCGGCGGCCCGGGCCCGCCGGGTGCCGAGCGCCAGGTCCGTCGGCATGCCGAAGGCCTTGGCGGCGAAGTCGAAACCGGTCTCCCCGCGGCCGTAGCGGGTGACGGTGCGGGTCACGTCGTGGTTGCAGAGCACCCAGGTGGCCGGGGCGCCGACGGGGGCGTGCTCGGCGAGGGTGGTGTCGATGGCCGAGCGCAGCCGGCCGGCGTCCCAGGGGCAGGACAGGAAGGAGAAGTTGAAGGCGGTGTGGAGTTCGCCGGGGCGCAGATAGCGGGCGAAGCGTTCGGCGTCGGGGAGCCAGACCTCGCCGACGAAGACGGCGTCGTAGTTGTCGGCGACGGCGCGCCAGGAACGGTAGATGTCGTGGAGTTCGTCGCGGTCGACGAACGGGTGCGGCTCGGGGTGCGAGGCGAGGTCGGGCAGGTCCGGGTCCTTGGCGAGCAGGGCCGCGGAGTCGATACGGACGCCGGCGACGCCCCGCTCGAACCAGAAACGCAGGATGTCCTCGTGTTCCTGGCGCACTGCCGGGTGGGCCCAGTTGAGGTCCGGCTGCTCGGGCGTGAACAGGTGCAGGTACCAGTCGCCGTCGGCGAGGCGTGTCCACACCGGTGCGGTGGAACCGATGAACTGCGACGGCCAGTCGTTCGGCGGGAGTTCACCGTGCGGGCCGCGGCCCGGCCGGAAGTGGAACAGTTCGCGCTCCGGGCTGCCGGGTCCGGCGGCGAGCGCGGCGCGGAACCAGGGGTGCTGGTCCGAGACGTGGTTGGGCACGATGTCGACAATGGTCCGGATGCCCAGCTCCCGCGCCTCCGCGATGAGTTTCTCCGCCTCGGCGAGGGTGCCGAAGGCCGGGTCGACGGCGCGGTAGTCGGCGACGTCGTAACCGCCGTCCTTCATCGGCGACTGGTACCAAGGGTTGAACCACAGGGCGTCCACGCCGAGTTCGGCGAGATACGGCAGCCGTGCGCGAACGCCCGCGAGGTCGCCGGTGCCGTCGCCGTCGCCGTCCGCGAAGCTGCGGACGTAGACCTGGTAGATGACGGCGGAGCGCCACCAGTCGCGGTCCTTCGGGGCATGGGTGGGCTGTCCCACGGTGCTTCCCTTCTGTAGGCGGTGCGCCGGCGTCAGCCCTTGGTGCTGCCCGCGCTGATCCCCGCGATGATGTGCCGCTGGAAGACGAGGAACAGCGCCACCATCGGAAGACTGGCGATCACCATCGCGGCGATGAGCACGGTGAGCTGGATGTTCTGCGACAGCTGGACCAGGGCCACGCTGATCGGCTGCTTGTCGGTGTCGGAGAAGACCAGCAGCGGCCACAGGAAGTCCTGCCAGACGGCGACCAGCGCGAAGATCGACACCACGCCGAGGACGGGACGGGACAGGGGCAGCACGACCGACCACAGGGTGCGCAGGCTGCCGGCTCCGTCGATCTCGGCGGCCTCCAGCACATCGCGCGGCAACTGGTCGAAGAACCGTTTGAGCAGATAGAGGCTGAAGGCGTTGGCGACGGCCGGCAGCCAGATGCCGAGGGGGTCGTTGAGCAGGCTGGTGTGGATCAGCGGCAGATCGGCGGCCGTCAGGTACTTCGGTACGACGAGGGCCTGCGCCGGGACCATCAGGGTGGCCAGGATGCCGCCGAGGATCACCTTGCCGAAGGCCGGCCGCAGCCTGGACAGGGCGTAGGCGGCGGCCGTGCAGAACACCAGCTGGAACGCCCAGGCGCCGGCCGCCTGCACCACGGTGTTCCACAGGTGCCGCGGCAGCTGCATCAGGTCCCAGGCGTCGGTGTAGCCGCCGAGGCGCCAGTGGTGCGGGATGAGTGACGGCGGGGTCCGGGCCACCTCGTCCGGGGACTTCATCGCGCCGGTCACCATCCAGTAGACCGGGAAGAGGAAGGCGAGCGCGAAGAGGACCACGACGGCTGTGAAAACGGTCCAGTACACCGCCTTGCCGCGCGGGCGGGCGAGAGTGGCCGGGGAGATCAGGGTGCGGGTGCTCATGCGGTGACCCCCTCCGTGCGGGTGAGCCGCAGATAGACGGCGGAGAACGCGCCGAGCAGGACCAGGAGCATCACGCTGAGGGCGCAGGCGCCGCCGTAGTCGTTGTAGAGGAAGGCGTACTTGTAGATGAGGTAGAGAACGGTCACCGTGGCGTTCTCCGGGCCGCCGCCGGTGATGACGAACGGCTCGGTGAACACCTGCATGGTGGCGATGATCTGGAGGAGCATCAGCATCAGAATCACGAACCGGGTCTGCGGGACCGTGACGTGCCGGATGCGCTGGAGCAGGTTCGCACCGTCCAGTTCGGCGGCCTCGTACAGCTCGCCCGGGATGGACTGCAGGGCTGCGAGGTAGATCAGGACGGTGCCGCCCATGTTGGCCCAGGTGGCCACGATCACCAGCGAGATCAGCGCGGTGTCGGTGCCGTTGGACCAGTTCGACGTGGGCAGGTGCAGGAAACGCAGCGCCTCGTTGGCGAGGCCGGCTCCGGGGTCGTAGAACCACTTCCACAGCAGGGCGCTGACCACCGGCGGGATCATCACCGGCAGGTAGACGACCACACGGAAGAACGCCTTGGCGTGCCGCAGTTCGTTGAGGACGAGGGCGAGCAGGAAGGGGATCGCGAAGCCGACCAGCAGCGCCAGCAGGGTGAAGGTGAGGGTGTTGCGCCAGGCCGCGCTGAACTCGGGGTCGTGCAGGACGCGGGTGAAGTTGGCGGTGCCTACCCACTGGGGTTCGGAGCCGGGCGTGTACTTCTGGAAGGCGATGACGACCGCGCGGATCGCCGGATACCAGGAGAACAGGGTGAAGCAGATCAGGCCGCCGAGGAGGAAGGCGTAGGCGCGGGCCTGGTCGATCAGGCGGCGCCGCCTGCGGTCCCCTGCCGGAGACGGCGCCGGGACCGGGGGAACGGCTGCCTTCGTCACGGGCTGCCGCTCGGCCGTCTTGGTCATCACGGCCGGCTCCGGGCCAGAATGCTGTCGATCTTGCCGGACGCGTCCTTGAGGAGCTGGTCCGTGTCGGCGTCCTTCTCGGTGAGGACGGCGGAGACGACGCCGTCGAGGACGGAGTAGATCTGCTGGGCGTCCGGCGGCTCGATCTTCATCGTCAGCTGCTGGTTGCCGTCGAGGAAGGGGTGATAGTTCTGCACCGGGACATTGGCGTTGGCCTTCTTGACCTGCTGGTCCCTGGCGTCGGCGGCACCGGTGAACAGGCGCGGCTCGGGCAGGCCGACGGGGGCGTCGTTCTTCCTGGCGCGGGCGTAGTCTCCGAGGAAACCGGTTCCCGGGGTGAGGAACATGTGGTCCAGCCACTTCAGGCCGGCCCGGATCTGGGCGGGCGTGTCGTGCTTGTCGAACATGTAGCCGTCGCCGCCGATGAGCGTGGCCTTGCCGCCGGGCATGGGGCCGATGGCGATGTCGGCGTAGTGCGCGCCCTTCTCCTTGACCAGGATCGGGATGTTGTCGGGGGCGGCGAGATACATGCCGAGCCTGCCCGAACCCATCATCTGCTGCGCGTCGTTGATGACGAGGAGCTGCTTGCTGCCCATGGAGTCGTCGGTCCACCGCATGTCGTGCAGGTTCTGCAGGACGGCATGGGCCTCGGGGGTGTCGATGGTGGCCTTCTTGCCGTCCGCGCTGACGACACCGCCGCCGTGCGCGTACAGCTCGGCGGTGAAGTGCCAGCCGCCCTGGTTCTGGGCGCTGTAGTCGGCGTAGCCGACGATGCCGCCGCCGAGCGCGGCGATCCTCTTGGCGTCGGCGCGGACCTCGTCCCAGGTGGTGGGGGGCTTGTCGGGGTCGAGGCCGGCCCTCTGGAAGAGCTTGCGGTGGTAGATCAGCCCCATGCTGTATCCGGTACGCGGTATGCCGTAGACCTTTCCGTCCACGGTGTAGATGTCCCGCAGCTGCTTCTGAAGGGTGTCGTAGGACTTCAGCTCCTTCAGGTACGGCGTGAGATCGGCCGCCTGGTTGATGTCCACGACGTGCCTGGCATCGGTGAAGTACGTGTAGAAGACGTCTTCCATCTGACCGCCGGCGAGCTTGGCGTCGAAGGTCTTCGGGTCCTGGCAGGGGAAGGCGTCGTGCGCGACGACGTCGATGTCCGGGTTCTGCTTCTCGAAGGAGGCGATGTCCTCCTCGAAGAACGTGCGGTCGACCTTGGCACTCTTGGGCGGCTCGCAGTTGACGGTGATGCGCGTCCTGCCGCCGGCGGCGTCCCCGTCGCCCGAGCCGCAGGCGGTGGAAGCGAGGGCGAGTGAGGAGCAGACGCCGATCGCGACGCAGGTACGGCGGAACCCGGTGCTTGTCATCGGTGGACCCCCTGGTGGCACTCATGGCAGGAGCGGTGGGCGCCGCACACTCAAGCACCGCCGACATCGGCCCGCAAGATGTCGCGCAGAATTTGAAATTATTCGACTATTGCTTGGACCTTCTCGATCTCAATGGCGTGGCGCTTGCGCCGTGGATCCGCGCACCACCAGCTCGGGCTCGAACAACAGCTCCTCCGCGGGTACGGCGGTGCCGCCGATCCGCGCGTTCAGCAACTCGACGGCCGCGCGGCCCATGGCCTCGATGGGCTGGCGCACGGTGGTCAGCGGGGGCTCGGTGCAGTTCATGAACGCCGAGTCGTCGTAGCCGACGACCGAGATCCGGCCCGGGACGTCGTACCCCTTGCGTCGCGCGGCCCTGATCGCACCGAGCGCCAGGGGGTCGCTGGCGCAGATGATCCCGGTGACACCCCGGTCGATCAGCCGGGACGCGGCCGCGTGACCGCCCTCGATGGAGAAGATCGCCCGGGCGACGAACTCCTCCGGCAGGCCATCGGCGATCGCCCGCGCCGCGGCCAGTTTGCGCGCGGAGGGCACATGGTCGCCGGGGCCGAGGACCAGCCCGATGCGCTCGTGGCCGAGAGAGGCGAGGTGCCGCCAC
Source organism: Streptomyces sp. NPDC052101 (assembly GCF_040680235.1). Taxonomy (NCBI): domain Bacteria; kingdom Bacillati; phylum Actinomycetota; class Actinomycetes; order Kitasatosporales; family Streptomycetaceae; genus Streptomyces; species Streptomyces sp. NPDC052101. The sequence goes on from NZ_JBFAWH010000001.1 coordinate 106,963, forward strand.
GCCTGCTCGACGGCGACGGCGTCGTCGCAGGACACAGCGGGGAAACCGAGGTCTTCGATGGCCGCGTTGACCAGCACCACGGGAATGTTGCGCTCGGCGAGCAGCCGGTAGTGGTCGTGCGGGGCGTCCGCCTGCGCGTACAGGCCGCCGGCGAAGACCACACCGGAGACCTGCTGTTGCAGCAGCAGTTCGACGTAGTCCGCCTCCGAGACGCCGCCCTTGGTCTGCGTGCACAGCACCGGGGTGAGCCCGAGCTGGGCGAGTGCACCGCCGATGACCTCTGCGAACGCCGGGAAGATGGGGTTCTGCAGCTCGGGCAGGACCAGGCCGACGAGCCGGGCGCGTTCGCCGCGCAGCTGGGTGGGGCGCTCGTAGCCGAGGACGTCGAGCGCGGTCAGCACCGTCTGCCGGGTGGCTTCGGAGACCCCGGGCTTGCCGTTGAGCACCCGGCTGACCGTGGCCTCGCTGACCCCGACCTTCTTCGCCACTTCCGCAAGTCGTCGCGTCATGAACGCAAGCGTAGCGCAAGTCATGCAAACGGCTTGCGTAAGGGCTGCGTGCGCGAGTCCACGTCTTCGGGTGTGCGGAAGCGGAGTGGGCGGCGGGACGCGTGGAAGCCGAACGGATGGCTGGGGATGCTCTTTCGACCCGGCGCCGCCGACGACCTGAACGCCGGCGGTGCCGGGTCAGTCCTCGGGCGCCCGGACCACCGTGAGATGCCCCGCGCTCCCCCGTGTCCCGCGCGGGCGGCGCGGGCGCCGTACGGGCACGGCGGGCCGGCGGTTCTCGCGCAGGACCATCGTCAGGCGCCGATAACCCAGCTCCCGCAGGATCTCGGGCGTCTCCTCGACGATGCGGCACTCGGTGGGGCCACGGCGCGGATCGGGGTGGAGCAGCAGCCGGACGGCGCCGTCGAGCCGCGTCGCGCTCTCGCCGACGGCCCGGATCCAGTGCGGCAGGCCCTCTCGGTAGGCCGCCTCCATGAGCGGGTCCTGGGCGATGTCACGGCGGATCGCCTGGAGTTCGTGGTCGTGACCGTACGCCTCCAGGGCGGACCTGAGGTGGGCCAGCATCGGCAGGCACCAGCCCTGCTCGTGCTCGCCGAGGACGTCGCCCGCGTCCGGGTGGAACAGGACGAACCGCAGGAAGTTGTCCCCGGGCATGGCCGAGGCCTGCGGGCGCATCCCTCGGAAAAGTGTCTCGAAGGCGCCGTTGGCCATGACCACGTCCCAGCGGTGGTCGACGACCAGGGACGGGCAGCCGAGGGCATCCAGCAGGACGGCGTAGTCCTGGAGGTACGCCTGTGTTTCGCAGGTCTCGGGGACGGGCCGCGGTGCCGGCCGCTGCCCTCCTGCCTGATGTGCCATCGGGAGGTCACCCCTCTTGCCTCTGCGGCCTTGACGCGGCCCTGCGATCCTGCGGCTCCCGACAAGTCCGTGTCAACTATCGTGGCATTTTGCGGCCGTTGACGGCTGAAATTCGCCACAGTTGTGGCGACACCTGGATGTGAGTTCGAGGCACCCGCTACTCTCCGGGAAGTTCACGCGATCGCTCGTGAGAAGCTGACATGCACGGACACATCTGAAGCCCTTGAGAGACGTAGGAGTTCTGTCGGTGACGGATGGCTACGAGGATCCGGGCGCCACGGCGACCGCCCAGCTGCCGGCCGTCGTCGCCCGCGTCACCGCGCTCGCCGACCGGCTCGGTGTGCGGCACGCCGAGGTCTTCGACGTCGGGCGGCTCTCCGTGGCCTGTGGTGTTCCGGAGGCGGTGGTCAAGGCCCTGCTCACCGGACGGCCGGCGGGCGAGCCCGACGTCCAGGCGCGCTTTCTGCAGCGCCTGGGCCTGCTGCGCCGCACCCGGCTGAAACCCAACGGCCGCAAGTACACCCAGCAGGAGATCGCGGACGGCGCGGGCATGTCCCGGCAGCAGGCCGGCGCGCTCATCAACGGCGACCGGCGGCCCACCATGGAGCACTGCGACGCGCTGCAGCGCTTCTTCCGGGTGCACGCCGGTTTCCTGACCGCGGAGGACCCCGAGGCGCTGGCGGGCGCGCTGCAGCGCACCGAGCAGGAGCTGCTGCAGAAGCTCGCCGACCGGGAGCGGGCCGCCGCGAGGACCGACCAGGATCCGCTGGAGCGGCTGCTGCAGGACCACGGGGTGCGCGGAATAGCCTGGCGGGCCGCGCAGTTGCCCACCGACCAGCACCGGGACAAGGTCGCGGAATGGCTCGACATGCTCCTGGAGAGCGTCAAGCGGCCCGAGTCGTGAGCCGGGGGAGGACTGTGGGCATCGGCAGGGACATGCGCCGGCTGTGCAACGAGCTGGTGGGCGGGCTGGCGCTGCCCGCGCCGGCGCCACCGCGGGAGCTGTATCGCGCGCTGTGCGACGCGATGGGCCGCCGCCGCGGCCGACCGGTGCACTTCCGTGCGGCCGCCTTCCCGCCGGGTACGGCGAGCGGGCTGTGGCTGGATCTGAGCGACCGCGACCTCGTCGTCGTGGAGGAACGCACCGCGCCCGACCACCAGTTGGTGATCCTCGGCCATGAGCTGTGGCACATGCAGGCCGACCACCGCGGACACGATGTCGACGGCATCGGGGTCGCCACGCGGCTGCTGCAGGACGACACCGACCAGGACGCGCTCGTGGCCACGGTGCAGCGGGTCGCGGCGCGGACCCGGTTCGACCTCGTCGAGGAGCGCGCGGCCGAGACCTTCGGTCTGCTGCTGGCCAGCAAGTGCCGTACCTGGCTGGCCGGTTCGGTCCTGCGCGGACCGGTGCAGCGTGACGACGTGGCCGGCCGGATCGAGGCGTCCCTGGGGTATCCGGGCGCACAGGGCTGAGCCGGGGGCGTGCACGCCCCTGATCCGCGCCCCGGCCACCCCGATGGCCCTCGGGCAGCGGGTTTGGCCTCCGCTGAGCGGGCGATCCGGGGCGGACCCGAGGGGCGTTGTCAGTGGTGGGCGGCAAGCTGGAGTGGTGCGCCGCAGCGCGCGTGACCGTGACGCCTACTCGGGGAGAGCCGACCGATGCCCACCGCCGTACTGACCGACCGTGAGCGCACCGCCGTACAGGCCTATCTGCGGCTGCTGCACACCGTGCGCGCCGCCTTCGACGGGCCACCGGACGGCGGTCGGCCGGCCGTGGTGCCGCCCGCCGTGCTGGCCGAGGCGGAGCAGGCCCTGGCGCGGGCGGGTCTGTCGGGCAACGAGGCGGAGTTCTTCCGTCTGCTCCGCGACTGGTACCCGCCCGTCTGACCGGCGGGGGCGCTTCAGGCCGCCGCGGCCGGGCGTCAGGGGCGCGGGATGACCACGGAGGTGGCGACCAGCCCGTCGCGTACGATCCACCGGCCGTCGAAGACCTGGAGCCGGCGGCCGCCGACCCAGGGCCCCGGGACGAGGAGTTCGGCGCGCAGGGTGCCCTGCGACTCGTCGTCGGGGCTCGGGTGGAGGGTGATGTCGGCCTCGGAGAAGTCCAGCCACGCGCGGGTGAGGGGGAACCACGCCTTGTAGACGGACTCCTTGGCGCTGAACAGGATCCGGTCCCAGTGCACGGCGGGCCGCTGCCCGGCGAGCCGGGCGAGCCGCTCGGCCTCGGCCGGCAGGAAGACGGTGAGGCCGACGCCGTCCGGCAGCGGGCCGTGCGGTTCGGCGTCGATGCCGAGGGAGGTCGGATCGCCGGCGCGGGCCAGGGCGGCGGCGCAGAAGCCGTCGCAGTGGGTCATGCTGCCGATCAGGCCGTCCGGCCAGCGCGGTGCTCCCCGCTCGCCGCTGACGATCGGCTGCGCCGGAACACCGAGCTTCTCCATGGCACGCCGGGCGCAGCCGCGCACGGCAGCGAACTCGCGGCGGCGCTTGGTCACCGCACGCGCGACGTGCGCCGCCTCCTCGGGGTAGAGCGGGGCGTCCCACAGCGGGTCGTCACCGTGTGCCTCCACGGCCACGACCGACTCCGGGAGCAGCTCCTCGATCACCGGGTTCGACCTCCATCGGCAGGATGGGGCGCAGCTTTCCCGGCGGTTCCGGGCGCTTGCGCCATTCGCGGGGATAGCCCACGGACACCTCTTCGAAGCGGACTCCGTCGCGCCAGGTGGTGCGCGGGATGTGCAGATGGCCGTAGACCATCGTGGCGACCGGGAATCGGCGGTGCCAGTCGGCGGTCAGCAGGGTGCCGCACCACATGGCGAACTCGGGGTACCACAGCACCTCGGTGGGATGCCGGTGCAGCGGATAGTGGTTGACCGGTACGACGGGCAGGTCCGCGGGCAGCGCGGCCAGCCGGCGCTCGGTCTCGGCGACCCGCGCCCGGCACCAGGCGTCGCGGGTCGGATACGGGTCGGGGTGCAGCAGGTACTCGTCGTTGCAGATGACGCCCGTGTTCTCGGCGTAGGCCAGGCCCTCGGCCTTGGTGGCGCAGCCGGGCGGCAGGAACGAGTAGTCGTACAGCAGGAACAGCGGGGCCACGGCGACCGGGCCGCCCGGGCCCTGCCAGATCGGGTAGGGGTCCTCGGGCGTGACGACGCCCAGCTCCCGGCACAGGTCCACCAGATGCTCGTAGCGTGCGACACCGCGCAGGGTGACGGGGTCCTTCGGGTGGGTCCACAGCTCGTGGTTGCCCGGGGCCCAGACCACCTTGCGGAACCGGCCCGCGAGCTTTTCCAGCGTCCAGTGGATATCGGCCACCGTCTCGGCGATGTCACCCGCCACGAGCAGCCAGTCCTCGTCGCTGCCGGGCCGCATCTCCTCGACCAGGGCGCGGTTCTCCGCATAGCTGATGTGCAGGTCGCTGATGGCCAGCAGCTGCCCGGCCCCGGCCCCAGACTCCACCCCGCACCCCTTCCGATGATCCTCCGACGGGGAACACAAGAACACATTCCCGGACACCGGACAAGTGGGGTCTGGCGGTGCGTCACCTTCTGGCCATCGCCGGGTGCGCACGCCGGTCGCAGGCTGCGCGAGCCGTCTGGACAACCGCCCCCGGATTCCGTAACACGCGCGTTGCACGCGCGGGCTCTTGAAAGCCGTATGATCGCCCCGACACCGACACTCCAACCTCCCTCTTCGCAGGGGTTGTTTGGTGTCCCTTCCTCCTTCCTGCCCGGGCACGGGCCGCTGCGCCCTGCCCGAAAAGCCCCGAAAGGCGGCCTGCATGCCCTCTCGCGTACGCGTCTGGCTCAACCGCACGTACGCGGAGAACGTGTTCTTCATGGATCAGGTGCGCAGAAATCCCAGCGACCGCGCGGTGGAGATCCATGCCACGCACGCGGACCCCGACTCCCCCGTCCTCGCCGCCGCCGACACCGCCGACCTGGAGCCGGAGGGCCTGTCCCCGGCCGCGTACGTCGAGTACGCCCTCGACCAGTGCGCCCGGCGCGGCATCGACGTCTTCGTGCCCCGGCTGCACCAAGCGGCGATCGTGGCGCACCGCGCGGAGTTCCGGGCGGCCGGCACGGCGCTGCTGGCACCGACCGCCGAGGCGGTGGCCGTGTTCGAGGACAAGGCGACCGCATACGACGCGGCCTGCTCGGTCGGTGTCCCGGTGCCGCCGTGGTGGCGGGTGCGTACGGCGGACGAACTCCTCGCCGCTGTCGAGGAGTTGGAGTCGGCCGGGCACATGGCGTGCTTCAAGCCCGCCGCCGGTGCCGGCGGGGTCGGCTTCCGGATGATCACCCGCGACCCGTTCTCGCTGGACGACCTCGCCGGGTTCCCGGGCCCGCAGGTCCAGCTGGACCTGGTCGTCGAGGCGCTGCGGCGGGCCGGGGAACCGGTGGACTGGCTGGTGATGCCGCGCCTGGAGCAGCCCGAGGTCTCGGTGGACTGCCTGACCGGCCGCGACAACCGGCTGCGGCTCGCGGTGGGCCGCACCAAGAACGGCCGCCGGCGGGGCTTCACCCTGGACGAGCGGTGGCTGGAGCCGGCCCGGCTGATCGCGGAGGGCTTCGGGCTGCACCATCTGTCCAACATCCAGTTCCGCATGCTCGGCGACCGGCCGGTGCTGCTCGACGTCAACACGCGGCCCTCCGGGGGCTTGCACCAGTTGTCGCTGTGCGGGGTGAACGCACCTTGGGCTGCCGTGCAGCTGGCGCTGGGTGAGGATCCGGGGGTTCTTGAGCCGCCGTTCCTGGCGCAGGACTATACGGTGATCGCGGGGCCGCGATCACTGCTGCCCGTGTCGCTTCCCCGGCAGAGGGGGGCGAAGATCGCCCTTCCGGCATTGCCCGTGCAGGCGGCCTCGGCGGTGGAGGCCCTGCCGCTCTAGTCCGCCGGCCTGTCCCCCACGGTCCCCTCTTCCGGGACCCGGGGGACATTTTTTTCGGAGTGTGGCCGTCAGGGTGTATCAGAGCGGGACCTCGCGACTCTCCCTTATGGAACGGGAAACCCCCACGGGGGAGCACGGGGAAGCAACGGGGGATTCCACGGGGGAACGGGGGAACGGGTCGGTCGGTCGCGGTCACGGGGGGCGACCGGCCGGCCCGGATCAGCCTCGCAGACGGGCGAGGTGTGCGGCGGTGTCATGTCGACATGACGTTATTACTGCGCCCTCCTTATTTGCGGCCCGCCGCAGCACGTAGAGCCAGAGCCTGTGTGCTCAGGCCCGCCGCAGCCGCAGGGTCAGGATCTGGAAGGGCCTGAGCGTGACCGGGACGGCACCGTTCGCGTCGGTCCGCGCGTCGCCCAGGGGGCGTTCCAGCAGGTCGGTGACCTCGGCGCCGGCCAGCGGGAAACCGGTGCGCAGCGCCCCGGCGGCCCGGCCGCCCCGGGACTCGTACAGCCGGACCACCACGTCCCCGGAGCCGTCGTCGGCGAGCTTGACCGCCTCCACGGTCACGCCTTCTCCCTCGACGGAGACGACCGGCTCGGGCTCGCCCGCCGAATCCGCCACGCGGAGCGGGAGGTTGAGGGCATAGCCCTCGGCCACCGCGTCCTCGATGCTCGCGCCGGGCAGCAGGGCGTAGGTGAAGCGATGCCGGCCCTGGTCGGCCTCGGGGTCGGGGACGCGCGGGGCGCGGACCAGGCTGAGGCGGACCGTGGTGGTCGTCCCCCCGTCGTCGCGGACCGTACGGGTGACGTCGTGGCCGTAGGTGGAGTCGTTGATGAGGGCGACGCCGTAACCGGTTTCGGCGATGTGTACCCAGCGATGCCCGGGGACCTCGAAACGGGCCGCTTCCCAGCTGGTGTTGGTGTGGGTGGGCCGTTGGACGTGGCCGAACTGGATCTCGGCGGAGGAATGCGGGGCGCGCAGGTCGACGGGGAAGCCCGCCTTGAGGATCTTCTCCGTCTCGTGCCAGTCGATGTCCGTCTCGAAGTCGATCCGGGCGCTGCCGGCGCGGACGGTGATCGTCTGGGTGATGCGGGATCCTTTGCCGAAGGAGCGGACCACCCGGATCGCACCCACGAGCGGGCCTTCCTCGGCCACGGTGACCGAGTCGGGTTCCAGCAGGTCGGTGTAGCGGTTCCTGTAGTGCTTGTCGATGTCCCAGGCGTCCCAGCAGTTGGGCAGGTCCGTGTGGAGGCGGAGCAGATTGCCCTGGCCGGCGAGGACTTCACGGCCGGCTCGTAGATCGTGCACCGACGCCAGTGTTCCGTCCTCCGCCACCTGTACCTGGACGATCCCGTTGTCCAGGGTGCGTCCGCGCGCGGTCACCGGGTGCGGGGGTTCGGCCGGGGTGAGGGGCGCGGAGCCGTTCGCGGGCACCCGCACGTACACCGGTGCGCCCTCGGGAGTGCGGACCACCTCGGCTCGCTCGCGCGGGCTGGTGTTGAACACGCGGGGCCCGCCGGTGCCCAGCGCGGTGATCGCCTCGCCGGTGAGTTCCGTCAACTCCCTTGCCACGCGGGCGTATTCGGCCTCGGCCTCGCGGTGCACCCAGGCGATGGAGGAGCCGGGCAGGATGTCGTGGAACTGGTGCAGCAGGACCGTCTTCCACAGCCGGTCCAGCCTCTCGTACGGGTAGCCGTAGCCCGGCGCGTGCAGGGCGGCCGTGGTGGCCCACAACTCGGCCTCGCGCAGCAGGTGTTCGGAGCGCCGGTTGCCCTGCTTGGTGCGTGCCTGGGTGGTGTACGTGGCACGGTGCAGCTCCAGGTACAGCTCACCCGCCCAGACCGGGGCGTCCGGGTACTCCGCGCGGGCCTTGGCGAAGAACGCGTCGGGGTGTTCGATCTCGACCTTGGCCGAGCCCTCCAGGTCCCGCAGACGGCGGGCGCGTTCCATGATCTCGCGGGTGGGGCCGCCTCCGCCGTCGCCCCAGCCGAAGGGCGCGAGGGAGCGGCTGGCGCCGCCCTTCTCGGCGTAGTTGCGCACCGCCCGGGACATCTCCTCCCCGCTGAAGCGGGCGTTGTAGGTGTCGATGGGCGGGAAGTGGGTGAAGACGCGGGTGCCGTCGATGCCCTCCCACCAGAAGGTGTGGTGGGGGAAGGCGTTGGTCTGGTTCCAGGAGATCTTCTGGGTGAGGAACCAGTCGTTGCCGGCGAGCCGCGCCAGCTGCGGGTAGGCCGCGGTGTAGCCGAAGGAGTCCGGCAGCCAGACGCCCTTGGTCTCGATGCCGAAGTGGTCCATGAAGAAACGCTTTCCGTGGACCAGTTGGCGGGCGAGGGCCTCACCGCCGGGCAGATTGCCGTCGGCCTCCACCCACATACCGCCGACCGGCGCCCACTGCCCCTTCGCCACCGACTTCTTGATCCGCTCCCAGACCTGGGGGTAGTGGTCGCGGACCCATGCGTACTGCTGGGCCTGGGAGCAGGCGAAGACGAACTCCTCGTACTCGTCGGCGAGCGCGGTCACATTGGAAAACGTCCTCGACGTCTTGCGCCTGGTCTCCCGGATCGGCCAGAGCCAGGCGGTGTCGATGTGGGCGTGGCCGACGCCGGAGAGGATGTGCGCGCTGGCGTGGGCGGGTTTGGCGAGCGCCGGGCGCAGGGCGTCGCGCACGGCGGGGGCCGAGCCGGAGATGTCGTCCAGGTCGAGCAGGTCCATGGCCCGGTCGAGGGCGTGCATGATCTCGTGCCGGCGCGGCTCGTGCTCGCCGAGTTCCGCCATCAGTTCGCGCAGCACCTGCAGGTCGAGGTCGAGGTGCCAGACCTGCTCGTCGAGGACGGCGAGATCGGCGCGGCGGAAGGTGTACAGGGGGCGGTCGCCCGCCGTCCGTAGATCGCCGAGCGGGGTCGGTGCGGCGAAACCGTTCGCGAGGATGTCCGGGTTGGAGGCGGCCTCCACCAGATACTCGACCACTTCGCCGCCCGCCGCCGGACGGGCGACCGGCACGTACTGGTTGAGCGGGTTGACCGCCTTCAGCGGGGTGCCGTCGGGGCGGTGGACGAGCGCCTCGGCCTGGTTGCCGGGCCAGTCGCCGACGAAGCCGAGGTCGATGACCGACTCGACCCGCTTGCCGGCCCACTCGGCGGGCACCCGGCCGTGCATCCGGAACCAGGTCGTCCCCCAGGGCGGGCCCCAGGGTGTGTCCGTGGCGAACGGGGTGTACGGGGCGGCCGCGGCCCCCTCGAAGGGAACCGGTTCTCCGGGGGGCTGCCAGGCCGCCACCTCGAAGGGGACGGCGGCTGCGTAGATCGCGGGCTTGATGCGCTGGTGGTGGAGGCGTGCGACGCGCTCCTCGATCCGGCGGCGTTCGTCGTGCATGGAGGTCTCCAGAGGAAGCCGTGGAACAGCGGAGGGGAAGCGGGACAGCGAGACGGCGGGACAGCGGACAGCGGACAGCGGGTAGCGGGGAAAGCTCGCGGAAGCGCTTACTTCAGGTACGCCAGGCCAGGATGGACCTCGCTGTAGCCGTCGACCAGCCTGCGCGCCACGTTGACCGAATCGACCAGCGGGTGCAGCGCGAAGGCCTTCACGGCCGTCTGCCGGGACCCGGACTCGGCAGCGGCGAGCACCTCCCGCTCGACGGCCTTGACCGAGCAGACCAGCCCGGTGGCATGACCGGGCAGCGGGGCGACGGCCAGCGGGTGGGCGCCGCCCGCGTCGACCAGGCAGGGAACCTCGATCACCGCGTCTCCGTCGAGCGCGGACAACGTGTTTCCGTTGCGCACGTTGAGGATCAGCGTGGTCCGCTCGTCGCGGGCGATGGCCCGCATCAGGGCGAGTGCGACCTTCTCGTAACCGCCGGACAGATCGTCGGCCTCGCGCTCGCCCGCGCCGGCGCTCTCCCGATTCTCGGCCATGTAGGTGGCCTCGCGTTCGGCGCGTGTACGGTCCCACACGTCCAGCGCGGACCGATCCGTACGCTGGGCCTCCGCGTAGAACCCGGCCTGCTGGTCACGGAGGAAGGCGCCCCGGGTCCGCTCGGCCCGCTGGTAGGCGTGTACGGCTTCCCGGTTGAAGTAGTAGTAGTGCAGATACTCGTTGGGGATCGCGCCGAGCGACTGCAGCCAGTCGACGCCGAACAGCCTTCCCTCCTCGAAGGAGCCGAGCAGGCCGGGGTCGGCGAGCAGGCGCGGCAGTTCATCGCGTCCGGCGACGCGCAGGCCGCGCACCCAGCCGAGGTGGTTGAGGCCGACGTAGTCGATGAAGGCCTGCTTCGGGTCGGCGCCGAGGACCCGGGCGATACGGCGGCCGAGGCCCACGGGAGAGTCGCAGATACCGATGACGCGGTCGCCCAGGTGCCGGGACATGGCCTCGGTGACCAGGCCGGCCGGGTTGGTGAAGTTGATGACCCAGGCGTCGGGGGCGAGCCGGGCCACGTGCCGGGCGATGTCGACGGCGACGGGGACGGTGCGCAGGCCGTAGGCGATGCCGCCCGCGCCGACGGTCTCCTGGCCGAGGACGCCCTCGGCGAGCGCCACCCGCTCGTCGTCCGCCCGGCCCTGAAGGCCGCCGACACGGATCGCGGAGAAGACGAAGTCGGCGCCGGCGAGGGCCTCGTCGAGGTCGGTGGTGGCACTCACGCGGGGCGCGTCGGGGATACCGGCGGCCTGTTCGTCCAGCACCCGGCCCACCGCATACAGTCGGCAATCGTCCAGGTCGTGCAGGACGACCTCGGTGACCCGCCCTTCGGCGTGGTCGCTCAGCAGTGCACCGTATACGAGCGGCACCCGGAATCCGCCGCCGCCCAGAATCGTGAGCTTCACGTCTGCACCTTTCCCGCAACTCCCGCGATGACCACCTCGACACCGGAGGTCACAGCGGCCGGGCCACCGGAGCGCAGGGCTCTCAGGATGAGTCGATACCGTCGTTCTGCCGGCACGGCATGAACGTTACTCGTGGTGCTGACCGGCGCCACGCTCGCCGAGGGGCCGTCCGCTGATGGATGCGACGGACCACCACACGGCGTGGCCGCGGACCACTGGGCGGCCACCGAGTCCACCCCGGGTATTCGGAGTGGCTTCATCCGGGAGTTCTGGGACCGCGCGATCCTGCAGCGCGTGGACGACGGAAGACCGGCCGCGCCCGCGGGTGCCCGGCCGTACGACAGCGGTGTCACCGCATCCCGGTACGAGCGGGACGGGCGCCGGGAGTTCGCGGCGCCGGTCGGGATCCGGTGCTACCGGCACGAGGGCATCGTCGTCACCAACCATCAGCGTTCCCGGGGCCTCGCCCGGCTGGCGGCGGCCTGGGAGCTGGCCCTGGCCGACGGCCGTACCGTGACGGCTCCCGCCGAGCTGCCCGAGCTGCGGCCGGGCGAGACGGCGTCCGTTCCGCTGCCCTTCTCCCTGCCGGAGGGCGGCGGCGAGATGTGGCTGACCTTGCGGGTGATGACGGCCGAGGAGGAGACGGGGGCGCCGCGCGGTACGCAGGTGTGCGCGCCGCGGATCCGGCTGCGCAGGACCGTCCCGGCTCGGTCCGCGCCGGGTCCGGGTCCGGCGGCGGTGGACGCCCCGTGGCCCGCGGTCGAGGTCGAGTCGCAAGAGTCCCGTCAGCTCTCGGTCACCCGCCACCGCGCGGAGGACCCGACAGCCACCGGGCACCGCTCCGAGCCCCTGCCGCGTCCCGCGGGTGTGGTGCACATCGACGTGGTGCGTCAACGGCCGGGCGCGGCGTCGTACGCACCCGAGGCCTTCCCCGCGTACCGCATCCCGTCCCACCGGTGTCCGCCCCTTGAGCCGGAGTCGGTGCGTTCCGCAGCCCCGTAGCCCCCCTCGCCCCCGCCTTCCCCGTCACCTTCACGGAGCACATGTGTGTACCTCGCATGATCACGAGCAGGCCGAGCCCGCGCAGACCGGTGCCGGAAGACGTGGTTTCCTCAGGGCCACCGCACTGCTGGGCGCTGCCGCCACGGCCGGTGTCGCCCTGCCGTCCGTCGCGGAGGCGGCGGAGAGGCGCGGCCGGCGGCCGGACGCGGACAGCCGCCGGTTCACGCTGGCGGTGATGCCCGACACCCAGTACCTGTTCGACGGCCCCAGCATCCACCCGGCACCGCTGGAGGCCTCGTTGCGCTATCTGCTGGAGCACGGCGAGGACGACAACATCGTCTTCCTGACCCATCTCGGCGACCTCACCCAGAACGGCGCCGAGGACGAATTCTCCGCGATCGGCGAGGCGTTCGGGATCCTCGACCGGCGGGGTGTGGGCTACAGCGTGCTGGCCGGCAACCACGACATCAGGTCGTCCACCGACGACCAACGCGGCGCCACGCCGTACCTGGACGCCTTCGGGCCGCAGCGCTTCCGGAACAAGCCGACCTTCGGCGGCGCCTCCGCGGACGGCTACAACACCTACCACCTGTTCCAGGCCGCCGGCCGCCGGTGGATGGTGCTCGCCCTGGACTGGCGGCTGTCGGCGCAGGGGTACGCCTGGGCGAAGGACGTGCTGGCCCGGCACCCCAGGACGCCGGTCGTCCTCACCACGCACGAACTGGTCGCCGGGGACGACTCCCTGTCGGACTACGGGCAGCAGCTGTGGGACCGGCTGATCGCGGACCACGACCAGATCTTCCTGGCCCTCAACGGCCACTTCTGGCCTGCCGGCCGGGCGATCCGCAAGAACGCGGCCGGCAACGAGGTCCATCTGCATCTGACGAACTACCAGAACCGCTACTTCGGCGGTGCCGCCATGATCCGCCTCTACCACTTCGACCTGGACCGTGACGTCATCGATGTGGAAACGGTTTCGCCGTGGATCCTCGGCCGAGCGGGGAAGGGGCTCAACGAGCTGGAACGGCAGGAGATCGAGCTGAGCGGCGACGCGGACCGCTTCTCGGTCGGTATCGACTTCGCCGACCGCTTCTCCGGCTTCGACCCGGTGCCGGTCCGCCCGGCGCGGCCGGTGTCGCAGATGCTGATACCGGGCACGGTCGCCTACTGGCGGTTCGAGTCGCCCGTCTCGGGCACGGTCCGCGACCTGTCCGGCCGCGGCAACGACCTCACCGTGGTCTCGGTGGGCGGCGGCTCGCTCGGCTGGTCGGCGGAGCACCACCCCGATCAGCCGGGCCACGGAAGCCTGGAGTTCACCGGCTCCACGTCGCCGCTGACGGGCGCGTACCTGAAGACGGTCGACAGCGCTCCGCTCAACTCGGCGACGTTCAGGAACGGTTACACCATCGAGGCGTTCTACTGGCTGCCCGCCGACTGGGATCCCGCGCACCACGCCTGGTCAGGCCTGGTCGGCCGGACCGGCCGCAACGGCTCCGTCGGTACGGTCACCGACGACCCGGACGAGCCCCTCGCCACCCTGTCCCTCTCCGACGGCCCCGGCCCGCAGTGGGCGGTGCATCCGCTCAACCAGCAGCGGCTGGCCACCAACTGGGGCGACGAGACCGCCCGCGAGACCTGGTGGCACCTGGCCGTGGTGAACGACGGACGGCACACGACGATGTACGTCCAGGGCTGTCCGGTGGCCCGCAATCCGCACGCCTCCGCGATCGGCATCGCCTCGTCCGGACGGCCCTGGCTGCTCGGCGGCTACGAGTATGCGGACCGGATCGACCAGATCCTGCACGGCCGGCTCGGCGACGTCCGGATCGTCTCCCGGGCGCTGCCCGTCACCTCCTTCATGACCCGTTGACGCCGTCCCAGCGGACCCTCGTCCTCACGGGAATCTCAGGAAGCGCCCTCCGGATTCAAAGGACCGGCCCGGACAACGGGCGCAGGATGCCCGAGGAGCGAAGGATGACTCAGGAAGGCGTGTCGTGTCAGTGGCGCACATATCGAACCGGTCCGGACGGCAGCCGGGCGGCTGGTCCCGGCGCGGCCTGCTCGCCGCGCTCGGCACGGCACCCGCCGCGGCGGCCCTGGCAGGGTGCGGTTCCTCGGCGGGCGCCTCCACCGCCACGGACGACAAGGGAGCGACGGCTTCCTCGCACGCGGCCACGGAGAAGCCGGCGACCATCGCCGTCACGCCCGGAAACGGCACGCGCAAGGCCGGTTTCACCAGCCCCGTCGAGGTCGCCGTCAGCGCCGGCGCGCTCGCGTCGGTGCAGGTCACGGGCAACGACGGCACGACGCTCGCGGGCGGCTTCAACGCGGCCCGCACCCGGTGGACCTCCTTGCGCAATCCGTACTCCGGGACGACGTACACGGTCACCGCCAAGGCCGAGGGAGCCGCCGAGGCCCACGTGGCGTCGTTCGCCATCCGGGCGCCCGGCGCCACGTTCGTCGGCTCCTACACCCCGGAGGCCGACTCGACCTCGGGGGTCGGCATGCCGGTGTCGATCGACTTCACGCACGCCGTCACCGACCGGGCAGCCGTGCAGAAGGCGATCACGGTGACGGCGGAGCCGGCCGTGGAGGTGGTCGGGCACTGGTTCAGCGACACCCGGCTGGACTTCCGGCCGCGGACGTACTGGGCTCCGGGCACGAAGATCACGCTCGGTCTGCGGCTGAAGGACGTCGAGGGCGCGGACGGTGTCTACGGCGTCCAGCAGAAGGACGTCGTCTTTCACATCGGCCGCGAGCAGATCAACACGGTCGACCTCGCGACGAGGACGATGACGGTGCGGCGCTCCGGCAGGACTGTCGCCACCTATCCGGTGACCGGCGGCGACTCCTCGCACACCACCTGGTCCGGGATCATGGTGATCAGCGAGCGGTTCCGGCAGACCCGGATGGAGTCCTCCACGGTCGGCCTGGGCGACGAGTACGACATCCCGGACGTGCCGCACGCCCAGCGGCTGACCACGTCCGGCACCTTCGTTCACGGCAACTACTGGGCGGCCGCCTCGGTGTTCGGGCACGAGAACACCAGCCATGGCTGCGTCGGACTGCACGACGCGAAGGGCGCGGGCGACAGCTCGGCAGCCGGTTACCGGTTCTACGACAGCTCGATGCTCGGCGACGTGGTGATCGTGAGGAACTCCGGCGAGAGGACCGTCGACCCGGCCAACGGGCTGAACGGCTGGAACCTGTCGTGGTCCGACTGGAAGGCGGGCAGCGCGGTCTGAGCGGCATCGGCGAATTCACCCGCCTTCAACCGCCTTCACCTGGCTTCACCTGGCTTCAGCCCGTGAACTCGCCTACAGGGGCGGGACTTTCCTTGTTTCAAGTCTTGACGGTCACGGGGGCGGGGAGCACATTGACGGCATCGTGAGAGCGCTCTCAGAACCGTCCGGGAGCGCTCGCCGAGACTCCCGCACCCCCGCCCCCGTACCCGAGAGGCCTCCCCATGAGCGATTCCTCCGGCATACCCAGATCCCGCCCGCTGCGGCGCGCACTGCTCGCCGTCGTCGCCTCGCTCGGCCTGGCCGCGGCCGCCGCCACGGCCGCCACCGCACCCGCGAGCGCCACCGCCCCCACACCGCCCTCGGGCTGGACGCAGGTCTTCCTGGACGACTTCGACGGCGCCGCGGGATCCGGCGTCAACACGGCCGACTGGCAGTACGACACCGGGACTTCGTATCCGGGCGGAGCCGCCAACTGGGGCACCGGTGAGGTCGAGACGATGACGTCGAGCGCCGGCAACGTCGCCCTCGACGGCAACGGCAACCTGCTCATCACCCCGCGCCGGGACGCCTCCGGCAACTGGACCTCCGGACGGATCGAGACCACCCGCACCGACTTCCAGCCTCCGGCGGGCGGCAAGCTGCGCGTTCAGGCGCGCGTCCAGATGCCGAACGTGACCGGTGACGCGGCTGCCGGCTACTGGCCGGCCTTCTGGATGCTGGGCGCGCCGTACCGCGGCAACTACCAGAACTGGCCGAGCGTCGGCGAGCTGGACATCATGGAGAACGTCCAGGGCCTGAACAAGACATGGGCCACCATGCACTGCGGCACCAGTCCGGGCGGTCCCTGCAACGAGACCACGGGGCTGGGCAATTCGACCGCGTGCCCCGGCACCACCTGTCAGTCGGGCTTCCACACCTACACCATGGAGTGGGACCGCTCGGTGAGCCCGGAGGCGATCCGCTTCTTCGTCGACGGCGTCAACTACCAGACGGTCACGGCGAATCAGGTGGACGCGACGACCTGGGCCAACGCCACGAACCACGGCTTCTTCGTCATCCTGGACGTGGCGATGGGCGGCGGCTTCCCGGCGGCGTTCGGCGGCGGCCCGACCGGCGCCACGGAGCCCGGCCACCCGATGGCCGTCGACTATGTACAGGTCCTGCAGTCCTCGGGCGGCGGCACCACTCCCCCGCCGTCCGGCAACCGCGACGCCTACAGCCCCATCCAGGCCGAGTCCTACGACAGTCAGTCCGGCGTGAGCACCGAGACCACCACGGACACCGGCGGCGGCCAGGACATGGGCTGGATCGCGAACGGCGACTGGGCGCTGTACAAGGGCGTGAACTTCGGCTCGACACCGGCCACGCAGTTCTACGGCCGGGTCGCCAGCGGCGCCGCGAGCGGCGTCAGCGGCCTGGTCCAGGTGCGGCTGGACAGCCCCACCAGCACCCCGGTCGGCAGCTTCGCGGTGGCCGGTACCGGCGGCTGGCAGTCCTGGCGGACCGTCCCGGCCAACATCAGCCCGGTGACCGGCACCCACGACGTCTATCTGACCTTCTCCAGCGGTCAGCCGTCCGACTTCGTGAACGTGAACTGGTTCGACTTCGGGCACTGAGCGATCGAACTTCTTGATCGTTTTCGGCGGATTCGGCCGTTCCTCGTCACAGCGGCGCATCAAGGAGCGCCGAACCGTCACGGCCTCCTGCCGCTACCCCAGTTCCGCGCGGAACGCCACCGGCGTCTGCCCGGTGTGCAGATGGAAGAACTTGGTGAAGTTCGCCGCGTCGGGGAAGCCCACGGCCGCCCCGACGCGGCCGATCGGCATGTCGGTGTGGGCGAGGAGGCGCTTGGCCTCCAGGACGACGCGTTTGTCGATGAAACCCTTCGGGGTCTCGCCGGTGGCGGCGCGGACGGCGCGGACGAGGGTGCGGCGGGAGTAACCGAGTGCGTCGGCGTAGGCGCTGACGCTGTGGTTGACGGCGAAGTCCTTCTCGACCGCGTCCCTGAAGAGGGTGAACGTGGTGTCGGCCTGGCGGCGGGCCGCCTCCGCCGAGCTGGCCGCGAGATGCGCGAGCCGCAGCAGGAACGCCGTGAGGGAGTGCCGCAGGACCGCCGTGTGCAGGCTCAGCGGGAGCGTCTCGGTGTCCTCGTACTCGCGTTGCAGATGCCCGAGTGCGGCCTTGAGCGCGGCGAGCTGGGGCGGTTCGGGGCGGAGCAGGGGCGGCAGGTCGTAGCGGTAGAGGCCGGTGGCCTCCACGATGGCGCGGGGCAGGAAGCCGGGCTGCATGGTCAGCACGGTTCCGCGGTACTCGCAGCTCCGCGAGAAGCGGTGCACCTGTCCGGGCCGGATCCACAGCAGGTCGCCTGCCTGCGCCTCGTACTCGGCGAAGTCGATCATGTGGCGGACGGGGCCCTCGGTGAAGAGCATGACGACGTGGAAGTCGATGCGGTGGACGCGGTGCAGCGGGGCGTCGGCGTGCCATCTGCGCTCGGTCCCCATCGGGCCGACCTGTATGCCGACGCCGCCGACGCTCAGATCGACCGGGAAGGGGAAGGTTCTGATTCCGCCGTCGTCGCCTGCCTCGCCGGGCGTTCTGTCCGCCATGTCCTTCTCGTGCCGTCCCTAACGAAGATCCGTGTCCCACTTTCACCACAGGCTGACACACTCCAACCTTCCCTCTCAAAAGTCAGACTTTTAGTTTTGAACGCGTCAGGTTATGCAGAGCGCTCCAATCGAGGACTTCTTGAAGATGAGTACGCAGACATCAGACGGCTTCGAGTGGACCGAACTCGACCGGCGCGCCGTGGACACCGCGCGTCTCCTCGCGGCCGACGCCGTGCAGAAGGTCGGCAACGGGCACCCCGGCACCGCGATGAGCCTGGCCCCGGCCGCGTACACGATCTTTCAGAAGGTGATGCGTCATGACCCGGCCGACCCGGAGTGGGCCGGCCGCGACCGCTTCGTCCTCTCCCCCGGCCACACCTCGCTGACGCTGTACACGCAGCTGTTCCTCGCCGGCTACGAGCTGGAGCTGGACGACCTGAAGGCGTTCCGCACCCAGGGCTCGAAGACCCCCGGCCACCCCGAGTACGGACACACCGCCGGCGTCGAGACCACCACCGGCCCGCTCGGCCAGGGTGTCGCCAACGCCGTCGGCATGGCGATGGCCGCCCGCTACGAGCGCGGCCTGTTCGACCCCGAGGCCCCCGAGGGCACCTCCCCCTTCGACCACACCGTCTGGGCGATCGTCTCCGACGGCGACCTGGAGGAGGGCGTCTCCGCCGAGGCCTCCTCGCTCGCCGGCCACCAGAAGCTCGGCAACCTGGTCTTCGTCTACGACGACAACCACATCTCCATCGAGGGCGACACCGCGACCGCCTTCTCCGAGGACGTACTGAAGCGGTACGAGGCCTACGGCTGGCACACCCAGCGCATCGAGCCCACCGCCGACGGCGACATCGACGTACCCGCCCTCCACGCGGCGCTGAAGGCCGCGCAGGCCGAGACCGGGCGGCCCTCGATCATCGCGATGCGCACGATCATCGCCTGGCCCGCCCCGAACGCCCGGAACACCGAGGCCTCCCACGGCTCCGCGCTCGGCGCGGAGGAGATCGCCGCCACCAAGCGCGTCCTCGGCTTCGACGCGGAGCACGCCTTCCAGGTCGAGGACGAGGTCCTGAACCACTCCCGGCGGGCCCTGGACCGGGGTGCCGAGGCGCACGCGGCCTGGGACAAGCGGATCGCCGAATGGCGCGCCGCGCAGCCGGCGCGCGCCGAGCTGTTCGACCGCGTCAGCAAGGGCGAGCTGCCCGAGGGCTGGGAGGAGGAGATCCCCGTCTTCGAGGAGGGCAGGTCGGTCGCGACCCGCGCCGCCTCCGGCAAGGTGCTGCAGGCCCTCGGCCCGGTGATCCCGGAGCTGTGGGGCGGCTCCGCCGACCTCGCCGGCTCGAACAACACCACCATCGACAGGACCAGCTCCTTCCTGCCGAAGGGCAACCCGCTGCCCGAGGCCGACCCCTACGGCCGCACCGTCCACTTCGGCATCCGCGAGTTCTCCATGGCCGCGGAGATGAACGGCATCGCCCTGCACGGCAACACCCGCATCTACGGCGGCACCTTCCTGGTCTTCTCCGACTACATGCGCAACGCCGTGCGGATGGCGGCGCTGATGCAGCTGCCGGTGACGTACGTGTGGACGCACGACTCCATCGGTCTCGGCGAGGACGGCCCCACCCACCAGCCGGTCGAGCACCTGGCCTCGCTGCGCGCGATCCCCGGTCTGAACGTCGTCCGCCCGGCCGACGCCAACGAGACCGCGATCGCCTGGGCCGAGATCCTGAAGAGGCACGCCACGAACCCCGCCCCGCACGGGCTCGCGCTCACCCGCCAGGGCGTGCCGGTGTACGCGCCGAACGAGGACGCGGCCAAGGGCGGCTATGTGCTGCGCGAGTCCTCGACCGAGGTCCCGGAGGTGGTCATCATCGCGACGGGCTCCGAGGTGCAGCTGGCCGTGGCCGCCCGGGAGGGGCTGGAGGCCGAGGGGATCGGCACCCGGGTGGTGTCGATGCCGTCCGTGGAGTGGTTCGAGGAGCAGCCGCGCGAGTACCGCGAGCGGGTGCTGCCGCCGGCCGTGAAGGCACGGGTCGCCGTCGAGGCCGGGATCGGCCTGACCTGGTACCGGTACGTGGGCGATGCCGGACGCATCGTCTCCCTGGAGCACTTCGGCGCCTCCGCGGACGCGGGGACCCTCTTCGCCGAGTTCGGCTTCACCCCCGAGAACGTCGCCGCGGCGGCCCGCGAGTCCCTCGCCGCCGCGCGCGCCTGACACCGACGCCCGATACCGACACAAGAAGAAAGATGATCACTGTGACCGAAGCAATCGCGACCCCGGGAGCCCTCAAGCGCCTCGCCGACGAGGGCGTGTCGATCTGGCTCGACGACCTGTCGCGCAAGCGGATCACGTCGGGCAGCCTCGCCGAGCTGGTGGCGAGCGGGAGCGCGGTCGGTGTCACCACCAACCCCTCGATCTTCCAGGCCGCCATCGGATCCGGCGAGGGCTACGAGGAGCAGCTCACCGACCTCGCCGTACGGGGGGTCACGGTCGACGAGGCCGTGCGGATGATGACGACCGCCGATGTGCGCGACGCCGCCGACGTGCTGCGCCCGGTGTACGACGCCTCCGCCGGCCGGGACGGCCGGGTCTCCATCGAGGTCGACCCGCGCCTCGCCCACGACACCGGGGCGACCGTCGCCGAGGCCAAGCAGCTCGCCTGGCTGGTCGACCGCCCCAACGTGATGATCAAGATCCCGGCGACCCGGGCGGGCCTGCCGGCGATCACCGAGGTCATCGGCCTCGGCATCAGCGTCAATGTCACGCTGATCTTCTCCCTGGAGCGCTACCACGAGGTCATGGCCGCCTACCTGGCCGGCCTGGAGAAGGCCCGCGAGCACGGCATCGACCTCTCCATGATCCACTCGGTGGCGTCCTTCTTCGTCTCCCGCGTCGACTCCGAGATCGACAAGCGGCTGACCGCCCTCGGCACCGAGGAGGCCCTCGGGCTCAAGGGCCGCGCGGCCCTCGCCAACGCCCGTCTCGCCTACGAGGCGTACGAGCAGGTCTTCGGCTCCGCGCGCTGGGTCGCGCTCGCCGGGGACAAGGCGAACAGGCAGCGCCCGCTGTGGGCGTCCACCGGGGTGAAGGATCCCGCGTACAAGGACACCCTGTACGTGGACGAGCTGGTCGCGCCCGGCACCGTCAACACCATGCCGGAGGCCACCCTGAACGCCGTCGCCGACCACGGCGAGATCACCGGCGACACGGTGACCGGCGGCTATGCGCAGGCCCGCGCCGACCTGGCCGCCGTGGAGCGGCTCGGCGTCTCCTACGACGAGGTCGTCCAGCAGCTGGAGGACGAGGGCGTCGCGAAGTTCGAGGCGGCCTGGCAGGAGCTGCTGGACGCCGTAGCGAAGTCCCTGGAGAGCAAGGGAGTTGACGCCCGATGACCGACAACGCACCCGCCGCCCCGGCACCTGCCCAGGCGCCGGCGCAGGTGACCGTGCCGGTGGCCCCGGCCGCCGACTGGGTAAACCCGCTGCGGGACACCCGCGACCGCCGGCTCCCCCGGATCGCGGGCCCGTCCGGGCTGGTCATCTTCGGTGTGACCGGTGACCTGTCCCGCAAGAAGCTCATGCCGGCCGTCTACGACCTGGCCAACCGCGGTCTGCTGCCGCCGGGCTTCTCCCTCGTCGGCTTCGCCCGCCGGGAGTGGGAGGACCAGGACTTCGCGCAGGTCGTCCACGACTCCGTGCGCGAGCACTCCCGCACCCCGTTCCGCGAGGAGGTGTGGCAGCAGCTCGCCGAGGGCATGCGCTTCATCCCCGGCGACTTCGACGACGACACCGCGTTCAAGCAGCTGAAGGACGCCGTCGAGGAGCTGGACGCCTCCCGCGGCACCGGCGGCAACTTCGCGTTCTACCTCTCCGTGCCGCCGAAGTTCTTCCCGAAGGTCGTGCAGCAGCTGAAGAAGCACGGCCTGGCGAGTCCGCCGCAGGGTTCCTGGCGGCGCGCGGTCATCGAGAAGCCGTTCGGCCACGACCTGGCCAGCGCCATCGAGCTGAACGGGATCGTGCACGACGTGTTCGAGCCGGACCAGGTGTTCCGCATCGACCACTACCTGGGCAAGGAGACCGTCCAGAACATCCTGGCGCTGCGCTTCGCCAACCAGATGTACGAGCCGATCTGGAACCGGTCGTACGTCGACCATGTGCAGATCACCATGGCCGAGGACATCGGCATCGGCGGCCGGGCCGGCTACTACGACGGCATCGGCGCAGCCCGTGACGTCATCCAGAACCACCTGCTGCAGCTGATGGCGCTGACCGCCATGGAGGAGCCGATCGCGTTCGACGCGGAGGCGCTGCTCACCGAGAAGCTGAAGGTGCTGAAGTCGGTGCGGCTGCCGGAGGACCTGGGCAGCCACACCGTGCGGGCGCAGTACGCCGCCGGCTGGCAGGGCGGCGAGAAGGTCGTCGGCTACCTCCAGGAGGACGGCATCGACCCCAAGTCGAAGACCGACACCTTCGCCGCGATCAAGCTGGGCATCGACAACCGCCGCTGGGCGGGCGTCCCCTTCTATCTGCGCACCGGCAAGCGGCTGGGCCGCCGGGTCACCGAGATCGCGGTGGTCTTCAAGCGGGCCCCGCACTCCCCGTTCGACTCCACCGCCACCGAGGAGCTGGGCCAGAACGCGATCGTCATCCGCGTCCAGCCCGACGAGGGCATGACCGTCCGGTTCGGCTCCAAGGTGCCGGGCACCTCGATGGAGATCCGGGACGTGTCGATGGACTTCGCGTACGGCGAGTCGTTCACCGAGTCGAGCCCCGAGGCGTACGAGCGGCTCATCCTGGACGTGCTGCTCGGCGACGCGAATTTGTTCCCCCGTCACCAGGAAGTGGAAGAGTCCTGGAAGATCCTCGACCCGATCGAGGAGTACTGGGCGGCGCACGGCAGGCCGGCGCAGTACGCGTCGGGCAGCTGGGGACCGAGTGAAGCGGACGAGATGCTCGCACGAGACGGACGGAGCTGGCGCAGGCCATGAAGATCGACCTGACCGACACCACGGCAAGCAAGATCAACAAGGCGCTGGTGCAGGGCCGCCGCGCCATCGGCACCCCGGCCGTGGGCATGGTCCTGACGATGGTCATCGTCACGGACGAGGAGAACGCCTACGACTCGATCAAGGCCGCCGAGGAGGCCTCGCACGAGCACCCCTCGCGCACGCTGGTCGTCATCAAGCGGCACGCCCGCACCCTGCGCGACCGCACCCACTCACGGCTCGACGCCGAGGTCCGGGTCGGCTCCGAGGCCGGCGCCGGCGAGACGGTCGTACTGCGCACCTACGGCGAGGTGTCCGACCACGCCGACTCGGTCGTCCTGCCGCTGCTGCTGCCGGACGCGCCCGTCGTCGTGTGGTGGCCGGTGGACGCGCCCGACACGCCGTCGAAGGACCCGCTCGGCGCGCTGGCCCAGCGCCGCATCACCGACCTGTACGCGGTCGAGCGGCCGATGGAGGTCCTGGAGACCCGCGCGCGCAACTACGCCCCCGGCGACACCGACCTCGCCTGGACCCGGCTGACGCTGTGGCGGTCCATGCTGGCCGCCGCCCTGGACCAGGCCCGGACCGAGGTGACCTCGGCGGCCGTCGAGGCCGAGGCCGACAACCCCAGCGCCGAACTGCTCTCGCGCTGGCTGGAGGCCCGCCTGGGCGTCACCGTGGACCGTGTGGTCACCGCGGGCCCGGTCGTCACGGCCGTGCGCCTCGGCACCGCGGGCGGCGAGATCGTCATCGACCGCCCCGAGGGCCCGCTCGCGACCCTGACCCTGCCGGGCCAGCCGCCGCGCACCCTGGCCCTGAAGGTCCGCACCACCTCCGAACTCATCGCCGAGGAGCTGCGCCGCCTCGACGCCGACGAGATGTACGCCGTCGCCCTCAGGGGCGAGGCCGCCAAGGAGAACGCCTGAGATGGCACAGTCCGAGTTTCCCAAGCTCACCCACCGGCCCGAGTGGGCGGCCCTCGCCGACCACCGCGCCCAGGGGCAGCCGCATCTGCGCGAGCTGTTCGCGGCGGACCCCGGCCGCGCCGAGCGGTACGCCGTACGGGTCGGCGACCTGTACATCGACTACAGCAAGCACCTGATCACCGACGAGACCCTCGCCCTGCTCCAGGAACTCGCCACCGCCACCGGTGTGTTCGCGCTGCGCGACGCCATGTTCCGCGGCGAGAAGATCAACGTCACCGAGCGGCGGGCCGTGCTGCACACCGCGCTGCGCGCCTCGCGGGACGCGGTGATCGAGGTCGACGGCGAGAACGTCGTGCCGAAGGTGCACGCGGTGCTGGACAAGATGGCCGGCTTCGCCGACCGGATCCGCTCCGGTGAGTGGCTCGGCCACAGCGGCAGGCGGATCAGGAACGTCGTCAACATCGGCATCGGCGGTTCCGACCTCGGCCCGGCGATGGCCTACGAGGTGCTGCGCCCGTACACCGCACGGGAGTTGACGTTCCGCTTCGTGTCGAACGTGGACGGCGCCGACCTGCACGAGGCGACCCGGGACCTGGACCCGGCGGAGACCCTGTTCATCGTCGCGTCCAAGACGTTCACCACGATCGAGACGATCACCAACGCGACGTCGGCGCGCTCGTGGCTGCTGAAGGCCTTCGACGGCGACGACAAGGCGGTCGCCAAGCACTTCGTGGCGCTGTCCACGAACGGCGAGAAGGTCACCGACTTCGGCATCGACCCGGACAACATGTTCGAGTTCTGGGACTGGGTCGGCGGCCGGTACTCGTACGACTCCGCGATCGGCCTGTCCCTGATGATCGCCATCGGCCCGGAGCGGTTCCGCGAGATGCTCGACGGCTTCCGGCTGATGGACGAGCACTTCCGCACCGCCCCCGCCGAGGCCAACGCGCCCTTGCTGCTCGGCCTGCTGGGCATCTGGTACGGCAACTTCCACGACGCCCAGTCGCACGCCGTCCTGCCGTACAGCCACTATCTGTCGAAGTTCACCGCCTATCTCCAGCAGCTGGACATGGAGTCCAACGGCAAGTCGGTGCAGCGTGACGGCGAGCGGGTGGAGTGGCAGACCGGGCCGGTCGTGTGGGGCACCCCGGGCACCAACGGGCAGCACGCCTACTACCAGTTGATCCACCAGGGCACCAAGATGATCCCGGCGGACTTCATCGGCTTCGCCTGGCCCGTCGGCGAGCTGAGCGGTGAACTCAAGGCCCAGCACGACCTGTTGATGGCGAACTTCTTCGCCCAGACCCAGGCCCTCGCCTTCGGCAAGACCGCCGAGGAGGTCCGCGCGGAGGGCATCCCCGAGGACCAGGTGACCCACCGCACCTTCCGCGGCGACCACCCCACCACCACCATCCTCAGCCCCGAGCTGACCCCGTCCGTGCTCGGCCAGCTGATCGCCCTCTACGAGCACAAGGTGTTCGTGCAGGGCGCGGTGTGGAACATCGACTCCTTCGACCAGTGGGGCGTGGAGCTGGGCAAGGTCCTGGCCAAGCGCGTCGAACCCGCCCTCACCGAGGGCGCCGACGTCCCCGGTCTCGACCCCTCGTCCAAGGCCCTCGTCGCCGTCTACCGCACTCTCAAGAACGCTCAGGAGAACTGATCATGCAGCTCGGTCTCATCGGTCTCGGCAAGATGGGCGGCAACATGCGCGAGCGGATCCGCCGCGCCGGCCACACCGTCATCGGCTACGACCGCAACCCCGAGGTCTCCGACGTCAAGTCCCTCGCCGAACTGGTCGAGAAGCTGGACGCGCCCCGGCATGTGTGGGTGATGGTCCCGGCCGGGACCGCCACCCAGACCGTCGTGGACGAGCTGGGCGACCTGCTCCAGCCCGGCGACACGGTGATCGACGGCGGCAACTCCCGCTGGACGGACGACGAGAAGCACGCCGCCGCCCTCGCCATCAAGGGCATCGGCTTCGTCGACGCCGGTGTCTCCGGCGGTGTGTGGGGCCTGCAGAACGGCTACGCGCTCATGGTCGGCGGTGACAAGGAGCACGTGGAGCCACTGAAGCCGATCTTCGAGGCGCTCAAGCCGGAGGGCCCGTACGGCTATGTGCACGCGGGCCGGGTCGGCGCCGGGCACTTCTCCAAGATGGTCCACAACGGCATCGAGTACGCCATGATGCAGGCCTACGCCGAGGGCTGGGAGCTGCTGGAGAAGGTCCACTCGGTGGAGAACGTCCGCGAGGTGTTCCGCTCCTGGCAGGAGGGCACGGTCATCCGCTCCTGGCTCCTCGACCTCGCCGTCAACGCGCTGGACGAGGACGAGCACCTGGAGAAGCTGCGCGGCTACGCGGAGGACTCCGGCGAGGGCCGCTGGACGGTCGAGGCGGCCATCGACAACGCGGTGCCGCTGCCCGCGATCACCGCGTCGCTGTTCGCGCGGTTCGCCTCGCGCCAGGACGACTCCCCGCAGATGAAGATGATCGCCGCGCTGCGCAACCAGTTCGGCGGCCACGCGGTCGAGAAGAAGGACTGACCTGCCGTGGGGGACCTTCTGCTGGTCCGCCACGGTGAGACGGAGTGGAGCCGGTCGGGACAGCACACCAGCTGGACCGACCTGCCCCTGACCGAGCACGGCGAGGAACAGGCCAAGTCCCTCGCCCCGCTCCTCACCGACCGGACCTACGCCCTCGCGCTGGCCAGCCCGCTGGGCCGCGCGATACGCACCGCCGAGCTGGCGGGCCTGACCGGCATCGTGCCCGACCCCGATCTGCACGAGTGGGACTACGGCGGCTACGAGGGCATCACCACCGTCGACATCCACCGGACGCGCCCCGGCTGGGACCTGTGGACCGACGGCGTGCCGCCCGGCCCCGAGGGGCACCCGGGCGAGTCACCGGAGGAGACCGGCGCCCGCGCCGACCGGGTCCTGGCCCGCGTCGACACGGCACTCACCGTGGACGCCGGGGACGTCGTCCTCGTCGCCCACGCGCACTTCCTGCGCGTGCTCACCGCCCGCCGCCTGGGCCTGCCGCCCGCCGAGGGCCGGCTGTTCCAGCTGGCCACGGGGACGGTCAGCCGGCTGTCCACCGAACACGGGCGCCCCGTGATCGCGGAGTGGAACAGACGGCCCTGATCCCGTGGCCCCGGCCACGGCAGGTGACGCCTGCGGGCCCGCTCGACCCCTCGGTGGAGCGGGCCCCTCGACGTGGTCGGCCCGGGCCGCGGTTGACACGTCCGAGGGGACACGTCAGCCTTTCGGCTGATGGATCTTGATGAACTGACGCCGGCCGAGCGACGGGTGTGGCAGGCGTTTCCGCGGGGCGAGCGTGTCGACTTCGGCACGGCAGCGGACGAGGACGTGGCCGAGGGCGGCTCGTGGGGGCCGGAACGCACCGTCCGGGCCACGGTGTTGCGGGCACTGCTGCTCCACGCGCCGCAGGAGGCCGGGGAGATAGCCGCGCTGAAGCTGGCGGGGGCCAAGATCACCGGAGCGCTGGACCTGAGGTATGCGACGGTCGACCACATCACTCGGCTGAGCACCTGTCACTTCGACGAGGTCCCGGACCTCTCCGGAGCCCGGCTGCGCCACCTCAATCTGGGCGGCTCCGCGCTGCCCGGCCTGCGGTCGGCGCATGTCCGCATCGAGGGCGCACTCCGCCTGACCGGCTGCCGGTTCGGCGGACCGCTACAGCTCACCGGCGCGCAGATCACCGGTCAGCTGTTCCTGGATCGGGCGCAGCTCACCTCACCGGACGAGCAAAAGCCGGTGCTCCGGCTCGACCAGGCCGTCCTCGGCGACGACGTGTCGGCCGCCGGGCTGCGCGCCCACGGCCAGGTGCGGCTCGACCGGGCCTCCGTCGTCGGGACGATCGACCTGGACGACGCGTTCCTCTCCGACCCCCGCGGCACGGCTCTCACCGCGCAGACGCTCACCGTGGGAGCCGATCTGCGTGCGATGCGGCTCGTCGCGCACGGCCTGGTCGATCTGCGCGGGGCGCGCATACCCGGTCAGCTCAACCTCGCCCACGCGCAACTCTCCCACCCGGGCGGCAGGGCGCTGCGCGCCAGCAGCGCGGTGATCGGCGAACTCTGGCTGCGCGAGGCCGAACCCGTCGTGGGCTCCGTCAATCTGCGCCGCGCCCAGGTCGACCTGCTGCACATCGCGCCGGAGACCTGGCCGGACCGCGTCCAGCTCGACGGCCTGACGTACACCACCCTCGCCCCGCACCAGCCGGCCGAGCGCCGGCTGCCGGCGGTGCTGCGGGACACCGACGGCTATGTCCCCCACGCCTACGAGCAGTTGGCCGCCGCCTACCGCCGTATCGGCGACGACCACGCCGCCCGCCTCGTCCAGCTCGCCCGGCAGCGCCGGCACCGCGCGACCCTCCCCTCGTACGCCCGCCTCTGGGGCTACGTCCAGGACGGCACGGTCGGCTACGGCTTCCGTCCGCTGCGTGCGGCCGTCTGGCTGCTGTCCCTGCTGGCCATCGGCTCGGCCGTGTACGCCCTGCACCCGCCCCGCGCCCTCAAGCCGTCCGAGGCGCCGCACTTCAACCCGGTCTTCTACACCCTCGACCTGCTCCTCCCGGTGATCTCCTTCGGCCAGGAGGACGCCTTCGCGCCCGACGGCTGGTACCAGGGCCTGTCCTACGCGCTGATCATCACCGGCTGGATCCTGGCCACGACGGTCGTCACCGGCGTGACCAGGACCGTCAGCCGGCAGTGAGGTGCGGGGCGGCCAGGCACCGCCCCTCTGCCGTCGGCAACCGGTCGAATGTACGAACCAGTACGTTAGCCATATCAGCCGCGCGCAGTGTGAGAAAGACCCGGGCCGTACAGGAGGCTCCTGCTTCTACAATCACCGGCACGCGCACGAGCGCGCCGACCAGGCGCCTCCACGGCCCGAAGGACAGCGATGACCAGCGTCGAAGAACCGGTACGACCCGGGGGACGGGTGCGCGACGCCGCCCGCACCAGGGCCGAGATCCTCGACGTGGCCACGCAGGAGTTCGCGCGGGCCGGCTACGACGGCGCGCGGGTGGACGAGATAGCGGCCCGCACCCGCACCACCAAGCGGATGATCTACTACTACTTCGGCGGCAAGGAGCAGCTGTTCACGGCCGTGCTGGAGCGGGCGTACGGGGTGATCCGCGAGGCCGAGCGGCAGCTGGACGTCGAGCATCTGGACCCGGTGGCCGCGATCCGGCGGCTGGCCGAGCTGACCTTCGACCACCATGAGCAGCACCCGGACTTCATCCGCCTGGTCAGCATCGAGAACATCCACGACGCCGAGCACATCGCGGCCTCCCAGAAGCTCGGGAAGATCGGCTCGCCCGCCCTGGAGGTGATCCGCCGGATCCTCGCCGCGGGGCGGGAGTCGGGGCTGTTCACGGCCGATGTGGACGCCGTCGACCTGCACGCGGTGATCAGCTCGTTCTGCTTCTTCCGGGTCGCCAATCGGCACACGTTCGGCGCCCTGTTCGGCCGGGACCTGGTGAATCCCGCCCAGCGGGAGCACTACCGGACGATGCTCGGCGACATGGTGATCGCCTATCTGACGGCGGAGCGAACGCCCGGCTGACGTCGGCCGGCACGCGGGCTCGCACGAACTATCCAGTAGGTTCATTAGCTGCTCGGGGAGCGGACCGGGAGGCAGGCGCAACGGGCGGAGCGGGGCACGGCCTGAGGCCGGTGCCGTACCGGGCGCACGCCGTGCCGCTACGGTCTGGGGTGGCGTGGCTCGTACAGGGCGAGTTCGCCGCCGCCCGGCAGCCGCAGGGCGGTCACCCGGCCCCAGCGGGCCTCCTCCACCGGCCGGGTGAACTCCACTCCGCGCTCGGCGAGTTGCTGCCGTGTCGCGTCGAGGTCGTCGCACATCAGCATGAATTCGTGCGCGGGCTCGCCGTCGGTGGGGTGACAGGCCACCTCGGCGGGCGGCGTCTTGAAGATGAGCCATCCGCGGCCCGCGTCGACGTAGTTCCAGCAGAGGGTGCCGCGCAGAAAGGCCCGGTCGGCCTCCGGGTCCCGGCTGTAGAGCACCACATGTGCACCGTTGATCACGCGCGGAGGCTAGTGCGGCGGGCGGGGCCGGACAAGCACCGGCCCCGCGTCAGGGCCCTTCCGTCCTTCCCGGGGACCACCCGGGGACCATCGGCCCCTGGTGCGGGTGACCGGGCGGGCGCACGCTGGCGGCGAGAAGGAGCGTCGCGGGCGACCCCACGATCATGAGCGGTGGTGAGCACCATGGCCGGACCGGGCGAGAACGGACCGGCGCCACCCGCACCCCATGCCGATCCCCGAGGGGATCCGTTCCTCCGGACGCAGTTCGCCGTACCGACGCGTCCCGCGACGTTCCTGCGGCGCGACCGGCTGGTGGGACACCTCGACGATGCCCGTCCGACCCCGTTGACCGTGGTCCAGGGAGCCGCGGGAGCGGGCAAGACGCTGCTGGTCGCCGACTGGGCCTCGGCGCGGGAGGGGCCCGTCGCCTGGCTCACCGCGCAGGCCGCGGACAAGGGGTGCGGAACCTTCTGGGCGTACCTCCTGCAGGCCCTGCGCCTGGCCGGCGTGCCGGTGGACACCGCTGTCGGCTTCCCCACCGAACCCGGCCGGGTGCACGACGGGCTGCTCACGCGGCTCGCCGCCGAACTGAGCGCCCGGAACACACCGCTGATCGTGGTCATCGACGAGTACGACCGGGCGAGTGACCCCGAGATCGCGGACCAGCTGGAATTCGTCCTCCACCAGGCGGGACACGGCATGCGCCTGGTCCTCGTCACACGCACCGAACCGCTGCTCCCGCTGCACCGCTACCGGGCGGCCGGCACCGTCACGGAGATCAGGAACGCCGAGCTGGCCTTCACCTGCGACGAGGCGGCTGATCTGCTGGCACTGCACGGGCTGCGCCTCCCGGCCGCCGACGTGGACGCGCTGGTGGAGCGCACCCGGGGCTGGGCGGCCGGGCTGCGGCTGTGCGCCCTCGCCGCGCGGGGAGAGCCCGATCCGGGCACATATCTGAAGGAGTTCGAGGCGGACCGCACCACAATCGCCGACTTCCTGCTGGCCGAGGTGCTCAAGCGGCAGCGGGCCGAGACGCAGGACCTGCTGCTGCGGACCAGCATCCTCGAACGTTTCTGCCCGGATCTTGCCAACGCGCTCACCGGGCGCGCCGACGCCGAACTCATCCTCACCGGTCTGCACCGCGAGAACGCTTTCGTCGAGTACCTCGGGCACGCCTGGTTCCGTCTGCATCCGCTGTTCGGGGAGATCCTCCGCGCCCATCTGCGGGCGCGCTCTCCCGGGCTGGAGTCCGAACTCCACCGCCGCGCGGCACACTGGCTGCGGCGCTCGGGTCCGCTCGGCGAAACGCTCGGCCACGCGGCGGCGGCGTACGACTGGGAGACGGCCGCAGGTGCCCTCGTCGGCGATCTCGCCATCGGGGAGATCTTCACCGGCCTGCACGTCGACGATCTGTCCGAGCTGTTCTCCCGCATGGGGTCCGAGCCCACCAGCCCCGCCACGGACCTGGTCCGTGCGGCCCGCGAACTGTCCCGTTGCGACATCGAGCGCGGCCTCTGCCGCCTGCACCGGGCCGAACAGGCCCTGGCACCGCCGAACGGATCATCCGGCGACGAGGGCGTAGAGGGCGACGAGCCGGCCTACCTGGCAGCCGCCCGGCTGAGCTGTGCCTTCCTGGAAGTGCTGGCAGCGCGCCTGACCGGGGCGCCGGGACGAGCGGAGACGGCGGCGCGGGCCGCCGAGAAGCTGCGGCGCGAAGTGCCCGGCAGGCTGCTGGAAGCGCACCCCGAGCTGATCGCGCTCCTGCTCACCCATCTCGGCGCGGCACGCCTGTGGGCCGGCCGTATCCGGGACGCGCGAGCGGCCCTGACCACGGTGGTCGACTCCGGCCGGTCAGCGGCGACGGCACAGGCGCATCAGGAGTGCCTCGGCCAGCTGGCGCTGATCGACTATCTGAAGGGCTGGCCGGACAAGGCGGAGCGCCGGGCGTTGGCCTCGGTCACCGCGGCGGACCGCGGCAGCCCGCCCCCGGCGTCCGGGCCGGGTCTGGCCTCACTGGTCCTGGCCGCGGTGGCCGTCGACCGCGACGAGCTGGACCGGGCCCAGGCGCTTCTCGACGCCGCGGCGGAGGCGCGGCACCTGCCGCTGGACCCGGTGGCGCGGGCCGGGGAATCCATCGTCGCCGGGCGGCTGTTCCTGGCCCGCGGCGACACACAGGCCGCTCTCGAAGCGGCCGACCGGGCCGTCGTAGCCGATGTGCCGTCTCCCTGGGCCGAAGCGCACACGGCGTCCGTGGCCGCCGCCGCTCACCTCGCCGAGGGCCGGCCGGAGCTGGCCGTCAAGCTGCTGGAAGCGGAGGCCGACGGCGAGCCGGTGTGCCTCGTGGGAGCCGCGCTGGCCGAGCTGGCCGCGGGCAGGCCCGGCGCCGCTGCCGGCCTGCTCGACAGGGTGCGGTCCGGGGGCGACGTCGGACCGGCCGTCACGGTACGGGCCGCACTGGTCAGGGCCCAGGTGGCAGGCGCGGCCGGAGACTTCGCCACCCAGCGCGGGCTGGTCGCCCAGGCCCTGCGGGAAGCCCGGCGCGGGCGGCTGCGACGCCCCTTCGTGGACGCGGGACCGTGGCTGCGGCCGTTGCTGCGCACCGTGCCGTTGCGCGCACTGGCCGAGGGCTGGCTCACCCCGGGCCCGCCGACGGCCGGCGGCCCGACGCGGGCCGGGGAGCAGCCGCCGCTGCCGGTGGTGGAGGAGCTGAGCGGACGCGAACGCGACGTCCTGCGCCGCCTCGCGCAGATGATGTCGACGCAGGAGATCGCCGCCGACATGTATGTGTCGGTCAACACGGTCAAGACCCATCTCAAGAGCGCCTACCGGAAACTGGCCGTGAACCGGCGTCACGACGCGGTGCACCGCGCGCGCGACCTGGGGCTTCTCTGACGCGACCGGCGGCTCCCGCGAAGCGGGCCGGGCGCGGCGGCGGTATCACCTCCCTGGGGTGAGGCCGCGCGGTGGACCGAGGGCGCAGGATCGCACGGACAGGAAACGGACAGGAACGGGCACACCCCTTCGGGAGACGTGGGGAAGAGCGGCTCATGCGCTACGAGATTCGCGTCGACGGACAGATGACCGAGCCGCTGGTCAAGGCGTTCCCCGAGCTGGACCATGTGCTGCTGGCCGACCAGACCATCCTGTTCGGAGCGGTCGTCGACGAGGCGCAGCTGTACGGGCTGCTGGCCCGCTGCCGGTCATTGGGGCTGAGGGTGCTCGAGATACGCCAGACTCCGTCCGCCGGATGACCAGGAGCCTCACTGCGGCGTCTGCCGTCCCTGGCGTCGAAGCCCGGCACGGACCGCGGCCGCGAGCACCCGTGCCGCCACACCCACGATCAGCAGACTGCAGACCATCTGGCACATCACCACCACCCTGCCGGTCTCGGAGAGCGCGGTGATGTCGCCGAAGCCGACGGTGGTGAACGTGGAGAGGGTGAAGTACAGGGCGTCCGTTCTGGTCAGGTGCTTGCTGAAGGAGCCGGGCACGTCGTGTTCGAGCAGGTAGTAGCCGCTCGCGAAGAGGACCAGATACAGGGTGACCGTGGCGGCCAGGGCCTCGACCGCCTTCAGCCGGGGCGAGGGCGAGTGCATGATGAGCCACAGCTCCCAGCCGAAGAACAGACTCACCGCCAGCAGGCCACCGACGAGGATCAGCGCGGTGACGGCGTCACCGTGCCAGTCCAGCGGCAGCAGGTAGTACGCGGCGACGAGACCGACCGCGATGCCGACCGACCGGGCGACGGACACGGCCGCGGCCCCGGGCCCCGGCCGGCGGGGAGGGACAGCCCCCTGCGGCGAGGTCCGCCGTTTCCCGGCACCCGCTGGATCGGTCATCGTGTGCCTCCTCGTCCGCTCCGCCGCGGGCCGGTCGCCGGCCCTCCGTGACCCACCTCATCGCCCCGGCCCCCGCTACGGATCACCCGCCAGGGGTGACGCCCGGGGCGGCCGGCCGGCGGGACGCTGGCCCGGTGAGGTCCCCGCACACGGCCCCGCCGGCCGTCCCGGAGCGGATCTGCTGATCACGTGAGGAGGAGCCATGACCGAGTCCCGTGGTCACGAGCCGTACGCCGGATCGGAGCAGGTTCCCGGCGGGGCCTCCCTCACCGGAGCCGTCGACCCGGCGGACGCGCCGGCGAGGCTCGGCCGTTCCCGGACCTGCCCCACCGCGGCTTCCTGGCCGGCGTCGCGGTGGCCTCACGAGCCGGTACGCCCGGACGTCGACGTCTGACCACTCCGCCAGGCCGTTCGCGGACCTCCCGGACGGGATCCCTCCGCGGTCTCCGTCCCCGCCACCGCCGCCGACGGCACTCCCGACCAAGGAGGCGCCATGGCTTCCGGCACCGCCTCCGGACCGTCCGGTCCGGGCTCGCCCGGGCAGGGCGGTCATGTCCTGAGCGACGAGGAACACGCGGAGTATCTGCGGCTCCGGCGTGCCTCGCGGCTGCGCCACCGGCGCCTGCGCCGGCTGGGCGCCTCGGTGCTCCTGGTGCTGACGCTCGTGCTCGCTCCGCTGGCCGTCGTCGCGGTCTGGGTCCATGACACCGTCGCCGACACCGACTGGTATGTGCAGACCGTGACACCGCTCGCCTCGGAACCGGCCGTCCAGAACGCCCTCGTGAACAGGCTGACCGATCGTGTGGTGTCCCAGGTCGACGTCCAGGCGGTGACGGCCGCGGTCACCAAGCTGCTCGCGGACAACGGCGCACCGCCACGCG
This sequence comes from Streptomyces sp. NPDC052101, assembly GCF_040680235.1. Taxonomy (NCBI): domain Bacteria; kingdom Bacillati; phylum Actinomycetota; class Actinomycetes; order Kitasatosporales; family Streptomycetaceae; genus Streptomyces; species Streptomyces sp. NPDC052101. The sequence continues at coordinate 141,599 of NZ_JBFAWH010000001.1, forward strand.
TGGTCGACGCGTCCGGGGCACTGACCGGTCCCCTGCGCTCCGCCCTGCAGACCGTCGTGCACCGGACCATCGACCGCGTGGTGACCAGCGACGTCTTCCAGCAGGCATGGGTGACGGGCAACCGGCGGGCGCAGTCCGCGGTGGTGGGGATGCTCACCGGAGAGGGGCAGGGAGCGCTCAAGGCCCAGGGCGACACCGTCCAGCTCGACCTCGGAGTGGTCATCGACCAGGTGCAGAAGCGCCTGGTCGACGCCGGCTTCAAGCAGGCCTCCGCCATCCCGCAGGTCGACCGCTCGATCACCCTGTTCCGCACCGACAAACTCCACAAGGCCCAGAACGCGATGCGGCTGCTCGACATCCTCGGCACCTGGATGCCCGTACTGACCCTCGCCGCGGCCGCCGCGGCCGTGGGCCGCTCCGGGACACCGGGTGATGCTGATGATCACCTCCCTCGGCATCGGCGCCATGATGATCGTGCTGCTCGTGGCCCTGGTCGTCGTACGGCGTGTCTACCTGGACTCGGTCCCCCCGGCCACGCTGCCGCCCGACGCCGCGGCGGTGATCTTCGATACCTTCGTACGTTTCCTGCGCAACAGCGTCCGTACGCTGCTCGTCGTCTCCGTGATCACGGCACTGGCGGCCTACCTGTACGGGCCGAGCCGAGTTGCCCGGGCCGTGCGCTCCGGGGCGCAGAAGGGCGCCACCGCGGCGGGGCGGGGACTGAGCCGTGCCGGTGTGCACACCGGGCACCTCGGACAGTGGCTGGCCGCCCATCGGCCGTGGACCACCGGCGTCACCATAGGGGCCGGTGCGCTGGCGCTCGTCCTGTGGAACCACCCCACGGCGGGCGCGGTGGCACTCGTTCTGCTTCTGGTCGTGGCCGTGCTCGCCGCCACGGCGGCCCTGGCCGCCGCGACGGGGCCGGCCGCCGGCCCAGCGGATCCGTCGCTGCCGTGACGGCCGTTCACCCGCCGAACGGAGGACGAGACATGAGTGCGCAGTACTACCTCGCGTACGACTATCCGGCGCTGAGTGTCTTCTGGTCCAGGCTGGCGGCCAGGGGCGGCGCACCGTCGCAGAGCCGGCCCGCGGGGGCACGGGATGAGCGGTGAGGGTGATGATCGTAACGATGGTGTCGATGCCGGAGGGGGCCACGACGCGTGTCTCCGTGTCGGAGGCACGCCAGCGGCTCGCCATGGACCGTTTCCTGCTCCTCGATGTCGAGTTGCCGGAGGAGGAGGGCCCGAAGGAGGGCCCGGCGGACGAGCCGCCGGCCCGCCGGCTCGGGCTGGACGCCGAGGAACTGGCCTGGTTCGGCAGACCGGGCGAGTCCGCACGGGCCGAATTCCTGGGCGACATCGCCGGCTTCGTCATACCGGTGGTCCATGGCGTGCGAATCGCCCATGTGCACGCCCTGGCCAGTGAGCGCTTCCTGGTCATCGCTCACCGGGGCCGGGCCGTCCTGGCGGCGGACATCACGACGCACCTGCGGCAGGAGAAGCCCCATGACGCCGTGGCCACGCTGTTCCTTCTGCTCCAGGAGACGCTGGCGACCTTTCGCCGTGCCGCGGTGGACGCGCTGCTGGAGGTGGAGGGGCTGGAGGACGACATGTTCGAGGGGCGGCGGCCCGAGCAGATCTACCGGCTGTCCCAGCTGCGCCGCCGTTCCGCCCTCCTGCACCACTCGTTGCTGCCCTATCTCCAGGTGGTCGAGGAGATCATCACGCGCAGGATGATGAGCCGTGACTTCCCGGTGGAACGGCAGCGGCTCGCCCAGGAGTTCCAGCGTGCGGCGCGGCTGGTCCTCGCGGACATCGAGTCCCTCCAGGATGCCACCCGGCGGGCCTTCGCCAGCTACGCGTCCCTGGTCGCGGGCGAGCAGAACGGCGTGATCAACCGGTTGGCCATCGTGTCGGTGATCTTCCTGCCGCTGTCGTTCCTGACCGGCTTCTTCGGCATGAACTTCGCCTTCATGACCGATGAGCTGGAGAGCAGGGCGGTCTTCTGGCTGCTCGGCGTGGGACTTCAGGTGGCTGTTCTGTTCGTCGCCTTCTACGTGCTGTACCGCACCCGTATCTGGCGGAGACTGCGGGACGAGGACTAGAGGACCGGTTGCCGGGCTCAGGGGGCCGGGGCCGCCGCCGCGTCGAGGAGCGGGGACAGTTCCCGTACGGCCGTGGTCAGGGGGCCTACGTCGTGTTCGGCGCGGGCCATCAGGATCGCGCCCTCCAGGGTGCTGATCATCAGCGTGGCCAGCGATGCGGCACGGGCCGCGGGGACGCCCATGGAGGTCAGGGCCTCGGCGAGCGGGGTCCGCCAGGCGGTGAACGCGGCGGCCGCGGCCGCACGGGTGGAGCCGCCGGCGGAGGCGCACTCGGCGGTGGCGGCGGCGACCGGGCAGCCCGCCTGGAAGCCGTCCGCCGTGTACTCGTCGGTCCACTGCGCGACCATCGCCGTGAAAAGACCGCTCGGCGTCGGCCGCTCCAGCCCCGCGAGGAAACGCGTGATCCGCTTGCCCGCATACCGTCCGGCCCAGTCGACCGCCTCGTTGACCAGCTGCTCCTTCCCGCCCGGGAAGTAGTGCTGCAGCGAGCCGCGCGGTGCGCCGGCGTGTGCCGCGACCTCCCGCATGCCGGTCGCGGCGACACCGTCGCGCCGGATCAGCTGGGCCGCGCTGAAGACCATCCGCTCCCGCGGGCCCCGTCGGATCTCGCCCATCCCGGCCTCCGTTCCTCGCCGTGCCCACTCTATGACTGACGTCATAACGACGGCGGCCACAAACATGTGAACGTCGGTTTCATCGGTCTCGGAGTGATGGGCCGGCCCATGGCTCTTGATGCTCGCCGACGAATCCGCGGTCGACGCCATCCTCGGTCGCGGCACACCCGCCGTCGCCGCACGCGTCGCGGGACGCACCGTCGTCCACACGGACCTCTTCCTGATCACCCTGGTGACCGGGCTGACCGAGGCGTTCCCCTTCGCCGAGCGGCAGGGCCTGGACCGGCGGCTGTTCCTGGACGTCCTGGACGCGGGCCCCATGGCCGGCGGTGTCTCCCGGATGAAGGCGCCGAAGCCGCGTGAGCGGGACTTCTCGGTGCAGGCGGCCGCGCTGGACGTGCTGAAGACGGTGGCGCAGGGGTACGGCGGCGAGGACATGGTCGCTGTACTGCGCGCGATCGAGGCGCGCGCCGCCGGGCTGTAGGAGAGCCCGCGGGTCAGCGCTTCGGGACGCCGTAGACCCGGTCGACATGCAGCCGGACCACCAGGCGGCGGTCGCGGACCATCGCCGCCCGGTAGTCGTCCCAGTCCGGGTGTTCGCCGAGGACGTCCCTGTAGAGGCGGATCAGTTCCTCGACGGTGTCGTCGTGCGGGTCCCGGGCGACGGGTGACAGTCCGGCCGTTCCCTCGGCGACGGCGTACGCCCAGCGGTCGGCGCTGGTGACGTGGTACGAGGCGCGGGGGTCGCGGCGCAGGTTGCGGGTCTTGGCGCGGTCGTCGGTGACGGAGATCCGGATGATCCGCTCGTCGGGGTAGTAGGCGTGGCTGACGTTGGACAGCTGGGGGCGGCCGTCGCGCTTGAGGGTGACCAGTACGCCGCCGTGGCCCGCCGCGAGCAGTTCGAGCAGGACGTCCTGGGTGGTGTCGTGAGTCATACCACGGTCAACTCGCGGGAGCGGGCCCCGCATTCCCTTCGCACAGGCATGCGGTAGACGGTGTCTACCGACCAGTGGTAGACAGTGTCTATGACTGAGTCCGACATCGGGTTGCGGGAGCGTCTGGTCGACGTGGGCGTGGAGCTGCTGGCCGCCGAGGGGCTGCAGGCGCTGACCCTGCGGGAGATCGCCCGGCGCGCCGGGGTCTCGCACGGGGCGCCGCGCCGCTACTTCCCCACCCATCTGGAACTGCTGTCGGCCATCGCCCGGCGCGGCTTCGCCGGCCTGGCCGAGCGGAGCCGGACGGCGCTCGCACAGGCGCCGGCCGGCCCCCGGGCGCGGGTGGCGGCGCTGGCGCGGACGTATCTGGAGTTCGCGCTGGACAACCCCGGCATGTATGAGCTGATGTTCCGTCACGATCTGCTGGAGAGCGGGCATCTGGGGCTGCGGGAGACGAGCCTTCCCCTGTTCGGCGTGCTGGCGGGGCTGGTCGGGGAGGCCCGGCCGGGGGCCGACGCGCGGCGGGTGGCGGGCGCCCTGTGGGCCAATCTGCACGGCCTCGCCCAGCTGGGCCGCTGGCGCAGCCTCCAACTCGCCGTCGAAGACGACGACTTGGCGGCGATCCTCGATGTGGCACTGGAGGCGCACCTCGGCGCGGAGGGCGGCCGGTGAACCGGCGGTGGACACTGGCGAGCAGCGTGGCGGGCGCGGTGGTCGTCGCGCTGGACGGTACGGTCCTCACCGTCGCGCAGCCGCGTCTGCAGCGGCAGTTGGGCGCATCGCTCGCGGAGGTGCAGTGGACCAGTACGGCGTATCTCGTCGCGGTGGCGAGCCTGCTGGTGTTCGCGGGGCGGCTCGGTGACCGGTACGGGCAGCAGCGGGTGTTCGCACTCGGCATGCTGGGGTTCGGGGCGGCGTCGGCGGCGATCGGTGTCGCGCCCGGCGTCGGCTGGGTCATCGGACTGCGGGCGCTGCAGGGGGTGTTCGGGGCGCTGTTGCAGCCCGCCACGCTGGGCATGCTGCGGGCCGCGTTCCCGCCGGACCGGCTGGCCACGCCTCTCGCCGTGCGGACCGCCGCGATCGGGCTGGCGGCGGCCGCGGGTCCGCTGCTGGGCGGGGCGCTGGTGACGGCCCTGGGCTGGCGGGCGGTGTTCTTCGTCAACGTACTGCCCGCGCTCGTCTTCGGCCTGCCGGCCCTGCCGGGCGTTCCGCCGCCACTGCCGCGACGGGCCCCCGTTCGTCCGCGGCGCCGTCCTGACCGGCCGAACCGCAGCGGACTTCGCCCACCCTGCTCAAGGCCGCAGCAGACCCCCGCCGGTTCCCGGACTCCGCTGGACCTGCCGGGTGCCGTACTGCTCGCGGTGACCCTGTCCTGCCTGGTGTACTCGCTGAGCGCGCGGCCGGTCTCCGCGGCGGGGCTCGCCGTCGCCGCGGTCGCCGCCGCCGTCCTCGTACGGCACGAGCGGCGTACGGCGAGCCCGCTGCTGTCGCCCGCCGTCCTCGGCTCGCGGGCGATCGGTGCGGCGCTCGGCGTCCTGGTCGTCGTCTCGGCGGCCCTGTTCGGCACCCTCTTCGTGGCCACCTACGTCCTCCAACGCCGCCTGGGGCTCGACCCGTTGCACAGCGCGCTGCGCAGTCTGCCCCTGGCGGTGCTGATGGTGGCGTCCGCCGCGCTGTGCCCGGCACTGCTGCGCCGCCTCGGCGCGCGCGGTACGACGACGGCGGCGACGGCGCTGCTCGCGCTCGGTGTCCTCGTGCTGTCCGGGGCCACGTCCGCACCGGCGTTCGGCTGCGCGTGCGCGCTGCTGGGCGCGGGGTTCGGAACGGTGATGGTGGCGGCCACCCAGGTCGTCGTACGACGGGCGGAGGTGGCGGTGGCCGGAGTGGCGGGCGGGCTGCAGCAGACGGCGATGAACGTCGGCCCGGCGGTGGGCGTGGCCACGGCGAGCGCGCTGATGAGCGCCGGGACCGAAACCGCGCTGCTCACGCTGGCCGCCGTAGCGGCGCTCGCCGTACCCCTGGCCCGTGCGCTGCCCCGGACCGACGGCGCCGAAGCGGCCGACGGCGCCGATACGGCCGACCGCGTCGCGTCGATCACACCCGGCGCTGATCAGCGGGTGCGCGGTGGTGCTGCTGCGGGACGATGAGGACCGGGTGCGTTCCCGGCGGGCGGTCGGGGACGTATCGCGGACGAGCGACCGGAGGAGAGCGATGGCACAGCTGCGGCAGGAAGTCGGGCCGGGCGAGGCGGGGTTGGACGGCAAGGCGCTGGACCGCCTGGACCGGTGGGTCGCCGGCCTCGTCGACCAGGGCCGGCTGCCGGGCTCTCTCCTGGCCCTGTCCCGCGACGGCCGGATCGCCCATCTCACCACGTACGGCCTGCGCGATGCGGCGGCGGGGCTGCCGGTCGAGACGGACACCCTGTGGCGGATCTACTCGATGACCAAGCCGGTGACCGCGGTCGCCGTGCTGCTGCTGGTGGAGGAGGGCAGGCTGTCCCTGGACGACCCGCTCGACCGCCACCTGCCGCACTTCGCCGATCCCGTGGTGTACGAGGGCGGTTCGGGCGCGGACCTGCGCACCCGCCCGGCCGCCGGCCCGATCCTGATCCGGCATCTGCTCACCCACACCGCGGGCCTGACGTTCGGTTTCTACCACCGGCACCCGGTCGACGCGCTCTACCGCGCCTCCGGCCTGGAGTACTCGGTCCCGCCGGGCGCCGATCTGGCCGAGACGGTCGAGGTGTACGCGCGGATGCCGCTGCAGTTCGAACCGGGCACACAGTGGAACTACTCGGTCGCCTCGAACGTGCTGGGCCGGGTGATCGAGGTGGTGTCGGGGCGGCCGCTGGACGCGTTCTTCGCCGAGCGGATCCTCGGGCCGCTCGGCATGACCGACACCGGTTTCCACATCGAGCCCGAACAGACGGACAGGCTGGCCGAGTTGTACGGGGAGACCGACGACGGCGGGATCGCGCCGGTGCCGGGGCTGCCGGTGCACGGCCGGCCGCGGTTCCTGTCCGGCAGCGGCGGCCTGGTCTCCTGCGCTTACGACTTCCATCGGTTCATGGAGATGCTGCGCCGGGGCGGTGAACTGGACGGCGTCCGGCTGCTGTCCGCGGACACGGTCGCGCTGATGACCCGCAACCAGCTGCCCGGCGACGCGGGCCTGCGGTCCTTCGGCGCCCCCGTCCACCAGGAGCCCGCCAACGACGGGCTCGGCTTCGGCTTCAACGTGTCGGTGGTGACCGACCCGTCCCGTACCCTCGCCCCCGCCGGCCCGGGCACGTACGGCTGGACCGGCGCGGCCACGACCGCGTTCTGGGTCGATCCGGCCCGCGCGCTGACCGTCCAGTTCATGACGCAGGTACGCCCGAGGACACTGAAGGTCTTCCCGCAGCTGCGGCGGCTGGTGCACGAGGCACTGACGGACTGACCGACCGGGCGCCCACCGCCCGTGGGGGAGGCGGCGGACGCCGCGCCGGTCACCGTCGCCTCAGGAGCCGTGGGCGACGGCATCCAGATGAGGCAGGATGTGGTCCATCCGCTCCCGCTTGGTGCGCAGATAGGTGATGTTGCTCTCGCACGGCTCGATCAGCAGCGGCACCTGCTCGGCGACCTGGATCCCGTGCCGTACCAGCGCCTCACGCTTGCGCGGGTTGTTGGACATCAGGCGCACCGAGCGGACCCCGAGGTCGCGCAGGATCTCGGCGGCGACGCCGTAGTCCCGGGCGTCCACGGGCAGGCCGAGCGCGAGGTTCGCCTCCACCGTGTCCAGGCCCTCCGCCTGCAGGGCCATCGCGCGCAGCTTGGCGAGCAGCCCGATGCCGCGGCCCTCGTGGCCCCTCAAGTAGACGACGATTCCGCTGCCTTCGGCGACGACGGCGCGCAGCGCCGACGCCAGCTGGTCGCCGCACTCGCAGTGCCGGGAGCCGAACGCGTCCCCGGTCAGGCACTCCGAGTGCAGCCGGGTCAGCACGCTCTCGGTGCCGATCTCGCCGTACACCAGGGCCACTTGCTCGTCCCCGCGGTCGTGGTCCAGGTAACCGATCGCCTGGAATTTTCCGTACACGGTGGGCAGCGGTGCATTCACCACTCGTTCCGCGCCCGAACGCCGCGGGGACTTCTTACCGAGTACGCCGAGGTTGACGCCGGTGTTTTCTGTCATGATCTGATTCCTAAGCAGAGACGAAAGGCCGTGGAACGATGAGTGGTTCGGGCGCGCGTGCAGCGGCATGCGGGGGAACGAACAGCGTGGCGTACGGCGTGGTGCCGACGGACACCACGAAGGACGTGACGGCGCGGGGGGCGGGTGTGTCAGCACAGGTCGCCGTCCTTCCCGTCGGCAGTTTCGAGCAGCACGGTCCCTTCCTGCCGCTGGCGACGGACACGCTCGTCGCCTGTGCCGTGGCGCGGGAGATCGCCGCCGCGTACCCGGTGCACCTCCTTCCTCCGGTGACGGTCTCCTGCTCGCACGAGCACGCGCACTGGCCGGGGACCGTCAGCATCTCCGCCGTGACCCTCCATGCGGTGGTCTCGGACATCGCGGCGTCGCTGCGCCGCTCGGGCGTCGACGCGCTCGTCGTGGTCAACGGGCACGGCGGCAACTACGTTCTGGGCAACGTCGTCCAGGAGGCCTCCGCGCGCGGTGAGCGGATGGCGCTGTTCCCGGCCGCCGAGGACTGGGAGGCGGCGCGCGAGCGCGCGGGGGTCGTCACCTCGCTGCTCACCGACATGCACGCGGGGGAAATCGAGACCTCGATTCTGTTGCACGCTCATCCCGAATTCGTCCGCCCTGGTCACGAGTCCGCCGATTTCATCGCTGACGACCGTCGTCATCTGCTCACCGTGGGAATGTCCGCCTATACCGAATCGGGGGTCATCGGCCGTCCTTCCCTGGGGTCGGCGGAAAAGGGGAAGGAACTGCTGGCGAGCCTGGCGGAATCCTTCGAGTCGTATTTCGCGTTGCTCACCTCCGCGCGGGAAGGCCGGTAGTCCTCTGCGGGAGGGCCGGTCTCGGCGGCCGGGGCGGGGTCCGCCGTGCCGGCCCCGCCCCGCACACCGGCGTACCAGCGCACAGCGAGGACGACGGCACCGGGCAGGCTCGCCACGAAGCTGAGCACGCCGTACACGACGGCGACGGCGACACCGGTGCTCGCGCCGAGCCCCGCGGCGCCGAACGCCCAGGCGGTCACGCCCTCGCGGGGTCCGAAGCCGCCGACGTTCAGCGGCAGCCCCATGGCGACCAGGGCGAGGACGGCGAGCGGGACCAGCACCGCCACCGGGGCGGCCGACCCGGCGACCCGGGCGGCCACGACGAACATCGCCAGGTGCCCGGCCAGGACGACGGCGGAGGAAACGGCGATGCCCGGTCCGCCGCGGCGGGACAGCAGCCCCTGGCGTGCCTCGCCGAGCGCGGCGCCGAGGGCCCCGGCTCGGCGGGAGGGCGCGCGGTTCATGCGGACGGCGAGGCCGACGGCGAGGGCGCCGGCCAGGGCGAGCGCCACCGGTGCGGCGAAGTCGCGGGCCTCGGCGCGCACCGGGGAGGGCAGCGTCGGCAGCACCGCCGCGGCGAACACGGCCAGCGCGATCTGCCCGGCGACCCGTTCCAGGACCACGGCCTGCACGCCGCGCCGCAGGTCACCGGCGCTCTGTCCGTGCCGCACCGCGCGATGCACATCGCCCAGGATCCCGCCGGGCAGCGCCGCGTTCAGGAACAGCGCGCGGTAGTAGTCGGCGACGGCGGGACCGAACGGCAGCCGGATGCGCAGTCCGCGGGCCACCAACTGCCAGCGCCAGGCGCTGAACACGGTGGTGACCACGCCGATGGCCAGCGCCGCCAGCACCGTCGCGGTGTCGATCCGGCGCAGCCCGTCGAGCAGCACCCCGGTGCCGAGCTGCCACAGCAGAGCGCCCAGGATGACCACGCCGGCGAAGGTGCCGAAGTGCGTACGCAGCGCGCGGAGTCCGGGACGCCGGTGGACGGGGGGCGGTACGGCCTCGGGCGCGGTCTCTCCTGCGGGCCCCGGTGCGCTGTCCCGTGCGGCCGCTGGTGCGGCGGCCGCGGGCTGCGGCTCTGCCGGCCCGGTGCCGGAGTCGTGCGCCGCGCGCCCCGGGTTCACGCCCGGCACACGCGTGTGGACCGTGCCGGCGCCGTACACGCAGGCGCCCGCCGGGCCGGTGTCGGGTACGCGCGCGTGCGTGGTGCCCGTGGGCGTCACGCGCGCGTGCGGGCCCGCTGCGGTGACCCGGTGCTCGTGGTCCGTCGCGGCCGACCGTGCGGTCATGACGCTCCGTCCGTCGGCCGGGGCACGGCCAGCAGGTCGCTGTGGTGGACCACGACCCGCAATTCGCCGGCCGCACAGGCGGCGAGCCGGTCCCGCAGATAGCGTTCGGCGCCGTCGCGCAGCTCGGGCCTCTGCTCCACGGCCGCGCCCACCCAGCCGCGCAGCCATTGCTCGGTCAGCGCCATCTGCTGCGGGCCGAGCCGCCACGGGCTGGGCTGCACCCGTACGGCGGCCCCGCGCTCGCCGAACGCCTCGCGGGCCACGGTGACCGCGTCCGGGCCGAGCAGCCCGGCACGCCGCTGATGCGCGTTGAACGCCTCGGCGATCTCCGCGTCCAGCGGGTCGGCCGGGGTGAGTTCGACGCGTCCGACGACGGACAGTGTGAGCAGGGCGGGGCAACCGGCCCCGGCGCAGGCGTCGGCGAGGGTGTCGACCTGCTCGCGGGTGAGGACGTCGAGCAGCGCGGAGGCGGTGACCAGCGCGGCGCCGGCCAGGGCGTCCGGGGTCAGCCGGGCCACGTCGCCGCGCCGTGTCTCGACGGTGACGCCGCTGCCGTCGGCGGCGGAGCGGGGGGAGGCCACGGCGGCGAAGTGCAGCAGGTAGGGGTCGCGGTCGTGCAGGACCCAGTGCTGGGGTCCGTCCAGGCGGGGCGCGAGCCAGCGGCCCATCGAGCCGGTGCCGCAGCCCAGGTCGTGCACGGCGAGTCCGCCGGTGCGCTCCGGCAGGTCCGCCAGCCGGATCCGCAGCGGTTCCAGCAGGTCCTGGGCCCGGGCGTCCGCGTCGGCCGCTTCCCGCAGGCGCAGCCATTCGGGCGCGTACCGGGGTGGCTCCTCGGGTTCGTCGCCGCGCAGCCGCAGCGTGGCCCGCTCCCCGGGACGCCCGACGGGCCCGGCCCCGGCGACGACGGCGGAGCCGGCAGCGTGTGCTCCGCCGGCGGAGTCGCGGGCACGGTCCGTCGCCGCGGCGGCCTCGTCGCCGCGCTCCCCCGCACAGGCCCCCTCCCCCCGCGTCATGGCGTCCGGCGTACGAGCCGCACCGCGGCCGGCCTCGCGCACCGGCTCCACCTCGTCCTCGGTCCCGCGCACCGGCTCCACATCCTTCGGCCCGGGCTGTCCCGGGATCGACACCATGCCGTTCCTCGCCGCGCCGTTCGTCGTGGTCTCCGGCGTGGTCATGCCGCCCTCCTCGGGGCTTCGGGGAGTCGGGCGAGGACTCCGGCCAGGCTGCGGGCGGTGGCGGCCCAGCCGTCGAGCGCGGCGCGGCGGCCGCGGGCCGCGGCCTTGAGCCGGCGGCGTACGTCGGGTTCGCCGAACCAGCCGCGCAGTTCGGCGGCGAGCGCGCCGGGATCCTCCGGCGGGACGAGGATGCCGGGCACCCCGCCGTCGGGGGCGCGGCCGACCGCCTCCGGCACTCCGCCCACGTCGGTGGCGAGGACCGGGATGCCGCGGGCCAGTGCCTCGGTGACCGCCATGCCGTAGGTCTCGGCGTAGGAGGTGAGGACCATCAGGTCGGCGGCGGCGTACGTGGCGTCGAGGTCCGCCCCGGCGCGCGGGCCGGTCAGGTGCAGCCGGTCGGCGAGGCCGTACCGGTTGATGAGGGTGCGCAACCGGCCGACGTAGGCGGGGTCGTGGCTAAGGCCGCCGACCAGCTCGCAGGTCCACGGCAGGTCCCGGACCGCCGCGAGCGCCTCCACGAGCCGGTGCTGGCCCTTGCGCGGGGTCACGGCGGCCACGCACAGCAGCCGGGAGACGCCGTCGGTGCCGGGCGCGAGCGGCGCGATGTCGGCGCCGGGCGCGGCGACATGCACCCGTTCGGGGGCGAGGCCGTGGTGGGAGACGAGCCGGCGCACCGCCCAGTCGCTGGTCGCGACGACGGCGGGCACGGCGCGCAGCACGGCGCGTTCGCGGGCGTCGAGGTCGCCGGCGACGGCCGGGGCGAGGCCGGTCTCGTCGCCGAGCGGCAGATGGACGAGCACGGCCAGGCGCAGCCGGTCGGCGTGCGGGGTGAGGAGTTCCGGCACCCCGCAGGCGACGAGCCCGTCCAGCAGGACGACCGCGTCGTCCGGCAGGTCGCTCAGGGTGCGGACGAAGCGGTCGCGGGCGGCCCGGTCGGGGCACGGCCAGGTGCCGGGCGCCGCGTGCCGGGTGACGTCCCAGCCGAAGCCGGGCAGGTCCAGGCAGACCCGGCGGTCGTAGGCGTTGCCGCCGCTGGGCGCGGCCGGGTCGTCGACGCCGCCCGGCAGGACGAAGTGCACGGTGCGCAGGGACATGGGGGTGATTCCGGCCTTCTCGACGGCGGTGGCCTTCTCGACGGCGGTGGCCTGCGCGACGGCGGTGGCCTGCGCGACGGCGGTGGGCTGCGCCGGCACATACGCCAGGCGCGCCCGCCGCGTGGTCGCCCCGGTCACAGGCCACGCTCGTAACTCGCCCAGGCGATGTGCGATTCGTGCAGGGTGACCGTGATGCCCGCTAGGCCCTTGGCGCCCTCGCCCAGCGCGCCCTTGTGGATGCGTTCGGCAAGCCGGTCGGCGATGACCTTGGCGAGGAACTCGGTGGAGGTGTTGATGCCCGCGAACTCGGGTTCGTCGTCGAGGTTGCGATAGTTCAGCTCGGCGGTGATGACCCGCAGTTCCTGCGTGGCCAGGCCGATGTCGACCACGATGTTGTCCTCGTCCAGCTGCTCGCGGCGGAAGGTGGCGTCCACCAGGAACGTGGCGCCGTGCAGTCGCTGCGCGGGCCCGAACACCTCGCCGCGGAAGCTGTGGGCGATCATGATGTGATCGCGGACGGTGATGCTGAACAACGGACGACCCTCCAGGTACGACGCGTCTGGTCCCCCTGTTCCTTACCCGTGTTCCTTACCCGGCGGGGGATGCCGTGTAGTACGGCTCTTCGCTTCCCCGCGTTCAGCGCTCTCTCACTCTTTTCTCAGGTCAGGCCCGTCTCGGCGTACCGGATCCGGTGGCACAGCGCGGGGATCTCGCCCGAGGCGAGCTGCGGCATGACGTCCGGGAGTTGCTCGAAAGCGCTCTCTCCGGTGATGAGCGCGTCCAGTGCCGGGTCGGCGAGCAGGTCGAGGGCGAGCGCCATCCGGTCGGCGTAGTCGCGGCCGGCGCGGGCGGCCGGGGAGACGGTGCCGACCTGGCTGCTGCGCAGGGTGAGCCGGCGGGAGTGGAAGGCCTCGCCGAGCGGCAGGGCGACGCGCCGGTCGCCGTACCAGCTCAGTTCCACGACGGTGCCCTCGGGGGCGAGCAGCCGCAGGGCGCCGGTGAGGCCGGCCTCGGTGGCGCTGGCGTGCACGACCAGGTCGCAGTCGCCGAGCGCGGCGTCGGGTGTGGCGAAGTCCACGCCGAGCGCCTCGGCGGTCTTCGCGCGGGCCGGGTCGGCGTCGACGAGCTGGAGGCGGACGCCGGGGAAGCGGGCGAGCAGGGCGGCCACCGAGCAGCCGACCATGCCGCCGCCGACCACCGCGATCCGGTCGCCGATCAGCGGCGCGGCGTCCCACAGGGCGTTCACGGCGGTCTCCACGGTCCCGGCGAGCACGGCCCGTGCGGCGGGCACCCGCTCGGGCACGACCGTCACGGCACTCACCGGAACGACGTAACGGCTCTGATGCGGATACAGGCAGAAAACGGTTCGCCCGATCAGCTCAGCCGGGCCCTCCTCCACCGTGCCGACGCTGAGGTAGCCGTACTTCACCGGGCCCGGGAAGCCGCCCTCCTGGAACGGCGCCCGCATCACGGCGTGTTGGCTCTCCGGGACCCCGCCGCGGAAGACGAGCGTCTCCGTGCCGCGGCTCACCCCGGAGTACAGCGCGCGCACCAGGACCTCACCCTCGGCGGGCTCCGTGAGGGTGACATCGCGCAGTTCGCCGTGACCGGGTGAGCGCAGCCAGAACGCGCGGGCCGAGCGGTTCATCGGCATCCTCCTGAACAGTAGGCAAGTTGTTCACGTACCGAGAAGTGCACAGGCCGCGCACAGTACGCGGCGTGATCGACTCTGTCACTCGGCCGGAGGGTGTGCGGTGGCCCTGAACAACACGTATGACGCGAGGCCCCAGCAGGAGACCGCTGTGGGAGCGGGCCTACAGGTCCTGCTGCTCGCGTTGCTCGGCACGGCGATAGGCATGGGGCCGGCCGGCTGGCTGACGGGGCTCGCGTTCGCGTTCGCCACCTGGGCGGTGCTGGCGCGCGCCCTGCACCGCTCCTGCCTGCGCTCCTTCGGCCCGGCGAACCGGGTCACGCTCGGCCGCGCGACCCTGGTGGGCGGGGTGACCGCGCTGGTCGCGGACTCCTTCGAGAGCGCACCGCCGGTGACTTTGCTGGTCGGCCTGACCGCGGTCGCGCTGCTGCTGGACGGCGTCGACGGCAAGGTGGCCCGCCGCACCGGTACGTCGACCGCGCTCGGCGCCCGCTTCGACATGGAGGTCGACGCGTTTCTGATCCTGGTGCTGAGCGTGTACGTGGCCATGCAGCTCGGCCCGTGGGTGCTGCTGATCGGCGGGATGCGCTACGCCTTCGTCGCCGCGGCCCGCCTGGCCCCCTGGCTGAACGCCCCGCTGCCGCCGTCGTTCGCCCGCAAGACCGTCGCCGCGGTCCAGGGCGTCGCGCTGCTCCTGGCGGGCGCCGAGCTTCTCCCCCACCTGGCCGATCTGGCGGTCGTGCTGCTGGCCCTGGGCTCGCTGCTGTGGTCCTTCGGACGGGACGTGCGGTGGCTGTGGCGTACCTCGCGGATATCCGTGCAGGCGCCGCCGGCTGGGGCGGAGCTGCTGGAGCTGGCGGTGCGCTGAGGCCGACGCGGCATGCGAGAGGGCCCGGACCGGGTTGCCGGTCCGGGCCCTGCGCTCGCCGCCGGGAGTTACGAGCGTGCGCCCCGGCCTCGTACGATCGCGAACGCGGCGGCCGCGAGGCCGAGGACACCGGTGACCAGCCCGGCGATGCCGAGCCCACGGGCCGTGGAGTCGCTCGTGCCGGCGGACTCGGCCCTGGCGGGCGCGGGCGCCGCACTCGCGTCACCGGCCGTCAGCTTCAGCACCGGGGCCGGGTTCTCCGGCTCGTCGCCGCCGGTCGGCCCCTCGATCCAGCGCGCGACCTTGCCGTCGGAGTAGGTCTGCAGGGTCTTGAAGACCAACTGGCCGGTGTCGTCGGGCAGTTGACCGAAGGCGACGTCGAAGTCCTCGTACTGCCCGGCGCCGATCTTCCCGCCGGTGAAGGTGATCTCGGAGGCCGCCTCCGTGATGGTGCCGTCGTCGGTCTTGACCGGTGTCTTCAGCTTGGTGGTGGTGACCTTGGCCGTCCAGCCGTCCTGCGGATGGACGAGCACGCCGAGGACGGGGTGGTCGGTGGGCAGGAAGACCTGCACCTTGGTGGTGGAGGCGCTGTCCTCCTCGTTGGGCACGCGGAAGGTCAGCACGCCGTCGGTGGCTCCCTTGGCGTAGCTCTCGGGGTGCACGGTGACATGCGCGGAGGCGGCACCGGCGGCGAGCAGGACGGCGACGGCGGCGACGGCGGCGACGGTGACGGCGCGGCGCGCGGTGGGATGTGATGCGGACATGAGTGAGTCGATCTCCGTACGAATGACGCGGGGAACAGGGTCAGAGCGAGTACGGGATCGGGTGCGGGGGCCCGCGCCGGCTGACCGCGTGCCGCAGCGGGGTCCGGCGGGGCGACGCGGGGGCGGCCGGGACGCGCGGGATGCGCGGGGCGGGGGCGGGCAGCGGGGCGTCGCGCCACCAGGCGACGAGGCCGGGCACGAAGGTCGCGGTCCGGCGCAGCAGCGACCACAGCGCGGCCTCGCCCCGCCGCAGCCACCAGGAGGCGGCCAGCGCGGCGAGGAGGTGGGCGGCGGTGGCGTGGGCGGTGATGTGCGGGTGGACGGCGACGTGGGATGCCGCGCCGGTGTGCATCGCGGCCATGGCGTGCCCCGGCATGACCGCGCGCGAGGTGGTGCGGTGGGCGGCGTCGAAACCGAGATGCAGTGCGGCCTGGGTGAGCAGCATGGCGCTGCCGATCCCGGCCAGCGACCGCTCCTGTCCGCCCAGGACCCAGCCGACCGCGAACACGGCGAGGAATCCGGCCGCGTCGGCCCTCAGCGGCGGCATGTCGCCCATGGCGAGCCCGTGCCCGGCGGCGGCGAGCAGCACGCACACCGCGGCGAACACCGCGGCCCGCAGACCTCTCACCGCCGGGGACGCACTCATGGTGAGGGATCTTCCCACGTCCGGTTGATACGTGCGGCGGGGATGCCGTGTTCACACCCCGCCTGTCCCGCGTGGTTGCGGCCGGTCGTGCCTCCCCCAGTGCCTGCGAAAGCCCTCTGGCCCACCGCGCCTCAGGCGGCACCGGTACCGCGCCGCGAGCGCCGTACCCCTCCCGCCGCCGTCACCGCGAGCACGCCCAGGGCGGCGAGGACGACCGCGGGCGCCAGGACCGTCCAGGGCGCGCGCTCGGCGTACGGCTGGTTCTCGGCGAGGAGTTGACCCCATTCGGGGGACGGCGGCTGGGCGCCGAGGCCGAGGAAGCCGAGTGAGGCGAGGGCGAGGGCGGTGCCCGGAAGCCGCAGCAGGGCGTGCCGGGCGACCGGCGGGACGACGGCGGGCAGCAGTTCGTGCCGCAGCAGATACCAGCGGCCGGCGCCGAGGGCACGGGTGGCGGTGAGATGCAGGGCCGCCCGTTCCTGCCGAAGCAGAGCGGAGGTGTGGGCGGCCAGCGGGGCCCAGGCCACGGCGGCGACGGCCGGCGCGGGTGCGGCCGGGCCGCCGCCCGCGACGGCGGTGACGAGGAGCGCGGCGAGCACCGGCGGTACGGCGTTGACGGTGTCGACGAGCGGCCCGGACAGCCGGGGCAGCAGCCCGAGCAGCAGCCCGGTGAGGAGGGTGCCGGCGCTGATGGCGAGGGCGAGCAGGAGGGTGTCGAGGGCGCCGTGGGCGATGCGGGCGAGCAGGTCGCGGCCGAGCGCGTCGGTGCCGAACGGGTGGGCGGTGGACGGGGGTTGGAGGCGGGCGGTGGTGTGCACGGCGAGCGGGTCGCGGGGCAGGCCGGCGGCGAGGACGGCCAGCAGGGCCGCCGCGAGGACGAAGGGCGTCGTACGCCGGGCGGGCGCGGCAGGCCTGTGCAGCGCCGGGACGGCGCCGTCCCTCAGCGCGGGCCCGATGAGCAGGCGGACGCCGAACCGGGCGGCGCCCGCGGCCAGGGCCGCGAGGAGCACCAGGGCGAGGGTGCCGGTCTGCAGGACGGGCAGATCCTGGGCGAGGGCGGCCTGGAGGGTGGTGCGGCCGAGGCCGGGGATGTCGAAGAGCTGCTCCACGGCGACGGCGCCGCCGGTCATGCCGACGACGAACAGCGCGGTGTTGGGCAGCAGTCCGGGCAGACAGCGCCGTACCGCCTGCCGGGCGAGGGTCCGCGCGGGCAGTCCCCGCGCGGCGGCGGCCCGAACCCAGGGTTCGGCGAAGGCGCCGGGCAGCTGGTCGTCGAGGAGCCGGCCGAGGACGGCGCCGGCGGGCAGGCCGAGGGCGAGTGCGGGCAGGACGGTGTACTGCGGGCCGTACCAGCCGAGGGCGGGCAGCCAGCCGAGCTGTACGCCCACGACGGTGGCAAGGACCGAGGCAGTGAGGAACTCCGGCAGTGCGGCGATTACGGCCGAGCAGGTGCCGCCGGGCCGGACGCGCCCGCCCCGGTACAGGGTGGGCGCGCACACGGCGGCGGCGGTGCAGACGGCGACGAGGAGGGCGACCGCCATGAGCAGCAGGGAGGCGCCGAGCGCCTGGAGCACGGCCGGCCCGACCTCGGTGCCCGAGATCCAGGACCGCCCGGCGTCGCCGCGCAGCAGTCCGCCGAGCCAGCGCCCGAGCAGCATCAACGGACCGTCGTCCAAGCCCAGTTGGCGGCGGATCGCGGCGAGGACCTCGGGGTCCGGGTCGCGGTCCTGGGCACGGGCCTTGAGGACGGTGAGCGCGGGATCGGTGCGCGCCAGCCAGGGCAGCAGCCCGATCCCGCACACCAGGGCACCGGCGAGCGAGGCCCGCCACAGCATGCTGCGCATCGTTCAGCACCGGGTGCCGGTGCCGACGAGGGTGCGCTCGTAAGGGTCGAGGAGCACTCCCTCGACCGCGGCGCCGACGCCGGTGATCACCCGCTGGTGGACCAGCGGTACGACGGTGTCGGTGCCGAGGATCGCCGCCTCGGCGCGCATCGCCGCGTCCTGCCGCTGGGCGGTGCCGGCGGTGCGTTCGGCGGCGGCCACGGCACGGTCGACGCCCTTGTCGCACAGCCGGGCCAGGTTGTAGCCGCCGTCGCAGGTGTAGTCACTGGCGAGGACGGCGACCGGGTCGCCGGTGTCGACGAGGCTGTTGCGGGCGAGCACGAAGGCATCGAACTTCCCGGCGAGCGCGTCGCCCTCCAGCCGGGAGTACTCGCGTACGACAAGCTTCACAGCGAAGCCGGCCTGCTCCAGCTGCTGCTTCAACACCTGGACGGCTTCAGGGAGTTCGGGACGGTTGTCATAGGTGGCCAGGGTGACGGCGGCCCCGCCGGGGCGCTTCGCCGCGGCCCGCCCCACGGGCACGACGCGCTTGCCCGCGGCCCAGCTGACGGCGGGCCCGTAGATCCCGGCGCCGCGATCGGCGTGCCCCTCGTACACCCCGCGGGCGAGACCGGAGGTGTCGACGGCCGCACGGGCGGCGGCACGCAGACCGGCGTCCTGGAACACCCCTGACCGGGAGTTGAGGAGCAGACTGGTCGTCCGTGTGGTGGCGGTCTCCCGGCGCGTGCGCTCGTCCAGGGTGGCGGCCTGGGCGACGGGCACGGCCTCGGCGATGTCGATGTCGCCACTGCGCAGGGCGTTGGTGCGGGCGGTGCCGTCGGGAATGAAACGGACGTCGATACCGGTCGCCCGGGCATGTCCGCCCCAGTAGCCGTCGTACCGGTCGAGGGTCGCGGACGAGGCGCCGCTCACCTTCTTCAGCACGAAGGGCCCGGTGCCGCTGCCCGCCGGATCGACGGCGCCCCGGTGTGCGTACGCCTTGGCGGACAGTACGGCGAGGCCGGGGCTGGAGAGCCGGAGCGGCAGGATCGGGTCGGGCCGGCCGGTGGTGATGCGCACCCGGTGCCGGTCCACGGCTCGTGCGGTGAGCGTGAGTCCGGACACGGCGGCCGGGGCGGGCTCGGCCCGGGCGGCCTGCGCGAGCGAGGCGGCGACGGCCTGCGCGGTCACGTCGGACCCGTCGTGGAAGGTGGCCTCGCGCAGCGTGAAGAGCCAGCTGCGGGCGCCTTCCTGCCGCCAGGAGGAGGCGAGGGCGGGCGCGGCGGCCCCGTTGCCGTCGAGAGATGTCAGCGACTCGGTGACGCCGAGCCGCGTGAGGATGGTGCCGTCGGCGCCGTACGGCGAGAGCCGCTCGGCGGGCGGAAAGGCGAGGGCGACCCGCAGCCGGGCCCCGCCGCCAGGCTCGTCACCGGGGGAACCGCTGGCCCCACCGGAGGCGAAGCATCCGGCCAGCAGCGGCGCGACCGCCAGCGCGGCGAGCAGCCGCGGGCCGCCGGGAACACGCGGAGAGCGGGAGGCGCGGAAAACGCGAGAAACATGGGAGACGCGGGAAGCCGGGGAGGTGCGCACGCCTATCGCCCCATCGGAAGCTCGAAGTGGACGAGGCTGTGCGGGTGTTCGGGGTCCGTGCGCTCGTCGTGCACGACCTTCCCGAGCGACCGCCAGAACGCCTCGGCGCCGGGCACGGCCGGATCCGTGTGCAGATACAGGGCCCGGTACCCCCCGTCCGCGACGGCGAACTCCACGAGCTGCCGGACCAGTTCCCGCGCGATCCCCCGCCTGCGGCACTCGGGCCGCACATACACGCGCCGCAGCTGAGCGGTGGGCCCGGAGGGATACCGCTGTGCCAACCACCCCGGATTCGGCGGAGACCCCGGCCCCCGCGCGTCGAGCGCCCCGGTCCCGACGGTCTCTCCGGCCTCGTCGACCGCGACGAGCAGCGTGTGCCGGGCGGGCAGGAGATACGCCCCGCCCGGATCCACGATGTCCCCGTGCCAGCCAGGCAGGTAACCGGTCCCGAACTCCCGGTAGACGGTGTCGAGCATGACGGCCCGGGCGCCGTCCAGGTCGGTGGGGGTCGCAGTCCTAACGCTAATCACATGCACTTGCACATCATATGTATTAAGTCCGGAACGTGATCAGCCCGCCTTCCCGTGCTCACCGGACGACCCGCCGGGCCCGGCTCAGGCGGCCCGGCGCGCCTGGCCGCGGTGGACGCGGACGATGTCCGCGTACCGGTGTCCGCTGCCCTTGATCGTGCGCGCCTGGGTGCGGTAGTCGACGTGGACCAGACCGAAGCGCTTGTCGTAGCCGTACGCCCACTCGAAGTTGTCCAGCAGGGACCAGGCGAAGTAGCCGGCCAGCGGGGCTCCCCTGCGGGCGGCCGAGGCGCAGGCGGCGAGATGGGCTTCCAGGTAGTCCTGGCGCTCGGGGTCGTCGATGCTGCCGTCGGGGCGGACCACGTCCGGGAAGGCGGAACCGTTTTCCGTGACGTAGATCTTCCGGGCGCCGTACTCCTCACTCAGCCGCAGCAGCAGGGTCTCGATGCCGCTCGCGTCGATCTCCCAGTCCATGCCGGTCCGCGGCACGCCCTCGCGGCGCACCGCACGGACGTACGGCGCCGGGCCGTCCGGGGCGTCGGCGACATGGGCCGGGAAGTAGTAGTTCAGGCCGAGCCAGTCCAGGGGTGTCGCGATGGCCGCCAAATCCCCCGCACACAAGGGGAGTTCGACGCCATAAGTCTCGATCATGTCGGCGGGGAAGCCGCGGCCGTGCACCGGGTCGAGCCACCAGCGGTTGACGTGGCCGTCGTGCCGGTGGGCGGCCGCGACGTCCTCGGGGCGGTCGGTGGCGGCGTGCACGGTGGAGAGGTTGTTGACGATGCCGACCTGGGCGCCGGGGGCGGCGGCACGGATCGCCTGGGTGGCGAGACCGTGGCCGAGCAGCAGATGGCAGGAAGCGCGTACGGCTGCGGTGAGATCCGTCCAGCCGGGGGCCATCTTGCCCTCCAGATGGCCGATCCAGGCCGAGCAGCTGGGCTCGTTGAGCGTGGTCCAGAGCTTGACGCGGTCGCCGAGGCGGGCGGCGACGGCCGAGGCGTACTCGGCGAGCGCGAAGGCGGTGTCCCGCTCCGGCCAGCCGCCGCGGTCCTGGAGCACCTGCGGCAGGTCCCAGTGGTAGAGGGTGACGGACGGGGCGATGCCCGCCTCCAGCAGGGCGTCCACCAGGCGGTCGTAGAACGCGAGGCCCTCGGGGTTGACCGGTCCGGTGCCGCCGGGCAGCACGCGCGGCCAGGCGACGGACAACCGGTAGGCGTTGACGCCGAGTTGCCGCATCAGCCCGATGTCCTCGCGCCAGCGGTGGTAGTGGTCGCAGGCGACGTCGCCGGTGTCGCCGTTCGCGATCTTCCCCGGGGTGTGCGAGAAGGTGTCCCAGATCGAGGGCGTACGGCCGTCCTCGGCGACGGCTCCCTCGATCTGGTACGCCGCGGTGGCCGTGCCCCACAGGAAGTCGTGCGGGAGGGCGGCGAGGTCGATGCGTTCGGACACGGAAGTCCCTTCGGAATGCGGGAGGTCGGTCACTTGACGGCGCCTGCCGTCAGACCGGCGACGAGATAGCGCTGCAGCAGCAGGAAACCGGCCACCACGGGCACGCTGACGACCAGCGAGGCGGCCATGACCTGGTTCCAGTAGACGTCGTAGAGGGTGGAGTAGCCCTGCAGGCCGACGGCGAGGGTGCGGGTGGTGTCGTTGGTCATGACGGACGCGAAGAGCACCTCTCCCCACGCGGTCATGAAGGCGTAGACGGCGACCGCGACGATGCCGGGGATCGCGGCCGGTACGACGATCCTGAGCAGCGCGCCGAGCGGGCCGCAGCCGTCCACCAGCGCCGCCTCGTCCAGATCACGCGGGACCGAGTCGAAGTATCCGATCAGCATCCAGATGGAGAACGGCAGCGAGAAGGTGAGGTAGGTGAGGATCAGGCCGCCGCGGGAGCCGAACAGGGCGACACCGGTGGCGTTGCCGATGTTGACGTAGATCAGGAACAGCGGGAGCAGGAAGAGGATGCCCGGGAACATCTGCGTCGACAGCACGGTCACCGTGAACACCCGCTTGCCGCGGAAGTCGTAACGGCTCACGGCGTAGGCGGCGAAGACCGCGATGACGACCGAGCAGACCGTCGCCGCGCCCGCCACGATCAGCGAGTTCACGAAGTACGTCGCGAGCGGGACCGTCGACCAGATGTCGATGTACGGCCGGAAGGTCAGACCGCTCGGCAGCCAGCGGAACGTGCCGGTGACGTCCGCGAGCGGCTTCAGCGAGCTGGAGACCATCACGTACACCGGGATCAGTACGAATCCGGTGAGCAGGGTCAGGAAGATCCGCCGGGACCACAGGAACGAACGCGGCGGCGCCATGGGCGAGTTGCGTGGGGCCGGGACGAGGGGCGGGCTAGCCATCGGCGGTCCTCCGTCCGCGCGAGGTGAACATCAGGTACAGGCCCGTCACGACGAGCAGGAAGAGCAGCAGCAGGACGGACATGGCGGAGCCGGTGCCGAAGTTCCAGGTGACGAAGGAGGCCTGGTAGATGTGGACCGAGATGAGGTCCGCGGCCTGCGGGGCGGACTTGCCGAACAGCACGTACGGCGTGTTGAAGTCGTTGAACGTCCACAGGAACAGCACCAGCACCAGCACCTGGTTGACCGGGCGCAGCGAGGGCAGGGTGATCCGGCGGACCTGCTGCCACATCCCGGCGCCGTCCAGCGCGGCCGCCTCGTACAGCTCGCGCGGGATGTTCTGCAGGCCGGCCGTCACGATGAGGAAGGCGAACGGCCAGCCCTTCCACACCGACACGGTCAGCAGGGCGTAGAAACTGTTGTCGCCGATGAGCCAGAACGACGGCTTGTCGGTGAGGTGCAGCTGGTCATGCAGGACGTGGTTCACCAGGCCGTTGTCGTGCTGGAACATGAACACCCAGGTGATGGTGGCCGCGTAGACGGGCAGCGCGTACGGCACCAGGAACAGGGCGCGCAGCAGGCCTCGGCCGCGAAAGGCGTCCTGCATGAAGACCGCGGCGGCGGTGCCGATCAGCCAGCACAGGCCGACCGACAGGAGGGTGAAGCCGACGGTGACGAGAAACGAGTGCAGCAACGCTTTCCCGACGGGCGCGTCGAAGTCCACCGACACCTTGTAGTTGGCGAGGCCGGACCAGGGGGCGGTGCCCCAGTCACGGATGTAGAACTGGGTGAGTTCCTTGAAACTCATCACGATGCCGATGGCCATCGGCACCAGGTGGACGAGGAGTTCGAGCAGCAGGGCGGGCAGAAGCAGCAGATACGGCAGCGATGCGCGGCGGAACCGTCCGGTGCGGCGGCGGGGTCTGCGCGCCGCCGCCGCACCGGGGGCCTGTGCACGCACCGGCTCCTTGAAGGCGGTGGTCGTCATCTTCGCCCTCACGCCGCCGGCATCTGCTGCTGGGCCTTCTGCAGCTCGGCCATGACCGAGTCGGTGGTCACCGCGCGCCCGGCGGCGGCGTCGGCGAACAGGTCCTTGACGGCCGTACCGACCACCGTCTCGAACTGTGACTCGGCCGCGACCTGCGGCAGGGCGGCCGCGCTGGTGGCGAGGGTGCTCTTCAGCACGGCGGTGTCGGGGGCGCTGAACGCCGGGTCCTGCTGGGCGGACGTGACCGGCGGGATGGAGCTGTAGGCCTTGTTGAGGATCTTCTGCTCCTCGTCGGAGGTCATGAACTTCACGAACCGCGTGGCACCGTCGAGGTTGTGGGTGTTCTTGAAGACGGCCATGTTGATGCCCATGACCGCCGAGTCGACCTGGGTGCCGCCGCCGGGCGTGCCCGAGATCACCGGTACCGGCGCGATGCCGTAGGCGTCCTCGTTCATGCCCTGGGACTTGAGGTTGGCGGCGGCCGACTGCCACAGCAGCATCGCCTGCCTGCCCTTGGCGAAGTCGCTGACGGACTGGTTCTGCGCGTACTCGGCGTCACCGGCCGGGATGACCTTGTCCTTGGCCATCAGGTCCACGTAGCTCTTGACCGCCTCGACCGCCTTGGGGCCCGTGAAGTCGGGCTTGCCGTCGGCGGTGAAGAAGTCGGCGCCGTGCTGCTTGGCGAAGACGAAGACGTGGTGGATGTTCTCCGCCAGGTTCGAGCCCTCGGCGCCGAGCGCCGACTTGCCCCTGGCCTGGATCTTCTTGCTGTCGGCCGTCAACTCGCCCCAGGTGGCAGGGGGTTTGGAGATGCCGGCGTCGGCGAAGATCTTCTTGTTGTAGTAGAGCGCGTACGCCATCGAGTACAGCGGGACCGCGGCCGGGTCCTTGCCCGCCGCGCCGGTCGAGCCGAGCGCGGTGCCGGCGAACCGGTCCTTGCCGCCGATCTTCGCGAAGTTCCCGGCGTCCCACGGCAGCAGCGCGCCGGTCGCCTGCAGCGAGGCACTCCAGGTGTTGCCGATATTCAGCACGTCCGGGCCCTGGCCCGAGGTGGTCGCGGTGAGGATCCGGTTGAGCAGATCCGACCAGGGCACGACCTCCAGATTCACCTTGATCCCGGTCTGCTTCCGGAACTTGTCGAGTTCGGGCTGGAGGACCTGCTTGTCGACGGCGACGCCGGCGCCCTGGTTGGAGGCCCAGTACGTCAGCGTCTTCGGCGAGTCGTCGGACCCGCCGCCACTGGACGAGCCGCCTCCGCAGGCCGTGGCCGCGAGGACGAGAGACAGGGTGACGGCGCCTGTGGCCGCGGCTCGGATGCTGCGCATGGCTCCTGGTGCCCCTTTCCGGGAGGCGAGATCCCCGAGGCTGCTCACGGGGTCGACACCCGTGCGGCCCTCGAAGCCCCTCATGGCTTAATTTAGGACGTGAGTTAAACCTCAAGGGAAACGCTCGTCAAGAGATCCGGCGGCAGCGGACGTCCGAACAGGCCGGAAAACCGCGCAGAAACGCCGGAAAACGGGGAGGCCGGGTGGCAGCACTGGGCGGCCGTACGGTGCGTGACCTGCGGCGGGAGAGGCGGGGCGCCGTTCTGCAACGGTTGTATGTCGACGGGCCGATGAGCCGGTAGTGGGCTCGACCAGGTCCGCGCCCACGCCCTGGCCCGGGCGCTGCGCCACCCCGCGGGCCGGGTCCGCGTCGAGCTGGGCCGACTGGGACCGGACGCGGTGACCGTGGGCGCGGCCGTGCTCCCCCTCGCCGCGTTCGTGTCAGCGGGGCGGTTGGCATGACAAGCGGAGTCAACTGCCGTGACTGAGCCGCCCGTTCGGACCAAGCGCCTCCCCACCGCTTCCCGCTCTCTCCTTTCTCTCCTGTACCCGCACCACCGTGCCCCTCCGAGGCGCACGGTGGTGGAGCCCGCACCACGCGCCCGGTCGGCACATGGTGCGGGCCTCCGCCGCTCGCTATCGGACCGGCGCCGGTCGGGGCGCCGGGGCGTAGCCGGCGGGCCGGGTCGTGAAGGTGCCCCGGCCCTGGGTGCGGCTGCGCAACCGCGTGGCGTAGCCGAACAGTTCGGCCAGTGGCACGGTCGCGGTCACCACGGCCGCGCCGCCACGGGTCACGGAGCCGCCGACCCGGCCGCGCCGGGCGGCGAGGTCGCCGAGGACCGAACCGACGGCGTCCTCCGGCACGGTGACCGTCACCTCGGCAACCGGCTCCAGCAGAGCCGTCGTACAGACGCGCAGGGCATCACGGAGCCCGAGCCGGCCGGCGGTACGGAACGCCGTGTCGGAGGAGTCCTTCACATGGGTGGAGCCGTCCGTGAGCGTGACCCGCAGCCCGGTCACCGGGTGGCCGTCCAGCGGGCCCTCGGCGAGAGCGTCCCGGCACCCGGCCTCGACCGCGCGCACATACTCCTGCGGCACCCGGCCGCCGACCACGGCGGAGCGGAACTCGAAACCATTTGCGCCGACTTCGCGGCCGAGCGGTTCCACATCGAGCACGACATGGGCGAACTGGCCCGCCCCGCCGTCCTGTTTGACGTGCCGGAACGCGAAACCGGTCACCCCCTCGACAACCGTCTCCCGGTAGGCGACCCGCGGCCGGCCCACGACGACCTCCGGTCCGCTGTCACGGCGGATCTTCTCCACCGCGACCTCCAGGTGGAGTTCACCCATCCCGGACAGCACGGTCTGTCCGGTCTCGGCGTCGGTGCGCACCACCAGCGAGGGGTCCTCCTCGGCCAGCCGCGCCAGCGCCGTCGCCAGCCGACCGGTGTCCGTGGCGCGCCGGGCCTCGACGGCCACGGACACCACGGGCTCGGCGGCCTGCGGCGGTTCCAGGACGAGCGGGGCGCCGGGGTCGCACAGCGTGGAGCCGGCCCGCGCCGACTTCACCCCGGCGAACGCGACGATGTCACCGGCGACGGCCCGGTCCAGCTGGACGTGCCGGTCCGCCATGACCCGCAGGATGCGCGCGACACGCTCGGTGCGCCCGGTGCCCGGGTCCCGCACGGTGTCTCCCTTCTCGACGGTGCCCGCGTAGACGCGGACATAGGCCAGCCGCCCGGTGGCGGTCGCGTTCACCTTGAACACGAGCCCCAAGAACGGCACTTCGGGATCCGCGGCACGTTCCTGCTCGGTGCCGTCGTGGACACCGCGTACGGCGGGGACGTCCAGCGGCGAGGGCAGGTAGGCCACGACCGCGTCCAGCAACGGCTCGATGCCGCGGTTGCGGTAGGCGGAGCCGCACAGGACGACGACGCCGTCCCCGGTGCGGGTGAGGTCACGCAGGGTGCGGGCGAGGGTGTCGCAGGAGAGGGTCTCGCGATCGCAGAACTCCTCCAGGGCGGCCGGATGCATTTCCGAAACCGTTTCCTCCAGCGCGCGCCGCCGCCGTACGGCCTCCTCCCTCAGCTCCTCGGGCACCGGCCCCTCCACGGCCGTACCCGCGCCCTCGGCCCAGACCAGCGCGCGCATCCGTACGAGGTCCACCACACCCGTGAACGCGTCCTCCGCGCCGATGGGAAGCTGGACCACGAGCGGGACGGGGTGCAGCCGCTGCCGGATGGACGCGACGGCCCGGTCGAGGTCGGCCCCCGCACGGTCCATCTTGTTGACGAAGGCGATTCTCGGTACACCGTGCCGGTCTGCCTGCCGCCACACCGACTCGCTCTGCGGCTCGACCCCGGCGACGGCGTCGAACACGGCGACCGCTCCGTCGAGGACGCGCAGCGAGCGCTCGACCTCGTCGGCGAAGTCGACGTGGCCGGGGGTGTCGATGAGGTTGATGCGGCGGCCGTCCCAGGAGCAGGTGACGGCGGCGGCGAAGATGGTGATGCCGCGGTCCCGTTCCTGCGGGTCGAAGTCGGTGACGGTGGTGCCGTCGTGCACCTCGCCCCGCTTGTGGGTGGTGCCCGTCGCATACAGGATCCGCTCGGTGACGGTGGTCTTGCCCGCGTCGACGTGGGCGAGGATGCCGAGGTTGCGGACGGCGGCGAGGGTGGTGTTGTTCGTGCGCACGGCCCAGGGCCTTTCTGACGATCAGGTCTGTCGGCCGGCTTTGACGAGCGGGTCCGACGACCAGGGGAAAGGGCAGCGCGATTACCCGTGCGTTCGCGCCGAGCGCCGACTCCCGGCCGTCGGCGTGGGCCGGTTCGGCAGCGGAGGTCAGCTGGGCGTCACGGGCGTCCGGTGCCGGCCGCGCAGCGGGCACCGGCACCACCAGGACACGAGGATCACCTCGTACCGGGAACGGGGAGCGACAACAGCGGTGCGTGCGCGCACGGCCGGACTCCCCTCTGCATCGGACGACTGGCGCCGCCACGGTCGTCGCGGCGCTCGGTACGGCACGACGGTACGAGAGGGGGGCGGCCGGGGCACGTGATTTTTTTTCCGGTGCGTCGGTGTTTCCGTGCGTAGGCGTTTCCGGTGAGTCAGCGTCTCGGCTGTCGGTGTGCAGCCACAGCGGCGGGCGAGTTGGCGGGAGGGCGGCCAGGACGAAACTCACCCTCGTACCGCGCAACCCATACCCCCATACATCATGGACATGCCATATTGAGGTGGACCATCCCCCACGAAAGGTCACCTCCATGGCACACAAACGCCTGGCGGGCCTGACCGCCGGTACCGTCATAGTCGCCGCCGCTCTGCTGCCGCAACTGGCGCATGCCAGCACCGACATGGACGCCGCGGCGGGCCGCGCCACCACCTCCGGCCGCGCCCACGGTGGGTACCGTACGGTCGTCATCTACCGTGTACCCACGCGCCATCCGCGCACGGACGCCGAACGCCTCATCGACTCCGGATACGACCTGCTGGAGAAACGGCAGGGCAACAGCCTGTTCGTCTCCGGCGACACGTCGACCGCGACCGGACTGCGACGGCTCGGCTTCAGCCCCGCCGTCGCCACCACACTGACCGAGGCGCTCCCCTCCTCCGCCGCGGCGCCCCACGCCGTGGGCGACACCTACGACGGCGGCTACCACACGGTCACCGCCCAGTACTCCCATATGAACGACGCCGCGTCCCAACACCCCGACCTGGCCAAGGTGGTGACGTACGGCCAGTCATGGCTCAAGCAGAAGGGGAAGGGCGGCCGCGACCTCAAGGCGATCTGCGTCACCAGGATCAAGGCGGGCGACTGCGCGCTCAGCCCGAACTCGACCAAGCCGCGGTTCTTCCTGATGAGTCAGATCCACGCCCGAGAACTGACGACCGGTGAGATGTCGTGGCGCTGGATCGACGCGCTGACCAGCGGCTACGGCAAGGACTCGGCGATCACCAAGCTGATGGACACCACCGAGATGTGGGTGGTGCCCGACGCCAACCCCGACGGCGTCGACATGGTCGCGGCGGGCGGCGACAACCCCGTACTGCAGCGCAAGAACGCCGATGATTCGCACGGCTCCCGGTGCGGGGTCAGCGCCTACAGCCAGATCGGCGTCGACCTCAACCGCAACGCCGGCTCCCACTGGGGCGCCTCCGGCACCTCCCACGCGTCCTGCGACCAGACCTACGGCGGTCCCGCGGGCAACTCCGAGGTGGAGAACACCGCTTTGGAGAACCTCTTCCGCGAGCTGTTCCCCGCGGTGCGCACCGGCACCGGCGACACCGACCCGGCGCCGTCGACCGCCAAGGGCATGATGATCACCATGCACAGCGACGCCAGCATGGTGCTCTTCCCCTGGGAGTACGACGCCTCCGTGCACACCGGCAACGACGCCGCCCTGCGTGCGCTGGCCGCCCACATGGCCTCACTGACCGGCTACCAGTACGGCCAGGCGGGCGAGATCCTCTACAACGCCTCCGGCGGAACCGACGACTGGACCTACGACAAGCTCGGCCTGGCCAGCTTCACCATCGAGATCGGCGACAGCGACGGCGCGGGCTGCGACGGCTTCACGCCCGCGTACTCCTGCCAGGACAGCTACTTCTGGCCCAAGATCAAACCTGCCCTCCTCTACGCCGCCCAGCACGCCGCGGCCCCCTACACCACTACGTCTGCCGCACACCACTGACCCCCGCTCCCGCGGCAGCACACACCGGGTGCGTCCCTCCCCCTGGACGAATGAGTCCGATGTGATCAGTGATCGAAGGCGACCAGGGAGCGGGTCACCTACGACAACGCAACGAGGGCCCCGATCATAAGATCGAGGCCCTCGTATCCGTATCGCTACGGTAAGTGTCCGAGGGGGGACTTGAACTCTCCACTCGGGCACCAGCACTTTAGCCAGTTGACCTGCAAGAACACGGCTGACACGCCGCAGAGTTGACGACTCCTGTTGGTCATGCGTTCCTGCTGTTTCGGGCCGTTTCGGACCGCTGTTGGTCATGCGTTGGTCACGTGACCAACCCGGCCGTCCGGTGATCTCCGACAGCCTCAGCGGTGCGGGCGTACCGTAGCTCCAGGCGCTTCACTCTCCCGACAGGCAGGGCCATGGCGACAACACTTGGGGAACGGCTGGTCGAGCTGCGCATGCGGCGTGGTCTGACTCAGGAGCAGCTTGCCGAGAAGGCGCTGCTAAGCGTGGACACGGTGCGGAAGCTGGAGCAGAACCAGCGGATGACCGCGCGCATGACCACGCTCAACAAGTTCGCACGGGCTCTGGACGTGGAGACCTCCGTGCTTCTTGGAGCGCCCCGGGTGCTGGAGCCGAGCAACGGAGCGGAGCCGCCGAGCCTCCTTACGCTGCGTCAAGCGGTTACGCCTCTCTCAGGGTTCCCCGGACTCGGCGACTCGGAGGGCGCACCACCTCCGACGATTGCTCAGCTACGCGACAGCATTCGAAGCACCGAACGCATCCGTCGCCAAGGCGAGTTAACAAAGATCATCGCCCTACTGCCAACACTGCTGGCCGACGCTCGCGCTGCTGTCCATGAGTACACGGGTACCGACCGCGCAGCAGCCTACGCAGTGCTCGCTGAGGCGTATCAGGTAGCCGCTACAACCCTCACTGCGTTCGGCAAGGAGGATGCGGCCTACACGGCTCTGGAGCGGTCCATGGTTGCGGCACAGCAGTCCGACGACCCGCGCTTGGAGATCATCGGTGTCTCCTCCCTCTCTTGGATCTTCTCCAAGCAGGGGCGAGTGGCGGACGCCGAAGAGGTCGCGGTTCGGATGGCGGAGCGCATCGAGCCCGGTTTCAGGTCGGCCCCTATCGATCTGTCTCTGTGGGGGATTCTCTTGCTTCGTGGTGCCAGTGCCGCAGTTCGAGCGGAACGCACTGACAGTGCCGAAGAGTTGCTCTCGCTGGCCACGGCAGCGGCCGCGCGCATCGGTGTTGACCGACTCGACTACGCAACACCCTTCGGCCCAACGAATGCCGGAGTCGCGGCGGTGAACGCGTACGTGGACATGGGGAAACCGGACAAGGCCCTACGTCACGCCAAGCGCATTACCAACGTGGCTGGCCTGCCTCCCACTTGGCTTGCCCGGCACCATCTGGATCGTGCCCTGGCCTACGCGGAGATGAACCGCGACTCCGAAGCGACAAGGGCCCTGCTCGCCGCTGAACAGACAGCCCCTGAGTGGATGCGCTACCACTCCACGTCCCGGCACCTCGTAGCGGAGCTGCGGGAACGCGAACGTCGCCGTAGTTCCCCCATCAGGGATCTAGCAGTTCGCTTGGAGATCGAGAGGTAACTAGGACGCTACGTCCTACCTGATTTGAGCACTCGCACACCCTGTCCCTGGGCTGAGATCGCGTCCGGTTGCACCGTATCCGCAAGAGATGAAGCGGACCGGAGGCATTGAGGATGACGAACTCACCTAAGCCCAGGACGGCCCCCGTAGCGGACTGGAAACGGGGCGCGGCGGTGTTCGATCGGGGAAGCCAGTTGGTGGGCGTGGTCCACGCGCAGCACGGCACGAAGTTGACCCTCACGCGTCCTTCAGGGCTTCGCTGGCACACCCGCACCGTGGCCGTCCGTGCCGCCAATGACCGGGAGTTGATCCAGCTA
Organism: Streptomyces sp. NPDC052101; assembly: GCF_040680235.1. Classification (NCBI taxonomy): domain Bacteria; kingdom Bacillati; phylum Actinomycetota; class Actinomycetes; order Kitasatosporales; family Streptomycetaceae; genus Streptomyces; species Streptomyces sp. NPDC052101. Next base: position 172,979 of record NZ_JBFAWH010000001.1, read on the forward strand.
AGAGCTCTGGTCAAGCACAACCGTCATGTGCGCGGCCTCGCCTCGCTCGGTGTCAGTCGGTGAGCCGATTACGGGGCTGGAAGGTCAGCCGCGACGGGTCGTTCTGGGGCGGAATCCTGGCCCTGCTGACCTGGGGAACAGCCGTGGCGCTCCTGGTCATGGCGGCCGCCGGAAAGCTCACCTCAGCGCATCCATGAGTTCCCGTTCCCCACTGGTCAGTGAGGCTCCCCAGCGGGGAGCGGGGCACAACGCCCGGCTGGTCGCACGCCACCGTGAAGCGGAGACGGCCGACCGGGTCAGCAAGTGCAGTGCACCACTCCGACAAACAGGAGGAGACGCACGATGGCAACAGCAGTTCAAACACGGGACCCCCGAACGTGTGTGAGTCCCGAAGTCTGGGAGCGCGAAGTAAGGCTCATCATGCGTGACCACGAGATGGACCGTGAGCTTGCCGAACGCACCTTCGGCCAGACCGTGGCCTACCTGGTCACTAGCGCCGAACACCCCGATGCACACTTGGCACCTGCCCCGCGCGTGGACCTCGGCGTGCATTCATTCGTACTCGACTCGATCAACTACACGGACTTCTGCGTCATGGTTGCGGGACAGTACGTGCACCACGTCCCCCACCTGCCAGAGGCGGGTAATTCGCCGTCCCCGCTGAAGAGCACCGTTCAGGCCATCAGGGAAGCCGGATTCGCTGTCGACCACGAACTGTGGAACGCCACGGCAGCGGACTGCTCCCAGTGCCATGCCGGGTGCACAGACAGCCCCGTCGGCAAGTAGCAGCGAAACCATGTGGCTCCCCCCGACAATGGGGGGAGCCATCGCGCATGACGTGAAAGGAACGGCATGGAAGCAGTCGCCGCAGCGTGGGAGCGGTACGCGGCCGGACGGACACCTAGAAGGCCCATAAACGCTGCCGGTGCCTCTACGTGGCTGAACTGGACCCAGTATCCCGACCACGGCCCGGACGAGTCGCTACTCGGGGCGGTACGTGGTCGCCGAGTGCTGGAGCTGGGGTGCGGTACCGGCTGCAACCTCGCCCATCTTGCGACGCTAGGAGCCGAATGTGTCGGCATCGACATTGCTCCCAGCCAACGAGTCAAGGCGGAAGCACGCTGGGGAGACATCCCCGGCCTCTCCTTCCGAACGGCAGAAGCAATGGAATTCCTGGCCGGTAGCCCCGCCAGTTTCGATGTGGTCCTGTCGATCTTCGGTCCTGTGTGGTTCACCAACCCCAGCATCCTGCTGCCGCTCGTAAGGGACAGCTTGACTGCGGGCGGCATGTTCGTCTTCTCCCACAAGCCAGCCATGGCCCCGGGACGGCCGAGGGCTTCGTTGCGGGAGGCTCGGGCGGTTACTCGATGGGACTACTCGGCCGAGGAGTGGGCGGAGTTGCTGGCATCGGCCGGTTTTACATGCGCGAAAGCGGAGATCATCGAGCCCCCGGCGGGCGGACGAGTAGGGACGCTGCTTGTGCGCGCCGAGAGGTAGGGCGGGCCCGACCGCCCCGGCGCCTGTGTCGAAGCAAAGTAAGAACGCCCCGGCCCAATTTTGGGCCGGGGCGTTTTTTTCGTTGGTCAGAGCAACGCCATGAACGGGTTGGAACTGGCGAGCGGGTTCGACCGCTTCACGGGTTCGGGTACCTGCTCTGGGGCTTGCTTGGGTGTCGGGCGGTAGGCGTCGAGCTGGACGACCGTGGCGCGGTTCACGTCGCGATCCGGATCGGCCGGCGTGGGCGTCTGAGAATGCGAGGACGGTTCCTGGGGGTGTGGGGAACTGTCACTGCGGAGCGTGAAAACGGTCGCCGGTCGGCCGGTCTTTCCCGACCGTTCTACGGTGACGACGATTTCGGGCAGTGCCTTAACCTCTTCGGCACTCGCCCCGACGTACGGGAGGACCTGGGAGGACGTGGCCCGTCCGCCGTGCAGTTCGATCCGGGCTCGGACCTTCTCCGCGAGGCTGCGCGGTTGACGCTTTCCCTTGGCGGTGTCCGTGCCACCGGTGATCTCTTCGACCGATTCCATGGCATACCTGACCAGAGCTGCGGCAGCCTCCAGATCCTCCGGGGTGACCTGGGAGCGGAGGTCGAACAGGGCGTACAGGGCCGCGATGCGGCGTACCTGTTCGTTGCAGCGTGCGGCGAACGCCTTCAGCCCTGCCGATTCCCTGGCCTTGTTCAGCAGGTCGCGCCGGATGATGTCGGCGGTGTCGTAAGCGTCCTCGGTGAGGGTGACCAGTTCGGCGCGCTGGCCGTGGCGGACGGCGCGGGCCATGGCCTCCCCGGCCTCGGGGATCAGGTGGCCGGGCATCTGGTCACGTTCGCTTAGCCAACGGACCTGAGTGACGGGCAGGATCAGCAGGCGGTTGTAGCTTCCGCCGTCGCGTTCGGTGGCGCTCATGCTGGCCCGGAATTCTTCTGGGGTGATGTGGCCCATGATCGACACGCGAGGGTCATCGACCTGTACTGGTTCCTTGGCCCTGGACGTGGCGACCGTTGCCCCGTCCCACAGGTCGCGGAGCACCTGAGACAGGTTTGCTTGGCGGCGTCCCGCCCGCAGCACACGGGCGTACTCGGTATCGACGATGAGCGCTTGTCCATCGCGGTCGGCCACAGCTTGGATGAGTCCGGCTCCGCCGACCACGCCGTTGATGACATGGCCCGCCATGAACGTACTGTTCGCGTCCCTGGCCACCGCCGCAGCGACGCCCCAGGACTGGCCTTTGCCCTCACCTGTGCCGCCGCACAGCAACACGTGAAGCATGAGCGGCATGGACCCAGAACCGCGCTGGACACGGGTCTGCGGCAGCATCGCGGAGAACACGCACAGCAGACCGCCGAGCAACCCGACAGGGGACCACTCCACATGGGGAGCCAGCAAAGCCACGACCGACCGGAGTCGGCCCGTAGTCATGGTGCGGAAATCGGGGGTGTTCATGCTGCTGTCGCTTCCTGGGAGTTGCTTCGATCATGGGTGCCGACGGACCGCCAACGACCCCCGTCCTTTGTCTGGAAGTTGGGTTCCTTGGCTGTCTTCCGCAACAGGGGGAGCACGTCGCCCCCGTCCGCCGGGATGATCACGGCGGTGCAGCGGGCCACCTTGTCCATGGGCACGTGGCGCCTTGCGGCGGCCACGGACAGCGGATCGCTGCTTACGACCCCCGTCCGATCCTGACCCCTTGGCGTGGTCCAGGTGACCCAGGAACCGGGGGTGCAGCCCCCCTTGGACGGCTTCGACTCGGCCCCGTACCCCTTGGCGGCTTTCCACACGTTCAGGTCACGGGGCCCGGGGTGACGGCCGCACATGGCAGCCGTCACCAGGGGCGCGGCATTCAGGCCGCTACCGCTTTTCCCTCCAACACATCCTTGTGGGCCAGGACGTACGCGTGCTTCACATGCATCGGGAGGCGCCCCCGCGCGGGCACGGTGTAGCCCTGGGCCACGGCCCAGCGGCGGACGGCCTTGTTGCGCTCACGCTCGGACATGATCCTGGGGCCAACCTTGGCAGGCTCCGGAAGCGGATCACCACCGGCCAACTCACCAGTCAGAACAGCCGACTTGAAACGACCCGGCTCCCGCACGTCCATGCACGGAATGCCACGCTCGGCGGCGTCCCTCAGCTTCGTCCCGTTGCGTTCACCGCCCTCACCCAAGACCAGCAAGACAGTGGACTCATCAGCGCGGCCCACTACCTCGTAGCCCATGTTCCGCAGCGCCGCACGGGCCGACTCCCAGTCGTAGCCCGGAACTTCACCAGCGAGCATCACGGACCGCACAGGCTCAGGCTCGCTCGCTTCTTCGCTCACGTCGTCGTCTTCGTGCTCCGCCTCGGCATCCGTCGCCACCACGGCCGCAGGCTCGGGCTCGACCACAACAGGCGCAGGCTCATCAACCGGTACAGGATCGGGTCCCGCCACCACTCCCTCCGACGGCACCCCCAACGCGTCCACGAGGTATCGGCCAAAGACGACGTTGTGTTCCAGGCACAGGTCCCAGGAATGGCGCCCCAGCGTCAGTGTGTCCGTCGCGTCTTCCTCGGAACCGTCACGCGCTATGTGGGCATCGCACAGAACCTTTTCCACGGGCATGAGCACTGTCTTACGCATAGCGCGGCAATCCTTTGATTCGAGTCGGTCAGAGTTAAGTCGTTGCGCGGCCGGAGCGTTGCTCTGACGGCCATCCGCTCATGTTGCTGCGGTGCAAGATCAACCCTGGCCGTCCCGAATCACGAAACAGTAACGTACAGATAACTGAATAATTACTCTCAGAAATGCATAGACGGGGGTAACACCTTAGATGGTTCGAATAGGACCCACCGGGGGCGCCTTCCTCAAGCCGTGTACGGGTATGAAACTTTCAGGCGTCCCCCTGGCGACTTGGGAACCCGCACTCACCTAACTGTGCCGTCGCCTCTAATTGAGGCCGGCAGAGCGCTGCCGAGCGGCTTTGTCGGCACTTATGGGGTCCGCGCATCCCTGTCGCGGTGGATGAATGAATCATTAGCGTGATGTGGCCCACTCTTCGCAGGTCGAGCGCGCCAATCTGGGGCGGATCACGCCTACATTTTCTGCGAGGGGGTTCTATATATCCCTGACATGGGGATGCAAGTGGCCCCCAGCGGGGCCGGTGCGCAGGATCGATTCCCCATCACCTGATTGGGTGCAATCTCTGTGGCGTGGCGTGCTTCTGTGTCGTGATCTCTCCATGCTTGGCCGTGAGCCGCTTGGCTGGTGGACAGCAGAGGATGTGAAGTCAGTGGCAAAGCAGAGGTTTCCCCGGTCCCTGACAACCGTGGCGTGGATGGGCTACGAATCCCCCCTGGACGCTCCCAGTGGGGAATCGTCCCAGGGTTCCCGTAAGGGCCGCCGCTTTGATTGCCGTGGTCCGCACTATCTCGCGCAGGTCACAAAAGTGGACGCGCGGACCTTCAAGGCTACATATGTTCGGAATGGAACCAGGAAGAGGGATAGCCTCCCAAAGGAGTTGGAGGTACGCATCCCGACGACCTTCAAGAAGCCCCTGGTAGTCGGTGGTCTGGTCCTCGTACGCGCCGATAAACGAAAGCCGAAGAAGCAGCACGCGCCGTGTGACTTCCGCGTGGTAGAGGCTGAATTGGACGAGGTGTTGCGCGCACCACAGGACTTCTACAGCCACTCCAATTGGGGTGGTGAAGAAGAGCCTTCAGTGAAGGGCAAGAAGAGCCAGGGAGCAACGAAGAAATAATCTCCACACCGAGCAGGCTACGCCGCCCTAATCCCGGTTCCGCAGGAAACGGGCAGCAACCGCCGACCGCCACTTCCGAGGATGCCAGCGCGGACTCACGGCCGCGGAAGAGTGAACGGCGAAGGGCCCCCGCGCATCGGCGGGGGCCCGAACTAATCCATGAATCAAGCCGCCGCGACCCATTCCACGGCCGCGCGGACGATGCCCTTAGTCGGCTTCGACTCGTCAAAGGTATTGTCGGCCTTCTTCGTGTCCAGGCCGGGGTACCTAACAATCTTCCCGCCGTAGAGGTGGATCGTATCTATGTAATTAGCCCGGTACTTCTCCGACTGACCCTCACGGAAGCCGCTGAACTGGCTTGCGTAGGTGCTGAACTCCGAGTGTCCGGCCACGATGTCCACGCCCTTGGGCATGGCCGTGGTCGTCAGAATGGTGAAGCCAGCAAGACGCGCCACAACACCGTTCGCGGTTACCCCGCCCTCGCCGTACGCGGCGGCGTTGGCCACGGCGGGATGCTCGATGAGGTACCGCTTCACCCAGGGCGAGACGACCACGTACCGGCCGCCTGCCGGGATGTCGTTGTCGTCCAGGGCCAGCATCATGTCCAGGATGGCGCTGTAGAGCGCCTGCGGGGCCGTGGCGGCCGACGCCTTGACGTTCGGGAGGGCCGTGGCGCTGTTCGCGATCACGTTGCCCATGAAGGTGTCAGCCTCACGGGCGAGGGACCGAATCATCTGCTGATTGATCGGTGAGTTGAGGTTGCCACTCGCGACCTGGATGCGCTCGGCGTCCTCGATGAGGACCTGGAGGTACTTGGCCTCGGTGATCGGGAGCTTCTGATCGACAGTCTCCGGCCGCTGAGAGGTCATACCGTCCGGCAGCTTGTAGTCCCCGACCGAGGGCCGCAGAAGCGAGTTGATGTGGACAACATCTCCCTGCTTGGTGATGTCTCCCTCATACTTATTGTTGGAGACGATCGGCGAAGCCCAGACCAAAAGCGGATCGAACTGGGTCAGTAGATCGGCGTTCCAAATTTCCGGAACGAAGGTGTGAGTAGCAGGGTTCTGGTAGGCAAAGGTCATATGGGTACTCCTAGTTAACGCTTACGGACATCAAGGGAAATGCGCGGGTGCTGCTGCACGCGGTCGCCGCTGCGGTGAAATCCAGCACCAGCGAGTTGGGGAAACCCCGCTGGCCGCTCAGGGATCATTGGGGCCAGTGCCCTGGTGATTGCCTCGGCGGAAGGGGTGCCGTCCTCCCCGAGGAGCTTGGACGTATCCAGATACTCAGTGAACCCCTCGCCGAGGGTGGCACCAGCCTGGGCCGCCTGAGCCTTGAACTCTGCCTTGGCGAGCTTGGCGGCGTACTCCCGCTGAACCTCGACACGGACCGCATGGGAAGGGTCGGCCGGCACGGCGGTCTGAGAATGGGAATCTGCCTGGGGGTCGCTCACAGGCGACACCTCCTTAAGATCTAATCAAGCTAGAAGGGGGACTGAAAAGGGCCGCTCTCATGCGGCCTATCACCCTCACAAGAGGACAACGTAAGAGAAACACTGCCCCCCCTTACCCCCCACTGTGGACGAGTTCAGTAGGGAGCAAGGGGAGGAGTCTTTCTCTACGCTGCCCCCTCTCACAGGGAGGTGTCCGCAGAGCCTCATGACGACTTAGGAACTGCCCGGCCCGTAGGCCGTGCCAGAGGCACACCGCCGAGTGTGCATGGCCCCGGAGGATCGCTCCTCCACTAGTTCTGAATTAATGCGACACAGACGCAGGGGCCACCCGTAGGTGGCCCCGTCCGATCACAGCCGAGCCGTGTTGACCGTGCCCCATATCTGCCGGTAGCCCGACAGGTCCTGATCCTTCAGCCCGTTGAATCCGTAAAGCAGATTCCTGTTCTTGCCAACGCGCACGCCTGCGTACCTCCGGCGCCGCGTACGGGCCTTGGCGGCTTTTTTGTGAAGCGCGCAGTACTTACCTGGCCTGCCAGGCTTACGCGTCTTCCCTGCGGCGTACAGCGATTCATCACAGCCGTCCCACCGGCACTCGTCTGGAGGGAAGTTGCGACGCTCCAAAGCGAAGCCTGATCCGTAGGGGGTCGCGTCCGCAGTGGCCTCAAGGATCTCTGAAAGGGGGTCAGGCTCTCCAACTCCCGGACGCTCCTGCATCAAATCTCGTATCGCGTGGCCGCCTTCCTCTGGGGCAAAGGAGGGCAGTGATGCTATGAGCGACACTGCCGCCAACGGGACCATTCCGGCGTGCGCCGCCGCTATTCGGTCGAACTCCGTCTCCTCCTGTCGCGGCCACGAGCCTGGCCAGCCATCCGCCACGTGGTCGCCAGCCGCCTCTAGGAGGGCGTCCGCCTTCCGCTCCAGCCGATCCCGTTTCCTGTCGTCGGACGGCGGGATGATCTCGTTCACGTAGTCCTCGCGGGGTGTGCTCACACAGTCCTCTCAGAAAATAAGAAAGCCCCCGGCTGCCTCGGGGGCGTAGTTGGTCTTGCTGTTCAGTTCTGCTTGTCGAGCCACTTCTCAAGATCATTGGGGCGGCATCGAAGGGACTGCCCCACCTTCCGGAACGGGATCTCCTTGCGCTTCCAGTTCCCGTACACCCAGGACTCAGGGACGTTCAGGTAGTCGGCCACCTCGTCCACGGTCATCAACTTCGTGCGCATCTTCCTCCTCCGGCCCTGTCTGGCAGGGCCCGAGGTTACTCGCATGTCGATGCGATCTGTCAATTCACATCGTGATACGTTGCCGGTATGGACAACACAGACCTGCCGCCCGGATGGCGGCTCGACCACGACGACGAAGGCGTCCCCCAGACACTCGTCTGGGAGGAGCGGCGTGGGCCGTGGCTCCTGCGGGCCACCTGCCCGCTATGGGCGCACTACGAGGGGCCCTCGGAAGTCATGGTGACCTTGGGCGGGCCACCCAGTGACGCGCCGGACGGTGGCGTGCCCGTGGACGCCCTGCGTTCCTTCCCTCTCCGGGAGATCAAGGCGCAGGCGCGCACGATCATGGGCCGCATCCGGCTCCAGAAGGTCAGCGAGGAGGTACTCGGCGTGCCGCTCAGCGACCTGCCGCAACGCTGCCGCACGGACGACGACTACGCCCTGTGGGCAGCTGCCTGGACGCTCGTGCAGCGCATCAGCAAGACCTCCCCGGTCAAGGTGCTGATGGACCACACAGGCATGGCGCAGTCCTCCGTATCCACTCGGCTCGCGCAGCTCCGCAAGCGCGGCCTTATCGACACCGGCAAGGAAGGCGACTAACCCACGTGGCAAAGCGCGGTAACGGGCTCGGGGGAACTCCGGTGGAGATCCCGCGCAAGGGCCGGCCGAACACCTGGGGTGTGCGCACGCCCCTGCACTTCAACAAGGCGAGCGGGAAGCAGGAGCGCTACTGGATAGGCCGGGAGTACAAGACCAAGACCGAGGCGGAGAAGGCGCTACGGCAGTGGCACAACGACCACGAGGCCGGGAAGGTCGCGGCCCGCTCGGACATGAAGCTGGGTGACTGGCTCGACAAGTGGCTGAGTAATCACAGGAAGGAGGGAACAACCGTGGCCGGGTACGAGACGAAGATCCGTCTGCACATCAAGCCGCACATCGGCGGCGTGAAGCTATGCGAGGTCACGGACGACACGCTTGACGACCTGTATCGGCTGCTGGAATCCGTCCCGTGTCCGACGAACAAGGGCAAGCCCCTCGGGGCCAAGACTGTCCGGCACGTGCACAACATCCTGTCGGGTGCCCTCGGCGCTGCTGTGCCCAAGCTGATACCCGCCAACCCGGCGGCCACCGCGCACCCTCCAACCGCCCGAGAGATCCGCAAGCAGGAACGCGACTTCCCCACCGTGGACGACGGGCAGACTTCCCGCTTCCTGGGGTCGGTGTGGGAGCCGTGCGAGAACCGAGCCTGCGACGGCGGCCTGACTCACCACTGCCTCCGGGACGCCCCACTGTGGACCGTCTATGCCGCGACCGGGGTTCGGCGCAGTGAGGCCCTGGGCATGAAGTGGTCACTCGTCCACTGGGACGAGGGGTCGATCGAACTGGGCTGGGTGGTAGTCGAGGAGGGCAATGCCTATCGGCTTCGGAAGCTGACCAAGGACGGTGACGCCAACGCTCGGATCTACGTGGATCAGTCCGTGATGAACGTTCTCAAGTGGCAGAAGCAACGCCAGGACGCCGAGCGGACGCGGCTCGGGCCCGCGTGGGTTGATCATGACCTGGTGTTCGCCCGGGACGGCTTCAAGCTCTACCGAGGGGAGGCAGGTGGGCCCCAGGACCCCGAGAAGGTCTCTGCCCGGTGGCGCACGCTCCGGACGCGCCTGCACCTGCCGGGGGACTTCCGAATCCATGACTGGAGGCATAGCAAGGTCACGAACGACCTGGAGGCCGGGGAGAACCCCGTAGAGGTCTCGGCAAACGTCCGGCACCACTCGCCGGGCTACACGATGGCCCGGTACGGGCACTCACGTAAGGACGGAGCGCGGAAGCTCGCCGCCTCCGGTGCGGGCCGACTCGGCCTGTCATCCCTGGTCTGACCAGGTAACTCTCTGGGCCGTTGGTCACGTGGTTGGTCACGCCACTGCCCAGAAAAGCAGAAAACCCCTGATGAACAGGGGTCTCAGCTGGTGTCCGAGGGGGGACTTGAACCCCCACGCCCGATAAAGGGCACTAGCACCTCAAGCTAGCGCGTCTGCCATTCCGCCACCCGGACTAGGTGTCTGCCGCCTTGCCCGGGGTGTTCCCCGCGGCGACATGGACAACAATACCAAGGTTTCGGAGTGCGTTTCACCTGCGTATCCGCCGTGGGCGGCGGCCCGGAGGAGCCGGGCCGCCAGGATGAGGGGAAGGTATGCAGTATGCGAGATTCTGTGTACACACCGTGAGAATCAGGGCATGAGCTGGTACTCCGGGAAGTTACCGGGGAGTCGCTCCCCGTCGGCCCCTGGGTCACGGCGCGCACCAGAAGGTGACCGCCGACGAAGGCGCCCTGCCAGGCGTGGCCAAAGCCGCCGAACAGTTCGGCGCGGTCGCCGCGGGAGCGTGGGACGCCGTGCCCGGTCTTGAAGGCGCGGATCTGCGGGGCGAGCCGGTCGTAGGTGGCCCGGTCGTCCGTGGCGAGCGCGGCGACCAGCGCGCCGTTGGACGCGTTCATGGCGGCCAGCAGCTCGGCCTCGGTGTCGACCAGGACGATCGTGTCGACGGGGCCGAAGGGTTCGGCGTGGTGCAGCGGGGACGACGGCGGCGGATTGAGAAGGGTGACGGGGTGGACGTATGCGGAGGCGTCCTGGCCCGGCAGGAACCGCGCGTCGTCGGCGCGGCCGCGGTACAGCGGTACGGCGCCCCGGTCGACGGCCTCCGCCACCTGGTCGGTGAGTTCCTCGGCCTTCGCCGCGTTGATCAGGGGCCCGAAGTCCAGCTCGGGAAGCGGGTCTGCGGGGTCCGCCACCGCGAGGGGGTGGCCGACGCGGACCGAGCGGACCGCGGGCAGGTACGCCGTGAGAAACGCGTCGAACAGGGAGCGCTGGACGACGAAGAGCGGGTAAGCGGTGCAGCGCTGTTTTCCGTAGTCGAAGAGCTTGGGGATCACGGCGGTGAGCTGTTCCCAGCCGGAGAAGTCCCAGACGCCCCAGGTGTTGAGCCCCTCCTGTTCCAGGATGTGCCGTTTGCCGAGGCCGGCCACGGCGGTGGCGACGTCGGCACCGGTGTCGCGGCCGCCGACGAAGGACACACAGCCGATCTCCGGCGCCCGCACCAGCGCCTGGTTCAGCTCGCGGCCGCTGCCGCCGACCAGGGTGACGGGCACCCCCTCGCGGGCGGCCAGTGCCATGGCGAGGGTGAGGCACGCCACACCACCGTCGGTCGGGGTCTTGGCGATCACGGCGTTGCCCGCCAGGGCCTGTACCAGGGCGGCGTGCACCAGCACGCTCATCGGATAGTTCCAGCTGGCGATGTTGGAGACGGGCCCGTCCAGCGGGGTCCGGCCGGCGAGCATGGGCTCGATGCCCTCGACGTACCAGCGCACGCCGTCGATCGCCCGGTCCACGTCCGCCGCGGCGAGCCGCCAGGGCTTGCCGATCTCCCAGACGAGCAGCAGGGCGAGCAGATCCCGGTGCGCGGTGAGCGCGTCCAGGGCGGCGGCGATCCGCGCCCGCCGCTCGGGCAGCGGGCTGTGCCGCCAGGCGCGGTGCTGGTCGAGCGCGGCGCGTACGGCCTGCTGGGCGGTGACGCCGTCGAGGCGTGGGGCACCGGCGATCGGGCTGCCGTCCACCGGAGTGGTCGCGGGGAGTGTGCGCCCGTCGGCATGCCAGACGGCGCCCCAGAGATTGAGGACACGCTCGTCCCGGAAGGCCTCCGGCGCGGTGGCAAGACAGCGCTGCCAGGCGTCGGCGTAGGCCGTGCCGGGTTTGAGCAGCGCAGCGGTCGGGGGCGGCGGACTCGGGGTGAGGGTGGGTGGCATGGGTCAGCTCCGCTCTCGGTGCACGGTCGGGGCGGGGTGAGGTCGGGTGGGGGTGGGGTGAGCTGGGACGAGGTGGGGTGAGGCCGCCGTCTTCGGGTGCGCGAAGCAGGCGGTGTCAGCGGGCGCCCAGGGTCTCCGCGACCAGGCCGGCCGTCTCCGTCGGGGTGCGGCCGACCCGGACTCCGGCCGCCTCCAGGGCCTCCTGCTTGGCGCGGGCGGTGCCGGTCGAGCCGGAGACGATCGCGCCGGCGTGGCCCATGGTCCGGCCCTCGGGAGCGGTGAACCCGGCGATGTAGCCGACGACCGGCTTGGTGACGTGGTCGCGGATGTAGGCGGCGGCTCGCTCCTCCGCGTCGCCACCGATCTCCCCGATGAGGACGACGAGTTCGGTGTCGGGGTCGTCCTGGAAGGCGGCCAGGCAGTCGATGTGGCTGGTGCCGACCACCGGGTCGCAGCCGATGCCGACGCAGGTGGAGAAGCCGATGTCGCGGAGTTCGTACATGAGTTGGTACGTCAGCGTGCCCGACTTGGAGACCAGGCCGACGGGTCCGGGCTTGGTGATGTCGGCGGGGATGATTCCCGCGTTGGACTGGCCGGGGGTGATCAGGCCGGGGCAGTTGGGGCCGATGATCCGTGTGCCGGTGCGCCGGGCGTGCGCGGTGAAGGCGACGGTGTCGTGGACCGGAATGCCCTCGGTGATGACGATGGCGAGGGGGATCCGGGCGTCGGCGGCCTCGGCGACGGCGTCCTTGGCGAAGGCGGGCGGGACGAAGACGACCGTGACATCGGCGCCGGTCGACCGTATGCCGTCGGCGACCGACCCGAAGACGGGTACGGCCTGCCCGTCGAAGTCGACGGTCTGCCCGGCCTTGCGCGGGTTGACCCCGCCGACGACGTTCGTGCCGGCCGCGAGCATGCGCCGGGTGTGCCGCATGCCCTGGCCCCCGGTCATGCCCTGGACGAGGACTCTGCTCTCCTTGGTGAGGTGGATGGCCATGTCCCGGCTCCTCAGGCGGTGTGGGCGAGTTCGGCGGCCCGGCGGGCGGCGGCGTCCATGGTGGTGGCCTGTTCGGCGAGCGGATGGGCGCGTTCGCCGAGGACGGCGCGTCCGCGCGCGGCGTTGTTGCCGTCGAGGCGGACGACGAGCGGCTTGGTCGGCCGGACGGTGTCCACGGCCGCCACGATCCCCTCGGCGACCGCGTCGCAGGCGGTGATCCCGCCGAAGACGTTGACGAGGACGGACTTCACGGCCGGGTCGCCGAGGACCACCGACAGCCCGTCGGCCATCACCCGCGCGGAGGCCCCGCCGCCGATGTCGAGGAAGGTCGCGGGGCGGGCGCCGCAGCCGGCGACGACGTCCAGGGTCGACATGACCAGCCCCGCGCCGTTGCCGATGACCCCGACCTCGCCGTCGAGCCGGACGCAGGTGAGGCCGCGGTCGGCGGCGGCCGCCTCCAGCGGGTCCTGGTGCTCCGCGTCCCATCCGCCCCAACGGGCCTGCCGGAAGCGGGCGTTGTCGTCCACGGTGACCTTGCCGTCGAGGGCGAGTATCCGTCCTCGGGCGGTGCGCACCAGCGGGTTGACCTCGACCAGCAGGGCGTCCTCGCGGACCAGCACCTGCCAGAGCCGGACGAGGACGTCGGCGGTCTGCGGCGGCAGCCAGGCCGCGTGGGCGATCTTCGCCGCCTTGGCGGAGCTGACGCCCTCGGCCCGGTCGACGGGGATCCGGGCCACGGCCTCCGGCCGGGTCGCGGCCACCTCCTCGATCTCCATGCCGCCCTGTGCGGAGGCGATGGCGACGAAGCCGCCCGTCGTGCGGTCGAGGACGTAGGAGACGTAGAACTCCTCGGCCACGTCGACCGGTTCGGCGAGCGTCACCGCGCCGACCCGGTGGCCCTTGATGTCCATGCCCAGTATCCGGCGCGCGGTCAGTTCGGCGGCGGCCGGATCGGCGGCGAACCCTATTCCGCCCGCCTTGCCGCGCCCACCCGTCCTCACCTGGGCCTTGACCACGACCCGACCGCCGAGCCGGCGGGCGATCGCACGGGCCCCACCGGGCGAGTCGGTGACCTCGGCCCGCGGCACGGGGATGCCGTGCTCCTCGAAGAGGTGCCGTGCCTGGTGTTCGTACAGGTCCATGTGCGGCTCCTGTCTGCCGGATCGTCGCGATGGCGCGACACCCGCGCGTAGGCCGGTGAATCACCGCGGAGTCAGCCCCGGTGACGGAGAGTGGCCGGATTTCGATGACCGAAAAGTATGTACGCCCTCTGGACACCGTCCACCGGGATGCGGGATAACAAGCTTCATACAGTATTCGTCGACTGTATGCAATCTGCCGTGAAGAGCGTACCGTAGGACGCATACAGGACAAATGCGAGCAGCCCAACCCCTACGAAAGGGACAGGAGTTCGCCATGCCCGACGACACCCAGGACGTGATCTCCGGTGGTCATCTCGTCGCCAAGGCGCTGAAGGCCGAGGGGGTCGAGCGCATCTACACGTTGTGCGGTGGCCACATCATCGACATCTACGACGGTTGCGTCGACGAGGGCATAGAAGTCGTCGACGTACGCCACGAGCAGGTCGCCGCGCACGCCGCCGACGGCTACGCCCGGATCACCGGCAGGCCGGGCTGCGCGGTGGTCACCGCCGGTCCCGGCACGACCGATGCCGTCACCGGGGTCGCCAACGCCTTCCGGGCGGAGTCCCCGATGCTGCTGATCGGCGGCCAGGGCGCGCTCGCCCAGCACAAGATGGGGTCCCTGCAGGACCTGCCGCACGTCGACCTGATGACGCCGATCACCAAGTTCGCGGCGACGGTGCCGGACACCGCCCGCGCCGCGGACATGGTGTCGATGGCGTTCCGCGAGTGCTACCACGGCGCGCCCGGCCCCTCCTTCCTGGAGATCCCGCGCGATGTCCTGGACGCCAAGGTCCCGGCGGAGAAGGCGCGCATTCCGAAGGCGGGCGCCTACCGCGCCTCGACCCGCTCGGCCGGCGACCCCGAGGCGGTCGAGACCCTCGCCGACCTGCTGGTCCACGCCGAAAAGCCGGCGATCCTGCTGGGCAGCCAGGTGTGGACGACCCGGGGCACCGAGGCCGCCGTCGAGCTGGTGCGCGCCCTCGGCATCCCCGCGTACATGAACGGCGCCGGACGCGGCACGCTCCCGCCCGGCGACCCGCATCACTTCCAGCTCTCGCGCCGGTACGCGTTCTCGAACGCCGACGTGATCGTGATCGTAGGCACGCCGTTCGACTTCCGCATGGGCTACGGCAAGCGCCTGTCGCCGCAGGCGACGGTCGTCCAGATCGACCTGGACTACCGCACGGTCGGCAAGAACAGGGATATCGGCCTCGGCATCGTCGGGGATGCGGGGCTCGTCCTGAAGTCGGTGACCGAGGCCGCCTCCGGACGGGTCGACGGGGGTGCGTCCCGGCGGAAGGAGTGGCTGGACGAACTGCGCGCCGCCGAGCAGGCCGCGATCGACAAGCGCCTGCCGCAGCTGAGGTCCGACGCCTGCCCCATCCACCCCTACCGGCTGGTCAGCGAGATCAACGACTTCCTCACCGAGGACTCGATCTACATCGGTGACGGCGGTGACATCGTCACCTTCTCCGGTCAGGTGGTCCAGCCCAAGTCGCCCGGGCACTGGATGGACCCCGGCCCGCTGGGCACCCTCGGCGTCGGTGTGCCGTTCGTGCTGGCCGCCAAGCAGGCCCGCCCTGACAAGGAGGTCGTCGCCCTGTTCGGGGACGGCGCGTTCTCCCTGACCGGCTGGGACTTCGAGACCCTGGTCCGCTACGGCCTGCCCTTCGTCGGCATCGTCGGCAACAACTCCTCGATGAACCAGATCCGTTACGGCCAGGCCGCCAAGTACGGCAAGGAACGCGAACGGGTCGGCAACACCCTCGGGGACGTCCACTACGACGAGTTCGCCCAGATGCTGGGCGGTTACGGCGAGGAGGTCCGCGACCCCGCCGACATCGGCCCCGCCCTGCGCAGGGCCCGCGAGTCGGGCAAGCCGTCGCTGGTCAACGTCTGGGTCGACCCGGACGCCTACGCCCCCGGAACCATGAACCAGACCATGTACAAGTGAGGTGAACACCCATGACCGACAGGGCACTTGAGGGCATTCGCGTCCTCGACATGACCCACGTCCAGTCCGGGCCCTCCGCCACCCAGCTGCTGGCCTGGCTCGGCGCCGACGTCGTCAAGCTCGAGGCAACCACCGGTGACATCACCCGCAGGCAGCTGCGCGACCTGCCCGACGTGGACTCCCTGTACTTCACGATGCTCAACTGCAACAAGCGCAGCATCACCCTCAACACCAAGACCGAGCGCGGCAAGGAGCTCCTCACCGAGCTGATCCGCCGCTCGGACGTGTTGGTCGAGAACTTCGGGCCCGGAGCGGTGGACCGGATGGGGTTCACCTGGGAGCGGATCAAGGAGATCAACCCGAGGATCGTATACGCCTCCATCAAGGGCTTCGGCGAGGGGCCGTACACCGGCTTCAAGGCGTACGAGGTGGTCGCGCAGGCCATGGGTGGCTCGATGGCGACCACGGGTTTCGAGGACGGGCCGCCGCTGGCGACCGGCGCGCAGATCGGCGACTCCGGCACCGGAGTGCATACCGTAGCCGGGATCCTGGCGGCGCTCTTCCAGCGGGAGCGCACCGGGCGCGGTCAGCGGGTCAACGTGGCCATGCAGCATGCCGTGCTCAACCTGTGCCGGGTCAAGCTGCGCGACCAGCAGCGCCTGGCGCACGGGCCGCTGGCGGAGTACCCGAACGACGACTTCGGCGTCGAGGTGCCCCGCTCGGGCAACGCCTCCGGCGGCGGTCAGCCCGGCTGGGCGGTCCGGTGCGCGCCCGGCGGCCCCAACGACTACGTGTATGTCATCGTCCAGCCAGTCGGCTGGCGGCCGCTCACCGAGCTGGTCGGCCGGCCCGAGCTGGCCGACGACCCCGAGTGGGCCACCCCCGAGGCACGGCTGCCGAAGCTGAGCAAGATGTTCCAGCTGATCGAGGAGTGGTCGGCCGGCCTCCCGAAGTGGGAGGTGCTGGAGAAGCTGAACGCGCACGACATCCCGTGCGGGCCGATCCTGTCCACCAAGGAGATCATCGAGGATCCCTCACTGGCCGCCAACGAGATGGTGGTACGCGTTCCGCACCCCGAACGCGGCGAGTTCGTCACCGTCGGCAGCCCGATCAAGCTCTCCGACTCCCCCGTCACCGTCGAGCGCTCACCGCTGCTCGGCGAGCACAACGAAGAGGTGTACGTCGGCGAACTCGGCCTCGGTGACGAGGAGTTGCGCCTGCTCAAGTCGAACGGAGTGATCTGACGTGGCGGCAGAGGACCGGGAGCTGCGAGTACGCGAACTCCTCGACTCCGTGCGGTCGGAAGGACGTATCGCGCTCACCGCGCCCGAGGGCAAGGTGATCGCCGACGCGTACGGGATCGCCGTACCGGGCGAGGCACTGGCGACGGACGTGGACGAGGCGGTGGCCGCCGCGGCACGCTTCGGCAAGCCGGTGGTCATGAAGATCGTCTCACCGGACATCCTGCACAAGACCGACGCCGGCGGGGTCGTGGTGGGCGTCGAGGGCGCGGCGGAGGTACGGGCCGCGTTCCGCCGGATCATCGAGAACGCGCGCGCCTACGACGCCGAGGCCCGTATCGAGGGCGTGCAGGTGCAGGAGTTGCTGCCGAAGGGGCAGGAGGTCATCGTCGGCGCGGTCACCGACCCGACGTTCGGGAAGGTGGTGGCGCTCGGCCTCGGCGGTGTGCTGGTCGAGGTGGTGAAGGACGTGACGTTCCGGCTGGCGCCGGTCACCGCCGACGAGGCGCTGTCGATGCTGGACTCCATCCGGGCGGCGGAGATCCTGCGGGGGGTGCGCGGGCAGGAGGGCGTGGACCGGTGGGCCCTCGCCGAACAGGTCCGGCGGGTCTCCCAACTGGTCGCGGACTTCCCGGAGATCGCCGAGGTGGACCTCAATCCGGTGATCGCGACGCCCGACGGGGCGACGGCCGCCGACATCCGGGTGATCCTCGCCGAGCGGCAGCCGGCACGGAGGAAGTCGTATGCACGCCAGGACATCCTCGCGTCCATGCGCCGGCTGATGCAGCCGTCCTCCGTCGCCGTGATCGGCGCGTCCAACGAGCCGGGCAAGATCGGCAATTCGGTCATGCGCAATCTCGTCGACGGCGGTTTCTCCGGGGAGATCCATCCGGTGAACCCCAGGGCCGATGACATTCTGGGCCGCAAGGCGTACAAGAGTGTCACGGACGTGCCCGGTGAGGTGGATGTGGCGGTCTTCGCCATCCCCGCCAGGTTCGTGGCCGCGGCCCTGGAGGAGGTGGGCCGCAAGAAGATCCCGAACGCCGTCCTCATCCCGTCCGGTTTCGCCGAGACCGGCGAGCACGAACTCCAGGAGGAGATCGTGCGGATCGCCGAGCGGCACGGCATCCGGCTGCTCGGCCCGAACATCTACGGCTACTACTCCACCTGGCACGACCTGTGCGCCACGTTCTGCACGCCGTACGACGTCAAGGGGGGTGTGGCGCTGACCTCGCAGTCCGGCGGTATCGGCATGGCGATCCTCGGCTTCGCCCGTACCACGAAGACGGGTGTGTCGGCGATCGTCGGCCTCGGCAACAAGTCGGACCTGGACGAGGACGATCTGCTGACCTGGTTCGGTGAGGACCCGCACACCGAGTGCATCGCCATGCATCTCGAAGACCTCAAGGACGGGCGGGCGTTCGTGGCGGCGGCCCGCGCGACGGTGCCGAAGAAGCCGGTGGTGGTGCTGAAGGCGGGCCGTACGGCGGCGGGCGCGAAGGCGGCGGGCTCGCACACCGGGGCGCTGGCGGGCGACGACGCGGTGTACGAAGACATCCTCCGGCAGGCGGGGGTCATCCGGGCGCCGGGGCTCAACGACATGCTGGAGTACGCCCGTGCGCTGCCCGTGCTGCCCGCGCCCCGGGGCGACAACGTCGTGATCATCACCGGGGCGGGCGGCAGTGGGGTGCTGCTGTCGGACGCGGTGACCGACAACGGGCTGTCCCTGATGGAGATCCCGCCCGACCTGGACGAGGCGTTCCGCCGGTTCATCCCGCCGTTCGGCGCGGCCGGCAACCCGGTCGACATCACCGGGGGCGAGCCGCCGTCGACGTACGAGGCGACGATCCGGCTGGGGCTGGAGGATCCGCGGATCCACGCGCTCGTCCTCGGCTACTGGCACACCGTCGTCACCCCGCCGATGGTGTTCGCGGAGCTGACGGCGCGCGTCGTCGCGGAGTTCCGCGAGCGGGGCGTCGAGAAGCCGGTCGTGGCCTCGCTCGCGGGGGACGTCGAGGTCGAGGAGGCCTGTCAGTACCTGTTCGAGCGGGGGGTCGTGGCGTACCCGTACACGACGGAGAAACCGGTTGCCGCGCTGGGCGCGAAGTACCGGTGGGCGCGGGCGGCGGGGCTGCTGGGGGGTGGTTCATGAGGTGAGTGACACGGGGCCGGGCCGCGGTGCGCGTCGGACGGCCCCGGGACCCGGGCGAGCACGAAAGGCATGGGACAGGGGGCGCTGGCCAGAACTTTCGACGCAAGGGGTGCGAGTCGCGAGATGGAAACGATCGATTCCCCCGCCTCCGTGCTGTGCAGGGAGGTGAGGGACCGAAGGGGCCGCGTGTACCGGGTCGGCGAGAGCGACGTCGATCTGCTGGGCCGTGGCCGGATCTGGATGGTCGTCCTGCCCTGGGCGGGCCTGGCGGGCATCAGTGGTGCCGCGTACGCGTTCGTCGCGGCGCAGGACGGTCTCCGTGCAGCTCATCGGTGGGGCGGGGACCTGTCCTGGCCGACCGGCCTGTGGGTGTTGTCCCAGGCGGCCGTCGCCGTCCCGGCCGGGCGGCTGCGGGAGAGCGGCCGATTCTCCGCCCGCGCGGCCATGACGACCGGGGCGCTCGGCACCCTGGCCGGGTATCTGACGCTCGCCGCCGCTCCGGAACTCGCCGCCGCCCGGCTGGCGTTCGCCGTCTGCGCCGGGGCCGGGGCCGGGCTGGTGCACACCACCTGCCTGACGCTGCCGGGCCGCTGGTGGCCGGAGCGCCGGGGCGGGCCCACGGGAGTGGTGGCGAGCGGGCTCGCCCTCGGGGCCGTACCGTTTCTCCTGCCCTCGGTGCGAGGCGCCGACCCGCGGGGCCTGCTCGCGGTCACGGGCAGCGCGGTGGCCCTGACCGTGGCCGGCGTCGGCCGCCTCTTTTGGGATCCGCCGCGGAACTGGTGGCCGCCGCGTCCCGACCCGCTGTCCCTGCCGGCCGGCCCCGTCGCCCGGCGCGCACGCGAGAAGAACCCGCCCGCCGTACGCCACCGCCCCCTCCACGAGGCGGTCCGCTGCCCGGCGTTGTGGCTGACGGGGCTCTGTCTGCTCGGCGCGGCCGGCGCCACCGTGCTCGGCATCGTCCTGCAGGCACGCTACGGCCGGCAGCTGGGCCTCTCCCCCGAGGCGGTGTGGTCCGTGACCGTCGCGGGCGGTGCCGCGGCGGCCGTGGCCGGCGCGCTGTCGGACCGCTCGGGGCGGCGTACCGCCCTGGTCACGGCCTGTCTGCTGCTGGCGGCGGCGCAGTTCGGGGTGCCGCTCGCGGCCCGGACGGCGAGCGGTGCGCTGCTGCTGGGCTGTGCCGCCGCCACCGCGGCCGCCGGCGTGGCGGTCCTGGCGCTGGTCACCGCGCTGGCCGCCGACCACTTCGGGGAGAACCACAGCCCGAGCGTCCACGGACTGCTCACCGGCGCCTGGCTGCTGCCGCTCGCCGTCGGCGCCGGTACGCGTGCCGCCGCCCACGCCGCCCGGCACCCGCACTCCGCGCTCCTCCTGGCGGGCTGCACCGGGCTCCTCTGCGCCGTGGTGGCGCTGTTCCTCCGCGCGCCGGGCAGGCCCAGCGTCCGGCGCATCGTTCCCAATCCGCACCCCCTCGGCGAGGAGTGGCCTGACATGACGGCTGATCCCACAACACGGAAGACGCCGGCCGATCCCGGCTCGGCGAACCGCTCCTACCGTGAAGTCACCGACCCCCGGGGGCGGGTCTACCGCATCGGTGAGACGGACCGCGACATCCTCGGCCACTCGCGCAAGCTCATGGTGTACCTGCCATGGATCTCGATGATGGCCATCAGCGTCTCCGAGTACGCCTACGGCTCCGCCGAGGACACCCTGTCCGACGCGCACGGCTGGACCCAGAGCAACACCTTCTGGATCCTCAGCGTCTGGGTGTTCTTCCAGGCCGGTATCGCCTTCCCGGCGGGCTGGCTGCGCGAGAAGGGCATCCTCCCGGCACGCCGCGCGATGTTCCTCGGCGCCGCGATGTGCCTGCTCGGCTTCCTGGCCCTGTCCCACCTCGACCATGTGATCCTCGCCATTGTCGGCTTCGGTCTCGTCGGCGGTGCGGGCTCCGGGCTGATCTACGCGACCTGCATCAACATGGTCGGCAAGTGGTTCCCCGAGCGGCGCGGCGCGAAGACCGGCTTCGTCAACGGCGGCTTCGCCTACGGCTCCCTGCCCTTCATCTTCATCTTCAACTACGCCTTCGACACCGGCAATTACGACGAGGTGCTGGACCTGATCGGCGTGTACGTGCTGATCGTGGTCGCGGTGTGCGCGTTCTTCTTCAAGGACCCGCCGAAGAACTGGTGGCCGGCCGACATCGACCCGCTGTCGTACTCCGGGACCGGCAGGAGCGCGGCGAGCCTGGCCAAGAACCCGCCCGCGGTACGGCAGTTCACGCCCATGGAAGCCATCCGGACCGGCATGCTGCCGCTGATGTGGATCACCGTGGTGATGACCGCCGGGGTATCGATCTTCGGGATCTCCTTCCAGGTCGACTTCGCCAAGAAGGTCGGCTTCGGCCCGCTGGTCGCGGCCTCGTCGATGGGTGTGATGGCCGTCATCAACGGCGTCGGACGGGCCGCGGTCGGCTGGCTGTCGGACCGGTGGGGCCGCAAGCCGGCCCTGGTCTTCGTCATCGTCGTTCTCGGCCTGGCCCAGTTCGGTGTCATCTGGGCCGGTGACATCAGGAGCGAGTGGCTGTTCCTGTTCTTCGCCTTCCTCTCCGGTTTCGGCGGCGGCGCCTTCTACCCGATGTTCGCCGCACTGACCCCGGACTACTTCGGCGAGAACTACAACGCCACCAACTACGGCCTCGTCTACAGCGGCAAGCTGGTCAGCGGCCTGTTCGGCGGCGGCCTCGGTTCCCTGGTGGTCCACGCCTGGGGCTACAACGGCGCCTACGCGCTGGCCGGCGGCGTGTCGATGGCGGCGGCGGCGATCGCGCTGCTGCTGCGCCGGCCCCGCTGGGACGGCCGGACGCAGCCGACGTCCTGAGCAGGCCCGCGGTGTTCCCCCTCTACGATCTGCTCACCGATCGCCGGAGGGGGAACACACATGCACGCCACGCCGTTGGACACGGCGGCCGAGGAGCCGGGGCGCCGGGTCACCACCCTGGAACTCTTCTTCGACCTGGTCTTCGTCTTCACGCTCACCCAGCTCACCGTGCTGCTCGCGCACGATCTGACGTTCGCCACGGCCGGCCGGGTGGCGCTGATCCTCGTCGTCCTGTTCTGGATGTACGGCGCCTACGCCTACCTCACCAACCAGGTGCCGCCCGACCGTCCTTCGCGGCGGCTGCTGCTGATGCTCGGCATGGGCGCGTTCCTGGTGTGCGCCCTCGCCGTCCCCCGCGTCTTCGTCGACACCGGCGTGGTCTTCGGTCTCGGCTTCCTGGGCGTGGTGATCGTGCACACGGCCCTGTACACCCGCGGCCACGGCCGGGACTCCATCTGGTACGGCGTCCCCAACGCGCTGGCGGCCCTGTCGGTGACCGCCGCCGGAACGGTCGACGGACTCTCGGCGGACGGCTTCTGGCTGCTCGCGATCGCGCTGCAGTTCGTGACGCCCCTGGTGGCCGAGCACGGGCCGGGCCGCGGATGGAGGTTGCCCCGCGCGAGCGCGGCCGAGCAGGGCGGCGGCCGCGGTGCGGAGGCGCTGCGGGTGCAGCTGGGCGCCCTGGATCCGGCGCACTTCGTGGAGCGGCACGGGCTGCTGCTGATCATCGCGTTCGGCGAGTCCGTGATCTCCATCGGTGTCGGCATCGGCGATCTGCCCCTCACTCCGGGCCTGTTCGGCGGCGCGTTCCTGGCCCTGGCGCTGTCGGTCGCACTGTGGTGGACGTACTTCGTGCGGGACGAGGAGGCGGCCGAGGCCGCGTTCCGGGCGACACCGCCGGCGGCTCGCTGGCGGCTGGCGATGAACGCGTACTACTACGCCTTCCTGCCGATGCTGCTCGGCATCGCCTACCTCGCGGCCGGCCTCAAGACGACCCTCGGGCATCTGGCCGGACACCCGCGGCCGGGGCCGGCGCTGGCACTCGCGGGCGGGGTGGCCTTGTTCCTCGCGGGCGACGCCGCATTCCGTGCGGCGCTGCGGCTGCGGCCGGTCCGCTTCCGGGCGGCCGCCGCACCGCTGGCCCTCGCCACCGCTGCGGCCGGCGTCCGTATGCCCGTCTACGGCGAACTCCTGCTGCTGGTGGCCGTGTTGGTGGGCATGCTGGCCGTGGAGGCGCGGTCCTGCGCGGCGGCCCGGCCGGTCGAGGAGCCGGTGTGATCAGGACCCGTTGCGCTCGTGGTAGGAGCGGCGGGTGTGTTCGGTGTGGTTGCGCATCAGCAAGGCGGCCCGCTCTTCGTCGCGCCGGGCGATCGCGGTGATCAGTTCCCGGTGCTCGATCCACGACTGGCGGCCGCGCTGCCGGGCCACCGGGGTGTAGTACCAGCGGACCCGGCGGTCCACCTGGGCGGCCAGTTCGGCGAGGACCGCGTTGCCCGCCAGTTCCATGACCTTGGCGTGGAAGGCCGCGTTGAGGGCGACCGCGCGGTCCACGTCGTCGGCGGCGACGGCCTTCTCGCCCTCGGCGCACAGCTCCTCCAGCGCGCTGATCCCGGGAACGCCGGCGTGGGCGGCGGCCAGCCGGGCCGCCTCCGCCTCCAGCAGGGTGCGGACCGTGAGCAGCTGGTCGGCCTCCTCCTCGGTGGGCTCGTGCACGAACGCGCCCTGCGCGGGCCTGAGATCGACCCAGCCCTCGGTGTTGAGCCGCTGCAGCGCCTCGCGCACCGGCTGCCGGGAGACCCCGAGGTGTCCGGCCAGCTCGCTCTCGACCAGATGCTGGCCGGGCCGCAGCGCGCGGGTGGTGATGAGTTCCAGCAGCGCCTCGTAGACGCGGTCGCGCAGCGGGCCGGGTCGTTCGAGCCTGGGCACCGCCCCCTGCGGCAGTCCGGTCGGCAACATCGCGGTCCCCCTCCTGGACAGGTCTGACGCGTGAACGCTGGACACCCAGTATCGATTGTCTTTTGTCTACAGTCCACGGCGCGCAGATTGCCCGCAGTCTACGGCGCCCCCCGGCGGCACACCGCTCAAGGGCAGCGTACGACCTGCCCCGCGTACGACAGGTTGCCGCCGAAGCCGAACAGCAGCACCGCGTCGCCGGAGTTGAGCGCTCCCTGCTCGACCAGCTTGGAGAAGGCCATCGGGACACTGGCCGCCGAGGTGTTGCCCGATTCGGTGACATCGCGGGCGACCACCGCGTTGACGGCCCCGATCTTCTCGGCCAGCGGCTCGATGATGCGCAGGTTGGCCTGGTGCAGGACGACCCCGGCCAGCTCCTCGGGGGCCACGCCCGCCTTGTCGCAGGCGCTGCGCGCGATGGCCGGCAGCTGGGTGGTGGCCCAGCGGTAGACGCTCTGTCCCTCCTGCGCGAACCGCGGCGGGGTGCCCTCGATCCGCACGGCGTGCCCCATCTCCGGCACCGACCCCCACAGCACCGGTCCGATCCCCGGCTCCTCGCCCGCCGGGCACGCCTCGACGACGGCGGCCCCGGCTCCGTCGCCGACGAGGACGCAGGTGGTGCGGTCGCTCCAGTCGGTGACGTCGGACATCTTGTCGGCGCCGATGACCAGCGCCCGGGTGGCGGCGCCGGCCCGGACGGTGTGGTCTGCGGTGGCCAGCGCGTGCGTGAACCCGGCGCACACCACGTTGACGTCCATCGCGGCCGGCCGCGGGATGCCGAGCCGGGCCGCGACCCGGGCGGCGGTGTTCGGGGAGCGGTCGATCGCCGTGGACGTGGCGACCAGGACCAGGTCGATGTCGCCGGGGGTCAGACCGGCGCCGGCCAGGGCCTTGGCGGCGGCGTGCGCGGCCAGCTCGTCGACCGGCTCGTCCGGGCCGGCGATGTGCCGGGTCCGGATGCCGACCCGGCTGCTGATCCACTCGTCGCTCGTGTCGACCATGCCGGCCAGGTCCTCGTTGGTGAGCACCCGGGCGGGCTGATAGTGACCGATGGCGGCGATGCGCGAGCCGTTCATGGCGGGATCCCCCTTGTTGCCGTGGGTAGCGGGATCCACCAGTCTGATCAGTGACCCACCGGTACGGCGGCAGGTGAAGCCACAGGAATCGGGCGTCCGAGTTGTCGGCTTCTTGCAGACCCTCGGACGCCCGACCTTCCTCTTGGCTCACCCGTTGAACAGCTGTGTCGCCTTCTGCACCAGCTCGTACACCCCGTAGCCGAAGGGCGCCCCCACCCAGACCCAGGCGAAGGCGACGAGCCACATGGGGCTCCCCCCGCTCGGGCGAAGCCGGGAGCGGGAGAGGTCAGGCGGACTGCTGTCGTTGCGCATCGGCATCGACGGCCTCCCTCGGGGCGGGGATGTGGTGGCGGGCGTGGACGGGCCGGACCAGTTCGTTGGCGACGAAGCCGACGACGAGCAGGCCGATCATGATGCCGAAGGACAGGGTGTACAGGGCCGCGCCGTGCTTGCCGGCGCCCGTCTGGTGGTCGGCGATCCAGTTGACGATCAGCGGTCCGAGCACTCCGGCCGTGGACCAGGCGGTGAGCAGCCGGCCGTGGATCGCGCCCACCTGGTAGGTGCCGAACAGGTCCTTCAGGTACGCCGGGACCGTGGCGAAGCCGCCGCCGTAGAAGGAGAGGATCACCAGGGCGCAGACGACGAACAGCGGCTTGGACGCGTCGCCGAACAGGGCGATGAGCAGGTACATCAGGGCGCCGGCACCGAGGTAGAGGCGGTAGATGTTCTTGCGTCCGACCAGGTCCGAGGCGGACGACCAGCCGATGCGGCCCGCCATGTTGGCGGCGGACAGCAGGGCGACGAATCCGGCGGCCGCGGATGCCGACACCGGGGCGGAGCTGCCGGCGAAGAAGTCCGTGATCATCGGGGCGGCCTTCTCCAGGATGCCGATACCGGCGGTCACGTTCATGCAGAGCACGATCCACAGGCACCAGAACTGCGGAGTGCGCACCGCGCTGCGCGCGGACACCTGCACGCCCGAGGCGGGGCCCGGCGCGTCCGGCGCCGTGCTGCCGCGGTCCTCGGTGCGCGGCACGCGGACCAGCAGCACGCCGAGGGTCATGAAGACGGCGTACGACAGCCCGTGCACCAGGAAGGCGAGGGCGATGCCATCGTTGTCACCGCCGAAGGACGTGAGCATCTGCGCGGACCAGGGCGAGGCGATCAGCGCGCCGCCGCCGAAGCCCATGATGGCGATGCCGGTGGCCATGCCGGGCCGGTCCGGGAACCACTTGATCAGGGTGGAAACGGGCGAGATGTAGCCGATGCCGAGGCCGATCCCGCCGACGAAGCCGTAGCCGAGGACGATCAGCCAGTACTGCCTGGTCCCGGCGCCGAGCGCGGCGATCAGGAAGCCCGACGAGAAGCAGACCAGGGCCACGGTCATGGCCCAGCGCGGTCCGTTGCGTTCGACGAGGGTGCCGCCGAACGCGGCCGACAGGCCGAGCATCACGATCGCGAGCTGGAAGGGCAGCGCGCTTTTGGTGCCGTCGAGGTGGAGGGCGGACTCCAGGTGCGGCTTGAACACGCTCCAGGCATAGGCCTGCCCGATGGACAGATGGACGGAGAGGGCGGCGGGCGGAACGAGCCAGCGGCTCCAGCCCGGGGGTGCCACAGGGGGGCTGCTCATGAACCCGAACGGTACGTCCGCACAAGGTAGTTGAGAAGACAACGGCTCGATCGTATGCGAGGGGGTGGGACCCGGACGCCGAACGGCCGGTGTCCGAACCCTTGTCGCGCCCAACTCCATACTGTAGACAATATTTCGTCGACAGGATTCGGTCTTCGACCTCCGCGGTATCCCTCAACCGAAGGAGTGCCCCGTGAAAGTGGCAGTTCTCGGCGCCGGTGCCATCGGCGCCTACGTCGGTGCCGCGCTCCATCGCGCCGGCGCCGAGGTGCATCTCATCGCCCGTGGACCGCATCTCGCGGCCATGAGGCAGCACGGAGTACACGTACTCAGCCCGCGCGGCGACTTCACCGCGCACCCCCACTGCACCGACGATCCCGGCGAGGTCGGTCCGGCGGACTACGTCTTCCTCGGCCTGAAGGCCAACGCGTACGCGGCGTGCGGGCCGCTGATCGCACCGCTGCTGCACGAGCGCACCGCGGTGGTGGCCGCACAGAACGGCATCCCCTGGTGGTACTTCCACCGGCACGGCGGCCCCTACGACGGCCACCGCCTCGACAGCGTCGACCCGGCCGGCGCCGTCAGCCGGGTCCTCGCCCCGGAGCGGGCCATCGGCTGTGTCGTCTACGCGGCCGCGGAGCTGAAGTACCCCGGAGTCGTACGGCACTTGGAAGGCACCCGGTTCTCCCTCGGCGAGCCGGACCGCAGTGTCTCGCCGCGCTGCAAGGAGCTGAGCGAGGCCATGCGGACCGGCGGACTGAAGTGCCCGGTGGAGCCGGAGCTGCGCGGCGACATCTGGATCAAGCTGCTCGGGAACATCTCCTTCAACCCGATCAGCGCCCTGTCCCGCGCCACCATGCGGCAGATGTGCCAGCACGGCGGCACCCGCCGGGTCATCGAGACGATGATGCGCGAGACCCTGTGCGTCGCCGAGGCGCTGGGCTGCCCGGTCGGCGTCTCGGTCGAGCGCAGGCTCGCGGGCGCGGAACGCGTCGGCGACCACCGCACCTCCACCCTCCAGGACCTCGAACGCGGCAAGCCGCTGGAACTGGACGTGCTGCTCGCGGCCGTGGTCGAACTCGCGGAGATCACCGGCGTCGAGGTGCCCACGCTGCGCACCGTGCACGCCATCTCGGACCTGCTCGCGCTGAGGAGCGCCGCATGAGGCAACGGCGACCGAAGACCTACACCCGGCTGACCCGCCCGCTGGTCCGGGACTCCCGCGACGAGCCGCTGAGGGAGGCGAGCTGGGAGGAGGCGCTGGACCGGGAGGCCCGGGGCCTCGCCCGCCACCGGGGCGCGTTCGGGATGTTCTCCTGCGCCCGCGCCACCAACGAGACGAACTACGTGGCGCAGAAGTTCGCCCGGGTCGTCATGGGCACCCACAACGTCGACTCCTGCAACCGGACCTGTCACGCCCCGAGCGTCGCGGGCCTGTCGGCGGTGTTCGGCTCCGGCGGCGGCACGTCGTCGTACGAGGAGATCGAGCACACCGACACCATCGTGATGTGGGGGTCCAACGCCCGCTTCGCGCACCCGATCTTCTTCCAGCACGTGCTGAAGGGCATCCGGAGCGGCGCCCGGATGTACGCGGTCGACCCGCGGCGCACGTCCACCGCCCAGTGGGCGGAGAGCTGGCTCGGGCTGAACGTCGGCACCGACATCCCGCTGGCGCACGCGATCGGCCGTGAGATCGTCCGGGCCGGGCTGGCCAACGAGGCGTTCATCGAGCGGGCGACCACCGGCTTCGAGGAGTACCGCGCGCTGGTCGAGCCGTGGACGCTGTCGCTCGCCGAGAAGGTGACCGGCGTACCGGCAGGCGCGATAAGGGAGTTGGCGCACGCGTATGCCCGCGCCGAGCGGGCCCAGCTGTGCTGGACGCTCGGCATCACCGAACACCACAACGGCACCGACAACGTCCGTGCGCTGATCAACCTGGCCCTGCTCACCGGCCACATCGGCCGCTACGGCTCGGGGCTGCAGCCGCTGCGCGGGCAGAACAACGTACAGGGCGGCGGCGACATGGGCGCCATCCCCAACCGGCTGCCCGGCTTCCAGGACATCCTCGACGCGGACGCCCGGCTGAGGTTCGAGTCGGCGTGGGACACCGTCATCCCGCCGTACCACGGGCTGAACCTGACGGAGATGTTCGAGGCCATGGAGGACGGCGGTCTGCGGGCCGTGTACTGCGTCGGGGAGAACCCGGCGCAGTCGGAGGCCGACAGCGAACAGGCCGTACGGCGGCTGAGCCAGCTGGACTTCCTCGTCGTGCAGGACATCTTCCGCACCAGTACGGCCGAGTTGGCGCACGTCGTGCTGCCGGCGACCGCCGGCTGGGCGGAGACGGACGGCACGACCACCAACAGCGAGCGCCGGGTGCAGCGGGTACGGCGGGCGGTCGCCCCGCCCGGTGAGGCCCGCGAGGACATCGACATCATCTGCGCGCTGGCGGCCCGGCTCGGCCACGAGTGGAAGTACGCCGGCGCCGAGGCCGTCTGGAACGAGCTGCGCTCGGTGTCCCCGGACCACTACGGGATGACATACGCGCGGCTGGAGGAGCACCGGGGCATCCAGTGGCCCTGCCCGCGCACCGACCGGCTCGAACCGACGTATCTGCACGGCCGGTTGTGGGAGCCCGACCCGGACAGGCGCGGTGCGCCGGCGCCGTTCGGACTGGTGCGGCACGATCCGCCCGTGGACCTCACCGACGAGGAGTACCCCATCCGGCTGACCACCGGGCGGCGCCTGGACTCGTACAACACCGGTGTGCAGAGCGGCGGTTTCGCCTCCCCGCTCAGGCGCGGCGAGTACCTGGAGCTGTGCCCGGAGGACGCCGAGCGGTACGGGGTCGTGGTCGGCGAGGAGGTCCAGGTCACCTCGCGGCGCGGGTCGGTGGTGGCGCCGGTGTGGATCGACACCGCGCTGCGGCCCGGCCTCGCCTTCATGACCATGCATTTTCCCGACGAGGTGGACACCAACCAGCTGACGATCGAGGCGAACTGCCCGATCGCGGGGACGGCGGAGTTCAAGGCGTCGGCGATCCGCATCGAGAAGCTGCCGGCTGTGACCTATGTGAGGTGAGGGCGTGGATCTGCACTTCGGCGACAGCAAGCCGACGGATGAGGAACGGGCTGCCGTGGACGCCCTGTTGGGCCCGCCGGAGTCCTCCTGGGAGGGCGCCGAGCGCAGCGATGCCGACCTGCGCTGGGCGCGCGGCGGCCGGGCGGCCCGTGACCGGCGCGATCTGCTGCTGCCGGGGCTGCACGCGCTCAACGACCGGGTCGGCTGGATCAGCGAGGGCGGCCTCGGCCATCTGTGCCGCCGGCTGACCGTGCCGCCGGCCGAGGCATATGGGGTGGCCACCTTCTACGCCATGTTCTCGCTGCGGCCGCGCCCCGCGACCGTGCTGCATGTGTGCACCGACCTGGCGTGTACGGCGGCCGGGGCCGACGCCCTGTGCGCCGGTGTGACGGAACGTCTCGGCAGCGGGGTGAGCGTCGAGCGCAGCCCGTGCCTCGGGCTGTGCGAACGCGCCCCGGCCGCGCTCGCGATCCGGGCGGGCGAGCAGGTGCGCACGGCGGTCGCGGCACCGGCGTCCGTGACGGAGGCGGTGCGTGCCGCGAGCGCGCCGGACGCGGCGCCCGAGGAGCCGCCGGCCGTGGCGGCGGTGCCGCAGGCGGGGGACGCGTCCCTGGTGCTGCTGGGGCGCGTCGGCGTGGTGGACCCGTCGTCGCTGGACGACTACCGGGCGCACGGCGGCTATACGGCGCTGCGCCGGGCGTTCGCGCTGGGCCCGGCCGGGGTGATCCGCGAGGTGACCGACTCGGGCCTGCTCGGACGCGGCGGCGCCGCCTTCCCCACCGGCCGCAAGTGGCAGGCCGCGGCCTGTCAGCCGGACCATCCGCACCACCTGGTGTGCAACGCGGACGAATCCGAGCCCGGGACCTTCAAGGACCGGGTGATCATGGAAGGCGACCCGTACGCGCTGGTCGAGGCGATGACCATCGCGGCGTACGCGACCGGCGCCGACCGGGGCTACCTGTATCTGCGCGGCGAGTACCCGCGCGCCCTGCGCCGCCTGGAGCACGCGATCACCCAGGCACGCGCGCGTGGCTTCCTCGGCGACGACGTCCTCGGTCAGGGCTACGCCTTCGACATCGAGATCCGGCGGGGCGCCGGCGCCTACATCTGCGGCGAGGAGACCGCCCTGTTCAACTCGATCGAGGGCTACCGGGGCGAGCCGCGCTCCAAGCCGCCGTTTCCGGTGGAGAAGGGCCTGTTCGGCAAGCCCACGGTCGAGAACAACGTGGAGACGCTGGTCAACGTGGTGCCGATCCTGATGCGGGGCGCCCCGGCGTACGCGGCGATCGGCACCGAGCGCTCCACCGGGCCGAAGCTGTTCTGCGTCTCCGGCAGCGTGGCCCGGCCCGGCGTGTACGAGCTGCCGTTCGGGGCGACGCTCGGTGAGCTGCTGCGGCTGGCCGGGGTGCGGGAGGGACTGCGGGCGGTGCTGCTGGGCGGTGCGGCGGGCTCCTTCGTACGGCCCGACGAGCTGGACATCCCGCTGACCTTCGAGGGCACGCGGGAGGCGGGCGCGACGCTCGGCTCGGGGGTGGTGATGGCCTTCGACGACAGCGTGCCGCTGCCCCGGCTGCTGCTGCGGATCGCCGAGTTCTTCCGGCAGGAGTCCTGCGGGCAGTGCGTGCCGTGCCGGGTCGGGACCGTCCGGCAGGAGGAGGCGCTGCGCCGGATCGCCGAGCGCACCGGAGCCGCGGCCGCAGGCGACATCGCCCTGCTGCGGGAGGTCGGCCGGGCCCTGCGGGACGCCTCGATCTGCGGCCTGGGGCAGGCCGCGTGGAACGCCGTGGAATCCGCCATCGACCGACTGGGGGCGTACGCATGACCGTCACACCGCTCGGGATCCCGCGCCGGCTGCTGCAGTTCACGATCGACGGCGAGCCGGCCCGGGTCCCGGAGGGTTCGACCGTCCTGGACGCCTGCCGGGCGGCGGGGAAGGACATCCCGACGCTGTGCCAGGGCGACACGCTGCGCCCGAAGAGCGCCTGCCGGGTGTGCGTGGTGGAGGTCGCGGGCTCACGGACGCTCGTGCCGGCCTGCTCGCGCACGGCCGAGCCGGGGATGGAGGTGCGCACCGACACCGAGCGGGCCCGGCACAGCCGGAAGATCGTCCTGGAACTGCTCGCGTCGTCGGTCGACCTGTCGACCACGCCGAGAGCCGCCGAGTGGATCAAGGAGTACGAGGCGAAGCCGGACCGGTTCGGTCCTGACGCGGCCCGGCTGAACGAGGAACCGAAGATCGACAACGAGCTGTATGTGCGGGACTACGACAAGTGCATCCTGTGCTAGAAGTGCGTCGACGCCTGCGGCGACCAGTGGCAGAACACGTTCGCGATCTCGGTCGCCGGGCGCGGTTTCGATGCCCGGATCGCCGTCGAGCACGACGCGCCGCTGACCGGCTCGGCCTGTGTGTACTGCGGGAACTGCGTCGAGGTGTGCCCGACCGGGGCGCTGTCGCCGCGGCGGGAGTTCGACATGCGGGCGGCCGGCACCTGGGACGCGTCCCGGCAGACGGAGACGTCCACGGTGTGCGCGTACTGCGGAGTGGGCTGCACCCTCACGCTCCACGTGCAGGACAATGAGATCGTGAAGGTCACCTCTCCGCACGACAACCCGGTGACCCACGGCAATCTCTGCATCAAGGGCCGTTTCGGCTACCAGCACGTACAGAACCGGGGCTGATCAGGACATGGGACGAGTCACGGAACGACGCAAGGTCCTCCGCATCCGCGACGGGGCGCTCTCCACCCGGCCGGACACACTCGTCGCCGAGGAACCCCTGGAGATCCGGCTGAACGGCAAGCCGCTCGCGATCACGATGCGCACCCCGGGCGACGACTTCGCGCTGGCGGCGGGGTTCCTGGTGAGCGAGGGCGTCCTGGCCACGGCGTCCGATCTGCGGAACATCGTCTACTGCGCGGGGGCGACGGCGGACGGTTCGAACACCTACAACGTGGTCGACGTGAAGACAGCGCCCGGCGTCGCCCTCCCGGACTTCACCCTGGAGCGCAACGTCTACACGTCCTCCTCGTGCGGTCTGTGCGGCAAGGCCAGCCTGGACGCCGTACGGACGACCGCGCGCTTCCCGATCGCCGACACTCCCCCGGTCCGGGTCACCCCCCGGCTGCTGGCGAGCCTCCCCGACCGGCTGCGGGCGGCCCAGCGGGTGTTCGACCGGACCGGGGGCCTGCACGCGGCGGCCCTGTTCACCGAGGACGGGGAGCTGCTGGACATACGGGAGGACGTCGGCCGGCACAACGCGGTCGACAAGCTGGTCGGGCGGGCGCTGCAGAACGGCGAGCTGCCGCTGTCGCGGACCGTCCTGCTGGTCTCCGGCCGGGCCTCGTTCGAGCTGGCGCAGAAGGCGGTGATGGCGGGCATCCCGGTGCTGGCGGCCGTGTCGGCGCCGTCGTCGCTGGCGGTGGATCTGGCCGCGGAGACCGGTCTGACCCTGGTGGGTTTTCTGCGGGGCAGCTCGATGAACGTGTACGCGGGCGAGGACCGCATCGCCCTGCACGAGGCGGCCGCCCAGGGCTGAGGCCCTCCCCGCGGCACGGCAGCGGGGCCCGGACCGGCGGGGAGCGCCCCCTGCGCCACCGGGCCCCGCCGAGGGGTGTCGGGGGCTTGGTTCAGGCGGAGGCGAGGTGTACGTCGGCGGCGGTCACGACCGTGCCGAGCCGGGGGAAGTCCAGTCGCACCGAGGCCTCGTGCTCGGCCGCGGTGAAGGCGGCCATGGCGTCCTCGACGAAGACGAGGTCGTAGCCGAGGTCGGCGGCGGCGCGGGCGGTGGACTCGACGCCGAGGTTGGTGGCGATGCCGCCGAACACCAGGGTGGTGACGCCGCGTTCGCGCAGCCGCTCGTCCAGGCCCGTGCCCTGGAAGGCGCCGATGGTCCGCTTGACCACCTCCAGGTCGCCGTCCGCGGCGAGGCCGGGCACGAGTGTGCTGCCCGGTGGCTGCTCGGCGACCGAGGGGCGTTCGACCCGGACGAGGACGACGGGCGCTGCTGCGGCGCGGAAGGCGCCCGCCAACTCCTCGGCGGTGGCCAGCACTTCGGCGCCTTTGCGGGGTTCCAGGGGCAGCGCGACGATGCGTTCCATCAGATCGACGAGGATCAGGGCGGTGCGCTGCGGATCGAGCACGGGAGCTGCGGTCATGACGGAACGTTAGCCGCCGTCAGCCGTCCGTGCCGGAAATCCGGATCAACAGGCCCATGAACTGATCGCGTTCGGCGGCCGACAGCGGGGCGAGGAGTGCGTCGTTGGCCTCGCGCGCCGCCCGCTCGCAGCGCACGAGGAGACGGGCGCCGTCGTCGGTGAGGGTCACGGCGTTCTTGCGCCGGTCCCCGGGGTCGGGGGCGCGCAGGACGTGACCGGCGGACTGCAGGTCGTTGAGGACGCCGACCAGGTCCTTGGGGTCGAGGCCCACGCTCCGGCCGAGGTCGGCCTGGGCGACGGGCTGGAGGTCGCGGACGGCGGAGAGGACGACGTGGTGCCACATCTTCTGCCCCTCGGCCGCGAGCGCGTCCGCGACCAGAGCGCGCCCCCGGGCGGCGGCGCGGCCGAGGAGCCAGCTGGGCAGGGAGCGGATCGCGGGCAGGGGTGCTTCGGCCATATGGACAGCCTATCCGACAATCATTGGACCTCCCAACGAATCTCGGCTATCGTTGGGGCTCCCAACGAATTCATGGGTATGTCCGACGAACGACGGCCGGGCCCGCCCGGTACTGGAGGTGTGTGCGATGCGTCGTGTCCGCTATGAATCCACCGGCGGCGCGCTGTTCGTCGAGGAGGTCCCGGTCCCCGAGCCCGGCCCCGGCGAGCTGCTGGTGCGCTGCTCGGCGGTCGGCGTCACCCTGCCCGTGGTCCGCAAGGTCACCGAGGCCGCCGAGCCGATCGCCCTCGGCGGAGAGATCGCCGGCGAGGTGGTGGCGGCCGGCGCGGACGTGACCCGCTTCCGGCCGGGCGACCGGGTGACGGGGATGTGCTTCGGGCACGGGTACGCCGACTTCGCCCTGCTGCACGAGGCCATGGCCTCCCCCATACCGGACGGCGCCGACGCCGTGGACGCGATCGCGCTGGTGCGCAGCGGCCTGGTGGCGTACGGGGCGCTGGAGGCGGCGCGCCCGGCACCCGGCGAAGCGGTCCTCGTCACGGCGGCGGCGAGCGGGATCGGTCACCTCGCCGTGCAGCTCGCGCGGGTCCGGGGCGCGGGCCGGGTGGTGGGAGCCGTGTCCGGCCCGGGCAAGGCGGACTTCGTGCGCTCGCTCGGCGCGGACGACTGTATTCAGTATGACGACGCCAGCTGGGGCGAGCCCTTCGACTGCGTGCTGGACGCCGTCGGCGGTGAACTGCTCACCCCCGCCGTCGCCGCCCTGGCCCCGCACGGCCGCCTGGTCGCCTACAGCTCGGGCGGCGGCACCCTGCAGGCGTACGACCTGCTGGTGGGCGCCAAGTCGGTGATCGGCTTCCAGATGGCCCTGATCGCCCGCGGCCGGCCGGACCTGTACGAGCAGTGGCGCCAGGAGCTGTGGCGGCTCTTCGCCGAGGGCGTGCTGAAGCCCGCCGTCCATGCCGAGTTCGCGCTGGACGACGCGGCGAAGGCACACGAGGTGATCGAGACGCGGGCGAACCTCGGCAAGGTCGTGCTGCGCCCGTAGAGCGTTCAGACGCGCCGCGTGCCGCACGCTTCTTGTGACGCGACCTGCCCCCAACTACCTTCGATGGGGCGCACGTTGCACATGGGATGTCCCGATGTCCAGATGTCCGGCCGACAAAGGGCAGGTCGCTCCATGCCGTCAGGTCTCCGCGCCCGTCCGAGAACCGCACTCGCCGCCGTCTGCACGGCGGCGGCCCTGCTCGTACTGCCTCTCGCCACCCTCCACCCCGCACATGCCCAACCCTCGGCACATTCCCCCGGGTTCGACCAGCAGACCCTGTTCAAGGCCTCCCGGGATCCCGGCTACGCGTGCTTCCGCATCCCGGCGATCGTGCGGAGCGCCGACGGCACCCTGCTGGCGTTCGCCGAGGGCCGGGTCCTCAACTGCGGGGACGCCGCCGACATAGACGTCGTACTCAAGCGCTCCACCGACGGCGGCCGGACCTGGGGCCCGCTGCAGGTGGTCACCGACGGGGGCGGCGACACACACGGCAACCCGGCGCCGATCGTGGACCGTGAGACGGGCCGGGTCTGGCTCGCGGAGACCTACAACACCGGCCGGAGCGACAGCGCCAGCTGCTCGATCCCCTGCGACCGCACCCCGCACCTGCAGTACAGCGACGACGACGGCCGGACCTGGTCCGCGCCGCGCGATCTGAGCCCGGAGATCCTGCCCGCCGACTGGAACTCCTGGTACGCGACCGGGCCGGTGCACGGCATCCAGCTCACCGGGGGCCGCTACGCCGGCCGGCTGGTCTTCGGGGTCAACACCGAGACCTGGGACGGCAGCCGGACGACGGCCAATCACGCGGCGCTGATCGTGAGCGACGACCACGGCGGCCACTGGCGGATCGGCGCCCAGGACACCTGGCCCATAGCCGATGACGGCACCTTCCGGCAGAAACCGTCCGAGCTGACCATGGCCGAGCGCGCGGACGGCTCGATCCTGGTCAGCGGCCGGGAGCAGGACGGCACCGACCTGGGCCATCGCACGCAGGCCGTCAGCCGGGACGGCGGCGGCAGCTTCACCGCGCCCTTCCACGGCCTGCCCGATCTGTACGCCCCGATGGTGCAGTGCTCGCTGCTGCGCCTCGGCGACCGGCTGCTGCTGGCCTGCCCCGCGGATCCGGACCGGCGGCGGACGATGATGATCCGGTCCTCCTACGACGGCGGCCGCACCTGGGACAGCGTGGACCACGGCACGGTCGTCACCACCGACTGGTCCGGCTACTCGGATATGGCGCGCGTCGACGGCGACACGGTGGGTCTGGTCTACGAGGGCGGCGCGGTGGACGCCCGCGACGAGATCCGCTTCGCCCGGTTCACCGAGGACTGGCTCACCCCGCGCCGCGGCCCCGACCCGGTCACCCCGGACCGGTCCCCGCATACCCGCCCGGCCGCGGTGCTCGGCGGCGCCACGGAGACCGAGGGGGTCTTCGGCGGCGCGCTGGAGTTCGACGGTGTCGACGACGCCGTACGCCTGCCGTACCGCAGCGAACTACCGCTCGGCACCAAGGACTTCACGGCGTCCCTGTGGTTCCGGTACACGGCGACGAGCGGTGAGCAGCCGCTGCTGTGGATGGGCGGGACCGGCACCACCCAGCCGCAGGTGTGGATGCGCGGGGAGCCGGCGAACGGCCGTATCCAGGCACTGATCACGGTACGGGACGGGGCCATCGCGCCGCAGACCGCGTATGTGCGCACGGATACCGCATACAACGACGGCGAGTGGCACCACGTCGTGCTGCGCCGGGGACACGGCCGGCTGTCGTTGTTCGTGGACGGCGCGGAGACGTCCGTCGCCGACGTACCGGGGTCGGTCAGCCGTGACTCGCCCTTCGGCGTGCACATCGGTCAGCGCATGGACAGCAGGGCTTCCTTCACCGGCGCGATCGACGAGGTGCATGTCTGGGACCGGGCCCTGAGCGACGAGGAGCTGTCGGATCCGAGGGCACTGCGGTCACCGAAGGACACGGTCCTGTGGCTGCCCCTGGACCAGGTGGGCGGCTGAACCGGCGACGGCGTCCGGGGCCTGCTCCGGGTCCCGGGCGCGGCGTTTGGCGATGACCGCGCACACCATCAGCTGCATCTGGTGGAACAGCATCAGCGGCAGCACGGCGAGGGAGGCGTGGGCGCCGAACAGGACGCCGGCCATGGGCAGCCCGGAGGCGAGGGACTTCTTCGACCCCGCGAACTGGATGGCGATCCGGTCCGCCCGGCCGAAGCCGAGCGCCTTGCCGCCGTACCAGGTGAGCAGGAGCATCACCGCGAGCAGAACGGCCTCGACGGCGAGCAGCGCGCCGAGCCGCGCGGGGCTGACCTGGTGCCAGATGCCCCGGATCATGCCCTCGCTGAAGGCGGTGTAGACGACCAGCAGGATCGAGCCGCGGTCGACCAGCCCGAGGACCTTCTTGTGCCGGACGATGAATCCGCCCACCCGTCGCCCACCACCACCCTGCTCGACGCGCTTCGCGCGGCCCCTTTTGACTTCGCAGCACCGCAGCAGCTGTCCCGCGAGGAACGGCACCAGCAGCTGGAGCACGATCTTGACCAGTGAGTCGGCCGAGAACCCGCCCCCGCTGCTGCCCAGCAGTCCGGCCGCCAGCAGCGGGGTGACGACGATGCCGACGAGGGACGAGAAGGAGCCCGCGCAGATCGCCGCCGGGATGTTTCCGCGGGCGATCGAGGTGAAGGCGATGGACGACTGAATCGTCGACGGCACCAGCGTCAGGAACAGCAGTCCCTGGTAGAGCGGCTGGGTCAGCAGCGCCGGCACCAGTCCGCGCGCCGCGAGGCCGAGCACCGGGAAGAGGACGAAGGTGCAGACCAGCACCGTGACATGGAGCCGCCAGTGGCGCAGTCCGTCCAGCGCCTCACGGGTGGACAGGCGAGCGCCGTAGAGGAAGAAGAGGAGGGCGATCGCGGCCGTCGACGCGCCCGAGGCCGCATCGGCGGCGGTGCCCCGGGCCGGCAGGAGCGCGGCGAGGCCCACGGTCGCGAGCAGCAGGACGATGTACGGGTCGATCGGCATCCGACTCGGCCGGCGCAGGCGTTTCACAGTGCTCCGATTGCTGTGCGCGTGTCAGTACGCGTCTGTTGACATCTCGTCCCCGGCAGACCCGCAGGGCCCCTCTCCATCGTCCTCCTCGGATGATCGATCAGGAATCCCGTACACCGTTCTTACTGTCATCATGAAATGCGATGACCGAGGTAGGCTGCCTGGCGTGTACGACCCGACGCAGCTGCGGACCTTCCTCGCCGTGGCCCAGACGCTCAGCTTCACGCAGGCCGCGCACCGGCTGGGGCTGCGCCAGTCCACGGTCAGCCAGCATGTGCGCCGGCTGGAGGACGCGGCGGGACGGCAGCTGTTCACCCGGGACACCCATGCGGTGGAGCTGACCGGGGACGGCGAGGCGATGCTGGGCTTCGCCCGGCGGATCCTGCAGGTCCACGAGCAGGCGACGGCGTTCTTCACCGGCACCCGGGTGCGCGGCCGGCTGCGGTTCGGCGCGTCGGAGGACTTCGTACTCACCCGGCTGCCGGAGATCCTGGAGGGCTTCCGCCACGACCATCCGGAGGTCGACCTGGAGCTGACGGTGGAGCTGTCCGGCACCCTGCACGAGCAGCTGGCCGCCGGGAAGCTGGACCTGGTGCTGGCCAAGCGGCGCCCGGAGGACCAGCGCGGCGAACTGGTCTGGCGCGACGACCTCGTGTGGATCGGCGCCGAGCGGCTGCGTCTGGACGCCGACCGGCCCGTCCCGCTGATCGTGTATCCTCCGCCCGGCATCACCCGGGCCCGTGCGCTGGAGGTGCTGGAGCGCGAGGGCCGCGACTGGCGGATCGTGTGCACCAGCGGCAGCCTCAACGGGCTGATCGCGGCGGCCCGCGCCGGGCTCGGCGTGATGGCCCACTCCCGGCGGCTGATCCCGCCCGGCCTCTTCCGGCTCCCGGACCGCGCGGTCCTGCCCGACCTGGGCCGGATCGACTTCGTGCTCGTCCACGGCCGCCGCCGGGCCGCCGCCGAGGAGGCCGCGAACGCGCTGGCGGCGGCGATCCTGGCGGGCGGAGAACGCCTCAGCCGGCAAGGCGGCTGAGGTCCGCCGCCCGAGGTACGTCAGCGGGGCATCGGGTAGGTGAGTTTCTTGACCTGGCGCAGGAAGGGCGTGGTCTCCACGTGCTGGACGCCTGCCAGGCCGCCGAGGGGGCCGCTGAGGTAGGCGTACAGGCCGGCCGTGCTGCGGAACAGCGCGGTGACGGCGAGGTTGGACGGTCCGGCCGTCGCGGAGACCCAGGCGGTCTCCTCGTGCCGGGCCAGGGCCTCACCGACGGAGTGCAGCGCGGCGGGCGCGGCGGTGACCCACAGCGTGGCGGCGACGGGGTGGCCGAGGACCTCGGAGCGGTACTCCACATCGATGTACACCGCCCCCGAGGCCCGCAGCGCGGCCAACCGGCGCTTGACCGAGGACTCCGAGCGGCCCGTCGCCCGCTGGAGTTCGGGGTAGGCGGCCCGGCCGTCCTGCTCCAGGACGGCCAGCAGGGGTTCGTCCCCGGGTTCGAGGCGGGCCGGTCCGGGCACGGGTTCGCCGGCGGGGCGCAGGGCGGCGATCTGGTCGTCGGTGAGCGCGGCGAACTTGCTGATCCAGGAGTCCGCACCGCCGTAGAAGCGGTGCAGGAGCTGGTGGGCGCGGATCTCGACCACGTTCGGCGTGCGGGGCAGCTTGCCGAGCAGCAGCTCGTCGTGGTCGCCCGGGGTGAGCGGCCGGGTCAGGCACAGCACCTCGGTGCCGCCCGAGGCGAGCCCGATCCAGTAGGTGTCGGGCCGCCGGGCGAGGGCCTCCCCGATGGCCAGGGCGCTGTCCGGCGCACAGCGGATCCGCAGCATCCACTGGTCCTGGCCGAGACGGGAGGCGTCGCGCATCGCGACGACCCGCAGGCCGCCCTGGGCGGCGAGGCGCCGGTAGCGGCGCGCGATCGTCTGGTCGGAGACACCGAGCACCGCGGCGATCCGGCTGAAGGAGGCCCGGCCGTCGACGGCCAGCGCGGAGAGCAGCCGCAGATCGACCTGGTCGAAGGTGTCGGATTCCATCTTCAGCATGTGCTCCCCAGTCGGATTCCATCGATCACGCACAGTGTGGCCGTCCAATCTGCCGCACTCGGGCCATCGTACGGAGCGACGGACAATCGGTCCGGAGGAACGCAGGGAGTGAGGACATGCGCAGATGGGGGACGCTCACGGCCGTGTGCCTGGGCACGTTCATGTTGTTGCTGGACGTGACGATCGTGGTGGTGGCGCTGCCGGACATGGCCGACTCGCTGCACGCCTCGCTGAGCGATCTGCAGTGGGTGGTGGACGGGTACGCGCTGGCTCTGGCCGCGCTGCTGCTCGCGGCGGGGGCCGCCGCCGACATTCTCGGGCGCCGCAGGGTGCATGTGGCGGGTGTCGTGCTGTTCGCGGTGGCCTCGCTGCTGTGCGGGGTCTCGACGGGGCCGGCGGTGCTGGTCGCGGCGCGGGCGCTGCAGGGTGTGGGCGCCGCGGCGATGTTCGCGACGACGCTGCCGCTGCTGGCCTCGGTCTACCAGGGCCGGCAGCGGTCGTCGGCGCTCGGTGTGTGGGGTGCGGTGAGCGGCGGGGCCGCGGCGGTCGGTCCGGTGGTGGGCGGTCTGCTGGCTGAGGGACCTGGCTGGCGGTGGATCTTCTTCGTGAATCTGCCGGTGAGCGTGGTCGAGGTGTGGTTGACGCTGCGGGTGGTGCCGGAGTCTCGGGGGCCGCGCGGGATGCGCGTCGACTGGGCGGGCATGGCCGCGTTCGCCGGCTTCGGTGGCGGTGTGACGTACGCGGTGGTGCGGGCGGGTGAGGACGGCTGGACGGCGCCGGCGACGCTTGTGTCGTTCGGCTGCGCGGCGCTGGCGCTCGTGGTCTTCGTGCTGGTGGAGCAGCGGGCGGCGCATCCGCTGCTGGATCTGGCGCTGCTGCGGCGGCCCGCGTTCGTCGGGGTGATGCTGGGAGCGTTCGCCTTCAACGGGGTGGCGTTCGGGGTGACGCCGTACGAGTCGATCTGGATGCAGACGCTGCTGGGGATGTCGCCGGTGCGCGGAGGGCTCACGCTGCTGCCGATGACGGTCGCGGCGATGATCGTCGCCGTGCTGGTGGGCCGGCTGCTGCACGGTGTGCCGGCGCGGCTCACCATCGGTGGCGGCCTGCTGCTGATCGGCACCGGAAGCCTGTGCCAGGCCGTACTGGACGCGGGCGCCTCCTGGACCGCGCTGGTGCCGGGCTTCACACTGGTGGGCGTCGGCACCGGGTTCATCTCGCCGACGGTCGCCGGGGCCGCGCTCGCGGCGGTGCCGGCGGAGCGGGCCGGGATGGCGGGCGGTGCGGTGAACACGGTCCGGCAGCTCGGATACGCGCTCGGCGTGGCCGTCTTCGGCACCCTGCTCACCTCCCGGATGACCGGCTCGCTGCCGAGCGGCGCGGCCCACGCGCTGGCGGGCGGGGGCGCCGGGGCGCTGCGCGGCGGCTTCCCGGAGCACACGCTGCGCGCCGCGTTCGCCTCGGGGCTGAACGGCGCGCTGGTGGCGGCGGGACTGGCGGGCCTGGTCGCGGGGGCGCTGGTGCTGCTGCTGGTGCGCACGGACCGGCCCGCGCCGCGGAAGGAGTCCGGCGCGCGGGAGGAGCAGCCGGTGCCGGCCCGCCGCTGACC
This sequence comes from Streptomyces sp. NPDC052101, assembly GCF_040680235.1. NCBI lineage: Bacteria > Bacillati > Actinomycetota > Actinomycetes > Kitasatosporales > Streptomycetaceae > Streptomyces > Streptomyces sp. NPDC052101. The sequence continues at coordinate 215,137 of NZ_JBFAWH010000001.1, forward strand.
ACGGCGCGTCTTCGCGGGGGCGGTCCCGGACAGTGCTCCGGGACCGCCCCCGCGCCTGCTTTTCCGCCCGGCCAGGACATGCCCCGTATACGCTCTTTGTGAGGGTGTGCGCCGTAATCGCCGCGTACAGATTCGGTGGAGATTACGGCACCGAAACTTACTGACCCGTCAGTATTGTGTCCGGCCCTTCCCCATGTGCGGGCATTTTCCGGCCATCATCGGAGGGAAACGTGAGGTTTGCTCGGTTTCCGACCCCCTCCCGCCCGGTGACGGCGTGGGGTAGCTTTCACCGCGCTGTGCCGAGCATCACGGGCGTGACCAAGCAGCAAGGATCGGGGAGCGAGGTTTGCGCGAGTTCACCAACCCGCCGGTCACGTCGGCACCGCCGGTGGGCGGTCTGGCCGACGTGGTCTTCGACCATGCCCGGACGGATCCCACCCATATCGCCCTCGGCCGCAAGGACACCTCCGGGCAGTGGCGGGACGTGACCTCCGCCGAGTTCCGCGACGAGGTCCTGGCCCTCGCCAAGGGCCTCCTCGCGCGCGGCATCCGCTTCGGCGACCGCGTCGCGATCATGTCCCGCACCCGGTACGAGTGGACCCTGTTCGACTTCGCGCTGTGGGCGATCGGCGCCCAGGTGGTCCCGGTCTACCCCACGTCCTCGGCCGAGCAGTGCTTCTGGATGCTCTACGACGCCGAGGTGTCCGCGGCGATCGTGGAGCACGAGGACCACGCGATGACCATCGCCACCGTCATCGACCGGCTCCCGCAACTGCGCCAGCTCTGGCAGCTGGACTCGGGCTGCGTGCAGGAGCTGTACGACGCCGGGGCGCACCTCGACGACGAGCTGGTGCACCGGCACCGGCAGGCGGTCACCCCGGAGTCGGTCGCCACCATCATCTACACCTCGGGCACCACCGGCCGCCCCAAGGGCTGTGTCATCTCGCACGGCAACTTCATGTTCGAGGCGGACACCGTGATCGAGCGCTGGGAGCCGGTGTTCCACTCCAAGAAGGGCGACGAGGCCTCCACGCTGCTCTTCCTGCCGCTCGCGCATGTCTTCGGGCGGATGGTGGAGGTCGCCGCGATCCGTGGCAGGGTCCGCTTCGGGCACCAGCCGCAGCTGCACGCCGCCGCCCTGCTCCCCGATCTCGCCGCGTTCAGGCCCACGTTCATCCTCGCGGTGCCGTACATCTTCGAGAAGGTGTTCAACGCGGCCCGCCGGAAGGCGGAGAAGGACGGCAAGGCGGGACCGTTCGAGAAGGCGGTCGACATCGCGGTGAAGTACGCCGAGGCCGTGGAGGCCAAGGCATGGGGCACCGGACCCGGCCCGTCGGCGGGGCTGCGCATGCAGCACCAGCTCTTCGACAAACTCGTCTACGCCAAGGTCCGCACGGCGATGGGCGGCCGGATCCGCAACGCGATGTCCGGCGGCTCGGGGATGGACCGCAGGCTCGGGCTGTTCTTCGCGGGCGCCGGCGTGCAGATCTACGAGGGCTACGGGCTGACCGAGTCGACGGCCGCCGCGACCGCCAACCCGCCCGAGCGCACGCGTTACGGCACCGTCGGCCAGGCCATCCCCGGTGTCACCGTGCACATCGCCGACGACGGGGAGATCTGGCTGCACGGCGGCAACGTCTTCCAGGGCTATCTCAACAACCCGAAGGCCACCGACGAGACCCTGCACGACGGCTGGCTGGCCACCGGCGACCTGGGCTCGCTCGACGAGGACGGCTATCTGACCATCACCGGCCGCAAGAAGGAGATCCTGGTGACCTCCGGCGGCAAGAGCGTCTCCCCGGGTGTGCTGGAGGAACGGGTCCGCGACCATCCGCTGGTCAACCAGTGCATCGTCGTCGGCAACGACCGCCCCTACATCGCCGCCCTGGTCACCCTCGACCAGGAGGCCGTCGAGCACTGGCTGCAGATGCGCGGAAAGCCGCGGATGACCCCCGCCCAGCTGGTGCGCGACGCGGACCTGGAGACGGAGGTGCGGCGGGCGGTCGTCGCCGCCAACACCCTCGTCTCCCAGGCCGAGTCGATCCGCACCTTCCGTATCCTCGCGCAGCCCTTCACCGAGGAACACGGCCTGCTCACACCGTCGTTGAAGCTGAAGCGGAAAGCGATCGAGAAGGCTTACGGCAACGAGGTCGAGGCCCTCTACCATACCTGACGCCACGTCAGTTCCGGTGCGGTCAGCTGATGGTCACCCGGAAGATCTTGTCGGACCCGTCCGCGGCGCCTCCGTTGTTGTCGCAGTTGGTGGTGGACAGCCACAGCTGGTCGGCGCCCGGCACCTTGGTGACGGTGCGCAGCCGGCCGTAGGTGCCGACGTAGTACGCCGTCGGGGTGCCGACGCTCTCGGTGTCGCCGTCGATGGGGACGCGCCACAGGCGTTCGCCACGCAGAGAGGCCATGTAGACGACGTTGCGGACGATCGCGATGCCGCTCGGCGAGGCCTCGTTCACGTTCCAGGTGGCCTTGGGGTTGGTCATGCCGGCGACGTTGCAGCTGCCCTCGCAGGTGGGCCAGCCGTAGTTCGCGCCGGGCTTGATGAGGTTGAGTTCGTCCTTGGAGCTGTTGCCGAACTCCGCCTCCCACAATCGGCCGTCGCGGTCGAAGGCGAGGCCCTGCGGATTGCGGTGACCGTAGGAGTAGACGTAGTTGCCGAACGGGTTTCCGGGGGCCGGCCTGCCGTCGGTCGTCATGCGCAGGATCTTGCCGTTGAGGGAGTTCTTGTCCTGCGCCAGGTCGGGCTGCTGGGCCTCGCCGGTGGAGACGTAGAGATAGCCGTCGGGGCCGAAGGCGAGGCGGCCGCCGTTGTGGTAGCGGTTCTTCCTGATGCCCTGCAGCAGGACCTTGTAGTCACCGAGTTCGGTGCCGTCGTAGGTCATGCGCACGACCCGGTTGCCCTCGGCGGCGGTGTGCATGAAGTAGACGTAGTGGTTCGTCTCCCACTTGGGGTCGACCGCGACGCCGAGCAGACCGCCCTCGCCGTTGGTGGTGACGGCCTCGGGGACGGTGCCGACCTGGGTCCTGGTGCCGTCCTTGGTGACCTTCCAGACCCGGAAGTCGTCCCGCTCGGTGACCAGCGCCGTCTTGCCGTCGGGCAGCCAGTAGGTGCCCCAGGGGATGGTCCAGCCGGTGGAGAGGGTGGCGATGGAGGACGGGACACCGCCGTCGGTGGCACAGGCCCTGGTGGTGAAGGAGACCGTGCTGCTCGGCGGGGAGACATTGCCGGCGGCGTCGCGGGCGACGACATTCAAGTTGTAGGGGCTGTCGCAGGCGAGCCCGGTGAGCGTGGTGGACGTGCCGTCGGTGACGGTCTTGTAGACGGTCGTGCCGCTGCGGATGTCGTAGGCGGTGACGGCGCGGTCGTCGGTGGAGGCACCCCAGGTGAGGCCGACTGTATTCGATGTGATGTCGGCTGCATGCAATGTGCCGGGTGCGGTCGGCGGGGTGGTGTCGGAGCTGGGCTCGGTGGTGCAGTCGACGACCGGGCTGGCGGGCGAGGTGTTGCCGGCCGCGTCGCGGGCGATGACCGTGAGGTCGTAGGTGGTGTTCGGGGCGAGCCCGGTCAGCGTCCTGGAGGTGGTGTCGCCCGGCGCCTCGCCCAACTTGTTGCCGTGCTCGTACAGGTCGTACGCCGCGACGCCCACGTCGTCCGTCGACGCGCCCCAGGTCAGGGTCAGACGGTCCTCGCCGATGTCCGAGCAGGAGGGCTGCCCGGGGCGGGTGGGGGCCTGGGTGTCGGCCGGGGCGCCGAGGGTGATGCGGTCGAGGTTGGGGCCGCCGCCGGCCGTGGTGGCGGTCGCCCGGATCTTGTTGCTGCCCGCCTTCAGGGTGACGCCGACGGACTTGGACGCCCAGGTGTTCCAGTCGGCCGTGGCCTGGAAGGAGACGGCGGGCGCGACGACGGTCCCGTTGACGGAGAGGTCCATCGGCCGGTCGGTGCTGGTGCCGTTGGCGTAGCGCAGGGTGACCGACGCGGGTCCGGCGGAGGCCGCGCCGACGGTGAACTCCACGGAGGAGCCCTTGACGTTGGTGTAGTCGACGAAACCGGTTCCCGTGTAGCCGGTGTGGTTGGTGGCGACGGTGCCCTGGGAGATCAGCGCGTCCTCGGCCTGGTAGTCGGTGGCCGCGCTCGCGGTGCCCCGGCTCAGCGCGACGAGGGGCACCGCGAGGGCCAGACAGAGAACGCGGACGACTGCTCTTTCGTGTTTCACGAGGGTCCTCTCGGCTAGCTGTTGACCGGGGTCACACGGATCAGCCGGGCCCCGCCCGGCCGCGGCGTCGCGCTGTACGCATCGGCGAAGGCGGCCGCCGGCGTGGCGTAGGAGGTGCCGATCCAGGCCTCCTCGATCCGCAGCCGCTGGTAGCGGGCGGTGTCCGTGGAGACGGCCCAGGTGGAGTCGGCCTCCAGGCGGACGTAGCGGGCCGTGGTGGCGGTCAGGTCGATGTCCTGGACACCGCGCGCACTGGGGAGTTGGCCGGTTCTGACCGGGCTGCCCCAGTGCTTGCCGTCGTCGCTGAGGTAGACCTTGTAGGCCTTGATCCGCGCGGACTGTTCGGTGGCCGAGCGGGCGTAGGCGACGGAGTCCTCGCGCTGGTTGAGTCCGAGGTACTGCACCTGCCGCGCCGCGCCCAGGTCGAAGGTGAGGGTGACGGGCAGGGCCTTGTCGTTGTCCCAGTAGGTGAGGTGATCGCCGTCTGCGGCGGCGGAGCCGGGGTGCCCGGTCGCGGAAGCGCTCGCGGTGACCTTGACGCCGGTGGCGATGCCCTGGCGGCCGGCAGTGATCACCTTGAAGACGGTGTCGTACGGGTCCCAGCCGCCCAGGCCGGTGAGGGTCAGCACACCGCCGGACTGCGACCAGGAAACGGGCTTGCCGGTGCGCAGGTCGGTGACGGAGGCGATGCGGTAACCGTTGTCGCGGATGCGCAGGGTGGAGGTGCTCGGCGGGGTGAGGACGTGGATGTACTGGCGGTCCGGGTCGTCCTTGGCGAGGGTGGTGACACCGTGGGCGCCGTCGTTCCAGAACCCGGGCTCGAGGCCGCCGTACATATAGCCGCCGCCCTCGGTGCCGTGCAGGGACTCCCAGATGGGGTCGAGGTAGCCGTCGGCGAAGGTGTTGAAGGCGGCCTGGTTGGCCGGGAACCTGCCGTTGACCTGGGCGGTCTCGGCCATCAGGGCCTTCACCGAGGAACCGGCGTTGCTGATGAGCCGGCCGAGGGCGAGCCTGCGGTCGACCGTGGGGTCGGAGCCGTCGTGCCACCAGGCGCCGGTCGACGGCAGTTTGAAGTCGGCCTCGGTCAGGCGGGGTTGGGCGGTGTAGATCGCCTGCGGGTAGTCGTATGCGGGCGTCATCCCCGTCTTCTGCTCATTGCTGATCATGTCCATGATCGGCGTGTCCTCGTTGTTGTTGCTGAGCGTGTAGGCGGGGCGCTTGGCATAGATCTGGGCGTAGAGGTGGTGGCTCTCCCAGTAGGCGTTGTCGTTGTCGATCCAGAAGCCGCCGAGGTCCGGGTAGCGGTCCATGACCTCGAAGAAGTTGTCGTAACCGAACTCCCCGAAGCCGTCGCGGGTGGTCAGGTCGACATGCCGGCCCTTGTAGGCGGAGTAGGCGGCCGAGTCGAGCCACTCGTGGCCGCCCTCGTCGTGCCACTGGGGGTCGTCCGACATATAGAGGATGACCTTCATGCCCTTGGCCTTGGCGGCGCCGATCAGTTCGCCGAGGAAGTCCCGCTTGGTGGAGCAGGAGCCCGGGATCCTCGACGGCCAGGGGCGGGCGTAGCCGAGCCGGCTGTGGAAGGTCGCCAGCACGAGGTACTGCGTGTGCAGTTTTCTGGCTTCGTTCACCCAGTAGTCCGGCGTCCAGCCGCCGCTGGTGACGTCCTTCTCCCAGGCGCTGCAGCTGGTGTGGGCGGGCGCGGTGCGCAGCCCCCAGTGCAGGAAGAGGCCGCCGACGGAGGCGCGCAGGAAGGCCTGGCGGGGGTTCTCCACATCGCGCGGACGGACCGGTGTACCGCAGTGCCGGCTCGATCCGCTCGCCGAGACGCGCAGGGCTCCGCCGGTGGTGGTGCGACTGTCGGTCAGGCAGTAACCGGTCACGTCCCGCAAGCCGATGTCGTGGGGTGACGCGGTGCCCCGCTGGGCCGTGAACCGGGTCAGCCGGACATCGCTTGCCGCGTCGGCGATGAAGGCGGGCCGTCCGTCGTCGGCGCCGTACCGCACCCCGCTGTCGGTGAACTGTATGCCGTCGGCGTTGTGCACATACCAGCCGTAGGCCGGCCGGATCCCGATGCTCTTCGGGTTGTAGTCCTTCGGGTCGTTGCCGGGCACGGCGGTGGACATGGTGCCGCTGCCACCCGGGACGGTGATGTCGACGTCGGTGAAGGTGACATCGCTGATGCGGTGGCCGTTCTCGCCCCACAGGGTCGGGCTGAAGGAGGGGCTGGCGCCGGTGGCGGTGACGTTGTCGTACGTGACATTGCTGATCGATCCGATTCCGGGGCTGCCACCACACCGTTTACGAGTCCCGATCTTCTCCATGATCGGCGAGTGGACGTTCGCCATGGTGATGTCGCGGTAGTGGACGTCGGAGATCTTCGCGCCGTCCATGGAGACCATGCCGAGCCCGGACTTGTCGGCGCCGTCGATGCGGATCTTCTCGAACCGGTAGTCAGTGAAGTCGCCGCAGGTCTCCGAGCCGAACATCAGGGCGTTGCAGCAGCGCGCCGACAGCACCGAATCACTCACCCGCACATGGCCGTTGGGGAGCTTGGCGCCGAGGGCGTAGTCGCTCTTGAAGACCAGGGCGTCGTCGTTGGCCGCGATGTGCGCGCCCGTGATGGTCACGTCGGTGGTGGAGATGACGTTCCAGCCGTCGCGGTCGCTCGCGGTGTCGATGGTCAGGCGGTCGGAGACGACGTTCCTACAGCCGTTGATCAGGGCGGCGAAGTGGCCGCCACGCCGCAGGGTGAGACCGTCGCCGAGCCGGAGCCCGTCGCAGCGGGTCAGCGAAAGGATCTTGTCGGCCTGCCCGGACCTCGGGTTGCCGGTGATCAGGCTGCCCGCGCCGTCGATGACCCCGCCGCCGGTGAAGCCGATGTCGGTCAGCCTGTCGCCGTAGATCATCGCGTTGTGGAAGTGGCTGTGCCCGTAGTCCTGGTACTTGTCGTTCGGGTTGGGCTCGGGCGGGTCATAGGAGTTCGTGGAGGAGCCCTGGATCGTGGCGCCCGGGTCGACCTGGAGCGTCACATGGCTCTTCATGTGGATGGTGTTCGCGGACTTGTAGGTGCCGGCCGGGAAGCGGACCGTGCCGCCGCCTGCCGCGGCCGCGGCAGATACGGCCTTGTCGATGGCGGGGGTGTCGTTGGCGGAGCCATCGCCCCTGGCGCCGTAGTCGCGCACGTCGTACACGGTTACGGGGCGGGGGGTGGCGGGATGCGGCGCCGCGAGGGCGGCGGGGTGAGCGAGGCCGAGGACGACGGCGAGGGCGCACAGGACGATCGCCGCCGCCCGGCCCGGGCCGGTGCGGGGAGGTTTCACGGGACGGCTCCTCTAGGCGAGTCGGTAGCCGCGCAGGTCGGTGAGCAGGAGGTAGGTGTCCTGCAGGGAACCGGAGGTGTCGCCGAGGGAGCGGTAGATGCCCCATTTCGGGCGCACCCGGTCGGCGAGGAAGGTGTCGACACCGGTCCTGGATGTGTCGATCACGGTGGTCGAACCGCTCTTGAGGATCCACCGGACGGAACCGGCCGAGCCGTTGCCGACCTTGATCTGGAAGTCGACGTCGGGCCACTTGTCGTGCAGCGGGTCGAGGCCGGTGCGGCCGACGAGGATGTCGTCGGTGGCGAGCCGGAGTTCGATGGTCTGCCTGCCTTCGGCGTCCCGTCGCAGCGACTGCACGACGATCGGCGAGGTGCCGGTGCCGGGCTGCTTCATCTGCATGATGTGGGTGAAGGCGGTGGTCGCCTTGAGCGTGCTCGGGATGTACATCGAGTAGGTGATCCGCCAGGTCTGGCCCTCGGTCCACTTCAGATAGCTGTCCGTGCCGGTGCGCAGACCGGTGACCTCCTGGCGCTGACGGTCGGTGGAGATGTCCCGGTCGACCGTATGGATGTTGAAGCGCCAGTCGTCGCCGGTGGCGAAGATGTGCGGATGGCCGGCCGGGTGGGAGTGGGCCCGGTCGTCCTCGACGGTCTCGAAGGCGCCGAGCCCGTCGGAGCGCGCCGACGGCGACCACTTCAGCTGCCAGGACGCGGCGTGGGCCGCGTTGGCGGGCTGGGCGGTCGCGGGCAGGCCGGTCGCGGCCGCCACGGCACCGCCGAACGCGGCACCCAGCACAGCCCTTCTAGATGTGCTCATGACATTCCCTCGTCCCGCATCTGCTCGTTCATGATCAGGAAGGCGCCGAGCCCGTGGAAGTCGTCGGTGGCCCGGGTGCGGCCGACGTAGTACGCGTAGTCGCCGACGTCGGTGCCGACGGAGATGCCGGCCAGGTCGGTACGGCCGTCCGCGCCGACCGACAGCCGGGCCAGCACGCCCTGGCGGCCGCGCCGGGCGACGGCAGTGAAGCGCGGGTCCAGATAGCCCTGTCGGGCGCCTCGGGACAGGGCGTAGGCGAACATGCTGGAGCAGGACGTCTCGGTCCAGTTGTCCGGCCGGCCGCCCTTGTCGATCACCTGGAACCAGCGCCCGGACGCCGGGTCCTGGTACTTCTCCAGCGCCGACGCCAAGGTCCGCAGGATGCCGAGCAGTTGGGGTCGCCGGGGCTGGTTCGCGGGAATCGCGTCGAGAACGTTCACCAGTGCCATGGCGTACCAGCCGACGGCACGACACCAGTGCTCGGGGGCGAGCCCGGTGGAGGGATCGGCCCAGCTCGCCGACTTCGACTCGTCGTAGGCGTGCCGCAGCAGGCCGTTCGCCACCTGCAGATGGCTGCCGTAGACGGAGAGCTGCCGGGCGGCCTCGTCGTCGGCGTAGGCGCTGTCGGCGAACTCCTTGCCGTACTCGACCAGGAACGGGTTCACCATGTAGGCGCCGTCCGCCCACAGCTGGTGCGCCCGGCTGCCGGTGTCGGCGTGCCAGAAGCCGCCGTCGGAGGTGCGCGGATAGCTCTTCAGACGGTCGCGGATCTGCTGCGCGGCCCTGCGGTAGCGGTCCTGGCCGGTCTCGTGGTGCAGGATCACCAGCAGCCGGCCCGCCTGCATGCTGTCGAGACTGTCGAAGGACTGGCCGATCGTTCCGTCGCTGTGCACGAACCGGTCGGCGTAGGCCTTGATGTACGCCAGCAGGCGCGGGTCGTGGGTGCGCCGGTAGACGAGGTACTGGCCGTAGAGGTACAGGCCCACCGGGTACGACCAGCCGCCGATGGTGGCCGGGGTGTAGCGCGCCATGGTGGAGTCGACGACGGCCGTGGACCAGTCGCGGGCGGCGGCCGGGCGGGACGCGCCGACCGGTGCGGCCGGGGCGGCGCTCGCCGGGGGGACGGCGGCGGGCAGCGCGGCCAGGGTGGCGGTGGCGAGCACGGCGGAGGTCATCGCCGCGCGCAGGCGTCGGCGTCGGCGTCGGTGTCTCATGGTGCTCCTTCCCGGTAGGCGGGTGCGGGCGGGTGCGCGGCACCTGCGGCGCCGCGCAGCAGGGCGTCGACGAGGTGGCGCTGCGGGGCGTGCCGGCAGGCGGGGTCGGTGCGGGCGGCGTCGCCGGTCAGGGCGTACGCCTGGCAGCGGCAGCCGCCGTGGTCGACCGTGCGCAGGGCGCAGCCGCGGCACGGCTCGGGCAGCCAGGCCTCGCCCCGGAAGGCGTTGAAGGTTCTCGACTCCCGCCAGATCCAGCCGAGTTGGCGGTCCTTCGCATTCGGCGGATCCAGGTCGGGCAGGGTTCCGGCGGCCGGACAGGGCAGCACCGTGCCGTCTGGGGCGACGGTGAGCGAGATGGCGCCCCAGCCGCCCATGCAGGGTTTCGCGGTGGCGTCCACGAGATCGGGAGCGACCCACACCAACTCCAGTGCCTCGCCGAGCCGTTCACGCCAGCGGGCCACTCGGGCGCGGGCCCGCTCGACCTGGGCGGAGGTGGGCAGCAGGGCGGCGCGGTTGCGGGCGGCCCAGCCGTGGTACTGGGTGTTGGCCAGCTCGATCCGGTCGGCGCCCCAGTCGAGCGCCAGCCGGACCAGACCGTCGAGGTCGTCCAGGTTTTCGCGGTGCAGGACGGCGTTCAGCCCGAGGGGCAGTCCCGCCTCGCGGATCAGCCGGGCGGCACGTTCCTTCGCCGCGTACGACCGTGCCCCCGCTATGCGTTCGGCGGCCGTCGGGTCCGCGTGCTGCACCGACAGCTGCACACTGCGCAGCCCGGCCCCGGTCAGCGCGGCCAGCCGCCGCTCGCCGAGTCCCACCCCGCTGGTGACGAGCTGGGTGTACAGGCCCGCGCCGTCCGCGGCGGCCACCAGCTCGGGCAGATCGCGCCGCAGCAGCGGTTCACCTCCCGACAGATGGGTGTGCACGACGCCGAGGGCACCCGCCTGCCGGAAGACCTCCGACCACTGCTCCGTCGTCAACTCTGCTGACCGGCCAGTCAGTTCGACGGGGTTGGAGCAGTACCCGCAGCGCAGCGGGCAGGCGTGGGTGAGTTCGGCGAGCAGGGCCCAGGGAGGATCGGGGGACGGAGTCATCTCAGCCAGCCCTCCTTCCGTAACCGGTGGAGAAATTCCGGGACTTCGGCGGCGACCGGTGCGCCTGGGTGGCGTACGGACAGCTCGGTGACGACCGAGGCCACGTCCCGGACGCCGTCGCACAGCCGCAGCACACCGCTCGCGCTGCCGTCGAGCACCACCACCCGCTCCGGCAGCAGCAACAGACCGGCGCCCCGGACCGGGTCGTACCGGAACAGCACGCCTCGGGCGAGCACGGGACGCCATGACCCGGCCGGCCGTTTCGGCACCGGTGCCATCGGAGCGCCCCTCATGGGTCGCTCCGGTCCACCGCGTCCAGCAGGGCCCACAGCACCTCGCACTTGAACTCCAGTGCCGCGACCGCCCGTTGCTGCTCCCTCGGGGTGCGGGCGCGGGCGAGGACCAGGGCGAGGGCCTGCTCGGCGTCGCGGGCGCCCTGGGTGACGCGGGTGCGGAAGTAGGCGAGGCCCGCCGGGTCGATCCACGGGTAGTGGCGTTCGAAGGCGGCGATGCGGGTGCGCATCAGGTCCGGGGCGGACAGCTCGGTGAGGGAGGCAGCGACGGCGTCCAGCACCGGGCGCCTGCGGCAGAAGGTCACGTACGCCTCCACCGCGAACCGCACCCCGGCCGGCACCCGGGAGGCGTCCCACAGCTCCTCGCGGGCGAGCCCGGCCGCCTCGCCGAGCCGCAGCCAGCGCTCGATACCGCCCCCCGTGGCGTCGGTACCGTCCTGGTCGTGGATGCGGCGCAGCCAGGCGCGGCGCTCCTCGGGCCGGTCGAGCCCCGCGAGGATCAGCGCGTCCTTCACGGGAATGTGCCGCTGGTAGTGGAAGCGGGCGGCGATCCAGCGGCGCAGCTCGGCGGGGGTCAACTCGCCGTCGTGCATCCGCCGGTTGAAGGGGTGCCGGTCGTGGTAGCGCGTCGTGGTCACCGCGCGCAGCCTCGCGGTGAACTCGGCGGCCGGCCAGGCGGCGCGGCCGTCGGGTCGGGGTGGCGCCGCGGTCATGCGGCCGGGGGCGGCTCGGGCGGACGACGGTCGGCGAGCGCGTAGGCGGTTGCCTCCAGCGCGGTCTCCACGATGCGGTAGCCAGGGCTTCGCCAGACCCTTTCATCCGATGTCTGGGGTTCAAATTCATCCGATGCCTGGGGTTCGAGGCGATGCGTCGCAGCAGACAGCAAAGGGCTCTCGTTCATGGGTGCGTACTCGCTTTCCCGAGGGTGGGGTGTCTCAGAAGGGAGTCAGGAGTGATGTCGCGGCCACGGTCAGGGCCGGTTCACATGTATGCACCGGGTTCATCGACACGTCCGGTGGCGCGATACAGAGTCGCGGGGCGACGAGCCACGGTCAATGGTCTGGACCGAAAACGTCGGATGCGTTTCCGGCCAATCTCCCGATCCTAGGACTGACTGACCGGTCAGTCGAGATCGATCGGCCGGTCGGGAATGCAGCAGGGTGTGTGATCGTTGACCATGGGAGTACCACCTGTCGACAACCGAAGGATCAACAAGCTCGTGAGCAGCCAGGTCCCCCCGATCATCCTCAACAACGGCGTCGAGATGCCCCAGCTGGGTTATGGCGTCTGGCAGGTACCGGACGACGAGGCCGAACGGTCCGTCGCCACGGCGCTGGAGGCCGGGTACCGCAGCATCGACACAGCGGCGATCTACGGCAACGAAGCGGGCACCGGCAAGGCCATTGCCGCCTCCGGCCTGCCGCGCGAGGACGTCTTCGTCACCACCAAGCTCTGGAACAGCGACCAGGGGTACGACGCCACGTTGCGCGCTTTCGACGCGTCACTGGCGAAGCTGGGTCTCGACCACGTCGACCTGTACCTGATCCATTGGCCGCTGCCGTCGCGCGGCACCTACACCGACACCTACAAGGCGTTCGAGAAGCTGCTGGCCGACGGCCGGGTCCGCGCCATCGGCGTGTCCAACTTCCTTCCCGAGCACCTCGAGCGGCTGATCTCCGAGACCTCGGTCGTCCCGGCGGTCAACCAGATCGAGCTGCACCCGCATCTGCAGCAGCACGCCGCCCGCGAGTTCCACGCCGAGCAGGGCATCGCGACCGAGGCCTGGTCGCCGCTCGGCCAGGGCAAGGGCCTGCTGGAGGTACCGGCGATCGTCGCCATCGCGCGGAAGCACGGCCGTACGCCGGCCCAGGTCGTGCTGCGCTGGCACATCCAGCTCGGCAACGTCGTGATCCCGAAGTCCGTGACGCCGTCGCGGATCAAGGAGAACATCGAGGTCTTCGACTTCAGCCTGGACGACGAGGATCTCGCGGCGATCAGCGCGCTGAACGAGGACCGGCGCCTGGGCCCGGACCCGGCCACCTTCGACATGGCCTGACGCCCTCGCCACGCCACTCTGCCGTCCGTCCCACCCGCACAGTGAGACGGACGGCAGCGTGCTGTTCCGGGGACGACGGAGTGCCGCTTCAGGGGGCCCGCAGGGGCGGGCGCACCGCCACCGCCCCTTCAGTCGCCCCGTACATCCGCGTGGACGATCTCGAACTCCTCCAGCGCGACCACCGCGACGTGCGCCTTTGCCGTGCCCTCGCGGCGGATCGCGGACTGGCCGGCCCGGGACGCGGTGAGCGAGGCGCGATCGGCGAAGAGGACCCCGACCATGCCGCGGCCGCGTTCGCGGTCCAGGAAGAGGGCCGCCCCGGCGAATCCGGGCAGGGCCTCCAGCCGGGGCAGCACACCGGCATGGAAGGTGTCCACGGCGAGATCCGCGTCCGCCGGCGCGAACTCCAGCCGGGTGATCCGCAGCCCGCCGCCGGCCAGGGGCCGCGGCCCGGCATGGAAGACCGCGGCCTCGTAGTTCTCGACCGTGACGGTCGCGGCGAAGGGCTGCAGCAGCTCCGGCCGCCGCACGCTCATCACCTCGTCGCTGTTGTGGCGCGCCTCCGCGGACTCCCACCAGCTGACCGTGAGCAGTTTGCCGAGGTCACGGTCGACGAAGACACCCGCGCCCCGATAGCCGGGCCGCTCCTCCAGCAGGTCGTGCCCCTGGGTGTTCAGGGCTCGTAGGGCCGTGCTCAGGTGTGCCGGATCGCCGGTCGCGTACACCGTTCGTACGAACATGCGCCTCGCCTCCCGGAGCCGTGACCATGGCGGCCGACGGCGGCAGACATATCCGAAGAATTCGCTTACTTCAGTCTTGCCATAGGCGCAATTCACCGCAATCCGCACAGGATTCGGGAGTTCGCAACCGGAGTCTTGACGGGGACATGCACACAGCGCCACCGTGTACGGCACCTAGTAAGGAAAGTTTCCTAACAGAAGGGCCCCCACCGTGCGCCTTCGAACCCTGACCCTTGCCGCAGCCTCCGGTGCCGCGCTGCTCGCCGCCGGAGTGCTGCCCGCCCACGCGTCCGCCGGCTCGGCGGCGAGGACCACCCCGGCCTCCGCCCAGGAGGGCTCGGTCAGCGCGGCCGACCTGCTCGCCAAGGTGAAATCCTGTAGCCAGATATCGAACGGCAAGTACAAGACCGACGACGAGACGTCGGCCACGGTCCCCGTGTGCGGCAAGAACGGGGCGGTGTTCTGGAAGGCCGACATGGACATCGACTGCGACGGCCAGCGCACCACCAACTGCAACGAGAACCGCGACCCCTGGTATCAGGACGACACCGCTTTCCACCAGTCCGACGGCAAGCCGCTCAGGGCGGAATCACTGCCTTACATCGTGGTGCCCAGCTCCAGCAGCATCTGGAACTACTCCAGTTCCGGAATCAAGGGCGGCGGCGTGGTCGCGGTCATCTACGACAACAAGGTGGAGTACGCCGTCGTCGGCGACACCGGCCCCACGAAGATCATCGGCGAGGCGTCGTACGCCACCGCCAAGGCACTCGGCATCGACCCCGACCCCAAGACCGGCGGGGCCGACTCCGGCGTGACCTACATCCTGTTCAAGAACTCCAAGGTCTCCCCCATCGAGAGCCACAGCGCGGCCGTCTCGCTCGGGGACCAGCTGGCCAAGCAGTTCCTGGCCAACAACTGACAGTCTTTGTACGTCAGTTGGGCTGCCCCAGCGGCCGTACGACCACGGTGTTGACGTCCACCCCAGCCGGCTGCCGGATCGCCCAGACCACCGAGTCGGCGATCTGGTCCGCGGTCAGCAGCTGCCCCGGAGGCAGGCTGCCGAGGCCGTCCCAGAACGGGGTCTCCACCCGGCCGGGGGCGACCAGCGTCACACCGATCCCGAACTCCGTGACCTGGCGCCGGGTGTTCTCGGCGAGGCCGGTGACCGCCCACTTCGTGGCGCCGTAGATGTTGCCCGGGGTGTTCACGAACCCGGCGACGCTGCCGATGAGGACGATCCGGCCGCGGGTCTCCTTCAGGGCCTCGACCGAGGCCCGGACGAGCAGGGCCGGACCGAGGACGTTGGTCAGCACCATCTCGGTCCAGCCGGCCGGGTCGCCGTCCGCGACGCTGTCGTGGGTGGCGAAGCCGGCGTTGGCGACGACGGTGTCCAGCCGGCCGTATGCCTTCAGCGTACGGTCGACGGCATCCTGTATGCCGTCGAATGCCGACGCGTCACCGGCGACGGTCAGCAGTTCACCGGGATTGCCGAGACTGTCGGCGAAGTCCCGCAACCGAGCCTCCGTACGGCCCGTGACGGTGACGCGGTGCCCGGCGGCCAGCAACTGCCGGGCGACAGCGGCGCCGATGCCGGTGGCGCCGCCGGTGATGAGTGCGACCGGAGAGTCGTTCATGTGAGGTCCCCCTGTGTGACGGTGAGACCGGGAGTCCATCACTTGGAGCACTCTCGAAGTCAAGCTCCGTCGCAGGTACGACGGAACAGCGCCGACGGCAGGTAGGTGCAACTCGGTGTTCTTCGCACCGGCGTCCGTGCGCGCACGGGCCTTGCCCGGTCAGACCGGCCGTACCGCCCGGTGCACCGTGTGGGCCGCCAGCACGAACACATCGGGGCGACGGTGGGCGCTGCCGGGATCGGCGGGGTCGAGGAGGCGGTCGAGGGTGGCACGGTCCTCGGCGTCCAGGGATTCGGCGAGGACGTCCCTCAGGCGGGTCAGCGCACCGACGACGAAGGCGCGGACCCGGTCCGGCACGGGGGCGGGGATGTCGAGGAGGAAGGTGCGGGTGCCCGTGTGCTTCAGTCCGGCCGCGGACAGCAGGGCGGGCCAGTCCTCGGTCTCCGCAACCGCGCCCGGCAACTCGGCGCGCATCCGCGCGAAGCGGTCCTCCTGGGCCGCGTCGAGCCGGGCCTGCAGTCCGGGACGGCCGAAGCCGATGTCGCGGGGCAGACAGCGGCCGGGCAGGCCGCCCTCCAGGATGGCAAGCGTGCCGCCGGGGGCGAGCCGGGCCGCGAACGCGGCGAGCGCCGCCTTCTGGTCGCCGAGGTGGTGCAGGCTGCGGCTGGCCCACAGCAGGTCCGCCGGATAGTCCAACTCCACCAGGGACGCGGGCAGTTCACCGGCGAGGGTGTCGAAGCGGTCGGCGACGCCTCGGCGGGCGGCACGGGCCCGGGCACGCTCCAGAAGCGGTGCGGAGCCATCGGCGGCGACCACCCGCGCGCCGGGGAACGTCTCCGCCATCAGGCAGGCGATCACCCCGGGCCCACTGCCCGCGTCCACGATCAGACCGGGCTCGGTCACTTCCTTGCCCAGCCAGGCCAGGGCGCGCGCGTACGCCGGGCTGTGCACCTCGGCCTCTGATTCCAGCAGCGCCGCCATGGCAGCCCAGTCGATGTCGTCGCCGTGACCGTGACTGTGACCATGGCTGTGGCCGTCGTTTGCGGGGTGCGCGTTGTGGTCGTGGTGGTCGTGTGCCATGGTGGCCAGCCTCTCGCTCGGATGCGGCCAGCCTGCTGCGACGCACGGGCAGACGCCACTTTCGTTGCCGGTGCCGCAAAAAATCGCCGCGGGGGCCTCCGTCCTGGACCTCGGACCCCGGCTCGACGGGGCGTACTCGCCGGTGGAACGGGCGATCCGCCGGGGCCTCGGCGGACAGCGGTCAGGGCCCCGGCGGCGGTCACCCGGTTACGACAGCGGTTACGGCAGCGGCGGGTAGGCGTTCTGCATCAGCTGCTGGAACTGCGCGGAGAACCAGTGTCCGGACAAGGGCGCGCCGGGCAGGGCGCCGGACATGTTGTAGTTGTTGCGGGCGTTGCCCGTGTACGTCGGGTCGCACATCCGGTCGAAACCCTTGCCCTCGTCGTTGGGGATGGCGGTGCTGGAGCCGTCGGACTCCCCCGGCGGCTTCATCCACACATAGGCATCGATGCCGGGTGCCGGGTTGGCCTGCGGGCGTTCGCCGAGGCCGGCGCCGGCCTGGTTGCACCAGTTGCCGACCTGGATCCGGCGGTCGTAGCGGCCGCCGTCGACATAGGCGTCCACACTGGTCCTCGGGCCCGGTCCGGTCGGGCGGGCGGTGCCGCCCCAGCCGTTGCGGGAGGTGTCGATCAGCATGCCGATGCCGGAGTTGAAGCCGACCGAGACCAGCTCGCCCCGGAAGGCCTGGGCGAAGGACAGCTCGTCGGCGTACCGGTTCCAGTCGACCCACTTCGACTGGCGCACCGAGGTGCCGTTGACGGTGTCGTTGATGGTGAAGTCGTCCTCCTTCAGGGCGCTGTAGTTCGCGGTGTTGGTGATGAAGCCCTGTACATCGTCTACAGTCGCCCCTTCGCTGGTGGCCGCCTGCTTGAACACGTTCGCGGAGGCGGCGAAGTTGTCGTCCCAGCCGAGCCAGCCGTGGTGGCCGGCGTCGAGGTAGTTGTAGACGTTGGGGATCGCGCCGAGCTTGGCGAGGGCGTAGCCGACGCCCTTCACATAGTTGCCGTTGGCCAGCATGGTGTTGCACGCGTCCGTGGCGGTGGCGCGGCTGCCGGTGTTGGTGACGAGGTTGGGCAGCGAGTCGATCTCGATGGTCGTGACGATCCGCAGGGAGGCGTACTTGGGGTCGGCGAGGATCGCCGCGATCGGGTCGATGAACTGCGTCTTGTACTTGTCGATCTCGGTGGGTCCGAGTTCGCCGTTGGACGCGAGCGCCGAGCAGTCGCGGCCCGGCAGGTCGTAGACGACCAGCTGCACGACCTCTTGGCCGCTGCCCTTCTGCGCGAGGGCCGCGTCCAGGTGGTCGCGCAGCCCCATGCCGCCGCTCACGCCGTTGATCGCGGCGATGCGGTCGAGCCAGACACCGGTCGGCTGGCTGGAGACCCGGCTGCCGCCCGGTTCGGCGGCGGCCTTCGCCGACCACTCCGGGTTCACGTACACCTTGGCGCCGGTGTAGGGGTTGTCGACGCGGTTTCCGGTGCTGCCGCCGCCGGAACCCCCTCCGCCACTGCTGCCGTCATCGACGTTGCAGGTCACGCCGTCGAGGGTGAAGGTGGTGGGCAGGGCGTCGGTGCCGCTGTAGGAGGCGTTGAAGCCGAAGCTGACCGAGGATCCGGTCGCCAGCGTGCCGTTGTAGCTCTCGTTGGCGGCGGTCACGGCGCTGCCGCTCTGGCTGATCTTCGCGTTCCAGCCGCTGGTGACCTGCTGATTGCCGGCGTACGACCACTTCACCGACCAACTCGACTTGGCGGCCGTATTGTTGGTGACGGTGACAGCGGCGGTGAAGCCGGTGTCCCACTGGTTCTGCACCTTGTAGTCGACGGTGCAGGGGACGGCGTCGGCCGAGGCGGAGGCCGGGGTGGTGGTGAGCGCCGTCCCACAGGCCCCGGCGACCAGCGCCAGGGCGGCGAGCAGCGGTGTTCTCGTACGGCTCATGAGTGCGATTTCCTTTGTCGTCCGCGGTGTTGGTGTTGGTATCGGTGTCGGTGTTGGTGGTTGTCGTCCGTCTGTCTACGGGTTCAGGGCGCGCAGGTGGTCGCGCAGGCCGATGCCGTATGCGGTGGGGGTGCCGTCGTAGGCGGAGATCAGGGACGGGCCGGAGGAGCAGTCCCAGGTGTTCCAGGTCCAGCCCAGGTAGGACAGGTCCCGGTCGTCGAACCACTTCATGGCCTGATCGACGAAACCGTGTGCGCAGGTGTTCTCGCCGATCTCGCCGGCGATCAGCGGCACCTGGGCCGCGACCGGGGCGAGGGTGGAGTTCCAGCAGCTCTCGGTCGAGCAGGTGTTGAAGTTGTAACCGTGGTAGGCGGCGGCGAGATCGCCGATCGGGTCGGTGGGTTTGTATGCGGTCCACTGACTGAGGTCGTTCGCATACGCGAGACCGCCGGCCATGATGACGTTCTTCGCTCCGGCGCCGCGCACACTGTCCACGAGATCCTGCATACCGGCGACCTCGTACGAGATCCCGGGGCAGGTCCCGCCGTCCCGCCAGCACCTCCAGGCGTCCGTGACACTGGAGGTCGCACGGTCCGGATAGGGCTCGTTGAACAGGTCGAACACCGGCGCCGGGTCGTCCTTGAAGGTGCTCGCCACCGACGCCCAGAACGATGGGCTGTACCGCAGGTCGGGCATCGGCTTCTGGCAGGTGGCGTGCACGTCGGAGCAGCCCGCCGAGTTCCCGGTGTACTGGCCGTAGGACCAGTGCAGGTCGAGGACCGGGGTCAGGCCGTGCGCCTCGACGCGGGCCACCAGGTCCTTGACGGCGTCGATGTAGTGGGCGCCGCCGTACTCGGGTTTGATGCCGGAAACGCCCAGCCAGCACTCCTCGTTGAGCGGAATGCGCACGGCGTCTGCCTTCCAGTCGGCAATCGCCTTGATCGCCGCGTCGTCGACCGGTCCGTCCCAGATGCCGCGGCCCTGGACGCACATGAACTCGCCGCCGGAGCGGTTGACGCCGAGCAGCCGACGTGTCTTTCCGTCGGCGTCCACGAGCCGGTTGCCGGAGACGTGCAGGGCGGGCGCGGTGCCGGTCGCGGGGGGCGGGTCGGTGGGTGGGGGTGGCGTCGGATCCGAGGCGGCATTGCAGGTGGTGCCGTTGAGCTTGAATACCGTCGGCACGGTGTTCGACCCCGACCACGAGGCGAGGAAGCCGGCGGTGACGCTCGCGCCGGTGCCGAGGGAACCGTTGTAGCCCTCGTTCGCGGCGGTCACGGTGGTGCCGGACTGGGACCATCGGGCGTTCCAGCCCTGGGTGACCTTCTGGCCGTCGGCGAAGTCGAAGGTGAGCGACCAACTGCTCAGCGCGGTGCGGTTGTTGGTGATGCTCACCGAACCCTGGAAGCCGTTCGCCCACTGGTTGGTGACGGAGTACTCCACCGTGCACGCGGGCGTGGCTCCCTGGGCCGACACCACCGGCACGACTGCGCTCCCGACGAGCGCGACCGCACCGGCGGTGGCTAAAAGTACTGAACGCGGGGGATGTCGCATGAGCGACTCCTTGCAGCTGGGCGCGCCGTGACGGGCGCGCCGACTGGCTGGAACCGCTCCCACTGGTGCGAAGGAAGGTAGCGCCAAGTGGCGGCGATGCCCAGGGGAGTTGCTGACTTTTCCCCAACCGAGTCGGTCGAATCTTTTCGACTCTTCAAGCCCCTTGACCGCTCACGGCGCCGTCTCCACTATGGGAGCGCTCCCACTGGTTCAAGCCTTGTCTTCTCCCCGAGCCTCACGCCGCAAGGAGGAACCAGCACATGGATCCCGGACGCAGACGCAGAGCCGTGCGGCGGTGGTGGACCGCCGTGGCGGCCGTGTTCGCCCTGCCCCTGTCGATGCTCGCCACCGGCGCCACGGCCGCGCACGCGGCATCCGTGCAGTGCAGTGTCGACTACAAGACCAACGACTGGGGTACCGGTTTCACCGCCGACCTCACGATCACCAACCGCGGCACGGGCGCCATCGACGGCTGGACGCTGAGTTACGCCTACACCGGCAACCAGACACTGTCCAACGGCTGGAACGGCACCTGGTCCCAGTCCGGCCGGACCGTCACCGTGCGGAACGCCTCGTACAACGGCACCATCGCGGGCGGCTCCGCCGTCTCCACCGGCGCGCAGTTCAGCTACAGCGGCACCAACGCCGCCCCCGCCTCCTTCACCGTCAACGGCACGACCTGCGCGGGTGCGCACCAGCCGCCGGTGACGGTGCTGACCAGCCCGAGCGCCGGCGCGGTGTACACGCAGGGGGACGCGGTGCCGCTCGCGGCGACCGCGGCGGCGGCCGACGGCGCGACGATCAGCAAGGTGGAGTTCTACGACGACACCACGCTGCTCGGGACGGACACAAGTGCGCCGTACTCGCTCCCCGTCTCGAATTTGACCGTGGGCAGCCATTCACTGGTGGCCAAGGCCTACGACAGTCTGGGTGCGTCCGCCGAGTCCGTGCCGGTGGGCGTCACCGTCGCCTCCGGGCCGGCGGTGGTGGCTTCTCCGGGCCAACTGGGCGTCCAGCAGGGCAAGTCGGGCACGTTCGGCGTGCGGCTGTCGACGCAGCCGAGCGGGGACGTGACGGTGAGCGTCGCCCGCACGGACGGCACCACCGGCCTGTCCGTCACCGGCGGTTCCTCGCTCACGTTCACGCCGTCGAACTGGAACACCGCGCAAACGGTCACCGTGACGGCGGACTCCTCCGGCACCGGCAGCGCGACCTTCACCGCCTCGGCCACCGGTCACACGAAGGCAACGGTCACCGTCACGGAGCTGGCCGCGTCGAAAGCGTACGACGCCCGTTTCCTGGACCTGTACGGGAAGATCACCAACCCGGCGAACGGTTACTTCTCCCCCGCGGGCATTCCGTACCACTCGGTGGAGACACTGATCGTAGAGGCCCCGGACTACGGCCACGAGACGACGTCGGAGGCGTACAGCTATCTGCTGTGGCTGCAGGCGATGTACGGCAAGGTCACCGGGGACTGGTCTAAGTTCAACGGCGCGTGGGCTCTGATGGAGAAGTACATGATCCCCACGCATGCCGACCAGCCGGCTAATTCCTTCTACAACGCTTCGAGACCGGCGACCTACGCGCCCGAGCTGGACACCCCGAACGAGTATCCGGCGAAGCTGGACACGGGCGTGTCCGTGGGCACGGATCCGCTCGCCGGTGAGCTGAAGAGCGCGTACGGCACGGACGACGTCTACGGTATGCACTGGATCGAGGATGTCGACAACGTCTACGGCTACGGCGACACCCCAGGCGGCACCTGCGAGGGCGGCCCGACGGCGAGTGGCCCGTCGTATCTGAACACCTTCCAGCGCGGCCCGCAGGAGTCGGTGTGGGAGACGATCCCGCAGCCGACCTGCGACGCCTTCAAGTACGGCGGCAAGAACGGCTACCTGGACCTGTTCACCGGCGACAACTCCTACGCCAAGCAGTGGAAGTACACCGACGCCCCGGACGCGGACGCCCGGGCGGTGCAGGCGGCGTACTGGGCGGACGTGTGGGCGAAGCAGCAGGGCAAGGGCGGTGATGTGTCCGCCACGGTCGCCAAGGCAGCGAAGATGGGCGACTATCTGCGGTACGCAATGTACGACAAGTACTTCAAGAAGATCGGCAACTGTGTGGGTGCCTCGACCTGCGCGGCCGGCACCGGCAAGGACGCCTCGCACTATCTGCTGTCCTGGTACTACGCCTGGGGCGGTGCCACGGACTCCAGCGCGGGCTGGGCCTGGCGGATCGGCTCCAGCCATGTCCACGGCGGCTACCAGAACCCCCTCGCCGCATACGCGCTCAGCTCCTACGACGATCTGAAGCCCAAGTCGGCGACGGGCGCGGCGGACTGGGGCAAGTCGCTGCAGCGGCAGCTGGAGTTCTACCAGTGGCTGCAGTCCTCCGAGGGCGCGATCGCGGGCGGCGCGACCAACAGCTGGCAGGGCCGCTACGCCACCCCGCCGGCCGGCACGCCGACGTTCTACGGCATGTACTACGACTGGCAGCCCGTCTACCACGATCCGCCCTCCAACCAGTGGTTCGGTTTCCAGGCCTGGTCGATGGAGCGGGTCGCCGAGTACTACCAGCAGACGGGGAACGCGACCGCGAAGGCGATCCTCGACAAGTGGGTGAAGTGGGCGCTGTCGCAGACCACGATCAACCCGGACGGCACCTACAAGTTCCCCTCGACGCTCCAGTGGTCCGGTCAGCCCGACACCTGGAATCCGTCAAGTCCCGGCTCCAACAGCGGACTTCACGTGACCGTCGCCGACTACACGAACGACGTCGGTGTGGCGGCGGCGTACGCGAAGACACTGACGTACTACGGCGCCAAGTCCGGTGACGCGACGGCCAAGTCGACGGCGAAGGCGCTGCTGGACGGCATGTGGGACAACTACCAGGACGGCCTGGGCATCGCCGTACCCGAGACCCGCAGCGACTACAGCCGGTTCGGCGACAGCGTGTCCGTCCCGAGCGGCTGGAGCGGCACGATGCCGAACGGCGACGCGATCAACTCCTCGGCCACCTTCGCCTCGCTCAGGTCCTTCTACAAGAACGACCCGGCCTGGTCGAAGATCGAGGCCTACCTCAAGGGCGGGGCCGCGCCCGTCTTCACCTACCACCGGTTCTGGGCCCAGGCGGACATCGCACTGGCCATGGGTTCGTACGCGGAACTCGTCGAATAGCCGGTCGCCGCACCGGAGTCCGGGCGGTCCCCACCCACGGGGGCCGCCCGGCTCTCCTGCCCTCCCTCGTGCGGTCGCCGATAATTTCGTGGTCATGTCTGACACTCCACGTCTTCCCGGGCTGAGGCCGGCCGAGGCGGATCGGGTGGTCGAAGCCGCCCTGGCGGTCGGTGCGGAGCGCGGTTTCCCGCCGCCGGCGGTGGCCGTCGTCGACGTCGCCGGAGAGGTGATCGCCCTGCGGCGGGCCGACGGAGGCATGCCCATGACCAGCCGGATCGCCGTGGCCAAGGCGCGCACCGCGCTGCTCGCGCTGAAGCCGTCCGGCCAGATCGACCTGCCCGCAGGAATCGTCGACAGCATCCAGCACCTCTACGGCGGCGACTTCGTCCCGTGGGCCGGGGGTGTGCTGGTGACCGACGGTGAGTTGGTTCTCGGCGCCGCGGGCGCATCCGGTGCCCATGCCCTGGAGGACGAGGAGGCCGTGCGCACGGCGGTGCGACAGTGGCAGGAGGGCGGTTCCGCCGGATAGCCGGCCGCCGCGGATCCTCCGGCAGGCCGTCAACCCGCTGCCGGCTTCCGGAACGCGCGCACCGCGAACACCGGGTCGGGGCGCGGCCGGTCCTGGTCCGGAAGACGGGACAGGCGCGCGGCGAACTCCTCGGTGCGCGCCTCGCCCGGTGGCAGCAGCGTGAACCAGCCGCGGCGCAGGTCGGCGATGGTGGCACGCGGGCTGCGGCCCTGGCCGACGCCGGGGAACGCGGTCTCGCCGGCCGGCCGGAGCCCGTGCCGTACGGCGTGCGCGGTGACGGTGGCCGCGGCGTCCTGGGCGGGGCGGCGCGGGCGGGGGGCGAGAACGGCGTCGATGTCGCTGCCGACGTCGTGCGCCGCGGCCTTGTCGACGGTGGTGACGTAGACACCGCCGGGGCGCAGCACGCGGGCGCACTCGGCGACGATCGCGCCGACGTCCTCGGGGTCGTCCGGCAGGTGCAGCAGCCAGATGCTGGTGACCGCGTCGACGGCGCCGGTGCGGAAGGGCAGACGGCGGCTGTCGGCCCGCACGATCGCGCCCGGGAGCCGGGCTCCCGCCCTGCACACCATGGCGGCGGTGAGGTCGGCGCCCGTCACGCGCAGCTCGGGGCGGTCGGCGGCCAGGCGGCGGGTGACGATGCCGGTGCCGCACGCCACGTCGAGAAGACGACCCGGCCCCTCGGGGACGAGGCCGAGCACCGCCCGGGTGGCCGCCGCGGCACGGGCCTCGCCGCCGCGGGACGCGTCATAGGCGTCCGCTTCCTTGTCGTAGTCGAGCACGCGCCTCAGTGTCCGCCGTGACCTGGGGCGATGTCCTCCACCCTGCGGGCGAGCGCGAAGTCCTTCGCGGTGAGTGCGCCGCCCGCGCTGTGTGTGTGGACGCTGAGGGAGACGGTGTTGTAGCCGAGGCCGAGGTCGGAGTGGTGGTCCAGCTCGTCCTGGACGGCGGCGATGTGCATGACCAGCGCCGCCGCCGCGACATGCGAGCCGAGGCGGTAGGAGCGGGTGAGCCGGCCGGCGTCGTCGACCGACCAGCCGGGCAGCTCCGCCAGCCGGTCCTCGATCTCCTTCTGCGACAGCGGTTCTACGGCCATGGCCAAGCTCCCTTCGAGTCGGCGGGCGGCGGGACGCCGGGTACGAAACGCCGGGTGAGCGATTACGAGTTCAGCCTGCCACGTCAGCCGTGCGCTCACTCCGCCACGAGGCCGTCGTCATCACCCCGCCCAGGGGCCCGTCTCAGCCCTGCGCGCACTCCGCCGCGAAGTCGTCGGCAAGCGCCGCGATGCGGTCCCGGCCCTCCACCCGGGCGACCCAGGCGTGCGGCAGGCCGGTGTCGCCGTGCAGCGCGCCCAGCAGGTTGCCGCAGATGGAGCCGGTGGAGTCGCTGTCGCCCGAGTGGTTGACGGCCAGCAGCAGCGCCTGCTCGGGACCGGGCTCGGCGAGCGCGCAGTAGACACCGATGGCGAGGGCCTCCTCGGCGACCCAGCCCGCGCCGAGGGACTCCACCTTCTCGGCCGTGGGCGCCCCGTCTGCGGCGAGGTCCAGGGCCCCGCGCAGGGCGTCCGCGGTCTCGGTGTGGCCGGGGTGCCGCTGCAGCAGCCGCAGCGTGCGCAGCACCGCGCCCTCCAGGGAGTCCCCGGCGACCAGGTGGGCCACGATCGCGGCGAGCGCGCCCGCCGCGTAGTAGCCGGTGGGGTGGCCGTGGGTGATCTGGGCGCCGCGCGCGGCCATGGCGAAGGACAGGTCGGCGGGGCCGACCAGACCGAAGGGGGCCGAGCGCATGACCGTGCCGCAGCCCTTGGAGTCGGGGTTGACCTCGCCCGGTGTGCCGTCGAGCGGGAGTGCGGGGTCGGGCGCGTACATCTGGGCGACGCCGGACAGACAGGCGTTGCCGGGGGCGCGACGGGCGTACAGCCAGGCCTCGGTGACCAGACCGCCGCCCGGTACTCCGGCCGGTACGCCCGCCGGTGCGCCGGGCTGCCGCGGTGCCGGCTGCTCCGGGCCCGGCTTGGACTGTGTCTCCAGCCAGCGCTCGTAGGCCTGGCGCAGCAGCAGGGGCCAGGCGCCGCCGGCGCCCTTCTCGCGCTGCCCTGCGTGCGCCTGGATCAGGGCCTCGACGGTGAACAGGGTCATCTGGGTGTCGTCGCTGATCAGACCGATCGCGCCGAATGCGCCGGGTACGAAACCGGTTACCCCGCGCGGACCGTGCGTGGCGCGGATCCGGTCCAGGGAGGAGAACTCCACGGGGTAGCCGAGGGCGTCACCGACCGCGCCGCCGAGGAGACAGCCACGGACCCTGGCCCGGTACACGGCCGCGGACTGAAGGGAGGCCTGGGGGGACGACGTCCGCCACGGCTTCGGCCACGGCTCGTTCCTGCGCAACTGAAGCAACTCCTCGACTACGGTCGGATGTATGACCATTGTCGCCACCGGCCCCGCCGCGTCCGCCCCCGCCCCCGCCGCCGACAGGGGCGTCGGCCCGCTGCTGCGCGCCTGGCGGGAGCGGCGCCGCGTCTCCCAGCTGGAGCTGGCGCTGCGCGCCGACTCCTCGGCCCGGCACATCAGCTTCATCGAGACCGGCCGGTCCCGGCCGAGCGAGGAGATGGTGCTGCGGCTCGCCGAGCATCTGGACGTGCCGGTACGGGAGCGCAACTCGCTGCTGCTGGCGGCCGGTTACGCCCCGCACTACCCGGAGACCCCGCTGGACGACCCGGCACTGGACGCGCTGCGCGACGGCATGGAGCGCCTCATCCAGGGCTACGAGCCCTACCCGGCGCTGGTGGTGGACGCCGGTTACACGGTCGTCGCCGCGAACCGGGGCATCGCGATGCTGCTGGAGGGCGTGCCGGAGAAGCTGATGACGCCGGTGCCGAACGCGATGCGGCTGACTCTGCACCCGGAGGGGATGGCGCCGCGCATCCGCAATCTGCGCGAGTGGCGCGGGCATCTGCTGGCGCAGATGGAGCGGCAGATCGCCCTGCAGCGCTCGGACGAGCTGCGCGCCCTGTACGAGGAGGTGGCCGGCTACCCGGTGCCCGAGGACGCGCAGGACGACGAGCCGGCCGAGCCCGTCGCGTACTTCGCGCTGCCCCTGCGCATCGAGCACGACGGCCGGATCCTGTCGTTCGTGTCGTCGATCTCCACGTTCAACACGCCGATGGACGTCACCGTCGCCGAACTCGCCATCGAGACGTTTCTGCCGGCCGACCCGGCGACCGCCAAGTATCTGCGCACCCTGGCCGGTTGACCGCTCCCGCGGCACCCCTGATCCCCTCGGAACCGTGTGCGAAAAGGGATCACATGGCAGACTGCCGGGGTACCTCGGCGCGTAGGGGAGGGCGTGGCGTGAGTGAGCGGCGGGCTGCGCCCACCGTGGGCCAGGTGGTGCTCGGCAAACGGCTGCAGGAACTGCGCGAGGCCTCGGGTCTCAGCCGGGAGGAGGCCGCCCGGGTCCTCAGGGTGGCGTCGGCGACCGTGCGGCGGATGGAGATGGCCGAGGTCGCGCTGAAGATCCCGTACGTGCAGGTGCTGCTGGACACCTACGGGGTGGCCGAGGAGGAGGCGTCCGCGTTCGTGCGGCTGGCCGAGGAGGCGAACCAGCCGGGGTGGTGGCAGCGGTTCCACGATGTGCTCCCCGACTGGTTCAGCCTGTACGTCAGTCTGGAGGGTGCCGCGCGGATCATCCGCTCCTACGAGCCGCACTTCATCCCCGGCCTGCTACAGACCGAGGCGTACGCACGAGCGGTGCTGGAGGCCGGCACGATCGGGCAGACCTCGCCGCAGACCGTGGAACGGCATGTGTCGCTGCGCATGGAGCGCCAGCGGCTGCTGGAGCGGGACGATCCGCCCCACCTGTGGGTGATCATGGACGAGACGGTGCTCAGACGCCCGGTGAGCACACGCCCCGAGGTACTGCGGGGCCAGCTGGACAAGCTGCTGGAGTACGCCGAGCGGGACCGGGTCACGCTGCAGGTCGCCGAGTTCGCGGCGGGCCCGCATCCGGGGACGTACGCGCCGTTCACGCTGTTCCGGTTCGCCGAGCCGGAGCTGCCGGACATGGTGTTCACCGAGTATCTGACCGGCGCGCTCTATCTGGACTCCCGCCATGAGGTCTCCGCGCACCTGGAGGTGCTGGACCACATGACGGCGCGGGCCGCGTCGACGCAGCGCACGCGGACCCTGCTGCGGGAGTTCCGGGCGACTCTCTGACATCCCGTACGGACCGACCCCTGGGGGACACGTCTCATGACTGGAGCCGATTCCGCGGCCGTGCCGATCGACACCAGCCGTCCGCACCCCGCCCGGGTCTACGACTGGTGGCTGGGCGGCAAGGACAACTACCCGGTGGACGAGGAGCTGGCACGGAAGATCCTCGCCGCGGACGGCACGGCGGTGCGCGGGGCGAGGGCCAACCGGCGGTTCATGCACCGGGCCGTCCGTACGGCGGCCGAGGCCGGGGTGCGGCAGTTCCTCGACATCGGCACCGGCATCCCCACCGAGCCCAATCTGCACCAGGTGGCGCAGCAGGTGGCAGCGGAGTCGAAGGTGGTCTACGCGGACAACGACCCGATCGTGCTCCGGCATGCCGAGGCCTTGCTGCGGAGTTCCGCGGAGGGCAGCACGGACTACATCCACGCCGATGTCCGCGATCCCGGCGCCATCCTGCGGCAGGCCGGCCAGTCCCTGGACCTCGCCCGGCCCGTCGCGCTGTCGCTGGTGGCGCTGACCCACTATCTGTCGGACGCCGAGGACGATGTGTACGGCCTGGTCGAGACCTACGTCCGGCATCTCGCACCCGGCAGTTTCCTGATCCTGTCCCAGGTCACGCAGGATCTGAGCCCCGAGGGCGTGGCCCGGGCCGCCGAGCTGTTCCGCCGCGGCGGCACGCCGTTCCACCCGCGCACCCTGCCCGAGTTCTCCCGCTTCTTCACCGGCCTCGACCTGCTCGGCCCCGGAGTCATCCCGGTCCACGGCTGGCGCCCGGAGCCAAAGGACGTGACGGTCCAGGCGGAGGGGGTCGTGCCGGTGTACGCGGGGGTGGCCGTCAAGCGGTGACCCGTACGGGTGCCCCGCGGCCGGTGCGGTGCGGCGTGCGGTGGCCCTGATGACCCGTACGGGTCTGTGAACAGGTGCCGTCCCCTGCTCGCCTCTAGGTTGCTGACCATGAGGTGAGCCGAGGGAGCGCACGTGACGGACACCCTGCGCATCCCGCTGGTGTACCTGGCGGAGGTGTTCACCGCCGGGGACGCCGCCCCGGTGCGGGCGTCGCCGGCGAAGCCAAGGAGGTCTGATGCCCTCGGACGCGGTGCTGTACCAGGCGGCGGCGCTCTGCCTGACCTACCCGGACGGCGACCTGATGGCCCGGCTGCCGCTGCTGCGCGAAGCCGCCCCGCAGCTGCGGGCGTTCACCGACCACGCGGCCGTCACCCCGCTGCCGGAGCTGGCCGCGCACTACGTGCGGGTCTTCGACTTCAAGAACCGGCACAGCCTGTATCTGAGCTGGTGGCACGACGGTGACACCCGCCGGCGGGGTATGTCCCTGGCCCGCTTCAAGGACGTCTACCGCGCGCACGGACTCCGGTTCAGCGGCGAGGAGCTGCCGGACTTCCTGCCGGCGGTGCTGGAGTTCACCGCGCGGACCGGTGACACCGGCCTGCTGACCGAATACCGCGACGGCCTGGAGCGGTTGCGTACACGGTTGACCGGTTACGGAACGCCGTACGCGGCCGTCCTGGATGCCGTGTGCGCCACGCTGCCGACCGACAGCACCGGCGTGCACCCATGACGACACTCCTGTGGGGCGCCCTGCCCCGCATTCCGGCCGTACATCGTCCACCGCACCCGCGATCCACGCCGGCTGGGCCCTCGCCGGGTCCTCGGTCGCGCCTTACTTGGCGTCCTTGTCCTCGTCCACGATCTCCGCGTCGACCACGCCGTCCGCGTCGGCCGTGCGCTCGCTCTCCTGCTCCTGCGCGGCCTGGCCGGTGGAGGAGGCGTTCGCGTACATGGCCTGGCCCACTTTCTGGCTGACGGTGGCGAGTTTCTCCACGCCGGTGCGCAGGGCGGTGGTGTCGGCGTTCTGGTCCAGCAGGGTCTTCAGTTCCGCGGCGGCCGCCTCGACCTCGCCGCGTGTGTCGGCGGGCACGCGGTCCTGGTTGTCACGGAGGAACTTCTCGGTCTGGTAGACGAGTTGCTCGGCCTGGTTGCGGGTCTCGGCGGCCTCGCGGCGTTCGCGGTCCTCCTCGGCGTACTGTTCCGCCTCCCGCATCATGCGGTCGATGTCGTCCTTGGGCAAGGCGGAGCCGCCGGTGACGGTCATCTTCTGCTCGCGGCCGGTGGCGAGGTCCTTGGCGGAGACGTGCATGATCCCGTTGGCGTCGATGTCGAAGGCGACCTCGATCTGCGGGACGCCGCGCGGGGCCGGCGGCAGCCCGGTGAGGTCGAAGACGCCGAGCTTCTTGTTGTAGGCGGCGATCTCGCGTTCGCCCTGGTAGACCTGGATGCCGACCGAGGGCTGGTTGTCGGTGGCGGTGGTGAAGATCTCCGAACGGCGGGTGGGGATCGTGGTGTTCCGTTCGATCAGCCTGGTCATGATGCCGCCCTTCGTCTCGATGCCGAGGGACAGCGGGGTGACGTCCAGGAGCAGGACGTCCTTGACGTCGCCGCGCAGGACGCCCGCCTGGAGGGTGGCGCCGACGGCGACCACCTCGTCGGGGTTGACGCCCTTGTGCGGGTCCTTGCCGGTGAGGTCGCGCACCAGGTCGGTGACGGCGGGCATCCGGGTGGAGCCGCCGACGAGGATGACGTGGTCGATCGCGGACAGCTGGATCCCGGCGTCCTGGACGGCCTGGTGGAACGGTTTCCTGCAGCGGTCGAGCAGGTCGGCCGTCAGCTCCTGGAACTGAGCCCGCGTCAGTTTCTCTTCCAGGTGCAGCGGGCCCTCGGCGGAGGCGGTGATGTAGGGCAGGTTGACCGAGGTTTCCGAGGACGACGACAGTTCGATCTTGGCTTTCTCGGCGGCCTCGCGCAGCCGCTGCACCGCCATCTTGTCGGCGGCCAGATCGATGCCGTAACCCCCCTTGAACTTCTTCACCAGATGCTCGACGACCCGCTGGTCCCAGTCGTCGCCGCCGAGATGGGTGTCGCCGTTGGTGGCCTTCACCTCGATGACGCCGTCGCCGATCTCCAGCAGGGACACATCGAAGGTGCCACCGCCGAGGTCGAAGACCAGCACCGTCTGTTCCTCGCCGCGGTCCAGGCCGTAGGCGAGGGCGGCGGCGGTCGGCTCGTTGATGATCCTGAGGACCTTCAGACCCGCGATCTCGCCTGCCTCCTTGGTGGCCTGCCGCTGGGCGTCGTCGAAGTACGCGGGTACGGTGATCACCGCGTCCGTGACGTCCTCGCCGAGGTAGGCCTCCGCGTCCCGCTTCAGTTTCTGCAGCACCCGCGCGGACAGCTCCTGCGCGCGCAGGCGAGTGCCGTCGATGGAACCGCTGTCCGGGAAGCGCCAGCCCGCATCGCCCATGTGCCGCTTCACCGAGCGGGCCGTGCGCTCCACATTCGTCACGGCCTGCCGCTTGGCGACCTCGCCGACCAGCACCTCGCCGTTCTTGGCGAACGCCACCACCGACGGTGTGGTCCGCGCGCCCTCCGCGTTGGTGACGACGGTGGGCTCGCCGCCCTCCAGGACGGCCACCACCGAGTTCGTCGTCCCGAGATCGATCCCGACCGCGCGTGCCATGGTTCGTCCCCTTCCGCCCGGGTGCCTGCCGCACTCCCAGCACAAGACGTGCCCGCGGCCCTGTCAATGCCCGGGTGCCCGGATACGGCGATGCCGCGCCCCTCGGAGCGGGACGCGGCACCGGGACCTACGGGACCTCAGGCCAGCTCGGCCGTCAGGGTGATCGTCGTACCGGTCAGGGCCTGGCTGACCGGGCAGTTCTTCTTGGCGTCCTCGGCGGCCGAGGCGAAGCCCTCCGCGTCCAGGCCCGGCACCTCGCCGCGCACGGTGAGGTGGATGCCGGTGATGCCCTCGCCCGGCTGGAAGGTCACGTCGGCCTTGGTCTCCAGCCGGGTGGGCGGCGTACCGGCGCCGGCCAGGGCGTGCGAGAGGGCCATGGAGAAGCAGCTGGAGTGGGCACCGGCGATCAGCTCCTCGGGGCTGGTCTTGCCGTTCGCGTCCTGGGAGCGCGAGGCCCACGTGACCGGCTGCCGGCCGATGCCGGAGGAGTCGAAGGTGACGACGCCGTTGCCCTCGAGCAGGTTGCCGTCCCAGACGGTGTGCGCGGTGCGCGTGGTGGCCACGATGGTTCCTTTCGCTTCGGGTCCCGTTACGGGGGATGTCCGTGCCCCTATCCGATCACATCCGGGCCCCTCGCACTCCGAAGACCGGCCCACACGCGGTGAACGGGAGGTGACGTCGCGTTCCGGCCGGCTTCCCGCGGAGGTCAGGCCGCTTTCTCCTGCTCCTCGTCGGCGGTCAGCGGGACCTGCGCGGCGCCCAGTTCGTGCAGCCAGCGGCGCAGGACGCGATGCACCTGCTCGGCACCGGCCAGTTCCCCCTCCCCCTCCCCGACCGGTGCGGACAGCTCCAGCGGCGCCAGCAGGAACGGGTGGGACTGGGCGCCGCCGAGACCGCCATGGGAGCCGATCTGCTCCTCGAAGGCGAGGACCTCGCCGTCGTCGGGGTCGTGAGCGGAGTTCACCATGATGTCGGCGGCGTGCGGGAAGGAGTGGGTGCGGCGGACCGCGTCGGCGGCACCCGCACCGAAACGGGCCAGCGGGCCCGGTTCGGCGTCCAGCCGGGCGAGCGGGATCTCGGCGCCGTGGGCACCCAGCACCACGCCGTCGTGCTTCTCGCTGCGCACCAGCAGGAAGCCGATGCCGGGGTGGTTGGCGAGGGTGGTGAGCAGCGCGGGGTGGCGGGCGTCGATCTCTTCCTTGGTCATGCGGTGGGGCACGTCCGGGAAGGAGACCAGGCCGAGGTTGCCGGAGGCCAGCACGATCGGCTCGGTGCCGCGGGCCGCCCGGCGCCGGTCGCTCTTCTCCTCCTCGACGGGCCTGCGCAGCGCGGCACGGACGGCGGCCCGGGCCTCGGCACCGCTGTGCGTCTGATCCGCCCGGCGCGGCACATGCAGTCCGCAGCCGGCCCGGACCAGATCGCCGAGGGTGAGGCCGTAGCGGGCGCGGAAGGTCTCGCCGGGGCTCTGCCCGTGGTCGGAGAGGACGGCGACGCGGTAGGGGCGGGGGGCGTGTTCGGCGACCCGCTCGATCAGGGCGAGGGAACGGTCGAGGCGCTGGAGAACCTTCTCCGCGTCCCGGCTGTGCGGGCCGGAGTGATGGGCGACCTCGTCGTAGGCGACGAGGTCGGCGTAGACGGCGGTGCGGCCGGCGAGCATGTCGCCCATCACCGCGGCGACGACGACGTCCCGCTCGACGACGGTGGCGAAGGCGCGGACGAACGGATACAGACCGCCGCGGCTCACCCGCGGCCGCTCCCCCCGCAGCCGGGCCCGGGTGGACTCGCCGATCTCACGGACCACCTCGGCGACGAAGGACAGGGCGGTGCGGACGGCGCCCGCGGGGTCGGAGAAGTAGGCGAAGTAACCGGCACGGGAACGGTTCTCCCGGTTGCGGCGGCGGGCCGCGATGGACAGCACGAGGGCCTGTTCGCCGGCGCCGCCGCTGAACAGGTTGCCGCGGCTCGCGCCGTCCGCGGTGAGCAGTCCGCCGTCGCCGGTACGCCGGACGGCGCGGCGCTGCAGCTCGGCGGCGCTCGTCGGCCGGTTGCACACCATCACCTCACGGCGGTCCTTCTCGTACCAGCGGAACGCCGGCACGTCGAAGGTGCTGCCGTGGAGGATCCCGAGCTGGCTGGCGCCGGTCTGGCTGGACCAGTCGGTGCGCCAGCGGGTGAGGCGGTGGGTCGGCTCCGGGCGGTGGCCGGCCGACGGTGCGCCGTCCCCATGGGCGGCGACGGCATCGACGGTCTGCTCCGCGCCGTCCGCATGCGCGGGGACGCGGACGGCGGTCCGCTCCGTGCCACCCGCACGCGCAGCAGGGACGCGGACGGTGGTCTGCTCCGTGCCGCACGCGCCCAGCCAGCGGCCGACCGTGGGCATCAGGCCCTTGCCGACCGCGTCCGCCAGGACGTCGTGGCCCACGCCGTCGAGCTGGACTAGGACCAGGCCGGGGGTGACGGGACAGGGCGGGTCGGATCTGCGGCGGCGGGCGGCGAGGCGGTGCAGCCGGCGCCGGTAGGTCTCGTCGTCGCGTACGGCGAGGGCCGCGCCGGTGGCCGAGGCGACGGCGGACATCACCGCGGCCACGATCACGGCGGTCTCGGGGGCGGCGGCACCACGGCCGGAGGGGTTGATGCGCAGGGCGAGCAGCAGCAGGGAGCCGTTGAGGAAGAAGACCAGCAGGCCGAGCACGAGGGCGGGGACGAGCAGCAGAAGCCGGACCAGAAGCGGCCAGACCACGGCCGACAGCACACCGAAGGCACCGGCGCCGCAGGCGGCGGTGACGGCGATACGGGTGGCGCTGTCGCCGTCGGCGGACTGGAGCTGGAAGTCGGGCAGGAGAGCGGCGAGAACCAGCATGGTGAGGGTGGAGACCGCCCATACGGCGACGCTCCGCCCGATCTGGCTGGCGACCCGCCGCCACCGCACGCCTCGCACCCCTCGTACACCTCACGTCCGGTCCCTCCCCCGCCCCTTGGGCGGGAGGGACCCCGTCTCGCCTCGTCGGCCCGGCGGGCCGCCCTCCACCTTGTCATACCGGCGCGGCGCGCTCGGGTCGTATCGAAACGGGCGCAATTGAGCGAGCGGGGCCTGGCCGACGCCGGTCCGGCAAAGGGGGGTCAGCGGCCGTCGTAGCCCGCCGTCGGCATGGACAGCCGGCGGTGGACGCGTGCCTTCATCTGCGCGTCGTACGCCGGTTCGGCGCGTCCCACGGTCTCCACGCGTACACCGCGGCGCGCGCACTCGGCGGTGAACGCCTCGACCGAGGACAGGGCCCGCCGGAGCACGCGGAGGCTGGGTGCGACGAAGACGTCCACGCCGGGCCGCACGCCGTCCCACAGTGCGTTGTGGTCGAAGCGCAGTCCGCCGACGAGAAGCTCCCGGGCGATGACGTATCCGCGTTCGGCGGCCCAGCGCGCGCACATGGCGTGCTGGCTGCGGGAGTCGACGAGGAAGGGGTCCGCTTCCAGTTCCTCCAGGGGCGTCAGGCTCGCGATGGCGGTGACCCGCACCGGCGGCACCGTCGTGGGCGTGTCGGAGGAACCCCGCAGCTGTCCCATGGCGTCCCCCCTCACCTCCGGGTTTCGCCGCTGACCCTACTCCTGCCCGTAGGCTTCGGGGAGTCGCGTGAAGGAGGCGAACAGGGTGCCGGTGGAGATCACCTGGTGGGGTCACGCCACCTGCACGGTCGAGGACGCGAACATACGCGTGCTCACCGATCCTCTGTTCGCCCGCCGGCTGGCGCATCTGCGGCGCCGCCGGGGTGCCCTGCCGCCGGCCGGGGCCCGTCGCGCGGACCTGGTACTCGTCTCGCATCTGCACGCCGACCATCTCCATCTGCCCTCGCTGGCCCATCTCGCCCCCGGCACGCGCCTGCTCGTGCCCCGGGGCGCGCCCCAGGCGGTGCCGGGTCTGCGCAGGCTGCGGCAGCTGCGGGTGACGGAGGTGGCGCCCGGGGACGAGGTGCGGATCGGTGAGCTGCTGGTGCGGGCGGTGCCGGCGCTGCACGACGGGCGGCGGCTGCCCGTCGGACCGCACCGCTCACCCGCGCTCGGCTATGTCGTCCAGGGCGAGGCGCGGACCTATTTCGCCGGGGACACCGGGCTGTTCGACGCGATGGCCGAGCAGGTCGGGCCGGTGGACGTGGCACTGCTGCCGGTGGGCGGCTGGGGGCCGTTCCTCGGTGCGGGGCATCTGGATCCGGCGCGGGCGGCGCTGGCGCTGGCGCGACTGGCGCCGCGGGCCGCGGTGCCGGTGCACTACGGGACGTACTGGCCGATCGGGATGGACGCGGTACGTCCGCACGAGTTCCACGCGCCGGGTGAGGAGTTCGTACGGCTGGCGGCCCGGGCGGCACCGGGGGTGGCCGTGCACAAGCTGGGGCACGGGGAGAGCGTGCGGCTGGAGGTCGCGCGGTGAGATGGCCGGCCTGTGTGGCGGTGCTCGCCGCCGCCTCCCCGTCGACCGTGCCGCCGGAGTCCACGCAACAGGCCATCGGCTACCCGTCGTTGTTCCTGCTGGTGCTGTTCGGGGCGCTGGTGCCGGTGGTGCCGACCGGGGCGCTGGTGAGTTCGGCGGCGGTGGTGGCCTTCCATCAGACGGCGCCGTTCTCGCTGGCCCTGGTGTTCGTGACGGCGTCACTGGCGGCGTTCCTGGGGGATGCGGCGCTGTACTGGCTGGGGCGGCGCGGGATGCGGTCGCGGGGCGGGTCGCGGTGGCTGGAGGCGATCCGGGGCCGGGCGCCAAAGGAGCGGCTGGCGTCGGCACGGGAGAAGCTGGCCGGGCACGGGGTTGCCGTGCTGGTGCTGTCCCGGCTGGTCCCTGCGGGGCGGCTACCGGTGATGTTGGCTTGTCTGATGGCGGATTGGCCGTCGAGGCGGTTTGCCCGGGGGAACCTTCCTGCGTGTCTGGCCTGGGCGGCCACGTATCAAGTGATCGGGATTCTGGGGGGCTCGTTGTTCGAGGAGCCGTGGGAGGGGGTCGTGGTGGCGGTGGGACTGACGGTGATGATCAGTGCCATGCCGGGTGTGGTGCGGCGGTTCCGGTAGTGCCGTTGGGGTTCCGGCACTGCCGTCGGGGTTCCGGTCCGCTTCGGGCCTCACTCGAGCACCTTTGAAGCCCCTACCGGCAGATCCCACAGGTCCTTGCGCTCCAGCCCCGCTTTCTCCCAGGCCGCCCGCGCCCTCGTGAGCGGTTCCAGGACCGGTTCCGCCGAGAGGATGAAGGTGCCCCAGTGCATGGGGGCCATGCGGCGGGCGCCGATGTCCAGGGTGGCCTGGACGGCGTCCTCGGGGTCGCAGTGGACGTCGCTGAGCCACCAGCGGGGGTCGTAGGCGCCGATGGGCATGAGGGCGAGGTCGATGCCGGGGTAGCGGCGGCCGATGCGGGAGAACCAGTGGCCGTAGCCGGTGTCGCCGGCGAAGTAGAGGCGCTGTCCGTCGGCGTCGGTGAGGACCCAGCCGCCCCAGAGGCTGTGGCAGGTGTCGGTGAGGGTCCGCTTGGACCAGTGGTGGGCGGGCACGAAGTCGAAGCGGACGCCGGACAGTTCGGCGCCCTCCCACCAGTCCAGCTCGGTGACGCGGGTGAAGCGGCGGCGACGGAACCAGCGCCCGAGGCCGGCCGGTGCGAACACCGGGGTGTCCCGCGGGAGTCGGCGCAGGGTGGGGGCGTCGAGATGGTCGTAGTGGTTGTGGCTGATGACGACGGCGTCGATGCGCGGCAGGGCTTCCCAGGGGATGCCGACGGGGGTGATGCGCTCCGGCGTGCCGAGGATACGGCGGGACCAGACGGGGTCGGTGAGGACGGTCAGGCCGCCGATCCGGACGACCCAACTGGCGTGCCCGGCCCAGGTGACGGCGAGGGTGCGGGTGCCGACACGCGGCAGCGGAGCGGGCTCCCGGGGGAGCCGGTGGATGTCGGCGAGGCCGTCCGCGCCGGGGCGTACGGCGCCTTCGCGGGCGAAGCGGGCGAGGGCCTTGAGGCCGGGCAGCGGGGCGGTGAGCCGGTCGTGGAACGTGCGCGGCCACACACGGTGTTCGCCGAGCGGGCGGGGCTCGGCGAGCGGGGGGAAAGGGGGTGCGGGTGCCGAGAGGGTCGGCGGGCGGGTGCCGTGGGGCGGTGCGGTCACCGGAGCGGCTTGGGGCCTCGTGGTCGTCGCGGTCGTCGTCGGGGCCGGTCCGGGCTCGGGCTCTGCGGTCTCAGGCGTGGTGGACTCGTGCGTCTCGGGCTCGTGCGTCTCGGGCTCGTGCGTCTGCTGCGTCATCGAGGCGGCTCCCGTCGCTGAGCGTCGTCGCGGAGATCGTCGAGGACCGACGTCAAGGAGATCAACGCGCGTTGCACATGTGGCAGTTCCAACGGTGCGGGTGAGGTGAGGCATTCCGTGCGTTCCTCGTCCGTGGCGCCCAGCAGGGGGCCCGTGGCGAGTCGTACGCGCAGCGCCCCGAGGTCGTCACCGAAGCGGTGGCCGCCGGGGGCAGGCATGCCGAGCCGGGTGGTGAGCAGGTCCTCCAACTCCTGTGCGTCGCCGACGTCCTGTGCGGCGAGGGGTTCACGCAGCGGGCCGAGGTCGGCGTACAGATGGCGGCCGGCCTGCGGGGGGCGGGCGAGCGCGCCGGCGGCGACGACGGCGGCGTGCGCGGCGGCGGCCACGCGCGCGTGCAGCCGTACGGCGGCCTCGCGGCGCTCGGTGACGGGCGGGGGTTCGTCGAGGGCGTAGCCGGCGGCCGCGGCGACGGGTGCGGCGATGCGGGCGCCGAGCGCGGTGAGGATGTCGAGCACGCGCGCGTGGAGGTGTCGTCCGGGTTCGGTGGCCGGGAAGCGGGCGACGGCGGCGGGCCAGCCGGGGGGCAGCAGGGATCCGGCGAGGTCGGTGACGACGGTGACCTGGTCCGGGCGCATCTCGGCGGGGCTGAGCAGAACGGTGTCGTGGAGGTGGTGCAGGGTGTCGCGCCAGGTCTCGTCGCTGACCAGGTGCAGTCCTTCGGCGGTGGCGGCCTCGACGGTCTCGTGCAGCAGTTCGGGCGGGGCGACGGTGGCGGTGGGATCGTCGGCGACGGACAGCACGAGCAGCCGGGGCTCGCCGCCCTCGGCGCGGACCCGGCGGACGGTCTCCAGCAGCGCGTAGGGGTCGGGGACACCGCCGCTCTCGGCGGGCGTGGGCACGTGGTAGGCGGGCCGGCCGAGCACCCGGGCGTACGGCGCCCACCAGGCGGCGCAGGGACGGGGGACGAGGACGTCGGCGTCGTCCCCGGCGAGCGCGGCGGTGAGGGCGAGCAGCAGGGCGGGGGCGCCGGGGCCGGCCGCCGCCTGGTCGGGGACGGTCGGCAGTCCGCGCCGGGTCCAGTAGCCGCAGGCCGCTTCGAGGAGGGCGGGGGCGCCGCCGACGGGCTGGGCGTCGGCGCGGCCCGCCGCGGCGGCGAGTACGGCGGTGAGTTCGGGGAGCACGGGGAGGCCGTCGCCGGGCAGCGGCGGGCCGTAGCGGACCGGGCCGTGTCCCTCGGGGTCCGTCAGCCGCATGTCCGCCTCCGCGGTCCTGGTGGGTGTGGTGGGTATGCCGCCGGTCCGGTCCGTGTCGGCCGGGGGCGGGCTGTGTCGTCGTGGGCTGCTGGGTGCCGGGGGTCTCTGACCCGGGTGTGTCCGTGGCTTGAGGTGTCGGTCGGCCGGGGCGTGTCTGGAGGTGTTCTCGTGAGGGTGTGTACCCACCGGGCGGGCCGCCATGGGCGTGGCGGCGCTGTCCCGGTCACATGTCCGTGGGCCGTCCGTCCGCGGCGGCCCGACAGCCGTGCAGCCGACGGCCGTACAGCCGGTAGCCGGCGCCGGCGCAGGCCGCGGCGATGAAGGCGGCGCCTGCGGCGAGGGCCGGAACCGAGTCGGTGAAGCTGCCTCCGGCGCCGGCCTCGACTCCGTGTTGCACGGTGGGCGGGTGTTCCGCGGCGGCGGGGTCGCATCCGTCGGTGCCGTGGACCTGCCGGTCATCGGGGCCCGCCGGGCCGCCGCAGGTGTGGCCGGCGAGGCAGGGCTGGTCGTGGGTCTGCGCGCAGGAGTGGCCGTCGTCGGAGCAGGCCTCGGGGCCCGCACCGGCGTCGGCGCACGCGTGGCCGCCGCCCTGGCACTGGCCGGCCTCACGGCACGGGGTCCGGCCGGGGCAGGTCTCCCCCGCCGTACAGCCGGCGCCGTCCTGGCAGGGCCGGCCCGCCTTGCAGCCCGCGCCGTCCGGGCACGACTCACCACCCTTGCAAGCCGCCCCGCCGTCCGAGCACGACTCACCACCCTTGCAAGCCGCCCCACCGTCCGAGCACGACTCACCACCCTTACAAGCCGCCCCACCGTCCGAGCACGACTCACCACCCTTGCAAGCCGCCCCACCGTCCGGGCCCGGGCAGGGCTCCGGGCCGCGGCAGTCGGCTCCGTCCTGGCAGGGCTCACCCCCCTTGCAGGCCACGCCGTCCGGGCAGGGCTCGCCGTCCCGGCACGGAGCGGGGCCGTCCTGGTACGCCCCGGCGCACTGCTGCGGCGCGGCGCACGGGCCGGGGACACCGGCGGGGGCGAGGCCGGGAACGCCGTCGGGAACGCCGCTGGGGGCGACGGCGTGGGTCGGGGACGCGGGGCCGGGGCCGACCTCGGCGGCCGACGCCGCGGGCCCGGCCAGGGCGAGCGCGGCACCGGCGGCGAAGGCGACGGACAGGGCACGGACGGTGCGGCGCATGAGACGGGCTCCTCGGCGGCACGGCGGGTCGGTGGCGGTACGCCGGACACCGGTCGGCAGTGCGCCGGGCATCGGTACGGCGGTGCCCGGGCACCGGCGGGTCGGAGCGTCGAGCACCGTACGGCGGTGCGGCGGGCACCGGACGGGCGGTGCGGCGGCACTGCCGGACGGCGTCACGGGTACGGGGCACGGGGGGCGTGCCCTCGCTGCCATCACAGCCCGCACGGCGCCGCGGCGCGCGCGGCCGGACCCCATTCGCGGGACACGGGCGCCCGGCCGGGTGAACGCGGTGTGCGCGACCATGCGGCACCGGCGCCGGCCCGGGACGAAGGGGGCGGCGGGCGGCGCGAGCGGCCGATCCGATCCGATCCGATCCGATCTGATAAAGAAAGAACCGTCGCGGGCGGCGCTCAGCGCGTAGCGTTCCGTGCGGAGCCTGGCGAGTTGAAGTGGGAGCCGAGGACCGCCGCCTGGACCCGGCGCTGCACGCCGAGCTTGGCCAGCAGCCGGGAGATGTGGTTCTTGACGGTCTTCTCGGACAGGTACAGCTTCTTGCCGATCTCGCGGTTGGTCAGGCCGTCGCCGATCAGGGCGAGGATGTCCCGTTCGCGTGGCGACAGGCCTGCCAGCTCCGGCGGCAGGGACGGTGGCCCGGCCGGGTCGGCGCGCAGGGACCGCATGAGGCGCGCGGTCGTCGCCGGGTCCAGCATCGACTGGCCGGAGGCGACCGTGCGGACCGCCGAGACGAGGTCGGAGCCCTTGATCTGCTTCAGGACATAGCCGGCCGCCCCCGCCATGATCGCGTCGAGCAGGGCGTCCTCGTCGTCGAAGGACGTCAGCATCAGGCAGGCCAGTTCCGGCATCCGGCTGCGCAGCTCCCGGCAGACGGAGATGCCGTCGCCGTCCGGCAGGCGCACGTCGAGCACGGCGACGTGCGGGCGCAGCGCGGGGCCACGGGCGAGGGCGTGCTCGGCGGTGTCCGCGTCGCCGACCACGGAGATGTCCGGTTCGGCGTCGAGCAGGTCGGCCAGGCCGCGCCGTACGACCTCGTGGTCGTCCAGCAGGAACACGCGGATCGGGTTCTGCTCCGTGAAGGTACGTGTCTCGGTCATCGTGACCTCTCGTTCCCCGGGGGCGGGCGGACTGCGGCTGTCCACGAGGCCGATCATCACGCCTGGGCAGCGGGAGCACCAGGGCCGACCGGCCCCACTCCCCGGGCGGCGGCGCTCCGGTCGGCCCTCGCGTCCAGCGGGCCGTGCGCGAGGTCGAACTCCACGTCGACCACGCCTTCGACGGCCCGGACCAGGCGCGCGGCCACCGGGACCAGGGCGGTGTCGCGGATCCGGCCGGCGAGCGTCACGACGCCGTCGTGCACCTCCACCTGGACGGCCGAGCCGGGCGGCGGGAGGAGCCACGCGACGACGCGGCGCCGGACCTCCTCGGCGATGTCCTCGTCCGCGCGCAGGAAGACCCTGAGGAGGTCGGCGCGGCTGACGACGCCCTCCAGCAGCCCGTGGTCGTCGACCACGGGAAGCCTCTTGACGCCGTTCCTGGCCATGAGCCGTGCGGCCTCGGCGAGGGTGGCGTGCGCCCGTACCGTGATCGCGGGGCAGGACATCAGGTCCGCCGCGGTGAGCGCTCCCGCCTTGGCCAGGTCGGCGGGCCGGCGCAGGCGGGTGTAGCCGTCTCCCGGGGCGTCCCGCAGCTCTTCCGTGGGCAGCAGGTCTGCCTCGGAGACCACGCCGACCACCCGTCCCTCGCCCTCGATGACGGGCAGGGCGCTGATCCGCCAGTCCCGCATCAGCTGCACGATCTCCTTGAACGGCGCCGGCCGGCCCACGGCGACGACCGTGTGGGTCATGACGTCGCTGACGATGCGGGTACTGCCGTACATGGCGACTCCGTCGGCGGCTCGTGCGAGGGCTTGTACGGGGGCTGTTGTGCCGCTTCCAGCGTGTGTCCGCACCGCGGGCACGGGCCAGGGGCCACCTGGACCTCGCCGGGGCCGGTCGGCCCAAGCGCGGCCCCTCGGACAGCCCGCAGGCTGGACGTGCGGGGCAGTTCCAGAAGGGGTGAGGAGCGGCATGAAAGGCTTCGTCTTCCATGGTCCCGGCGAGGCGTCCTGGCAGGACGTCCCGGATCCGGCCGTCAAGGCGCCCACGGACGCGATCGTGCGGGTCGGCGCCGTCACCGTGTGCGGGACGGACCTGCACATCCTCAAGGGCGACGTGCCCGAGGTACGCCCCGGCACGGTGCTCGGCCACGAGGCGGTCGGCGAGATCGTCGAAATCGGCGGCGACGTGCGCACCGTACGGCCCGGCGACCGGGTGCTGCTGTCCTGCATCAGCTCCTGCGGCCGGTGCCGCTTCTGCCGGGAGCGCGCCTACGGCCAGTGCCGGGGCGGCGGAGGCTGGATCCTCGGCCACCTGATCGACGGCACTCAGGCCGAGTACGTCCGCGTGCCCCACGCCGATCTGTCCGTCCACCCGCTGCCCGCCACGCTCCGCGACGAGGACGCCGTCCTGCTCGCGGACATCTTCCCGACCGCGTACGAGGTGGGTGTCCTCAACGGGCGTGTGTCGCCCGGCGACACCGTGGCCGTCGTCGGCGCCGGCCCCGTCGGGCTCGCGGCCGTCGCCACGGCCCGCCTGTTCTCGCCCGAGCGGATCATCGCCGTCGACCTGGTCCCGGCCCGGCTGGAGGCCGCCCGGCGGCTCGGTGCCGACGCGGTGGCCGATGGGCGCGAGGCACCGGACCAGCTGGTCGCGGATCTGACCGGCGGGCTCGGCGCGGACGTGGTCATCGAGGCGGTCGGCGTCCCGGAGAGCTTCGGGCTGTGCACCCGTGTCGTCCGCCCCGGCGGACACGTGGCCAACATCGGCGTGCACGGAAAGCCCGCCCTGCTCCACCTCGAAGACCTGTGGAACAGGAACGTGACCATCACGACCGGCCTGGTGGACACCTACTCCACGCCGACGCTGCTGCGGATGGCCGCCGCCGGCCGGCTCCCGACCGGGCAACTGGTCACCCACACCTTCCCGTTGGGGCAGATGGAGGAGGCGTACGAGGTCTTCGCCAAGGCCGCCGAGACCGGCGCGCTCAAGGTGGTCCTCGGCGGGCAGCAGCACGCGGAAGTGGCCGTCCCCGCGTCCTGAGAGGAGAGGCGCGACGCATGCCGGACGGCCGCACGCGCCGGGGCAGCCGCCTCCTGCCTGCGGTATCCGGAGGAGCGCCCCGGACCGCTGCCGGAGTTCATGCGGCCCGGTCCGGGCGAGTGCCGCGCCCTGCCGGCGATGCACGGGAGGGAACAACTCCGGTACCCGGCAAGGGCCTACGGCGCCCGTGGGCCGAAGGCTCTCGCACCCTGTGAGTGCGCATCGCTCCCTTCACCGTCACCCGGCGCCGTATCACCGTGTGATCGACGCCGCGTCCGGCCCCACCACGGGGTCCGGTCCCTGCCCGGCCGGCCGAGGCACCCTGCTCTCGCACCGGCGCCCGCCGATGGCGGATACGGTGGTGGAGGACCCGGCCGGTCCGGGGCCGCCCGGTGAGGTGACCTGGAGGAACCTGGTGGCAAGGAGCGAGGGGCCTCGCGTACGGCTGCCGCAGCTGAAGCTGGACGAGCTGCTGGAGGAGCTGCAGGCCCGTATCGACGCGGCCCGCGGCACTCGCGACCGCGTGCACAGCCTGCTGGAGGCGGTGCTCGCCGTCGGCCGGGAGCTGGACCTGGAGCAGGCCCTGCACTCCATCGTGGAGGCCGCCGCGGTGCTCGTGGACGCGGAGTACGCCGCCCTCGGTGTCATCGGTCCGGACGGCAGGACCCTGTCCGCCTTCCACACGGTCGGCGTCGGCGAGGACGACATCGCCAGGATCGGCCCGTTCCCGGAGGGCCACGGCATCCTCGGCGAGCTGATCCGCCGCCCGGAGCCGCTCCGCCTGGCGAAGATCTCCGAGCACCCGGCCTCGTACGGCTTCCCGCCGAACCACCCGCCGATGCACAGCTTCCTCG
This sequence comes from Streptomyces sp. NPDC052101, assembly GCF_040680235.1. Taxonomy (NCBI): domain Bacteria; kingdom Bacillati; phylum Actinomycetota; class Actinomycetes; order Kitasatosporales; family Streptomycetaceae; genus Streptomyces; species Streptomyces sp. NPDC052101. The sequence continues at coordinate 259,255 of NZ_JBFAWH010000001.1, forward strand.
GTGTCCCGATCCGGGTCCGCGACCAGGTCTTCGGCAACCTGTATCTGACCGAGAAGCGCGGCGGGGTCGAGTTCGACGAAGAGGACGAGTCCGTGCTGTCCACACTGGCCGTCGCCGCCGGCGTGGCCATCGACAACGCCCGACTGTACGAGGACTCCCGGCTGCGCGAGCGCTGGCTGCGGGCGAACGCGGAGATCACCCACAGCCTGATGTCGGGCAGCGCCCGTGCCGAGTCCCTGACCCTGATCGCCGAGCGTGCCCGGGAGATCGCGGGCTCGGCGCTGGCGGCGGTCGCCATGCCGGTGCAGGACACGGCGTCGCTCACCGTCGAGATCGCGGTCGGCACGGACGCGGGAGCGCACCGGGGTCTGGTGCTGCCCGTGCAGTACAGCCTGATGGGGCTGGCGTACACCGCCGCTGCCCCGGTCACCAGCGACGACGTCCTCAGCGACGCGCGGATCTCCCCGGAGCCGCCGCGCTTCACCGGGCTCGGCCCCGCCGTCGCCGTACCCATCGGCACGGCGGAGGGCAGTACCCGAGGCGTGCTCCTGCTGGCGCGCGAGACCGGCCGGGCGATGTTCTCGGAAACGGAGACCGAGATGCTGCAGGGCTTCGCCGCACAGGCCGCGATCGCCATGGAACTGGCCGAGCGCCGGCAGGACGCCGAGCAGATCGCGGTGCTCCAGGACCGCGACCGGATCGCCCGCGACCTGCACGACCTGGCCATCCAGCGGCTGTTCGCCACCGGGATGACCCTGCAGAGCGCGGGCCGCTTCATCGAGCACCCCGAGGCCTCCGAGCGCGTCCTGCGGGCCGTCGACGACCTGGACGAGACCATCAAGATCATCAGGTCCACGATCTTCGGGCTGCGCGCGCGGGAGGGGGCCGCCGGCAGCGGGCTGCGCGCCCGGGTCGTGCGCGCGGTGGGCGAGGCCGCCCCGGTGCTGGGCTTCGCCCCGAGCGTGCGCATGGAAGGCCTGGTCGACACCGACGTACCGCGCGAGATCGCCGACCACGTCATGGCCGTGCTCTCCGAGGCCCTCACCAACATCGCCCGGCATGCCCACGCCGACCGGGCCGAGGTCGTGCTGAGGACCGACGGTCGCCAGGTGTCCTTGACGGTGTCGGACAGCGGCGTCGGCATCCCGGCCGAGGGCCGGCGCAGCGGGCTGCGCAACATGTCCGAGCGGGCGGAACAGCTGGGCGGGTGCCTCGATGTGTCCCGTGCCGCCGGCGGTGGTGCCCTGCTGGCCTGGCGGGTACCGCTGCCCGCGACGTAGACGGCGGGGCGCCGGATCATCGGCGTTCGGCACCGTCGCCGGACCGCATCGGCCCCGGGACGGGCCACTCGGCTCCTGTCGCGCACGCGTCCGCCGCCGCAGGCAGGGTCGTCGCCCTGGCCACCGAAGGGGCCTGCAAGGACCTCGTCGAGACGCTGCACGCACGGTGGGTGAGCGCCCTGCCGGTGCTGGACGACGCGGGACGGTCGTCGGCATCGTCGCCGAGGCCGATCGGCTGCCCAAGGAGGCGTAGCGCGGGAGCGACCCGGGCCACCACGGGCAGCGGCGGCACCTCGCGGACGTGCGCAAGGCGGACGCGGTGGCCGCCGGGGAGCCTGCGGCCACGCCGCCGTCAACGTGGCGCCTGGGGCCGGCCTCGCCCCTGCCGCGTGTGTCATGGCCCGCGGCGGGATCAAGCGGCATCGTCAGCAGCAGTCGGTACGGCCCCGCCCTGCCAGGCATACCGGGCGTCGGGCCGAGGGTGTCCGGCTGGCAGCGGCGGAGTGTGGCGTCAGTCCAGGGGCCGCGCGTCAGACCAGGTCGGACGTGGTGAGCCGGCAGTCCACGCCCACCACGCCCTCGACCCCTTGGGTGAGCCGGAGGGCGAGCGGAATCCGCTCGGCCGCAGCGGAGGGGACACGGCCGGTCAGGGTCGCGACGCCCTCGGTGACCATGATGTGCACCGGCTCGACGGGATCCGGGAAGAGGGGGTCGATGACATCCCGTCGGATCTCGTCGGCGAGATCGCCGTCCGGGCGCAGGAACACCTTGAGCAGATCGCCCCGGCTGACGACGCCTTCGAGCAGGCCCTCCGCGTTCACGACGGGCAGCCGCTTGACGGTGTGCAGCGCCATGGCGCGTGCGGCCTCGGCGAGCGTGGCGTCGGCGCGCACGGTGACGGCCGGAGCGCTCATCAGCTGCTCCGCCGCCACCGCCCCCGCCTTGGCCAGGTCGGGCAGCCGGCGCAGCTGCGTGAGCCGGTCCGGATCGCTGTCCCGGAACTCCTCCTTGGGCAGCAGATCGGCCTCGGACACCACTCCGACCACCCGGCCGTCGCCGTCCAGCACCGGAAGCGCGCTGACCTGCCACTGCACCATACGCTCGACGATGTCCTTGAACAGGGTCTTCCGGCCCACCGCGACGGCGGCACCCGTCATCACGTCACGCACCCGGTGCGGGCCGCCGCCCATGCCGTCCTCCTCGCCGGGCCGGGCGGTCACCGCAGGCCACCGCTGCCGTAAGGGGCGTACAGATCCAGCAGCCGGACCCGGGAGGCGTGCAGCCGCTGGGCGACCACGCGGCCGACCCAGACCGCGACCGCCCGGCCGAACTCGGGGTGCTCGGCGCACATCGCACGGACCGACTCGGCGTCGAACTCCCACGCCCGCACCGGGCTCATCGCCTCGGCACCCAGGTGCCACAGGTACGGCGGGAAGTGCCAGGACCAGCCAATCAGCTCGCCGTGCCCGAGCGTTTCGACGACCGCGGCGCGCCGGCCGGGCACATGTAGGTCCAGGGCGACCGTGCCGGTGCGTACGATCCAGAACCGGTCGGCGCGCCGCCCCTCCTCGAACAGGCGGATCCCTGCCTCGAAGGAGACCTCCCGGGCGACCCGCATCAGCCGTGCACGGTGTTCGACGGGAAGCGCCGCGTTCATGGTGGTGGTGGCGGAGGTCATCACCGGCTCCCTTCCTGGGCCTCCGCTCCCAGCGTGTGCCGCCGCCGGCCCTGGCGCCACGGGCCGCTCGGGCCCGGATCGGGGTCGTTCGGCCCACGTGCGCGGAGCCGTTACGCGATCGCCTTTCCGGGTACGCGTCAGCCGACCGAACCGATCGGTGCGCAGATCGACCAGCACGGACGTGCGCGAGGAGTCCGGTCACCGGAGGTCACCGGTTCGCCACTGAACTCCTCGGCACCGTCCACCACCTGTGGAGGCAGACATGCAGCGAGGCAGTGACCGGCTGAGCGTCCACCGGGACGACGAGATGAAGCACGAGCTGAAGGACCTGCTCAGGTCCGGGCACCCGACGCGCGTGGAGGAGTGGCACGATCCGGAACCGGCCGCCGACGACGACCCGGAGGTGTGGAGCGGACCCGTGGGCGGCCTGGGGTCGCCGGCGTCGCTGGAGCGGATGCGGTCGGAGCTGGCCCGCACCCTGCACCGCGGCTCGTTCCCGGCGACCGCCCGTGATCTGGCTCGGATGCTGCGTCGGCAGAACGCCCCGACCGGGGTGGTCGACGCGGTGGCGGGGTTGCCGCACTCGGCACGTTACGAGAACGTACAGCAACTGGCCGAGGCCCTGACAGGCCGCGGCTGAGCCGGGGCCGGCCCACCGGGACCGGACGCGACCCGTGGAAGGCCGGCCCGGGTGGGCCGGCCCTTTTCGTGTGCGGCCTCGCGTTCGCGGGTCCGCGGGTTCGTGGATTCGCGTGCGCGTGCGCCGTCGTAGGAACGTCCGGTGGGGCGGTCAGGTGCCGGACGCCTCCGGAGTCGCCGCCTCGGCGCAGCTGCGTTCCCGAGCGCCCTCGCGAGTGCGGCCCGCGCTGACCAGGCGGCGCGGGTTGCGGCGCAGATACTCGCCCTCCAGCTGTGCCATGCGTTCGTTGTGGGTCCGCAGCGCGTCGTTCGAGCCGTACAGGAGGGTGTCGTGGCGCGTGCGGTGGATCGTCTCCAGCTCCTTCATGAGCTGCTGGTCGTCCAGTCGGCTGGGGTCGACTCCGGTCATGTGGTGCCCCGCTCGTCGTGTCCGTGTCCGTGTCCATGTCCGTGGGTACCGGTCCGGGTACCCGCCGCGCGTGCACCGTCCCCGAACGGTTTCCGGCAGGAATCCACGGAGCTAGCGTTCCTTCAGTCCACTGTACGAACATCCGGGGTCCCGGGCCTCCGCATGGGCGGGCCCGGACCCGGCAGGCCCTAGCGGGCCCGTTCCACGCGGCGTTCGTCCCAGACCGGCTCCGGGGTCTCGCGGACGCGGCCGTCGCTGCCGAAGACCAGATAGCGGTCGAACGCGCGGGCGAACCAGCGGTCGTGGGTGACCGCGAGGACTGTGCCCTCGAAGGCCTCCAGGCCCTCCTGGAGGGCCTCCGCGGACTCCAGGTCGAGGTTGTCGGTCGGCTCGTCCAGCAGCAGCGCGGTGACGCCCGCCAGTTCCAGCAGCAGGATCTGGAAGCGGGCCTGCTGGCCGCCGGAGAGCCGGTCGAAGGGCTGCTCGGCCTGCTGGGTCAGCTCGTAGCGGCGCAGCCTCGACATGGCCGCGCCACGGTCCTGGGAGTGCTCCTTCCACAGGATGTCGAGCAGGGCGCGGCCCTGGAGTTCGGGGTGCGCGTGGGTCTGTGCGAAGTGGCCGGGCACCACCCGTGCGCCCAGCTTCCACTCCCCCGTGTGCGCGACGTCCTCGCCCGCGAGCAGCCGCAGGAAGTGCGACTTGCCGGAGCCGTTGGAGCCGAGGACGGCGACCCGTTCGCCGTAGAAGACCTCCAGGTCGAACGGTGTCATCAGACCGGTCAGCTCAAGTCCCTTGCAGGTGACGGCCCTTACGCCGGTACGGCCGCCCTTCAGGCGCATGGTGATGTCCTGCTCGCGCGGCGGCTCCGGGGGCGGTCCGGCCTCCTCGAACTTGCGCAGGCGGGTCTGCGCGGCGGCGTACCGGGACGCCAGCTCGTGGGAGACGGAGGCCGCCTGGCGGAGGCTCAGCACCAGCTTCTTCAGCTGGGCGTGCTTCTCGTCCCAGCGGCGGCGCAGCTCCTCGAAGCGGGCGAAGCGTTCGCGGCGGGCCTCGTGGTAGGTGGCGAAGCCGGCGCCGTGCACCCAGGCGTCGGCGCCGGCCGGGCCCGGTTCCACGGAGATGATCTTCTCTGCGGCGCGGGCGAGGAGTTCACGGTCGTGGGAGACGAACAGGACCGTCTTGCGGGTCTCCTTGAGCTGCTCCTCCAGCCACCGTTTGCCGGGCACGTCGAGGTAGTTGTCCGGCTCGTCCAGCAGCAGCACCTCGTCGGTGCCGCGCAGCAGCGCTTCCAGCACGAGCCGTTTCTGCTCGCCGCCGGAGAGGGTGCGCACCTGGCGCCACTGGGCGCGCTCGTAGGGCATGCCGAGGGCGGCGGTGGTGCACATGTCCCACAGGGTCTCGGCCTCGTAGCCGCGTGCCTCGGCCCAGTCGGCGAGGGCCTGCGCGTACGCCATCTGGGCGGCCTCGTCGTCGACGGTCATGATGGCGTGCTCGGCCTCGTCGACCGCGCGGGCGGCCTCGCGGACGCGGGGCGGCGCGACGGACACGAGCAGGTCCCGTACGGTCGTCTCGTCGCGGACGGAGCCCACGAACTGGCGCATGACGCCGAGGCCGCCACTGACGGTGACGGTGCCGCCGTGGGGCGTCAGCTCGCCGGAGATCAGCCGCAGCAGAGTCGTCTTGCCGGCGCCGTTCGGTCCGACCAGCGCGACGGCGGCGCCCTCTCCGACCCGGAAGGACACGTCCCCGAGCAGGGTCCTCCCGTCGGGGAGGTGATACTCGAGATGCGCGGCTTCCAGATGTCCCATGGGCAGGCATTCTCCGGGTCACCCACCACCCGGAGCAAACGCTTATCCACACCCACAGCAACCGCCGGGCCCCGCCCACGGCAACCACCGACCCCCGCCCACGGCAATCGCGGCCCCGCGCACCCCGGCAACCGCCAGACAGCACCTGAAGCAACCGCCGGCCCGCGCCCACAACAAAAACCGGCTCACGCCCACGGCAACCGACAACCAGCGCCCCCGGCACCGCTGCCCGCGCCTGCGGCAACCACCGACCTACCCCACCCACACCAACCACCGGCCCGCGCCCCCAGCAACCACCGGCCGGTGGCCTGTCGTCTGCCGTGTGTGCGGTGGGCGGGCGGTGGGTGGGCGGTGGGTAGGCGGTGTTATCCGGTCGTGTCCACCCGCTCGCCCGCCGGGCCGGGCTCGCCCGCCGGCTCCACCGTGGCGCCCGCCCAGGAAAGGGCCTTCCAGCCGTCGGACGGGGAGCCCTCCAGGATGACCACGCCGGTGTTGCGCAGGAGGTGGGCGGCGGCGAAGGGGACGTCGACGTTGTCGGCACGGGCGGCGGTCCACATGCGGATCGCGGCGCCGTGGCTGACCATGGCGACGGTGCCCGCGCCGCTCGCGGCGGCCTCGGCTATCACGGCGTCGTACCGGGCGAGGGCCTCCTCGCCGCTCTCCCCGCCGGGGATGCGCAGCGCGGTGTCGCCGGCCGCCCACGCGAAGATCGTGCGCATGTACTCCAGGCCCTCGGGCGACTCTCCGGGCAGCATCTCCAGGTCACCGGCGGACACCTCGCGGATGCCGTCGCGCACGCGCGTCTCAAGGCCCCGGGCGGCGGCCAGCGGGGCGGCGGTGAGCTGGGCGCGCAGCAGCGTGGAGACGTAGAGGGCCTCGATGTCCTCCCCGGCGAGCGCCTCGGGCAGCACGGCGGCCTGCGCCTGGCCGAGCGGGGTCAGCCCGGGGCCGGGGACGGTGGTGTCCAGCAGGTGGTCCACGTTGGACGGGGTCTCACCGTGACGGACGAGGAGCAGGCGCATCCGGGGGTTCTCCTTACGCGCCGGTAGCACGCCCGGCGCAGGCGGGCACAGGAAACAGGCACTTCAGGGTAACCGGACACCATGAGCCCGGATCTGGACCTGACCGCCCGCACGACCGGCCACAGTCCGCTGGCCCGGCTGCTGGACCTGGACGGCCGGCTGTTCGAGGCGGCCGCCGGCCGGCACTGGCCCGGCGCCGAGCGGGTGCTGCCCCGGCTCAGCCGCGGCGCGAACCACGGGGTGCTGTGGGGTGCGACGGCCGCCGTGCTGGCCGCGAGCCGCACCCCGAGGGCCCGCCGGGCGGCCGCCCGGGGCCTGGCCTCCCTCAGCGTGGCCTCGCTGGCCGTCAACACGCTCGGCAAGCGCTCGGTGCGCCGGGCCCGGCCGGTGCTGGACCCGGTGCCGCTGGTGCGGCAGCTGAAGCGGTAGCCGATCACCACCTCCTTCCCGTCCGGGCACGCCGCGTCGGCGGCCGCCTTCGCGACCGGGGTCGCGCTGGAGTCGCCGGCGTGGGGTGCGGCGGTGGCTCCGGTGGCGTTCTCGGTGGCGGCCTCGCGGGTGTACACGGGGGTGCACTTCCCGAGCGACGTGCTGGCCGGCGCGGCCCTCGGCGCGGGTGCCGCCTTCCTGGTACGGCGGCTGGTCCCGGCCCGCGCCCAGATGCGGCGGACGGCCCGGCAGCATGCCGAGGCGCCCGCCCTGCCGGAGGGCGAGGGTCTGGTGGTGGTCGCCAACCGGGCCTCCGGCACCGCCGACCGGGTCCACGCGCTGCACGACGCGCTGCACGACGCCCTGCCGAAGGCGGAGATCGTCGGGTGTGCCCCGGAGGAGGTCGGTGCCCAGCTCGCGAAGGCGGCGGCCCGCGCCCGGGTGCTGGGCGTGTGCGGAGGCGACGGCACCGTGAACGCGGCCGCCGGCATCGCCCTGCGGCACGGTCTGCCGCTCGCGGTGCTGCCCGGCGGCACGCTCAACCACTTCGCCTACGACCTGGGCGTGGAGGACGTACGCGATCTGGCCCGTGCGGTCCGGCACGGCGAGGCGGTGGACGTGGTCCGGTACGGCACCGACGTATCGCCCGGGGACCTCCAGGGCGCGCCGGATGGGCGGCTGGCCTGCCGGGCTGCTGGGCGCCCTGCGGGTACTGCGCGCGGACCGGCATCCGCTGCAGGTGGAGCTGGGCGGTGAACGGCGGCCGCTGTGGCTGCTGTTCGTCGGCAACGGCGTCTACCACCGCATGGGGCTCGCGCCCGGCCGGCGGACCGATCTCGCGGACGGGCTGCTGGACGTGCGGGTGGTGCACGGCAGCCCCCGGCCCGCGCTGCGGCTGCCGGCCGCGGCCGCGGCGGGCCCGCTGACCCGGTCCTCCGTGCACACGGCGGTGCAGGCGGAACGGCTCCGGCTGACCGGGCTCGCGCCGGGCACCCCGCTGGCGTACGACGGCGAGGTCACGGCGGTGTCGGGCGAGGTGACCCTGGAGAAACAGCCGGCGGCGCTGACGGTCTACCGCCCTCTGCGCACCGCATATTGACGAACCGTCAGCACGTAGTGAACTGACGCCCCATCAGTCCAGTATGCAAAACGGACGTCTCATTATTCGGCTTGTCCGCGTACCGTGATGCCTACCGGCCGCGACGAGGGCGAAGGGGAACAGCCATGCCGAAAACGCAGGAGACCGCTGTCTACACGCACGGGCACCACGAGTCGGTGCTGCGTTCGCACACCTGGCGGACCGCCGCCAACTCCGCGGCCTATCTGCTCGGCTCACTGAAGCCGCACATGAAGATCCTGGACATCGGCTGCGGACCGGGCACCATCACCGCCGACCTGGCGGCGCTGGTCCCGGACGGCCATGTCACCGGCGTCGACCACGCACCGGGCATCCTGGACCGGGCCCGGGCCACCGCGGCCGGGCGCGGCCTGGCCAACGTCGACTTCGCGGTGGCCGACGTGCACGCGCTGGAGTACCCGGACGACACGTTCTGCGTGGTCCACGCTCACCAGGTGCTGCAGCACGTCGGCGATCCGGTGCAGGCGCTGCGGGAGATGCGGCGGGTGACGAAGCCGGGCGGGTTCATCGCCGTACGCGATGCGGACTACGCGGCCATGACCTGGTACCCGGCGGTCACGGGCCTGGACGACTGGCTGGACCTGTACGAGCGGGTGGCCCGGGCCAACGGCGGCGAGCCCGACGCCGGGCGCCGCCTGAAGGCGTGGGCGCTGGCCGCGGGGCTGCGGGACATCACGGCCACCTCCAGCACCTGGACCTACTCCACCCCTGAGGAGCGGGCCTGGTGGAGCGGCCTGTGGGCTGACCGCACGCTCGCCTCGGCCTATGCCGAGCGGGCCACGCAGGGGGGCCATGCGACCGCGGAGCAGCTGCGTGCCGTGTCCCGGGCCTGGCGGGAGTGGGGCGAGCGGGAGGACGGCTGGTTCGCGGTCCTGCACGGAGAGGTTCTGTGCCGTAAAGAAGTCTGATTCGCGGATTTGGGGAAACCCGGACTGCAGGAGATTCGCATCATGGTTCCCATCCTGCTGGTACTGCTTCTGGCGCTGATTCTGTTCGGGGTCGGATTCGCGGTGAAGATTCTCTGGTGGATTGCCCTGGCAGTGCTGGTCGTCTGGCTGCTGGGTTTCCTGGTCCGCAGCACGACCGCTGGTGGCAGGGGCCGCTGGTACCGGTGGTGAGGCGAGTCATGGCACCGCCTCCCCCGTGAAGGAATAGGCCGCCCAGGGGCCGGTGAGTTCCACCCGGATTCCTGGCGCCTCGTCCTTTGTACGGTCCACCAGCTCCACGAATTCCTCGGAATGCGCGCGGGGCACCAGATAGGCCGCGTCGAGGACGTTACAGCCGAACACCGTGGAAAGTGCGGAATTCTGTGCCGCGTGCAGCCGGGAATCCTCGGCGAGCCGGGAGAGGCGCTCGTGCAGCGACCGGGCGAACGCCTCGGCGTGCTGCCACCGCTCCTCGTGGGCACGGGTGCTCACGCGGCTCCGGTGCGGCTGGTCCCGGCCAATCGCGGGCCGCGCGGCGCCGGCGGGGACGGGCTCGGCGGGCTCGGGCTCCAGATAGAGCTTCACGCCCCACTCCACCCGGCCCTCCAGCCGGTCGAGGGTCCGCCGGAAGTCGTCCTCGCGGGCCTCGATCATGCACCGCACCGCGCTGTCGTCCCGGAAGACGGTCGCGAAGCGGAGCGGCAGCGGGGTGGTGACCGTGGTGAGCGCGTCGATCACACCCTGGTGGGCACGGGCGGTCGCGGCCAGCCAGTCCAGGTCCTCCAGATGCGCCTTCAGGGCCTCCTCGCAGAAGTCGGCCGCCGGGACGGTACTGACGACCGCGATCAGGTCGTGGTGGCGCAGCAGGGCAGGCGGGGCGCCCCCGATGCCCGTGAGCTGGACCTGCAGGGGCGTCCCGAAGGGGCGGCAGACGGCGTACACGTAGCGCAGCCCGGTCATGGTGCCTCCTCCTCGCGCGGCGCGCGGCCCGGCGTCGGTTCCGCGGGACCTCTCCTCCTCAGCCTCTCGCTTCAGGGTGACGAAACGGGCGGGGTTCTTCAGCTCCAGCCTGACCCGGCGGCCCCGGCCGCGCCACAGTTCGCCGAGTGCCGTTCGGTTGATCACGGCGTCTCCGTGTCGGCCGCCGGCTGGGCGGGGCCGGGCTCGACAAAGCTGTACGGGGGCAGCGGGCCGTCGACGTGCAGTGTGAGATGGGGGTGGCATGCGCGGGCTTGCTCGACGGCGGCCAGGAAGTCCCGGGCCGCGTCCCGGGCCACCAGGAACGAGACGTCGAGCAGCCCTCCGGTGGACTGCGGGCCGGCGCCGACCGCGGCGGCGGCCGGCGCCAGCCGGGCCTGGACCTCGGCGGCGTCCCGGACCGCCTGGGCCCGGACGGCGGCCACGACCAGCTCGCCGAGGCGCAGCCTGTCGTCGTGATCGCCGCCTCCCGCACGCCGGTCGGCCTCGGCGAGGGCGCGGATCTCGGCGTTCTCGGCCATCACCCGGTGCAGGACGGCGTCTTCGATGTGGCCGGCCTCGACGTGGTACTCGACCCGGCCGTCGAGGGCCGTCAGGCGCTCCAGGTAGTGGTCGGCGCGCTCGTCGAGCACATGGGTGACGGCGGCGTCGTCGGGTGCCACGTTCCCGAACCGCAGCGGCAGCACACAGCCGGCCGTGCCGGTCTCGGCGAGCACGTTCTGGTGCGCGAGCAGGTCCCGGCGCTCGGGCCGCAGCCCCTCGGGGGCGTCGCTGACCACGGCGGCCAGCTCACCGGCCGTGAGGACCCGCACCGGACCGGGCGGCTCGCCCACTCCGGTCAGGTCCGCGGGCGGGGCCGGGTGCGTCCGGGCGGTGATCCCGTAGACGTAGGTGCTCACTCCTGCTCCTCCTTCCGGCGCGCCGTGGCCTCACGGGTGCGTGGCCGGGCCTCGGCGACCTCCTCTCGGGCCTGTTCGGCGACGTCGGACGGCCCGGTAGCCCGCCGGCAGGCCGGGCGCGCGCCTGATGCGGCATCTCCCTGGGCGCCGGCCGTCGCTCGTCCGCCGTTCCGCGTGCCTTGTCCTGGGGCTCATGTGAGTTCCGGATCTCTCGCGAACTCTGCCGCCGGGATGCTTTCCTGGCGTTCGGCAGCATGGCCACCTCCGTCTGCGGGTGGCCCCTCGTCCCCCGGCCAAACATTCAGGAGCGGATGCCGTCGAGGCGCCGCCGGGCCGGGCCCAGGGAGCGGCCGCGGCTCGGCAGGCCGGCCCAGAGGTCGGTGCGGGCCTGGTCGGCGGCGTCGGCGATGGTCCACCGGCGGGCGTCGAGCCCGGGGTCGTCCAGCTGCTCCCAGGCAAGGGGCACGGCGACCGGGGCGCCGGGGCGGGCGCGGACGGCGTAGGGGGCGACGGCGGTCTGTGCGTAGGCGTTGCGCTGCACGTCGAGGTAGAGGCGGCCCGCCCTGTCGTCCTTCCGGGCGGCGGTGGTGAGCCGGTCCGGGTGCCGGGAGGCGACCAACTCGGCTACGTCGTGGGCGAATTCACGTACCTCGTCGAAGTCGTGGCGGCCGTCGAGGTGGACGACGAGATGCAGTCCGCGCGAGCCGGTGGTCATGGGGGCGGCGGGCAGGGCGAGTTCGTCCAGCAGCTCCCGCAGCCAGCCGGCCGCCTCGCGGACCTGTGCGAAGTCGTCACCGGGAGGGTCGAGGTCGAAGACCAGGCGGTCGGGGTGGCCCACGCCGCCGCTCCGGTCGGTGCGCGAGAGCCAGCGGTGCAGGGTGAGACAGGCCTGGTCGGCGAGGTAGAGGAGGGTGGCGGTGTCGTCGCAGACGACATGCGTGACCGTGCCGCCCTCCTTGGCGACCTCGGCACGGGTGATCCAGTCCGGATAGTGGTCCGGGGTGTTCTTCTGCATGAACCGCTGCCCGTCGACACCGTCCGGATACCGCTCCAGCATCAGCGGACGGCCGCGCAGATGCGGCAGCAGATACGGCGCGATGGACCGGTAGTAGTCGGCGAGGTCGCCCTTGGTGTACTCCGCGGCGCCCCCGCGGCCCGGGAAGAGCACCTTCCCGGGCCGCTGGATCTCCACCGTGCGGCGGCCCGCCCGCATGGTCCGGGCGTCCGCGTCGCTCATCGCACGATCGCCTCCTCCACGAGGAGCTTGGCGGCCGCCGCGATGCCCACGGCGTCGATGCCAGCCGCGTGCAGCTGCTCGTCGGGCGCGGCCGAGCCCGGCATGGTGCGCACCGCGAGCCGTACCAGCCGGGGCACGGGCCGGCCGTCGCCGAACACCTCCGCGACGGCGTCGCCGAGGCCGCCCTCGGCGTGGTGGTCCTCCACGGTGAGCAGACAGCCGGTCTCCTCCGCGGCCCGGCGCAGGGCCTGCGCGTCGACGGGCTTGACCGAGTACAGGTCGATCACCCGCACCGGGATGCCGTCGTCGGCGAGCCGGTCGGCCGCGGCCAGTGCCTCGGGCACGGTGACCCCGGCCGCGACGACCGTCAGCCGGTCCTCCTCACCGGAGCGGAGCGTCTTGCTGCCGCCCACCGGGAACTCCTCCTCGGGGCCGTAGATCACCGGTGTCTTCCCGCGCGAGGTGCGCAGATAGCGGATGCCGTCCAGGCCGGCCATGGCCGCGACCAGCCGGGCGGTCTGGTTGGCGTCGCACGGGTACAGCACGGTCGAGCCGTACACGGCGCGGAACATGGCGAGGTCCTCCAGGCCCATCTGCGAGGGTCCGTCCTGCCCGATCGCGACTCCGGCGTGCGAGCCGACCAGGTTGATCCCGGCGCCGCTGATGGACGCCATGCGCACGAAGTCGTAGGCGCGGCTGAGGAACGCGGCGAACGTCGAGGCGTACGGCAGCCAGCCGCGCACGGCCATGCCGACGGCCGCGGCGACCAGCTGCTGCTCGGCGATGTAGCACTCGAAGAACCGGTCGGGGTGCGCCCGCGCGAACTCCTCGGTGCGGGTGGAGTCGCCGACCTCGCCGTCCAGGGCGACCACGTCGCCGCGGGCGGTGCCGAGCGCGGCGAGGGCCGCGCCGAAGGCGTCCCGGGTCGCGACCTCGTCACCCTGGTCGTAGCGCGGGAGCTGGATCACCTCGGTGGTCAGGTCGCGCAGTGCGGCGGCGGCCGGCGGCTCGTTCACATGGACGCGCGCATCGCGCGGCCCGCCCAGCTCGGCGACGGCCTCCTCGGCGTCCGGCAGCGGCTTTCCGTGGTGTCCCTCGCGGTCCTCGACGGCGGCGACGCCCTTGCCCTTGAGGGTGCGGGCGAGGATCACCACGGGCTGCCCGGTCGTGGACAGCGCCTCGCCGTAGGCCCGGTCGATCGCGTCGACGTCATGGCCGTCGATCTCGACGGTGTGCCAGCCGAAGGCCTGGAAACGGCGGGCGTAGGCGTCCAGGTCGTGGCCGTGCCGGGTGGGGCCACGCTGGCCGAGCCGGTTGACGTCCACGATCGTGATCAGGTTGTCCAGATGCTCGTACCCGGCGTGTTCGGCGGCCTCCCACACCGAGCCCTCGGCCAGTTCGCTGTCGCCGCACAGCACCCACACCCGGTAGCCGGTGCGGTCCAGGCGTTTGCCGGCGAGGGCGATGCCGACGCCGACCGGCAGGCCCTGGCCGAGGGATCCGGTGGCCGTCTCCACCCAGGGCAGCCGGCGGGGCGTGGGATGGCCTTCGAGCCGGCTGCCGATCCTGCGGAACGTGAGCAGCTCGCCGTCCTCGATGGCACCGGCGGCCTTGTACGCGGCGTACAGCAGAGGTGTGGCGTGCCCCTTGGACAGCACGAATCGGTCGTTGGCGGGGTGTTCGGGGCGTTCGAAGTCGTAGCGCAGCCGGCGGGCGAGCAGGACGGCCATCAGGTCGGCGGCGGACATCGACGACGTGGGGTGCCCGGATCCCGCGGCGGCGGACGCCCGCACACTGTCCACGCGCAACTGCTGTCCCAGTTCAGCGAGTTCATCGGTGTTCATGAGTCTCCTTGCACACAGTCGGTCGGGGCCGCGGCCCGCGGGGTCACTTGGCGGCGGGATCCGAGGGGGCGGTGGGGGCGGCCCGCTCCGGTGCGTCCGTGTCCTCCGCTCGGCCCAACTGGACGCCCTGGCACGGCAGTACGGCGTCCAGCGGCCAGTCGGCGGGCCACGACGAACGTGCACCCGGCGGCGCTGGTCCCGGCGTCGTCGTCCACGGCGACGAGTGCCACCTGCCGGGTGACGTGGTCGCGCGGATACAGCGCCTCCGGCAGGCCGCGGAACCCGTGCGCGTGCTCGGCGACGCCGGGGACCGGCAACAGCTTGTTGACGCTGCCGACGCACAGCACCAGCCGGTCGTGACCGAGGGTGCCCGGCAGCGGCACGGTGATCCTGCGGGCCTCCAGGGTGCCGGCGGCGACCTGGGGCGGCAGCGGCAGGTACAGGAAGTGGTCGGTGGGGTTCAGCGGCGTGATGTCGGCCCGGTTCCGGGTCAGGCGGGCCAGTGTGCGGGCGGCCCGGTACCCGGCGAAACCGGCGCCTACGATCACGACGTGAGGTCGGCTCACGGTGCGCCTCCGGCGGTCTGGCTCGTCCGAGGCTTTCCGCGTAACCGGGGCCGCGGCACGCAAACGCTCCGCCGGTCACCCGTATGGCTACGGGGGAGGTCGAGGGGGACCCCCGCCGCGGCGGAGCCGCATGTCGATACGGCCCCGCGCCCCTAGGATCCGCTCCCCCCGCGTCGGCTGCGAGGTCACCGCGACCCCAACTAATCTCGGGCGTATGGAGATTACAGGCGCCTCGCTGCGCATCTGCGTCGACGACCTCGAAGCCGCCGTCCCCTTCTATGAGCGGCTGGCGGGCGGCAGAGCCCAGCGGTTCGAGCGCGGTGGGGTGCAGGTGGCAGCGGTCGGGTCCTTTCTGCTGATGAGCGGGCCGGAAGCGGAACTGGAGATCCTGCGGAAGGTGACGGCCACCATCGCGGTGCAGGACGTGGAGGAGGCGCACCAGGTGCTGACCGACCTGGGCGCCCGGATCCTCGCGGGCCCGGTGCCGACTCCGGCGGGCCGGAATCTGCTGGCGATGCATCCGGACGGGTCGGTGTTCGAGTACGTCGACCAGCGCGCCTGACCGGTCACAGCAGGTCGGGGCGCATCCGGAAGTCGTGGCGGGCGGGCAGGGGCTCGTCGGTGAGCCGGGCCCACAGCCGGCCGAGCGCCTCCTCGCCCTCCCGTAGATCGGCCACCTCCAGCCCCGCGTCGAAGACGGCCCGCGCCTCGGCGGGGCGTCCCTCGGCGAGCAGCAGTTCGGCTTCGAGGAGGCGGAAGCGGCCGCGTCGGCGGACGGCGGGCAGCAGCCGGTCCCAGACGGTCCGGGCGTCGGCCGTCCGCCGTACCCGGAGCAGCGCCTCAAGGCTCTCCCGGCCGAGCGCGGCCACGGCGGCGGTCCATGTCTCGCCGTCGTCACGCCGCTCGCGGCACAGGTCGTCGAAGGCGTCCGCGTACCGTGCGGCGGCCCGCTCGTGGTGGCCGGACTCCTGGTCGGCCACGGCCAGGCAGCGCAGCAGCGGCCACAGGGAGGGGGCGAGCGGGAGGGCGCGCTCCCAGCTGCGGACGGCCTGGGCGCGGTCGCCTGCGTGCCACTGGGCGACCCCGAGGTGGTACTCGGTGTGCGGGGTGGCGGGCGCGGTCTCCAGCATGTCCCGCCAGTGCGGGGCGACGAGCGTCTCGCCGGGCGGCCGCACCCGGCGCGGCTCCGGCAGGGACCCGGTGCGCAGCAGTTCGCGCCAGGGCGCCTGGGCTTCGCCGAGGGTGGCCTCGGGGAACGGGGTGCCGGGCAGCTTCCAGTCGGCGCGCAGCACTTCGAGCGCGCCCCAGCCGGAGCCGGCGGCCAGGATCTCGCCGGGCTCGGTGTCGGCGCACGGCTGCCATTCCGCGTACGCCTCGTCGACGCGGGCGCGGGGAAGGACGGCGGCCAGGCGGTCCTCGGCGGTGCGGACGGCCCGGGTCCACTCCTCCTCGGGCGGCGCGTCGATCGGTCCGTACGCCTCCAGCCAGGACACCTCGCTCTCCGCGTCCAGCCCGATGTGTTCCAGCTGGGTGCGGGCGAGTCCGGCCTGGATCTCGCAGTAGCCGCCGGTGCCGGGCGCGGTGAGCCACTCCTGCCAGCGCCGGCCGCCGGGCCGGTGGCCCCACACGAAGAGCTTGCGGCCGCGCAGGATGTCGGTGGAGGTCTGCGCCAGCCCGTGGCCCTCGGTGTCGAGCGCGGCGATCCAGCGGCGGCGGCCGTCCGGCACCTCGTAGAAGTAGTCGGCGGCGTAAGGGCTGTTGAGGGGGTGGGTGCGGTCGATGCCGTCGTACGACGGGACGGGCACGCGGCGCAGTCGGCGTTCGTAGCCGACGGGGGTATCTCCCACGCCCTCAGGGCACTGGGGGAGCCATGCCTCGTCGGCGGGGGCCAGGACCCGGCGCTCTTCCGGGACCGCGATGTTGGACCACCAGTACGTCGGCACCGGGCGCTCGTGCGGGTTGCGGATGCGGACGCCGACGTAGAGGAAGTCGGAGCCGTCGGGCAGCCACAGGTCGACCTGGAAAGGCAGGTCGCGCAGCCGCTCCCACTCCCACAGGCGCAGCATCTGCCCACCGTCGGGGGCGGGGACGCGGGCGGCGTGCAGGGGTGCGCAGGAGAGGGTGGTGTGGCCGGTGGCGCCGATGTTCCATTCGATGCCGCCGGAGTACCAGGCGCCGTTGAGGGCGAAGTTGGCGGGCTGGAACACCGGGTTGCGGTAGAGGAGTTCGCGTCCGGTGGGCAGGTGGAGCAGGGAGGCGATACGGCCGCCGAGACCGGGCAGGACGGTGGCGCGCAGCCGGTCGTTCTCGATCACGAGGGCGTCGAGGGCGCGTGGTGCGCGGGTTCTGTCGTAGCCGTCGCGGACGCGGACCGGGAGCAGGCTGGTGAGCGGCTCGTGGCCGAGCCCGCGGGCCATGTCCGCGGGCATGCCGTCCCGGTCGCGGTCGTCGACGCGGTGCACCTCGTCGAGGGGGCGCAGTGGGGGCAGGGGGTTGTCCGGGCCCAACCGCGCGGCGGGCAGTGTCAGTTCCTCACGTCGGATCCTGGTCACGATCACCATGGAACCCGGCGCTCGACGAGTCGACCAGGGGACGTGCCGGTCAGGATTGCGCAAAGGCCCGGGAAACGGACCCCTGCCGGCCGGCCTCAGCGGGGGTCGCGCATCTCGGCGGTGAGGGCCCAGCGTTCGTGGTCGCGCCAGGCGCCGTCGATGTAGATCATGTCCGGGGAGAACCCCTCCAGCCGGAAGCCGGCGCCTCGCGCCAGCGCGACGGAGGCGGTGTTCTCCGGCTGTACGTTGATCTCCAGCCGGTGCAGCCCCAGCGGACCGAAGGCGTAGCCGATGACCAGGTCGAGGCCCTCGCGCATCAGGCCGCGTCCGGCGGCGTGCGCGAAGGCGCCGTAGCCGAGGGCACCGCACTGGAAGCCGCCGCGCACGATGTTGTTGATGTTGATGAACCCGGCGATGTCCCCGCCGTCCTTCTCGCACACCAGGAAGCCGGCCTTGGCCGGGTCCTCGATCAGCCGGCCCGCGTAGGTGGCATAGGCCTCGTCCGTGTCCGGCGGGAACAGCCAGGGCCGGTGCAGGTCCTTGCTCTCACGGGTCCGCGCGGTGAACTCGGGGCCGTCGGCGAGGCCGAAGTGACGGATGGCCACGCGGGGCCCCTCGGCGAGGTAGTGGGCTTCGGTATGCGGCATCCACCCAGCTTACGGCGCCCTCACAGGCCGCGTCGCACGCGATTCCGCCCGCTGGGCACCGGACGGGGCCTGCTGAGAGGTGCCGCCCGGTCCGGTGGGCGGCACCTTCGGCACGGTGGCGGTGGCGGGGGTCAGTCGGGGATGATCGGCAGTCGCAGCACGCCGGCGTCGCCGGGGGCGCTGGTCACGGTGACCGGCTTGATGCCGCGGTTGCCGAAGTAGGCGTCGTCGCTCGCCGCGATCACGAAGCGCAGCCGGTGCCCGGCCGCGTAGCGGTGCACGATGCCCGGCAGGGTGACGGTGAAGCTCCTGGTCACGTCCGGCACCCGGACCGGCGCGAGCAGCCGGTGGACGAGTGTCTGGGTGCCGTCGGGCGCGACGTCGTACAGCTTGGCGAACAGCACCAGCTTGTCTGCGGCGTCGCCGGAGTTCTGGGTGCGCGCGGCCGCCGGGGAGTCGACCCTGAGGGTGACCCGCGGGGCGCCGACGACATCGAGGCTCCTGGTGAGGGGGGCGCCGGTCCAGGCGAGGTAGGTGCCCTGGGTGTCGTACGGCGCCGGGTCGGGCAGGCCGATGGATTCGACCAGGGAGCTTTCCGAATGGCTCGTCGGGAGCGCCCAGTTGGTGTAGCCGCGACTGCCCCGGACCACCTGTGCGCGGTGGGAGACCAGTGTGCCGTCCCCGGAGAGATAGAGGGTCCGGCTGAGGGCGGGGACCCGGTCGGCGGTGCCGTAGGTGTGGGCGGGGTCGGTGATCCAGTCCCGGTAGTAGGCGAAGGCGGGGCCGGTGCCGGTGGTCCTGTCCTTCCTCAGGTAGCGGTCGAACCAGGCGAGGATGCGGCGGCCGACATAGCTTGCCTCCAAGTCGTCCTGGGCCAGGTTGAGTTCACCGGGGGCGGGTTTCAGGAGGCCGCCGCTGTGGCCCCAGGACTGCCAGATGAGGGCGGTCGGCGTGCCCTGGGCCCTGAGCGCGCGGTAACTGGCCGTCGCCTCGTTGAGGTTGAACAGGGTGTCGGCCTGCCCCTGGATGAGCAGGGTGGGCGCCTGGACGCGGGAGAGGTAGGCGGCCGGGGAGACGCTGCGGGCGAAGGCGAGCATCCGGGCGGTGCGATCGGCCGGGTAGCTGCCGGAGTTGAGCGTGTGCACGGTGTCGCAGACGCCGGAGACGAAGTGCAGACAGGACAGCGAGTTGATCCGGGACGGGTCGAGGCTCGGGATGGTCAGCGGCTGGCTCTCACCGGTCAGGTAGAAGCCGTTGGTCCACTGCCATTTGAAGGCACCGGGCACGCCGCGGGCACCGACGGCGTTGTTCGGGTCCAGCGCGTAGGCGAGGTCGTTCCAGGTGATGAGCGGGACGAGCGCGTCGACGCGGTGGTCGACGGAGGCGGTGGCGGTCTGGATGGCGCCGCCGTAGGAGCCGCCGATCATGCCGACGCGGGGGTCGCCGGGGCCGTCGAGGGTGACGAAGTCGGCGCGGGTGCCGTCGTCGGCCCGGCGCTTGCCGCCGAGGAAGTCGACCAGCCGGGAGGCGGCCCTGCCGTCGATGCCGGGGTCGTCGAGGGAGATCAGGCAGCCGCTGTGGCCGAAGCCGAGGCCGGAGTAGACGAGGGAGACATAGCCGCGCTCGGCGAAGACCTTGGCGAGGGCGGTCGTGGAGGCGTCGGACTTGCTGCCGCCGAAGCCGTTGGTGGCGAGTACGGCGGGCGCCGGGTGGGCGCGGTCGACCGTGGCGGGACGGTACAGGTCGGCGTCGACCGCGCAGTTGCGGCCGCCGGCCCGCACACTGAACCGCAGCGGGGTGACGGTGTACCGGCCGCCCGCGTGGGCGGGGCCGGCGGTGAGCGTGAGGGGTACGGTGAGGGCCGCGCCGAGGAGGGCGGCGATCGCGGCACGGGATCGGGACACACGGCGGGGCGCCGGTCGGGGCACACGTCGGGGCACGGGGGTCCTCCACACTGAGGCACGCGGATACCGACCAGCAGGTCTGGCCGGGAGCATGCTGTGACACGTGTCAGGCACGGGTCAATCGGCCCGCACGTGGTTTCTTGACGAAGATTCAGTGGATGTCAGGGTCAGCGCAGCGCCGGCTCGTCGAGCGTCAACGTGCCCGCGTCCGCGTCGAGTTCGGCGGCCACACCGAAGGGTATGGTCAGCGCGCCCGCGCAGTGGCCGAAGCCGAACTCCTCCACCACCGGTATGCCGAGCCCGCCGAGCCGGTCGGCCATCAGCGTCCGTATCCCGGCCTGGTCCGCGCACCCCTCCCAGGAGCCGAGCAGCACCCCGCGCACCTCCCGCAGCCAGCCCGCGCGCAGGAGTTGGGTGAGATACCGGTCCAGCCGGTACGTCTCCTCGCCCACGTCCTCCAGGCACAGCAGCCCGCCGGCCGCCGAGGGGCGCGCGTGCGGGGTGCCGAGTTCGGCGGCGAGCAGGCACAGGCAGCCGCCGAGGGTGACACCTCGTGCCCGGCCGGGCACGAGGGCGGTGCCGCCGGAGGCGATGGTGCGGACGGTCTCCGGGGCGAAGAGGGTGGCCCGCAGATGCTCCTGCGCGTGGGCGTTCTTCACGAAGTCGACGCCGGCCGCCATCGGGCCGTGCAGCGTGGCGAGTCCGAGGCGGGTGGCGAAGGCCTCGTGCAGCACGGTGAGGTCGCTGAAGCCGACGAAGACCTTCGGCCCGGCCGCCCGCATCGCGTCCCAGTCCAGCAGATCGATCATGCGCTGCACGCCGTATCCGCCGCGGGCGCACAGCACCGCGTCCACCGTCGGGTCGCACCAGGCGTTCTGGAGGTCGGCGGCGCGGTCGGCGTCCGTGCCGGCCAGATAGCGGAACTCGGCGTGCCGGTCGAGGGCATGGGGTCCGGCCACGGGGTCGAGGTCCCAGCCGCGCAGCACGTCGAGCCCCGCCTGGAGCCGTTCCTCGGGCACCGGCCCGCTGGGGGCGACGACGGCCACCCGGGCGCCCGGGGCCAGCCGCTCGGGACGCGTCAGTTCCTTCACGTGTGCAGCTCCAGTCTCGGAACACCGTGTACGTCCAGCCCGAAGACCTGGGCATACAGGGAAAGTTCGGCCTCCAGGGCGCGGATCATCGTATCGGCCCGCCGGAACCCGTGTCCTTCCCCCTCAAAGGTGATATAGGCGTGCGGCAGGTCGCGGCCCTGGATCCGGGCGAGGAAGCGCTCGCACTGGGCGGGCGGGCAGATCACGTCGTCCAGGCCCTGGAGCAGCAGGAACGGCACCGTGAGCCGGTCGGCGTGAGTGGTCGGCGACCGCTCGGCGTACCGGGCCGGCGCCTCGGTGAGCGGCCCGATCAGCGACTCCAGATAGCGGGACTCGAAGTCATGGGTCTCCCCCTGGCCCCAGCCGGCCAGGTCCAGGACCGGGTAGACGATGGTGCCGCAGGCGTAGACGTCGGTCGTGGTCAGCGAGGCGGCCGCGGTCCAGCCGCCCGCGCTGCCGCCGCGGATCGCGAGCCGGCCCCGGTCGGCGGTGCCCTCCTCGGCGAGGGCGCGGGCGACCGCCGCGCAGTCCTCGACGTCGACCACGCCCCACTGCTCGCGCAGCCGCTCGCGGTAGGCCCGGCCGTAGCCGGTGGAGCCGCCGTAGTTCACCTCGGCGACGCCGATGCCCCGCGAGGTGAAGTAGGCGATGGCCAGGTCCAGCACGAGGGGCGCCCGGCCGGTCGGGCCGCCGTGCGCCCAGATGACGTACGGCGCGGCCTCGCCGTCGGGCGCCGCCCGCTCGGGGTGGTGCGGCGGGTAGACATGGGCGTGCACCTCGCGGCCGTCCGGTCCGGTGAAGGTGCGGATCCGCGGCTCGGGGTAGTACGCCGGGTCCACGGCGTCCCGGTGCCGGGCGCCGATGGCGCGGGCGCGGCCGGTGGCGGTGTCCAGCTCGACCACTTCGTGCCCGGTGCGCGGGCTGGCACCGACGCCGACGACCCTCCCCCAGCCTCCGGCCGGGGGTACCCCCATCTCGGTTCCCTCGCCGTGGACGGCGAGGGTGGCGCCGAACTCGGTCCACGGTCCGGCGGCGTCGACGATCTCCCCGGATTCCGCATCCAGTATCCCGAGCACGGTCGACCCCCGGCCGTGGACGACCGCGATCAGACCGTTGTCCAGCGGCGCGAACCAGCGCAGGCCCGGCTTCCACAGCGGGCCGGCGAACTCCTCCTCGCGCGGGCACAGCGGAGTGCCGTCCCGGTACAGGTTCCACCAGCCGTCGCGGTCGCTCGCGTACAGCAGGCGGTTGTCCGCGGACCATTCGGCCTGCGCGATCGCCTCCCGCGGCCCGCCGGCGACGGTGCGGGCGCTGTGCAGCAGGCCATCGTCGCCGATCTCGCCGACGAGCAGTTCCGTGCCGTCCCACGGCATCCGCGGATGGTCCCAGGCGAGCCAGGCCGCCCGGCGGCCGTCGGGCGAGACGCGGGGCCCGGTGACGAACCGGTGCCGGCCGTCGGTGAGTTCGCGTACGGCCGAGCGGTCCTTTGCCGCGGACCCGTCCAGCGGTACGGCCGCCAGGACCCGCCGTACGTCCGAGGGGTGGTCGCCGGTGAACTCCTCCAGCACGCACCACACCTCGCCGCGCGCGAGGTCCAGCCGCGGGTCCGCCCAGCGCAGGCCCCCGCCCACCGCGGAGACGGGGGTCAGCGGGCGCGGCTCGCCGCCGGGCTCGTACCGGTACAGCCGCTGGTCGGCGAAGTGCGTGAAGACGATGAGCGGTGTGCCCTCGCGCAGCACCCCGGTCCAGGGCCGGCCGCCGTACTCCACCACGCGGTTGCGCACGTTCCACGGCGCGGGCAGCACGACCTCCTCGGTGCCCTCGGCCCTGCGCCGTACCAGCGCCCGGCGGCCGCCCTCGGCCGGCCGGGGCTCGGTCCACCACACCTCGTCCCCGACGAAGCCCACCCACTCCGGCTGCCCGTCGTGCGCGGCGGCCAGTGCCGCGTCGACGGGCGACGGCCACGATCCGTACGGTGACGTCCGCACCTCGCCCCCCATCCCCTAGGCCGTCCGCAGGAAGCGGTCGAGCACCCGGACGCCGAAGTGCAGCGCCTCGACGGGCACGCGCTCGTCCACGCCGTGGAACAGCGCCTGGTAGTCGAGGCCTTCCGGCAGCTTCAGCGGAGCGAAACCATAGCCGGTGATACCGAGCCGGGAGAACTGCTTGGCGTCCGTGCCGCCCGACATGCAGTACGGCACCACGTGCCCCTCGGGCGCGAACTCCTCGACGGCCGCCCGCATCTTCGCGAAGGCCGGGGCGTCCACCGGCGCCTGCAGGGCCACCTCCCGGTGTGCGAACTCCCAGCTCACCTCCGGGCCCGTCAGCCGGTCAAGGGTGCTGGTGAACTCCTCCTCGGTACCGGGCAGATACCGCCCGTCGACGAAGGCGACCGCCTCGCCGGGGATGACGTTCACCTTGTAACCGGCGTTCAGCATGGTCGGGTTGGCGCTGTTGCGGACGGTCGCCTCCACCAGCTTGGCGGCCGGGCCGAGCTTCTCCAGCAGCCGGTCCACGTTCTTGAAGTCGGGCTCGATGCCGTACACGGCGGCGAGTTCGGCGAGCGCGGCCCGGACGGTCGGCGTCAGCCGCAGCGGCCACTCGTGCGCGCCGATACGGGTGACGGCGGCGGCGAGCCGGGTCACCGCGTTCTCCTTGTTCGCCGTGGAGCCGTGCCCTGCCCGGCCGCGCGCGGTGAGCTTCAGCCAGCCGGTGCCCCGCTCCCCCGCCGCGATGGGGTAGAGCTGCCGGCCAGCGCCGTCGTGGAAGGTGAAGCCGCCGCACTCGCTGACGCCCTCGGTGCAGCCCTCGAACAGCTCCGGGTGGCTGTCGGCGAGGAATCCGGAGCCGTCCTCGGCGCTGGCCTCCTCGTCGGCGGTGAACGCGATGACGAGGTCCCGGCGGGGCCGTACGCCCTGCCGGGCCCAGCCGCGGACGACCGCGAGGATCATCGCGTCCATGTTCTTCATGTCGACGGCGCCCCGCCCCCACACCACCCCGTCGCGGATCTCGCCGGAGAAGGGGTGCACGCTCCAGTCGGCGGCCTCGGCGGGCACCACGTCGAGATGGCCGTGGACCAGCAGCGCGTCCGCGGACGGGTCGGTGCCCTCGATCCGGGCGACGACGTTGGTACGGCCCGGGGTGCGCTCCAGCAGCAGAGGCGCGAGGCCCGCACCGGCCAGCCGTTCGGCCGCGTACTCGGCCGCGGGCCGCTCCCGGCAGTCCCCGCCGCCCCGGTTGGTGGTGTCGATCCGGATCAGTTCGGAGGTGAACTCCACGACCTCGTCCAGGGCCAGCTGGTCAGCCATACTGCTCCTCCACGGCGGCTGAGACGATCGTGGTGACCGCCTTGAACGTCCTGATCCCTTCGTACATGGTGGCGCTGGTGTACGCCACTTTCCGCTCCCCGATCCGGGCGACCCCGGGCACGACGGTGGCGGCCATCGCCAGGTGTTCCGCGTCGAACTCGACCGCGACGGTGAACGGCCCGGCCTCGAAGGGCGCGTGACGCACCGCCAGCCGGGCGGCCTCCTTGGCCGCGGCGCGGATGTCGGCGGCGGTGCGGGCCGGGGTCCGGCACACCGCCGCGTACCGCGACACATGGTCCTTGACGGCGACCTTCAGTGCCTCCGGCGCGTAGCCGAGCGCGTCCTCGCAGGCCACGTCGTCGCCGGTGACGAGGACGACCGGGACGCCGTACTCGGCGACGACATGTGCGTTGAGCAGGCCCTCGCTGGCGCGGGCGTCGTTCAGCCACACGCCGGTGATCTGCCCCGCGAGGTAGGTGTGGGCGAGGACGCCCTCCATGCCGGCGCCGGCGTGGTAACCGACGAAGGCGATGCCGTCGACGTCGCCGTGCTGCACGCCCTCCACCATGGACAGCGTCTTGTGCCGCCCGGTGAGCATCTCGACCCGCTCGTCGAGCTGCTCCAGGAGCAGGTTGCGCATGGTCCAGTGGGCCTCGTTGACGAGCACCTGGTCGGCGCCGCCGTCGAAGAAGCCCTGCACGGCGGCGTTCACGTCCGAGGTGAACATCCCCCGGCACCGCTCCCACTGCGGCGTCCCCGGCAGCACATCCGCCGGCCAGGTGACGCCCGTGGCCCCCTCCATGTCGGCACTGATGAGGATCTTCATACGGGTCCGTCCCCTCGCTGGTCAGAGGCCTGTCGTCCGGCTGGTGACAGCAGTTTGCGACACCATGCCGCGGTGAACCATGCAGCGGTGGCGGGGATCTTCATGGTGTTTCACGTTACGCGCGGGCGAAGGATCTTCCTACGAGGCGGAGCGGAGGCCGAGCCCGCCAGGCAGCACGCGTGCGCCGGTGAAATGCCGGTTAAGCTGGCGCTGTGCGCGGCAGGCATGAATGCTGGAGAGCAACGCGATGAGCATGGACGTCGAACTCCGTCATCTGCGGGCCTTCGCGTCCGTGGCCCGCCATCGCTCGTTCTCCCGGGCCGCCGAGGAACTGCTGATCACCCAGCCGGCGCTGAGCCGTACGATCGCGCAACTGGAGGGCAATCTGAGTGTCCGCCTGCTCGACCGCTCGTCACGGCACGTCGAACTGACGGACACGGGCGCGGAGTTCCTGGTGCACGTCGAGCAGGTCCTCGCGACCCTGGACCAGGCCCTCGCCGTCGCGCGCCACCGCGTCACCCTGCGGCTCGGCTTCAGCTGGCTGCTGCCGGATCCCTGGACGCAGCGGACGGTCAGCCGCTTCGAGGAGAGCACGGGAGCGACGGTCGCCCTGACCCGGACCGACGATCCCCTTCAGGCGTTGCGCCGGCGCACCCTCGACATCGCGGTGGTCCGGGGTGACTTCGACGCACCCAGAGGGGCGCGGACCTTGCATCTGTTCGACGAGCCGCGCATCGCCGTATGCTCCGAGCACTGCGATCTGACCCGCCTCGGCCGGCTGGACTGGACGGACGTCCAGGACTGGCCACTGGTGGTCAACACGGTCAGCGGCACCACCGGCCCTTGGTCGTGGCCGGCGGACCAGCGTCCGAAGCGGATCATCGAGACGGCGAACTACGACGAGTGGCTGGAGACCGTCGCCGCGGGCCGGGGCATCGGCATCGTCCCGGAGGTCGCGCGACGGCGTACCCAGCACCCGGCGGTCCGCTTCATCCCGCTCACCGGCGCGCCGGCCAGCCCCGTCAGCCTGGTCCACTTCCCCGACGCGCAGCGGACCCTGATCCGCCGATTCCTGGATGCCGCCGTCCGGACAGCGGCGGAGTAACGCTCACCTCGACCGCGTGACGCGGCATCCATGCCTGCCACGCATGGACACTCCACCACAGGCATTTCACGCGGCACCCGGTCGTGGTTAGCGTCGATGGCCTGAGTGAGGTGTTCGCGAAGACGGCCCCGCCGGCGCCCACCGGCACACAGCAACACGCAGGCAAGGAACGAAAGACATGCCCCTCGTACGCATCGACCTCATCCGCGGACGCCGGCCCGAGGACATCAGGGCGATCGCCGACGCGACGCACCGGGCACTCGTGGAGGTGCTGGCGATCCCCGAGCGGGACCGGTTCCAGATCATCACCGAGCACGACGCCGACCACGTCATCGCCCTCGACGCCGGCCTGGGCTTCGAACGGACCGATGGACTGGTGATGATCCAGATCTTCACCCAGTCGGGGCGCACCACCGAGGTCAAGCAACTCGTCTACCGGACCATCGCCAAGCAGCTGGAACCCCTCGGCATCGCCGGCGAGGACATCTTCATCAGCATCATGGAGAACGGCCCTCAGGACTGGTCCTTCGGCCACGGGCGCGCCCAGTACACGGAGGGTCTCCTGCCCGTCCCCGGCCGCTGACCCCGACGGCCGCAGAGCGGCCAGGACTTCGGTCCCGGCCGCACAAGAGTGCTCAGAGTGCCCCGGTCACCAGGTGACCTGGAGTTCGTGGGCGCCGTAGATCACGGCGTCGTACTTGAACGGGACCTGGTCCAGTGCGGACGCCGGCCGGAGAGTGGGGATGCGGCGCAGCAGGGTCGGGTAGATCACCTGAAGTTCCATCCGGGCCGGCGGCTGGCCGACGCAGTGGTGGGTGCCTGCGCCGAACGCCTGGTGCCGGCGGGCGTCGCGCGTGATGTCCAGTCGGTCAGGGTCCGGGAAGACGGAGGGATCCCGGTTGGCGAGTTCGCCGAGCATGATGACGCCCTCGCCCCTGCGGATGGTCTGCCCGGCGATCTCGATGTCCGCCAGCGCCGTGCGGCGGCGCCCGAGGTGGGCGATGGCGAGGAAGCGCAGGAGTTCCTCGACGGCGTCGGCTACGACCTTGGGGTCCTCGCTCTCTCGCACGCGGGCGGCCTGCTCCGGGTGCTGAAGCAGCAGCAGGGTGCCCAGGGTGATCATGTTGGCGGTGGTCTCGTGGCCGCCGAGCAGCAGCAGGACGCCCATGACGGCGGCCTCCCGGCGGGTCAGCTCACCGGCCTCGACCTGCGCGGCGAGGCGGGAGAGCAGGTCCTCGCCGGGGTTGTCGAGCTTCTCGCCGACCAGCCGGTCCAGGTACTCGGCCAGACCGGTGTGCGCGGCGTGCCGTTCGGCGGGGGTGGCGGTGAGCGAGACCAGGGTCTTGCTGTTGGCCTGGAAGAACTCGTGGTGCTCGTAGGGAACCCCGAGCGGTTCGGATATCACCAGCGACGGGATCGGCAACGAGAACGCCTGGACCAGGTCGACCGGCTTGGGCTCGTCCAGCAGCCGGTCGATGAAGCCGTCCACCATCTTCTGCACGGCGGGGCGCATGGCCTCGACCCGCTTGATGGTGAAGACGCCGCTGACCATCCGGCGCAGCCGGGCGTGCTCCGGGTCGTCCATTCCGACGAAGCTCAGGTCGGTGGTGCCGTGGCTGTCACCGCCTTCCGCGCCTTCGCCGTGGGCCCCTGCCTCGCCCTCGCCGCTGCCGTGGTGGGCGACCGGGCTGGGGAAGTCGGGCGCGGCGAAGTCCACGCTCAACCGGTGGTCGGAGAGCAGCGCCTTCTGCTCGGCGTGGCTGGTCACCACCCATGGAGCCTTGCCGTCCCAGGTCCGGACCCGGAACACCGGGCCGAGCGCGGCCAGAGCACGCATCTTCGGGGAGAGGTCGAACGGACAGCGGGCAGAACGGGGTTCGGGGAAGTCGGGGATGCCGGCCGACGTCCGGCCGGTTTCGAGTGTGGCGGTCATGTCTCCTCCTGTGGGGGGCCTTCTGTGCGTGTGGGGGGCTTCCTCTGGGGGTCAGCGTCGGAACGCGAGTGAGTGGTCGGCCGCATCGACGAGGGCCTGGCGGTGCAGGCGGGTCTGCTTGGGCATGTTCCAGCCGAGGACGCCGGTGGGCCTGCCGCCCTTGCGGTAGACGGCGACGAACCGCCGGTCGCGCTCGGCGCCCTCCGCGATCTCGACATCCGCGCCGGCGGAGAGCGTCCCGTACGCCTGGATCCTGACGTCGAACTGGTCGGTCCAGAAGTACGGAACGGGGGTGTAGGGGCGGTCCTCGCCGAGGATGTTGCCGGCGACGGCGACGGCCTGCTCGGTGGCGTTGGTCCGGTTCTCCAGCCGGAGCATGGTGCCGAGCCCCTCGTGGTGCCAGCGGGCCACGTCGCCGACCGCGTAGATCCCCTCCGTCGACGTCCGGCAACGGGAGTCGCACACCACGCCGTCGTCCAGCACCAGGCCGCTGTTTTCCAGCCAGTCGGTCACCGGCACCGATCCGATCGCGACCACCACCAGGTCCGCGGGCACCACCTCACCCGTGTCCAACCGGACTTCTCTCACGCTGCCTTGACGTGCCGTCAGCCCTTCGACCGCCGCACCAAGGAGCAGCCGGACGCCGTGCTCGGAGTGCACCCGGCCGAGCAGCTCACCAAATGCAAGTCAAGCGTTTGACTTATGAAGAAAAGGAGAGCGCCGACGTGGCCGGTACCTGGATCTGCGCCGACTATGCGCCGGCTAGGACGAACCAGCGGGCCGGCAGGTCGATGCGGGTGCCGTCGGCCAGGTTCTCGGTCTGCGGCAGGGTCGTCTCGCCCTCGGCGAGGACCTTCAGACCTGCCGCGCCGAGCACGCGCGGAATCTCCGCGTCGTCGGCGTCGGCGGGCTTGAGCCCATGGTGGAAGACGCGCTGGAGCTTGGGCCCGGGGCCGCCCGGCTGGGTCGCGGCGCGCCGGAGTACGTCCCGGGAGCCGGAGGTGAGTTCGACGACGAACGCACGGCCCTCGGTGCCGATCAGTTCGGCCACGGCGGCGGCGACCGCGGGCCGCGCCGCGGGTTCGCTCTGGTGGATGACGGCCCGCATATAGACGTGGACGTCGCCGAGCCGCTCGTGCAGGGCGCGCACGGCACCCGCGTCGGTGAGGTCGAGCTGCTGGAACTCCACGGCGGCATCCTGGGTGGTGCGGCGGGCGTGCTCGACGGCGGCGTGCGAGAGGTCGACGCCGACGGCGCGCGCGAAGCGGGTGGCGAGGTAACGGGTCTGGGTGCCGTTGCCGCAGCCGAGGTCGACGATGGTGCGCGCCGGGTCCGCGTGGGGCAGCAGCAGGGCGCTGTGCGGTTCGGCGGAGAGAGCCGGATCGCAGTCCCAGATCGCCTCGCCCGTGTCGTCGGACGTCTCGCTCCAGTAACTCTCCCAGGCACTGCGGTACTTGTCCGAGACGTTCATGGCCTCTCCCCACGGTTCGGTTCCGTGATCGGGATATCGCGGGGGCCCGGAGCGGGGCAAGGGGCGCGCCGCCACGTTCACCGGATGTACGGACCCCGGCCAGCCCGGGGGAGCGCGGCGGAAGGGCGCACGCCCCCCTGGTCACGCCCTTCCGGTGACGGTCTGTTCGAACCAGACGGTCTTGCGGTGCCCGGTGGCGCTGGCGCCCCATTCCCGGGCCAGCCTGCTGACCACGCGCAGGCCGCGGCCCGACTCGGCGTAGGGGCCGGAGCCGAGCATGGCGGGCAGGCCGGGTTCGTCGTCGGTGACCTCGAACAGCAGGGCGTCGGTGCGGACCACGCGCAGCCCGACCGACTCGCTCCCGGCATGCCGTACGGCGTTGGTGACGACCTCGCTGACGAGCAGCTCGGCGGTCTCCACGGACTGCGGCAGCCCCCACTGCAGGAGCCGCTCGCGCACCAGGCGGCGGGCCCGGGACACTTCGTGCGGAGCCGCGTCCAGCCGCCATTCGGCGACGTGGTCGTCCGGGATGCCGTTGAGGCGGGCCATGAGCAGGGCGACGTCGTCCTTGCGGCCGCCATGGGTGTTCAGGGCGCGGATGATGGTGTCGCAGGCGTCGTCCATGGAGGCGGCGGGGTGCGCGGCGGACTCGCAGAGGGCGGCGAGACCCTCGCCGATGTCGCAGCCGCGCACCTCGACCAGGCCGTCGGTGCACAGCACCAGCCGGTCGCCGGGCGCGACCTTGACCCAGGTGGCCTCGAACGGGACGCCGCCGACCCCGATCGGGGCGCCGGTGGGCAGGTCCAGCAGCTCGCTGCTGCCGTCCTCGGCGCGGACCAGGACGGGCGGGATGTGTCCGGCGTTGGCGAGGTGCAGCTCGCCGCGGATCGGGTCGTAGACGGCGTACAGGCACGTGGCGAGGTAGCTGTCGCCGAGCCGGCGGGCCAGGTCGTCGAGGTTGCGCAGCAGCTGGGCAGGCGGGGTCTCCATGGCGGCCATGGTCTGTACGGCCGTGCGCAACTGGCCCATCATCGCGGCGGAGTTGAGGCCGTGGCCCATGACGTCGCCGACCACGAGGGCGGTGCGCGAGCCGGGCAGTTTGACGGTGTCGAACCAGTCGCCGCCGATCCGGCCGAGCCGGGTGCCCGGCAGATAGCGGGTGGCGACGTCGCAGCCGGCCATCCGCGGGGTGACCTGCGGGAGCATGCTGTCCTGCAGGGTGTCGGCGACGTTCTCCTGGTAGGTGTACATGCGGGCGTTGTCGAGCACGAGGCCCGCGCGGGCGGCGAGTTCGGCGCCGGTGGTGCGGTCCATGTCGTCGAAGGCCTGCCGGTCGGGGCGGCGCATCAGCACCATGAAGCCGAGGACCACGTTGCGGGCCTTGAGGGGCACGATCAGCAGGGAGCGGCCGCCGATGAGCGGCCTGAGGTCGCGCTTCTCGAACTCGCCGGAGATACGCTCGCTCAGCTCCTCGGTGACCCGTGGGACGAGGACCGGTTCGCCGGTGCTCATGCACTTGTAGAAGGGGGTGTGCTCGGGGAAGGCGAAGGCCTCGCCGACGGGCACGGTGTCGTCCCAGCGGCCCGGTTCGTCGTTGTGCTCGACCCACACCCGGAACATCACGGTGCTGGCGTCCGGCGGTCCGTCCGGGAAGCCCTCGCCGGCGAGGACGGCCGCGCGCAGATGGGTGCCGGCGAAGTCCGCGAACCGGGGTACGGCGGCGCTGGTGACCTCGCGGATGGTCTCGCCGAGGTCGAGGGAGGAGCCGATGGCGGAGCTGACCTCGTTGAGGAACTCCAGCCGCTCCCGCACCGCGGCGTACTCCAGGTCCTGCTCGGCGCCTTCCGGGATCACGGCGGCCACCGGCCGCACCTGCGGTACGACGGCCTCGGCGCGCGGGCGGCCGGGGCGGCGCGGCACGCCCCAGTACGGGGTGACGGGCACCCGGTCGAACTGGCTGAACTCCAGGACCGGATAGCCCAGTTCGAGGACCTGGGAGACGATACGGCCGCTCGGTCCGGGGCCCATGTTGGGCAGGATCTCGGGCAGCCGCCGGGCGAGTTCGTCGGAGGCGGGCAGTTCGGTGTGGCGGGCGAAGCCGGGCGAGATGCGTTCGGCGGTCTCGTCGTCGTAGCCGCGTTCGTCGCGCAGCCGGGTGGCGTCGGCGGCGAGCACCAGCAGCCGGGACGGTCCGGGACCGACCAGCGGGTAGGCCCACCACAGCACGTCGAGCCGCTCGGTGCCGGGATCGTGGCCGTGCGGGACCAGCCGGGCGCGGCCGGCGGTGGCGTAGGCGGTGCGGCCGCCGAGCGAGGCCTCCAGGTCGGGACCGAGTCCGTCGTACTCCTCGCAGGCGTCCGGCATCGGATCGCCGTGCGTTTCCTCGGGCAGGGCGCCGGAGACCGGCAGCAGATCGGCCGCGGCATGCCCGACGGCCTCCTCCCTGTCCGCCCCGAACAGGCGCCGTGCTCCGCTGCTCCAGTGGGACACCAGGCCGTCGCGGTCGACGACGACCACGGCCAGCGCAATCCGGCCCGCCGCGCTGCCGTCGCGCCCGGGAGGCGTCTCCCGCTCGCTGCCACGGTCCATGGCCCCGGCCCTCTCTCCCCACGGCTGTACGCAAACGATCTGTGCCGCCCGCCAACTACGGTACGGCGATGGCCGGTCGCGATGTGTGGCAATCCTGGAATTGGTTTCACCGGATCGCACCGGCGCGCAGCTCAGCGCCCTGCGGGCGCCCCCGCGCGGTCCTCGCTCGGTCCTCGCTCGGTCCTCGCTCAGTCCTCGTGGCCCAGTTGCAGGTCGCGTTCGGTACGGCCGCCGCCCGCGACCCGCAGCACGGTGGCGACCGGCGGGTAGCCGGCGGCGATGACGGTGTACTCGCCGGAGGCGAGGTCGACGAACCGGAACGTGCCGTCCGCTGCGGTGGTGAGGGTGTCGACGACGTTGCCCGCGGCGTCGAGGAGCGTCACGCGCGCGTCCTCCACGGGCCGTCCGCCGCTCGCCCGGACGGTGCCCCTCAGCAGGGCGCCGCCCGCGAGTTCGACGTCCTGCCGGGTCTCCCGCGAGGCCTGCACGGTGACCGGGAGGGCGGCGGGCCGGAAGGCGGGGGCGCTGGCGGCGAGGGTGTACTCGCCGGCGACGAGTTCGCTGATGACGTAGCCGCCCTCGCGGCCGCTGCGGGTGGTGGCGACGACCTCGCCGTGCACATTGGTGAGGGTGACGGTGGCGTCGCGCACGGGGCTGCCGTCGGCGGTCAGGACGCTGCCGGCGAGGCGTCCGGCGCCGCCGAGGACGACGTCCAGCTCGACGGGCCGCTCGCCGACGGTGACGGAGACGGCCTGCGGCTGGTGGCCGCCGGCTGCGGCGATCAGCACATACGCCCCGGAGCCGGGGGTGCTGAGCGCGTACCGTCCGTCCTCGCCGCTCGCGCCCCGCCCGATCTGCACTCCGGCCACGTCGATGAGGGTGAGCGCGGCGCGGGGCACCACGGTGCCGTCGGGGTGCTGCACCGTACCGCAGACGGGGATTCCGGCGGTGTGGGGCGAGCGGAGCGAGACGGGGGTCCCCCCGGCCGAAGGCTGGGTGCGGGCCTGCGGGATCGGGGCGTTCACGGCCTCGTGCTCGGGCTCGGTTGCGGCGGTGTGGTGGGACACCAGGGGTTTCTCCTTGAGGAAGAAGGCGAGGAGCAGGCCGAGGACGAGCACCGGGACGAGGTAGAGGAAGATCCGGGGCATGGCGTCGGCGTAGGCGCGGATGTAGGCGTCGCGCAGGGCCGGGGGCAGCGCGTGGACCGCGTGCGGCGTGATGGACTCGGGGTCGGGCAGCCGGGCCCCGGCGTGCGGCGGCAGTTCCCTGCGCAGGGCGCCGGTGAGCCGGTTCGCGAAGAGGGTGCCGAAGACCGCGGCGCCGACGCTGCCGCCGATCTGCCGGAAGTAGTTGTTGGCGCTGGTGGCGGTGCCGAGGTCGGCGGGCCGTACGGAGTTCTGCACGGCGAGGACGAGGACGGGCATCACCATGCCGATGCCTGCGCCGAGGACGGCCATCCAGATGCTGTAGTGCAGCCGGGGCGTGTCGGCTTCGAGGCGGGAGAGCAGCCACATGCCGACGGCGGAGACGGCACCGCCGAGCACGGGGAAGATCTTGTAGCGGCCGGTGTGGCTGATGAGCTGGCCGCCGATGACGGAGGCGCCGACGATCCCGGCCATCATGGGCAGCATCAGCAGCCCGGACTCGGTGGCGCTGGCCCCGTCGACCATCTGCAGGAAGGTCGGCAGATAGCTGGCGGCGCCGAACAGCGCGACGCCGATCACCAGCCCCACCAGCCCGCTGATGTCGAAGACGGAGTCGCGGAACAGCCGCAGCGGGATGAGGGGTTCGGCGGCGTGGCGCTCGGCGACGAGGAAGAGGACGACGGCGGCGAACGCGCCGGCGCCGAGGCCGATGATCTGCCGGGAGCCCCAGGCGTACTCGGTGCCGCCCCAACTGGTCAGCAGCACCAGGCAGGTGGAGGCGGCGGCGAGCAGCAGCGCGCCGAGGACGTCGAAGCGCCCACGGCGGGCGGGCCTGGGCAGCTTCAGCACGACCGTGACGACGGCGAGGGTGACCAGGCCGAAGGGCACGTTGACGTAGAAGCACCAGCGCCAGGAGAGGTGGTCGGTGAAGTAGCCGCCGAGCAGTGGGCCCGCGACGGAGGCGAGTCCGAAGGCGGCGCCGATCAGGCCCATGTAGCGGCCGCGTCGGCGGGGCGGCACGATGTCGGCGATGATCGCCTGCACACCGATCATGAGGCCGCCCGCGCCGACGCCCTGGATCGCGCGGAAGGCGATCAGCTGGTCCATCGACTGGGACCGGCCGGCGAGCGCGGAGCCGACGACGAAGACGGCGATGGCGAACTGGAAGACGCCCTTGCGGCCGACGAGGTCGCCGAGCTTGCCGTAGAGCGGCAGGCCGATGGTGGAGGTGAGCAGATAGGCGGTGAGCGCCCAGGACATCCGGTCCAGGCCGTGCAGTTCGCCGACGATCTTCGGGAGCGCGGTCGCGACGATCATCTGGTCGAGTGCCGCGAGCAGCAGGGCGAGCGTCAGCCCGAAGAACACGAGCCGCACGCGGCGTGCGCCGAGTCCGGCGGCCGGTGCGGGCGGGGGCGGTGGCGCGGCGGTCTCCTCGCGCGGGGCGGTCCCCTCCCCCGCCGCCGGAGCCGCGACCGGCTCGCGCGTCACCGGAGTCGTCCCGCCCACGTACCGCTCCCCTCGTCACACCTGTCACATTTCCCGCACAAGGCGACAACTGCTGACAACTGCCGCGAGTTACGGCGGGGTTCAGGCGGACGGGGAGATCCACTCGAACCGGTGAAGGGGCACAACACCCCTTCACCGGCGGGCGCTTGGGCCTACTTCTCGACCTGGGCGGCGAGGTTGGCGAGCACGGCGTCGTAGATCCGGCCGAGACCCTTGGGCGCGAAGGTCTTCTCGAAGAAGCCGCCGATGCCGCCTGCGCCCTTCCAGGTGGTGGTGACGACGACCCGGGAGCTGCCCTCGCCGGCGGGGGTGACGCGCCAGGTGGTGACCATGGAGGAGTTGCGGTCCTTCTCGACCAGCTCGCCGTCGGTGGGCTCGCTGACCTCCAGCAGGCAGTCGCGCACGCGCTTGCTGGTGGCCTGGAGCTTCCAGTGCACGAGGGTGCCCTCGCCGTCACCGCCCTCGCGGACCTCGTACTCGCTGAAGTGCTCGGGCAGCAGCTTCTGCCGCGTGCCGCGGTAGTCGGCGAGCGCGTCGAACACCTTCTCCGCGTCCGCCGCGACGACCCGCTCCGTAGTGGCCTCGACCTGCGCCATTGCGTTCCTCCAGGACCTGATTGCTCGGGGTTTCTCAGAGTCTGGGCAAGCCAACCACCCCGGTGCCCGGCCACCCAAATCGGGGCGCCTGTGGGCCCGCACGACCGGGCCGCACGATCATGGGAACAGATGTTCTATTCTGTGCCGCAGTGCTACCGAGGAGGCGTCATGCGCTGGGAGAACCTCACGGGCGAGAGCGAACACGGCCGGGCCGCCGAGGCCGCGCTGTTCGGCGCGGACGCCGTGACCACGCGCACGTTCGACACACCCGAGTTCCGCGGGATCACCTTCCACGAGGTCCGGGCGCGCTCGGTGCTCAACCGGGTGCCGGGCGCCTCGCGCATGCCGTTCGAGTGGACGGTCAACCCCTATCGGGGCTGCACGCACGCGTGCGTCTACTGCTTCGCCCGCAGGACGCACAGCTATCTGGACCTCGACACCGGCATCGGCTTCGACACCCAGATCGTGGTCAAGGTGAACGCGCCCGAGGCGCTGCGCCGCCAGCTGGCCTCCCGGCGCTGGCAGGGCGATCACGTGGCCATGGGCACGAACGTCGACTGCTACCAGCGCGCGGAGGGCCGCTACCGGCTGATGCCGGGCATCATCTCCGCCCTCACCGAGCACTCCAACCCGTTCTCGATCCTCACCAAGGGCACCCTGATCCTGCGCGACCTGGACCTGCTGGTCCGGGCGGCCGAGGTGACGGACGTGGGCATCTCGGTCTCCGTCGGCTTCCTCGACACCGAGCTGTGGCGCACGGTGGAGCCGGGCACGCCCACGCCCGAGCGCCGCCTGGACGTCGTGCGCGACCTCGGCGAGCACGGCATCGGCTGCGGGGTGCTGATGGCGCCGGTCATCCCGTTCCTGAGCGACCATCCGGACCGGCTGCGGGCCACGGTACGGGCGATCGCGGCGGCCGGGGCCACCTCCGTCACGCCCTTGGCGCTCCATCTGCGCCCCGGCGCACGGGAGTGGTTCATGGCCTGGCTCGCCCAGCACCATCCGCACCTGGTGCGGCGCTACGAGCGGCTGTACGCGGAGGGCGCCTACGCACCCAGGTGGTACCAGCGCCGGATCACCCGTCAGGTGCACGAACTGGCACAGGAGTACGGCATCGGACCCACGCGCGCGGGCCTGGCCCGCCGGATCCCCCCGGCGCGGCCGGCCGAGCCCCCGGCCGTGGCCGAGCCGACCCAACTCACCCTCATGTGAGATCCAATCGGGTCAACTATGCCTATAAGACGTTCTTCAGGGCGCCGATATCGGGACGATGCGGCGAAAGATGAGACCTTCGCGGTCCGCCGACGTCCCGGGAGGACGCATGAGAACACGCGCAGCCGTGCTGTGCGCAACCGCCGCCGTGCTGGCGGGCTCGGTCACCGCCCTGCCCGCCCAGGCGGCCCCGGCCGCTCCCGCCGACCCGCTCGCCTGGAAGGCGTGCGGCAGCGCCATCTATCCGACGCTCCAGTGCGCGTCGCTGCAGGTGCCGCTGGACCACGCCCATCCGTCGGGCCGGCAGATCACGCTCGCCCTCTCCCGCGTCCCGCACACCGCGCAGGCCTTCCAGGGCCCCCTCCTGGTCAACCCCGGCGGGCCGGGCGGCAGTGGCCTGACGCTAGCCGGGTTCGTCGCCTCCGCCCTGCCGAAGACCGTCGCCGCGCAGTACGACGTCATCGGCTTCGACCCGCGCGGGGTCGGCAGGAGCAGCCCGGCCCTGGACTGCGCGCCCGGCCACTTCACGACGGTGCGCCCGGACACGCTGCCCGCCACGACCGTGCTGGAGCGGACCAACCTCGCCCGTGCGCGGGCCTTCGCGGCCGACTGCGGCCGCAAGTACGCCGACGTGCTGCCGTACATGGACACCGTGAGCGCCGTGCGTGACATGGACGCCATCCGCCGGGCGCTCGGCGCACCGCAGATCAACTATCTCGGCTACTCCTACGGCACCTACCTCGGCGGGGTCTACGCGAAGCTGTACCCGCAACGGATCCGCCGACTGGTGCTGGACTCGATCGTCGACCCGACCGGCGTCTGGTACCGGGACAACGTCGGCCAGGAGTACGCCTTCAACAACCGCCACCGCGCGCTGATGGCGTGGATCGCCCGGTACGACGCCACCTACCACCTCGGCAAGGACCCCGCGAAGATCGAGGCCGCGTGGTACTCGATGCGCGCGGCCCTGGCGAAGAAGCCGGCCGACGGCAAGGTGGGCGCCTCCGAGCTGGAGGACACCTTCATCCCCGGCGGCTACTACAACGGCTACTGGCCCTATCTCGCCGAGGCGTTCGCGGCGTACGTGCGCGACAGGAACCCCGCGCCGCTGGTGGCGGCGTACGAGAAGCTCGGCGCCGTGGACACCTCGGGCGACAACGGCTACAGCGTCTACTCGGCCGTGCAGTGCCGCGACACGTCCTGGCCGACCCGCTGGGAGCGGTGGCGTACGGACGCCTGGCAGGTGTACCGCAAGGCGCCCTTCATGGCCTGGAACAACGCCTGGTACAACGCGCCGTGCGCGTTCTGGCCGATCGCGAAGCGCAAGGCGGTGAACATCGCCAACACCGCGCTGCCGCCCTCGCTGCTGTTCCAGGCGACGGACGACGCGGCCACCCCGTACACCGGCGGCGTCACGGTCCACCGGCTGCTCGCCCGCTCCAGCCTGGTGGTCGAGGACGGCGGCGGCAACCACGGCACCACACTGGGCGACAACTCCTGCCTGGACACCTACCTGGCCGCGTATCTGACGGACGGTACGGTGCCGCACGGCTCGGGTACCGCCGACGCGGTCTGCGAGAAGTCACCGGACCCGAAGCCACTGGGCACGAAGTCCGCTTCGGCCCCCTCCCGCGGCATGGCCCTGCACGATCTGCTGGGCTTCCGCCGCTGAGCAACCACACGACCCGTCGGGGGCGTTGTCAGTGGGGTGGTCCACCATGGAGCCATGAGCGATCAGCATGGAGTCGACGCGGCCCTGAGTGAACCCTCCCGGATCCACGCCCCCGACGGGGTCGCCCCCGCCACGCAGTACAGCCATGTCGTCTCGGCGGCCGGCCGCCTGGTCGCCGTCTCCGGCCAGCTCGCCCTGGACGAGCACGGCGAGCTGGTCGGCGAGGGCGATCCGGCGGCGCAGGCGCGCCAGGTGTTCGAGAACCTCAGGCGCTGCCTGGCCGCCGCCGGCGCCGGCTTCGAGCACGTGGTCAAGCTGACCTGCTTCGTCACCGACACGGCCCACCTGCCGGCGATCCGCGCGGCCCGCGCCGCCCACATACCCGACGACCGCCTTCCGGCGTCCTCCGCGGTACAGGTGGCGGCGCTGGTGGCACCGCAGTTCCTGATGGAGATCGAGGCACTGGCGGTGGTGGGTGACTAGGGCGTCGCGACGGAGCGAGCGTTGCCTGCCGGGGCACTAGCCGGGCCGTGCGGCTGAGCGGCCGTCACCTGGCCTGTTCCTCCTCCGGGATGGCTGCCAGCGCGCACACCGCCGCCTTGGCCAGGGCCGGATGGGCGAGGGCCTCCTTCAGGACCCGGCGGCCGCGGGGGTCGGCGAGGGCGCCCAGGCCCTCGACGCACGCGAGGGCGACGCGGCGATAGGGATCGTGGGGGCGCAGCCGGCGTTCCAGCGTGGTGATGAGCGCGGGGACGGATTCGGGGGCGCGGAGTTCGACCAGGAGACGTACCGGGTGCAGGGCGTAGGCCACGCGCAGCTCGTTCGTCGCCAGTGCCGCCGCCGCCCGGGCCGTGCGCGGGTCGCCGAGCCGGGCGAGGGCGTGGGCGGCACAGGCGCAGCGCGGGGGGTCGCGGTGGTTGAGGAGAAGCACCAGGGCCTCGAAGGCACGCCGGTCGCCGGCGACGCCGAGCCGGAACGCGGCCAGTTCTATGGCCCACAGGGGCTGTCCGGGCGCGGTGAGCACCTCCGCGAGTTCGTCGTGGTCCTCGGTCGCCCGCAGCCGGTCGAACGCCGCCGAGCCGCGCGACTCCTGCTGTAAGCGCTCCGTGAGCGATCGCAACTCTTCGTCCACGAAGTCCAGCGTAGGGGCGTCACGGGCGCCTGGGGAGCTACATCACAAAGTCCGGTGCGACTCAGGGCTGGCGCGCTCGTTACTCGCCGGTTAAGCTCAGACGAGCGAGTTACCCACTCGCACTTCCACTGGCGACGGTTTGGTGACGCAGCCGTCGTCCGGGACACCTCCCAGCCCTTCGGGGCGACGGGAGATCAGGTCGGTTCGGTACGACGTGTACCGCAGTACGACCCGGCTCCGGGACAGGGCCGGTCGGAATCCCTGCCGTTTGCCGCTCGCGGGCGTGTGCATCGCCCGTGGCACCCGGCAGTACCGGGCGTGTGCGCTCGCAGCCCGGCAACACCCGCACTCCTCTTCCGCACCGCGGTGCGCCCCTCGGCGCACCCGGCGCGCTCCTCGTCGTCACCCTCATTCCTGGAGTCCCGCGATGGCCACTCCCCTGTCCCCCCAGTCCGGCACCCCGCTGCCCCCGTTCCCGACGATCGCCGTCGTCGGTCTCGGCACCATGGGCACCGGTATCACCGAGGTCCTCGTGAAGGCCGGTCGCGAGGTGATCGGCATCGACGTCAGCGAGGCCCAGGCCGCGCGCTCCCTCGCCGCCCTGGAGGCCTCCACCGCCCGCTGCGTGGAGCGCGGCCGGCTCACCGAGCAGGAGCGCGCCGACGCCCTGGCCCGGGTGCACACCGCCACCGACCTCACCGCGGCGGCCGACGCCGACCTCGTCATCGAGGTGGCCCCGGAGTCGTACGAGATCAAGCAGCAGATCCTCCGCGAGCTGGACGGCATCGTCCGCCCGGAGACGATCCTCGCGACCGGCACCAACGCCCTGTCCGTGACCCGCCTCGCCGCCGACTCGGCCCGCCCCGAGCGGGTGCTCGGGCTCCACTTCTTCAACCCGGCGCCGGCGATGAAGCTGGTCGAGGTGGTCTCCTCCGTGCTGACCGCGCCGCAGGCCGTCGCCGCGGTCACGGACCTCGCGGTCGAGCTGGGCAAGGAGCCGGTCGCGGTCGGCGACCGCCCCGGTTTCGTCGCCGACGGGCTCCTTTTCGGCTATCTCAACCAGGCCGCCGCGATGTACGAGGCCCGGTACGCCTCCCGTGAGGACATCGACGCGGCGATGCGGCTCGGCTGCGGTCTGCCGATGGGCCCGCTCGCGCTGCTGGACCTGATCGGCATCGACACCGCGCGTACGGTCCTGGAGGCCATGTACGCCGAGTCCCGTGACCGGCTGCACGCCCCGGCGCCGATCCTGAAGCAGCTCAGCGAGGCGGGCCTGACCGGCCGCAAGTCCGGGCGCGGCTTCTACTCCTACGCGGCGCCGGGCAGCGCCACGGTCGTGCCGGACGCGCTGACCCCGGCGACCGAGGGCACCGGGGCCGCGGGCCGCACCGTCCGCTCGGTGGGCGTCGCCGGCTCCGGCACCATGGCCTCGGGCATCGCCGAGGTCTTCGCCAAGGCGGGCTACGACGTCGTCCTGGCCGCCCGCAGCGAGGAGAAGGCGCAGGCCGCCAAGGCCCGTATCGGCAAGTCGCTTTCGCGCTCTGTCGACAAGGGCCGGCTGACCGCCGAGGCCGCCGCCGAGATCCTGGACCGGATCGCCCCGGCCGGGTCCTACGACTCCTTCGCCGAAGTCGACCTGGCCGTCGAGGCGATCGCCGAGGACCTGGAGATCAAGCGGCAGCTGTTCGCCACGCTGGACAAGGTCTGCAAGCCCGGCGCGGTCCTCGCCACCACCACCTCCTCGCTGCCCGTCGTCGCCTGCGCCCGCGCCACCTCGCGCCCGCAGGACGTGATCGGCATGCACTTCTTCAACCCGGCGCCGGCGATGAAGCTGGTCGAGGTGGTGCGGACGGTGCTCACGGCCGACGACGTCCACGCGACCGTCCGCGAGGTCTGCACGAAGATCAAGAAGCACGCCGTGGACTGCGGTGACCGGGCCGGCTTCATCGTGAACGCGCTGCTGTTCCCGTACCTGAACAACGCCATCAAGATGGTCGAGGAGCACTACGCGTCCCTGGACGACATCGACGCTGCGATGAAGCTCGGCGGCGGCTACCCGATGGGGCCGTTCGAGCTGCTGGACGTGGTCGGGCTGGATGTCTCGCTGGCCATCGAGAAGGTCCTGCACCGC
Source organism: Streptomyces sp. NPDC052101 (assembly GCF_040680235.1). Lineage (NCBI taxonomy): Bacteria > Bacillati > Actinomycetota > Actinomycetes > Kitasatosporales > Streptomycetaceae > Streptomyces > Streptomyces sp. NPDC052101. Next base: position 300,928 of record NZ_JBFAWH010000001.1, read on the forward strand.
GAGTTCCGCGACCCCGGCCTGGCCCCGGCACCGCTGCTGGAGCACCTGGTGGCCGCGGGCTGCCTCGGCCGCAAGACCGGCCGCGGCTTCCGCGAGTATGCCCGCCGCTGACGGCGTCGGCGACTGGTCCCCCACGGAGGCGGAGTGGGGCGGGCTGCTGGATCCCGGCGCCCTCGCCCCGCCCGGCCGGCCGGGCTCTCCCCCGCCCCCACCGGGCGGGGGAAACGGCACACCTGCGCATCGAGCTGCGCACATGCAGTACGTTCGGGTCATGTCCCAGCCCGCCAGGTCCTCACGTACACCAGCTACGCCCGACGCGCCGGAAAGTGCCGCAGGCAGTCGCGCCGCCGCCCAGCGGCTCAAGATGCGCCGAGAACTGGCGGCAGCAGCCATGGAGCTGTTCGCGACCAAGGGGTACGAGGCGACCACCGTCGACGAGATCGCGGCCGCCGCCGGAGTCGCCCGCCGCACCTTCTTCCGCCACTTCCGCTCCAAGGAAGAGGCGATCTTCCCCGACCACGACGACACGCTGATCCGCGCCGAGGCGGTCCTCAACGCCGCCCCCGCGCACGAGCACCCGCTCGACACCGTGTGCCGCGGCATCAAGGAAGTCATGAGGATGTACGCGGCCGCGCCGGAGATCTCGGTCGCCCGCTACAAGCTGACCCGCGAGGTGCCTACCCTGCGGGAGGCCGAGATCGCCTCGGTGGCCCGTTATGAGCGCCTCTTCACCCGCTACCTCCTGGGCCACTTCGACGAGCACGCGCACGCCGACGACGCCAACGACGACCCGCTGTTGGCCGAGGTGGCGGCCTCCGCCGTCGTCACCGCCCACAACCACGTCCTCAGACGCTGGCTGCGGGCGGGCGGCCAGGGCGACGTCGAGGCGCAGCTGGACCACGCCTTCGCGATCGTGCGCAAGACCTTCGGCACCGGGATCGGGGCGGGACGCGGTCCGGCGCCGAAGCCGGCCGCCGGCACCGCCCCGGCGACGGTGTCCGCGCACGGCGAGGTGCTCGTCACGGTCGCCCGCACCGACGCTCCGCTGGACGAGGTCATGCGGACCATCGAGGAGGCGCTGAAGGAGCGCTGAGCCCGCTCCCGGGCTACTCCCGGGCTGCTCCGGCACTGTGATGACGGCCACCCTTCGGGGTGGCCGTTTTGCCATGTCAGGGGCCGTTTTCCAGCAGATTTCAGAAGGCGTTCGATCGATCATCGCTCATTTGTTACGTAAAGATTTCACCTGAGCCGAACTCGTGGCACTCAGTGCCTTGCGGCCTGACACGCGGTGTCATACGTTGAAGGAGTCCGGGCGGCCGGCGAGCAGAGACCGATCGCTCGCCGGCTGTCCCCAAAGGCCCATGGCCCGCGCGCCCGGACGCCTGCGTCACAGGCAACCTCCCGCGCCACAAAGCGCTGCCGAAGCACCACCGAGCCGAACCGACGGCACAGCACACCACCCTCAGCAGCACTCACCGCAGCACCGACGAACCCCCAGCGCCCCCTCCCTCAGGGGCGTTCACCGCCGGAGGCAACACCGTGACCGTGAAGGACATCCTGGACGCGATCCAGTCGCCGGAATCGACGCCGGCCGACTTCGCCGCCCTGCCGCTCCCCGAGTCGTACCGTGCGATCACCGTGCACAAGGACGAGACGGAGATGTTCGCGGGCCTCGCGACCCGCGACAAGGACCCGCGCAAGTCGATCCACCTCGACGAGGTGCCCGTGCCCGAACTCGGCCCGGGCGAGGCCCTGGTGGCCGTCATGGCCTCCTCGGTCAACTACAACTCGGTGTGGACCTCGATCTTCGAGCCGCTGCCGACGTTCGGCTTCCTGGAGCGCTACGGCAAGGTCAGCGAGCTGACCCGCCGGCACGACCTGCCGTACCACATCATCGGCTCCGACCTCGCGGGCGTCGTCCTGCGCACCGGTCCGGGCGTCAACGCCTGGAAGCCCGGTGACGAGGTCGTCGCCCACTGCCTCTCCGTCGAGCTGGAGTCCTCCGACGGCCACAACGACACCATGCTCGACCCCGAGCAGCGGATCTGGGGCTTCGAGACCAACTTCGGCGGCCTCGCCGAGATCGCGCTCGTCAAGTCCAACCAGCTGATGCCGAAGCCCGCGCACCTCAGCTGGGAGGAGGCCGCGGCCCCGGGCCTGGTGAACTCCACCGCCTACCGCCAGCTGGTCTCCCGCAACGGCGCCCAGATGAAGCAGGGCGACAACGTCCTGATCTGGGGCGCGAGCGGCGGGCTCGGCAGCTACGCCACCCAGTTCGCGCTCGCCGGCGGCGCCACCCCGATCTGTGTGGTCTCCTCGCCGCAGAAGGCCGAGATCGCGCGGAGGATGGGCGCCGAGCTGATCATCGACCGCAACGCCGAGGGCTACAAGTTCTGGAAGGACGAGCACACCCAGGACCCCAAGGAGTGGAAGCGCTTCGGCAAGCGCATCCGCGAACTCACCGGCGGCGAGGACGTCGACATCGTCTTCGAGCACCCCGGCCGCGAGACCTTCGGCGCCTCCGTCTACGTCACCCGCAAGGGCGGCACGATCGTCACCTGCGCCTCGACGTCCGGGTACAACCACGAGTACGACAACCGCTACCTGTGGATGTCCCTGAAGCGCATCATCGGCTCGCACTTCGCCAACTACCGCGAGGCCTGGGAGGCCAACCGCCTCATCGCCAAGGGCAAGATCCACCCGACCCTGTCGAAGGTGTACTCGCTGGAGGAGACCGGCCAGGCGGCGTACGACGTCCACCGCAACCTGCACCAGGGCAAGGTCGGTGTGCTGTGCCTCGCGCCCGAGGAAGGCCTCGGTGTGCGCGACGAGGAGATGCGCGCCACGCACATCGACGCCATCAACCGTTTCCGCAACGTCTGAGAGCCATAGATGACAGAGCGTCAGAAGGACCGTCCGTGGCTCATGCGGACGTACGCGGGCCACTCGACGGCCGAGGCGTCCAACGAGCTGTACCGGCGCAACCTCGCCAAGGGCCAGACCGGTCTGTCGGTGGCGTTCGACCTGCCGACGCAGACCGGCTACGACTCCGACCACATCCTCGCCCGCGGCGAGGTCGGCCGGGTCGGCGTGCCCGTCGCGCACCTCGGTGACATGCGCCGGCTGTTCCAGGACATCCCCCTGGAGCAGATGAACACCTCGATGACGATCAACGCCACCGCCATGTGGCTGCTGGCGCTCTACCAGGTCGTCGCCGAGGAGCAGGGCGCGGACATCACCAAGCTCCAGGGCACGACCCAGAACGACATCGTCAAGGAGTACCTGTCCCGGGGCACCCATGTGTTCCCGCCGGGACCGTCGCTCCGCCTGACGACGGACATGATCGCGTACACGGTCTCCCACATCCCGAAGTGGAACCCGATCAACATCTGCAGCTACCACCTGCAGGAGGCCGGGGCCACGCCGGTGCAGGAGATCGCGTACGCGATGTCCACCGCGATCGCCGTCCTCGACGCCGTCCGCGACTCCGGCCAGGTGCCGCGGGAGCGCATGGGCGATGTCGTCGCGCGCATCTCCTTCTTCGTGAACGCGGGCGTCCGCTTCATCGAGGAGATGTGCAAGATGCGGGCGTTCGGCCGTATCTGGGACAAGGTCACCCGGGAGCGGTACGGCATCGAGGACCCCAAGCAGCGCCGGTTCCGCTACGGCGTCCAGGTCAACTCGCTCGGCCTGACCGAGGCGCAGCCGGAGAACAACGTCCAGCGGATCGTGCTGGAGATGCTGGCCGTGACGCTGTCGAAGGACGCACGCGCGCGTGCCGTGCAGCTGCCGGCCTGGAACGAGGCCCTCGGTCTGCCCCGGCCCTGGGACCAGCAGTGGTCACTGCGCATCCAGCAGGTGCTGGCGTACGAGAGCGACCTGCTGGAGTACGAGGACATCTTCGAGGGCTCGAAGGTGATCGAGGCGAAGGTCGACCAGCTCGTCGCCGACGCCCTCGCGGAGATCGACCGGATCCAGGAGATGGGCGGCGCGATGGCCGCCGTGGAGTCCGGCTACCTGAAGTCCCAGCTGGTCGCCTCGCACGCCGAGCGCCGGGCCCGGATCGAGTCCGGCGCGGAGAAGATCATCGGTGTCAACGCCTTCGAGGGCACCGAGCCGAACCCGCTGACGGCCGACCTGGACACCGCGATCATGACGGTCGACCCGGCGGTCGAGGCCCGGGTCATCGACTCGTTGCAGAACTGGCGCGACACGCGGTACCAGCCGCCGTTCAACCACCCGCGCCCCTGCAAGGCGCTGGAGCGGCTGAAGGAGGCTGCCAAGGGCACCGCGAACCTGATGGAGGCCACGCTGGAGTGCGCCCGCGCCGGGGTCACGACCGGCGAGTGGGCCGGGGCCCTGCGCGAGGTGTTCGGCGAGTTCCGGGCGCCCACCGGGGTCTCGTCCGCGCCGGTGGCGGTCGCCGCCGAGCCGGGCTCCGCGCTCGCCGAGGTGCGCGCCAAGGTGGACGCCACCGCCCGCGACCTCGGCGTCGGCAAGCTGCGCTTCCTGGTCGGCAAACCGGGCCTGGACGGGCACTCCAACGGCGCCGAGCAGATCGCCGTACGCGCCCGTGACGCCGGCTTCGAGGTGGTCTACCAGGGCATCCGACTCACCCCCGAGCAGATCGTGGACGCGGCCCTCGCGGAGGACGTGCACGCGGTGGGCCTGTCGATCCTGTCCGGCTCGCACGCCCAGCTGGTGCCGGACGTGCTCCAGCGGCTGCGTGTGGCAGGTGCCACAGATATACCGGTGATCGCCGGTGGCATCATCCCGAATGGTGATGCCGAGCAGCTCAGGGCCGCCGGCGTGGCCGCCGTCTTCACCCCGAAGGACTTCGACATCACCGGAATCATCGGCGCCATCGTCGACGAGATCCGGAAAGCGAACAAGCTCGACCCCCTGGAGGTCCCCGCATGACGACCGTCAACCGCCTTCGCCCGCGGCGCTCCTGCCTGGCCGTGCCGGGCTCGAACCCGCGCTTCCTGGAGAAGGCGCAGGGCCTCCCGGCGGACCAGGTCTTCCTGGACCTGGAGGACGCCTGCGCGCCGCTCGCCAAGCCCGAGGCGCGGCACACCATCGTCAAGTTCCTCAACGAGGGCGACTGGACCGGCAAGACGCGCGTCGTGCGCGTCAACGACTGGACGACCGAGTGGACGTACCGGGACGTCGTCACGGTCGTCGAGGGCGCCGGCCAGAACCTCGACTGCATCATGCTGCCGAAGGTGCAGACGGCCGAGCAGGTCGTCGCGCTCGACCTCCTGCTGACCCAGATCGAGAAGACGATGGGCTTCGAGGTCGGCAAGATCGGCATCGAGGCGCAGATCGAGAACGCGCAGGGCCTGAACAACGTCAACGCGATCGCGCAGGCCTCCCCGCGCGTCGAGACCATCATCTTCGGCCCGGCCGACTTCATGGCCTCCATCAACATGAAGTCCCTGGTCGTGGGCGAGCAGCCGCCCGGCTACCCGGCGGACGCCTACCACTACATCCTGATGAAGATCCTGATGGCCGCCCGCGCCAACAACCTCCAGGCGATCGACGGCCCCTACCTGCAGATCCGCAACATCGACGGCTACCGCGCGGTCGCCCAGCGCGCCGCGGCGCTCGGCTTCGACGGCAAGTGGGTGCTGCACCCGGGCCAGGTCGAGGCGTCCAACGAGATCTTCTCGCCCTCCCAGGAGGACTACGACCACGCCGAGCTGATCCTGGACGCGTACGACTACTACACGTCCGAGGCGGGCGGCAAGAAGGGCTCCGCGATGCTCGGCGACGAGATGATCGACGAGGCCAGCCGCAAGATGGCCCTGGTCATCTCCGGCAAGGGCCGGGCCGCCGGCATGCAGCGCACGTCGAAGTTCGAGATCCCGGAGGCCTGAGCACGATGCAGTTCGGACGCACTTATGAGGAGTTCGAGGTCGGCGCGGTGTACAAGCACTGGCCGGGCAAGACGGTCACGGAGTACGACGACCACCTGTTCTGTCTCCTCACCATGAACCACCACCCGCTCCACATGGACACGAACTATGCGGAGAAGACGACGGACTTCGGCAAGAACGTCGTCGTCGGGAACTACATCTACTCCCTGCTGCTCGGCATGAGCGTGCCGGACATCTCCGGCAAGGCGATCGCCAACCTGGAGATCGAGTCGCTCAAGCACGTGGCGCCGACCTTCCACGGCGACACGATCTACGGCGAGACGACCGTGCTCGACAAATGGCCGTCGAAGTCGAAGAACGACCGCGGCATCGTCTACGTCGAGACCAAGGGCTACAAGCAGGACGGCACCCTGGTGTGCGTCTTCCGCCGCAAGGTCATGGTGCCCACCGAGACGTACATCAAGGAGCGCGGCGGCGAGCAGCCCGGCCGCCCGGAGCTGAAGCAGCAGGAGAAGTGATGGCGCGCCTCGCCCAGACCGCCGGTCTGACCGACGTCCAGCAGGAGATCCTCTCCACCGTCCGGGACTTTGTCGACAAGGAGATCATTCCGGTCGCGACCGAGCTGGAGCACCGCGACGAGTACCCGCAGCAGATCGTGGACGGCCTGAAGGAACTCGGCCTGTTCGGTCTGATGATCCCCGAGGAGTACGGCGGCCTGGGCGAGTCGCTGCTCACCTACGCGCTGTGCGTGGAGGAGATCGCCCGCGGCTGGATGTCGGTGTCCGGCATCATCAACACCCACTTCATCGTCGCGTACATGCTCAAGCAACACGGCACGCAGGAGCAGAAGGACCACTTCCTGCCACGCATGGCGGCCGGCGACATCCGGGGCGCCTTCTCGATGTCGGAGCCGGCCCTGGGCTCCGATGTGTCAGCGATCACCTCGAAGGCGGTCAGGGACGGCGACGAGTACGTCCTGAACGGCCAGAAGATGTGGCTGACGAACGGCGGTACGTCGTCCCTGGTGGCCGTGCTCGTCCGCAGCGACGAGGGCCACCCCGAGGGCACGGCCCCGCACAAGTCGATGACGACCTTCCTGATCGAGAAGGAGCCCGGCTTCGGAGAGGTCCGCCCCGGCCTCACCATCCCCGGCAAGATCGAGAAGATGGGCTACAAGGGCGTCGACACCACCGAGCTGATCATGGACGGCCTGCGCCTTCCGGCCGATCGGGTGCTCGGCGGCGTCACCGGCCGAGGTTTTTACCAAATGATGGACGGTGTCGAGGTCGGCCGGGTCAACGTGGCGGCGCGCGGCTGCGGCGTCGCCCAGCGCGCCTTCGAGCTGGGCGTACAGTACGCCCAGCAGCGGCACACCTTCGGCAAGCCGATCGCCCAGCACCAGGCCATCCAGTTCAAGCTGGCGGAAATGGCGACCAAGGTCGAGGCCGCCCATGCGATGATGGTCAACGCGGCACGCAAAAAGGACTCCGGAGAGCGAAACGACCTTGAGGCAGGGATGGCGAAGTACCTCGCCTCCGAATACTGCAAGGAGGTCGTGGAGGACGCCTTCCGGATCCACGGCGGCTACGGCTTCTCCAAGGAGTACGAGATCGAGCGCCTCTACCGGGAGGCCCCGATGCTGCTCATCGGTGAAGGTACCGCCGAGATCCAGAAAATGATCATCGGGCGCAGGCTGCTCGAAGAGTATCGATTCCAGGGCTGAATGTCCGGATACGGGGTGTTTTCTTCGAGAAGAAGATCACACCCCGTAGATGGTGTTCGGCCGCCGACTCGACTGCCTGGCTTGCCCAGTTGCAGCCCGCGACCGGTACGATCCCCGGAAAAGCCGCCGTCCCCCGTCCTGCGCGGCATCATCCGCTACGAAGGTCATCCATGCCCCACAGCCAAACCTCTGCACCTCGCGACAGCCGAGCCGGCGTACGCCTCGCGCGCGGAGCATCGCCGTGGCTTCTCCCGACCGTCGCCACCGCAGCCCTCAGCCTGGCCCGCGCCCGACGCTCCGGCGCGGCCAGGGCCGTGGCCGTGCCCGCCACCGCGCTCGCGGCGGGCATGCTGTGGTTCTTCCGCGACCCCGAGCGCGAGATCGGCTCCGGCCGGGTGATCTCACCCGCCGACGGCGTGGTGCAGAGCATCATGCCGTGGAAGGACGGACGCACCCGCGTCGCGATCTTCATGAGCCCGCTGAACGTCCACGTCAACCGCGCGCCCCTCGCGGGTACGGTGACGTCCGTCGAGCACATCCCGGGCGGCTTTGTTCCTGCTTTCAACAAGGAGAGCGAGAACAACGAGCGCGTAGTCTGGCATTTCGACACCGAACTCGGCGACATCGAGATGATCCAGATCGCCGGCGCGGTGGCCCGTCGCATCGTGCCCTACCTCCCTGAGGGCACGAAGGTCGAGCAGGGCGACCGTATCGGTCTGATCCGCTTCGGCTCGCGTGTCGACCTCTACCTGCCCGAGGGCGTGGAGGTCGCGGTCGAGGTCGGACAGAAGACCGTGGCTGGGGTGACTCGCATTGACCGTGATTGATCCGGAGACCCAGGCGGGCTGGGTGCCCGAGGCCGACGAGGTGGACGACGAGGAGGAGATGCCTCTCTCTCTGCGCCTGTCGATAGCGGACACGCTCACCCTGGGTAATGCCACGTGCGGCTTCATGGCGGTGTACTTCACCACCACCGGCATCCTGATCCCGCATCTGACAGGCAACGACGAGTCCGCGGGCATGGCGCGGCACAGCGCCGCCACGGCCGTCATCCTGATGCTCTGCGCGGCCGTCTTCGACCTGTTCGACGGACTGGTGGCGCGCAAGCTGCGCTCCTCGCCCATGGGCGCGGAGCTGGACAACCTCTCCGACCTGATCAGCTTCGGCCTCGCGCCGGCGTACTTCGTGCTCGTGTACGGCATGGTCGCGGACGACGCGCACCAGCGGATGGCGGCGCTGGGGGCAATCGTGGTGCTCCTGGCGGTCGTCCTGCGGCTGGCCCGCTTCTCGTGCGTGACGATGAAGGACGGCATGTTCCAGGGCATGCCCAGCCCCTTCGGCGCGCTGACCGTGGTCTCCATCGTCCTGCTGGAGCTGCCCTTCGTGGCGACGCTGCTGGCCATCCTGGGCACGGCGTGGCTGATGGTGAGCCGGGTGGAGTACCCGAAGCCGCGGGGCCGCCTCGCCGGCGCGATGCTCTCCTGGATCGTGCTGTCCATGGGCCTGCTGGCCGCCTGGGCGTTCGACGCCCCGGGCGGTCAGCTGCTGCTCCAGACCGGCTGTGCGCTGCAGCTGGTCATGGGCGCGGTGATCCCGCTGTTCGCCACGGCCCGCCGGGTGAACAACTTCCGCGACAACCGACGCGAGGCGCGGGCGGCGCAGCTGCCCTGACGCCCCGCACCGGCACCCCGGGTGTGGCCCGAGCCTGAACGGCTCGGGCCACACCCGTTTTGCGTTCAACAGGCTCGCCCGTTTCCCGTTGACCAGTCAACTAGGCCTGTTCTACGCTGAGTTGCGACGGGCACCGGGGGCGAGGAAGGTGGAGAAGGGGAGGGCATTGCCAGTGGCATGTGCCATACACCAGGGGCCCCTCTCGCTCTCTCGCCCTCTCTCCGGATCGGAGAACCGCCATGTCCGCACTGGTCACCGCGGATTACCACGTTCCGCATAAATCTACGATTCCGGCGAACAAGGATGAAGCGGTCACGTTGTTCGTACGGGAGTACAGGAAGGACAACGTCCCCGAGACCAAGCCCGTGCTGATGCTCCACGGCAGAAGCGCCCCCGCGGTCGCGGGGTTCGACCTCGTCGTGCCCCATGGCTTCGGCCTCGGCGGCTCGGAGACCCGCTACAGCTGGGCACAGGAACTGGCGCAGCACGGCTACGACGTGTTCCTCATGGATCTGCAGGGCAACGGGCTCTCCCCACGTCCGAAGATGGACGATCCCTGCAACGCCAACCCGGCCCAGCAGCAGGTCCTGGTCCCCAACCCGCTGGCGCAGCCGTGCCCGCCGCCACCGCCCTATCCGTTCCAGCTCGGCAACTCCGAGAGCGAGTGGGCGGAGCTGGACACCGTGGTCCAGTTCATCAGGGGTCTCTCCCCCGACCGGGACAAGCCGATCGACTTCGTCGGCTGGTCCGCGGGCGCGTTCGTGATGGGCCCCTACACCATCCAGCACCCGGAGAACGTCGACCACCTGATCCTGCTGGCCCCCATCTTCCCGCCCGGCGGCCGCTGGTCCACCCACATCGAGTCCCCCTTCGGGCGTCCGCCCGACGGCCTGAACCTGCCCGTGTCCAAGCCCGCCGTCCAGTTCGGCTTCCCGATGAACGTGGGCGGCAAGACCGGCTTCAAGACCGGCTGGGACCTGGAGCAGGGCAGCCCGGAGCAGCGGGAGCCCGGCATGGTGGACGAGGTGTGGCAGGCCGCGATGGACAACGACGACCTCGGCGCCAAGTGGGGACCCGCCCTGCCGGACGGCTCGTACGAGGGCGTGCTGCGCTACCGGAACACCTTCTGGTGGGGCTGGAACAACCAGACCGTGCCGCTCAGGGACGACTCGGGCACGCCGGTGCTCGGCGGCCGGGTGCCGGTGCTCATCGTCTACGGAGCACTGGACCGGCAGGCCAACAACCCGCCCTCACTGCCCCCGGTCGCGCACTTCTCCGTCCCGGACCTGTTCCAGGCCATCGCCGGGCCCGAGAAGCTCATGTTCTGCTTCGCCGACGCCGGGCACTCCATGGTCTGGGAGCGCGAGGCGAAGACGCTGCACGACATCTCGCAGCAGTGGCTCAAGGACGGCAAGGTGTTCGGCGTCACGGCCGGAAGCTACTTCCGGGACCCGGACGGCGAGCTGACCCCCCTGCAGTAGCCGCGGGACGGGCGGGCGCCACGCCCGCCCGTTGTCCGGCTCCCGCTCAGGCCAGCCGGTCCCGCGCGATCCGCTCCGCCACGTCCTCCAGAATCGGCCCGGCCTCCGCGATGCACCGCGCCACGTCCGGCTCGACCGAGGTGAGCGGGTACGCCTTGCGGATCCCGGCCCGCTCCAGCGCCCGGACGGGCAGGGCGAGCCGGCCGCACACCGCGACGGCCTCCTTGCCCGCGGCCCGCGCGGCGGCGGCGACCCCCGCCGGCGCCTTGCCGTGCAGCGTCTGCTCGTCCAGCGACCCCTCACCGGTGATCACCAGATCGGCTCGCTCCAGCGCCGGCGCGAAGCCGAGGACGTCGAGCATGACCTCGATGCCGGGCCGGAAGCGGGCGCCCAGGAGCAGCGCGCCGTAGCCGATGCCGCCCGCGGCGCCCGCGCCCGGCGCCGCCGCGTACTCGGCGGCACGCGGCCCCACGGCCGCCTCCAGCACCTCGGCGAAGTGCGCGAGGGCCGCGTCCAGGGTCTCCACGTCGTCGGGGGACGCGCCCTTCTGCGGGCCGTACACCGCCGGTGCCCCCTTCGGGCCGGTCAGCGGGTTGTCGACGTCGCTGGCCAGCACCAGCTCCACGGAGGACAGCCGCGGGTCCAGCCCGGACAGGTCGGCGCGCGCCAGATCCGCCAGCCCGCCGCCGCCCGTCGTCACCGGCTCGCCGCCGTCGTCCAGGAACCGGGCGCCCAGCGCCGCCAGCATGCCCGCGCCGCCGTCGGTCGTGGCGCTGCCGCCGACACCGAACACGATCGTCCGCGCGCCCGCGTCGAGCGCGGCCCGGAGCAGCTCGCCGGAGCCGTACGTCGAGGCCGTCAGGGGCGCGAAGACCCCGGCCGGGAGGCGCTGGAGGCCGCTGGCCTCCGCCATCTCCACGACCGCGGTCGAGCCGCGCAGCGCGAAGGCGGCCGTCACCTCCTGGCCCAGCGGCCCGGCGACCCGCACCTCGCGCCGCTCGAAACCGGCCGCGACCGCCGCGTCCACCGTCCCGTCGCCGCCGTCGGCCACCGGCAGCGCCTCGACCCGCAGGTCCGGCACGACCCGGCGCAGCCCGGCCGTCACCCGCTCGGCGACCTGCACGGCCGTCAGCGAGCCCTTGAACTTGTCCGCGGCGATGAGCACCCGACGGGTCTCGTTCACTGCAGCGTCCGCCACCTTGCTTTCCCCTTGCTCTCCGGGCCCCGCGCACGTCAGGGCCAGTCGCGCCGTTGCGACCATAACCTCAGCAGGCCCCCGGCGTCATGCTCCGACCGAAGGCTGGGAAGCACCTGGGAGCGTCCTGGGGAAAACGGGTAGACCCCAGCCATGACCAGCCAGCGCCTCACTTCGGCCGACCTCGCCGACCGGATCCACGGCGGCTGGGTCGGCCGGATCGCGGGCAACATGCTCGGCAAGCCGGTCGAGCAGGGCGAGGTGTGGACCCGCGAGCGCATCGACGGCTATCTGGCCAGGGCCGCGGCGCTGCCGCTCACCGACTATCTGCCCGAGCCCGCCGACCCGGCCGACGGCGCCGTGCTGCGCCCGGAGTGGCGTGAGTGCGTGCGCGGCCGGATCCACGGCAGCGTGCGCGACGACGACGTCGACTACGCGGTCCTCGGACTGCACCTGCTGGAGACGTACGGCTTCGGCTTCAGCACCGAGCAGGTCGGCGAGCTGTGGCTGCTCAGACTGCCGTACCTGCAGACCTTCACCGCGGAGCGGGCGGCGTACCGCAACCTCGCGTGCGGGCTGAAGCCGCCGCTGACGGCGACGTACGACAACCCGTACCAGGAGTGGATCGGCGCGCTGATCCGCGCCGACGTGCACGGCTGGACCCGCCCCGGCGACCCGGCCGGCGCCGCCGGCCTCGCCCGCCGGGACGCGGTGCTGTCGCACACCGGGAACGGCGTCTACGGCGCCATGTGGGCGGCCGCGCTGATCTCGGCGGCGTTCACCGCGCCGACCGTGCGGGACGCGCTGGAGAGCGCGCTCGGCGTGATCCCGGCGAGCAGCCGGCTCGCCCGTACCGTACGGCGGGTCATGACCCTGCACGAGACGCGACTGCCCTGGGAGGAGACCCTGGCCACGCTGACCGCGGAGACGGCGGGGCTCGGCTGGATCCACACGGTGCCCAACGCCGCCGTCCTCACCGCCGGGCTGCTGTACGGCGACGGCGACTTCACCCGGACCATCGCGCTGACCGTGCGCGGCGGCCTGGACACCGACTCCAACGGGGCGACGGCCGGCTCGGTGGCCGGGGTCCGCACCGGCGCGGCCGCGATCCCGGCCCGGTGGAAGGACCCGCTGGAGGACACGGTACGGAGCGCGGTGTTCGGCTTCGACGGCGTACGGATCAGTGCGCTGGCAACACGCACCCTGCGCCTGGCCACGGCCGGGCCGTAGCGGTCCGGCGGCTGGTTACCCTTCCTCAATGACCACCACTCCTGACTTCGCCGCGTACATCGCGGGCCTGCCCCGTGTCCTCGCCGGTGCCGCCGCGCTCTTCCGGGACGCCGAGGGGCGCGTGCTGCTGGTCGAGCCCAATTACCGCGAGGGCTGGGCGCTTCCGGGCGGCACGATCGAGTCGGACCACGGGGAGACGCCGCGCCAGGGCGCCCGCCGGGAGACCCTGGAGGAGATCGGGCTCGACCGGGAACTGGGCCGGCTGCTGGCCGTGGACTGGGTGCACGGCACGGCACGGCCGCCCCTGGTGGCGTACCTGTACGACGGCGGCGTCCTCACGGAGACCGATCTGAAGGCCATCCGCCTGCAGGAGGAGGAGCTGCTGTCCTGGCGGCTGGTCCCGCGCGAGGAGGTCACCGGCCATCTGCCCGGCGCCCTCGGCCGCCGCGTCCTGACCGCCCTGGACGTCCTCACGCACGGCACCGGTGCCGCGGAACTGGAGAACGGCCACCGGGTGGCGTGACCGCGACGTCCATGCCCGTGACGCATGGACGCAGCCCAACCGGCATTTCATCCGGCTCCTGAAGGGTGTCTAGGCTGACGGAACTCACGTCTGAGGGGGAGACGATCATGCGGATCACGCCCGCGATGCTCCATGAGGGCTTCGGCCTGGTGCAGCGGCTGCGGCCCGAGCACCTGACGTCCTTCGTCACCGCGGAAGCGGACCTGTTCTCGGTCTGGCACCTGGGCATCCCCGATGTCTCACCGGACTCCTGGACGCTGCGCGTCGGCGGACTGGTCACCCGCGAACTGACCCTGTCGCTCGACGACTTGAGGGCACTGCCGCAGACGGAGATCACCGCCGTGCACGAATGCGCCGGCAGCCCGCTGGCGCCCACCGTTCCGCAGCGGCGGGTGGGCAACGTCCGCTGGACCGGTGTCCGGCTCACCGACCTCCTCGGCCTCGCCGGGATCGCGGACGGCGCCGCCTATGTCATCTCCACCGGCGTCGATCACGGCGTGTTCGACGGCACCCGCCACGAGCGGTACGAAAAGGACCTCCCCCTCGCCAGGGCACTGGACGGCAGTGCCCTGGTGGCCCTCTCGGTCAACGGCGTCCCGCTGCCCGTACGGCGGGGCGGCCCGCTGCGCCTGGTGGTGCCGGGCTACTACGGCACCAACTCGACCAAGTGGCTGGACTCCCTGACCGTCTCCGACCACCGCAGCGCCGGAGCGTTCACCACCAGGTACTACATGGACCGGCCCGACGACGGCTCCGGCGACGCCGTTCCGGTGTGGGAGCTGGCACCCAACTCATGCCTGGTCGCCCCCGTCGACGGCACCGTGCACGCCGGCGAACCGGTCGAGATCTGGGGATGGGCCTGGGCGGACGAGCCGGTCCGCTCCGTGGAGGTGACGACCGACGGAGGGCGGCACTGGACCCCGGCCCGGGTCGCCCCGCGCTCCGCGTACGGCTGGCAGCGGTTCAGCTGCCCCTGGACGCCGCGTTCGGCCGGCGAGTATGTCCTCGCCTGCCGCGCGACGACCGACTCGGGAGCGACACAGCCCACCACGCCGCGCCGCAACCGCGTCCACCAGCGCATCGTCTTCGTCGAGCTCGCCGCACCCGCCGGCGGGCAGCGCTGAGCGCCGAGTCCCCGCTCCTCACGACGGGAACAGCACCGCTCCGCGCTCGAAGTCCAGCAGGCGGCGCTTGCGGTCCAGGCCGCCGCCGTAGCCGGTGAGGCTGCCGTCGGAACCGATCACGCGATGGCAGGGGACGATGATGCCGACGGGGTTGCGGCCGTTGGCGAGCCCCACCGCGCGCGATGCCCCGGGGCTGCCGAGGGCGTCGGCGAGTTGGCCGTAGGTGCGGGTCTCGCCGTAGGGGATGCGGGTCAGCTGCTCCCAGACGCCGCGCTGGAACGGCGTTCCCTGCAGGGCGAGTTCGAGGGTGAACCGCTGCAACTCGCCCGCGAAGTACGCCGACAGCTGCTCCTTCGCCGCGGCGAAGCAGGGCAGATCGTCGTCGCGCGGGCCGAAGTTCTCCTCGGGCGGGCGGTGTCGCTGGCCGGCCATGTACAGGCCGCACAGGGCGCCGTCGGCGTCGGCGACCAGGGTGAGCGGGCCGTAGGGGCTGTCGGTCACGGTGTGGGACGTCATGGGTGTCGTCATAGGTGTCGTCACAGGTGTCACGAGGGAACCTTCTTACACGGGCAGGAAGTTGATGGGGTGGCTGTCGGTCGCCCACAGGTACTGGACGGCGTACGCCCGCCAGGGCCGCCAGGCCTCGGCTCGGGCGGTGACCGCGGCCGGGGTGGCGGGCAGTCCCAGCTCCTGGGCCGCGCGCCGGATACCGAGGTCGGTGGGGAGGAAGGCGTCGGGGTCACCGAGGGCGCGCATGGCGATGACATCGACCGTCCAGGGCCCGAAACCGGGCAGCGCCAGCAGCCGGGCGCGGGCCTCGGCCCAGTCGGACTCGACGCCCAGGCTGAGGGTGCCGTCGGCGAGTTCGCGGACGAGGGTGGTGAAGGTGGTGCGCCGGGTGCGGGGCATCGCCAGGGACTCGGGGTCGAGGGCGGCCAGTGCCTCGGGCGCCGGGAAGAGGTGGGTGAGGCCGCCCTCGGGGTCGTCCAGGGGCTTGCCGTGCGCCAGGACCAGACGGGCCGCGTGGGTACGGGCGGCGGCCGTGGAGACCTGCTGCCCGAGCACGGCACGGACGGCGAACTCGGCCTCGTCGACCGTGCGTGGCACCCGGCGGCCCGGGGCCTTGTCGACCAGGGGCGCGAGGAACGGGTCCGTGCGCAGGTGGTCGTCCACGGCGACGGGGTCGGCGTCCAGGTCGAGCATGCGGCGGCAGCGGCTGATCGCCACGTTCAGGTCGCGCAGATCGCTGAGCGCGAGCCGGCAGGCGATGTGGTCGGGGCGCGGGGCGAGGGAGACGATCCCATGGCCGTACGGCAGCCGGAGCGTGCGCCGGTAGGTTCCCTCCCGCCATTCCTCGACGCCGGGTACGGCGGTGGCGGCGAGGTGGCCGAAGAGGTTGGAGGGGTTGAGCGGGGCGCGGAACGGCAGCCGCAGGCTGAGCCCGCCGGGCAGGCCGGCCCCGGCCTTCGGTGCGCGGCCGCGCAGCTCGCTCGGGGTCAGGGCGAAGACCTCGCGGACGGTCTCGTTGAAGGTGCGGATGGAGGAGAAACCGGCCGCGAAGGCGATCTCCGCCATGGGCAGCGCGCTGGTCTCGATGAGCAGCCGCGCGGTCTGGGCGCGCTGGGCACGGGCGAGCGCGAGCGGGCCCGCGCCCAGTTCCGCGAGCAGCTGCCGCTCCACCTGGCGGGTGCTGTAGCCGAGCCGGCCGGCGAGCCCCGGCACGCCCTCGCGGTCCACGATCCCGTCGGCGATGAGCCGCATCGCGCGGGCCACCAGATCGGCGCGGTGGTTCCACTCCGGGGAGCCGGGGCTGGTGTCCGGGCGGCAGCGTTTGCAGGCCCGGAACCCAGCCTGCTGGCAGGCGGCCGCGCTCGGGTAGAACGTCATGTTCTCCGGCTTGGGCGGGACGACGGGGCAGCTGGGCCGGCAGTAGATCCGGGTGGTCAGGACGGCCGTGAAGAACCATCCGTCGAACCGCGCGTCCTTGGACCGGACGGCGCGTACGCAGTGTTCCCGGTCCAGGTGCGTCGCTGTCTGCGCTGTCTGCATACGTCCAGCATCGGCCACGCGCACCGGCGATCGCTGGCGGAATTCCGACACCAGCATGCCCCGGCCTGCCGGGATCCGGATCCAGGTGTCCCTGGTCGGGCTGCGCCCCGCCTCACGGGGCGGGTGTGCCCGAGATGGTCCGGCGGAAACCGGCGACCCACTCGGCGGTGTGGCGCAGGCCGCCGAAGGTGTAGAAGTGCACCTTCACCGCGCCGTGCCGCTCCGGGTCGTAGCGGTGGGCGAGCGTGTGCAGGAAGCGGTCCGGGCCGGTCGTGCCCATGAGGTTGGTCAGCGAGAAGCCGTATTTGCGGGCGATGGAGGCGCTGGTCGCGACGCCGAACCGGCCGGCATAGCCGAGCAGCCGGCGTACGCCCGCCGGGCCGGGCACGCCGATGCGGACGGGCAGGTGGACACCGCGGGCGCGAGCGGCCTCCAGCCAGGTGAGGACCGGGTCGACGTCGAAGCCGAACTGGGTGATGACGTCGCCGCCGAAGCGGTGCACCCCGAGGGCCGCCGCCTTGTCGGTGAGCGCCGACCACAGCGTGCGGTCGGCTATCGCGGGGTGGCCGTCCGGGTAGCCGCTGATGCCGATGTGGCGGACGCCGTGCTTCTGGAGCAGGCCGGTACGCAGCACGGCGAGGGCGTCCTCGTAGGGGCCCTCGGGGCGGGCGGGGTCGCCGCCGACGACGAAGACGTTCTCGGCGGTGCCGTCCGCGGCCAGCCCGGACAGGAACTCCTCCAGGGCGGCGCGGGAGGGGAGGCGGCGCGCGGAGATGTGCGGTACGGGGACGAAACCGAGCCGCTTGACCGCACGGGCGGCCGCCAGCCGCATGCCGAGGTCCTCGCCGGCGAGGAACGTGATGTTGATCCGGGTGCCCCGCGGAATGCTGCCCTGCGCCTCCTCCAGCCGGGGCACGTCCTTGCCGGTCATCTCCAGGGAGAAGTCGTCCAGCAGAGCGGCACCGACGGCCGGGGGGACGGTGAGAGCGGGGTTCATCGTGCTCCTCGTACGACGGCGTTCCTGACCTCGCCCGATGATGCCACGCGAAGCGCGACGCGCCGGACCGGGGCCGGGGTCGGGCCGGTGGGGGGGCTGGACCCTGCGGGACCACCGAGGATCCAGAGGATCCAGAGGATCCGACTGTGGGAAATCCCGACGGTCAGGAACCGGACCACCGGGGTATCGGCCGCCAGGTACCGGACCGGGGGACCCGGCCGCCCAGGAATCCGGCCGCCCAGGAATCCGACCGCCGGGTATCCGGAACGCCCGGGAATCCGACCACCAGAGAACCGGCCCGCCCGAACCTGAAACGCCGGGGCCGGACCGCCGGGATCCGCAACGCTAGAAATCCGGCCACCAGGGCGCCGAGATCCGAACCTCCAGAAACCCGACCGTCAGGAACCCGACCCGCCCGCATCCGGACCGCCGGAAATCCAGAACACCCGGGAATCCAACCGCCACAGACGCGGCCGCCAGGGAACCGATCGCCGGGAATTCCAACTGCCCACGGCCGGGGCCGGGCGGTGTCGGTTTGTTATGGCGCGGGGTTCAGGGGGTCGTCGACCACGCCCGCCAGACGGCCCGCCTCCTCGGACGGGGTGAGGCCGGGATCCAGGTCACCGGCGACGGCCGTGAGTGCGGTGAGCGCCGGGACCAGGCCGGCGCGCTCCTGCGCGGGCAACCGTTCCACCAGAGCCCGGATCTCCGCGCGGCGATGGCGCAGCACCTGGTCCACCAGTTCCTCCCCCGCGGCGGTCAGCCGCAGCACGACCTCACGGCGGTTGCCGGGGTTGACCCGCCGGTCGGTGAGCCCCAGGACCTCCAGGCGCTCGACCATGCGCAGCGCCGTGGACGGCGTGACGCCCAGCGTGGCGGCCATGGCGGCGAGTTTGATCGGGCCGCAGGTGTGCAGGGCGACCAGGGAGCGCAGCTGGGGCAGGGTGAGCGGCACGTCGACGGAGGCAAGGGCCCGGGCGGAGAGGGCAACGATCAGCCGCGAGGCCGCCATCACCGCGAGCGTGACCGCCTCGGCCTCCCGGTCCAACTCCTCCTCGGCCCCCGCAGCGCCCTCCAGCGCGTCCTTGATTCCCGCCTCGCCAGAGCCTGCCGTGCCGTCCGGCGTCCGCGCGGGTGCTCCCGTCCGCCCCCGCGCCTGCTCCGGACGGCCGTCCTGCTGGGCCATGCGCTCCTCGCTCCCTTTTCCGCTGTCCACGACTCGGACACTACCTGTCACCCATGGTGACCATTGCAGACTGCAATGATAAAGTGCGGGCAACCGGACCGCGCGGGCGCGACGGCTCCGGCGCCGAGGGTGATGACCATGAGATCCGAGCCGACACACGAAGCCTATTTCTTCGTACGCCCACGCTGAGGGCACCGGCCGCACCCCTTCCCCGACACACGCGCGACGAAGCGCGTCCGTCCGCATGCCCGATGTCCGCAACTGCCCCGCCTATCCCGCCTGTTCACCTCCTCCTCACGGGCAGCGCCGCCCGAATCGGCCGGTGCCCGGCTGCCGGTCACCCCTGCCCCGACACGGGCGGGGACCGGCACCGGGGCCACCCGGTCATGCCCCGTCCGCCCCTGCCGCCGTACCCCTTACGGAGCGACCATGCCGCCGCAGTCACCGACTCCCGCCAGGCCCCAGGCCCCCACCCGCCCTCTGCCCGCGCTCAAAGTCCCGCACCTGGGCGACTTCCATGTACCTCCGCGCGTCGTCGTGATCACGGCGCTGGCCGTCCCCGTCGGCGCCGTCGCCGCGCTGGTGGCCGCCGGTCTGCTGAAGCTGATCGCGCTGATCACCAACCTCGCCTTCCTGGGCCGCCCGGGTTTCGGCTCCGCCGTGCCCGCGGACACCCCGCACCGCTGGCTGCTCGCGGTGATGCCGGTGCTGGGCGGACTGGCCGTCGGGGTCATAGCCCGCTACGGCTCGGAGAAGATACGCGGCCACGGCATGCCGGAGGCGATCGAGTCGATCCTGGTGGGCGGCAGCCGGGTGCAGCCGCGTGTCGCCGTGCTGAAGCCCGCCTCGGCCGCGATATCCATCGGCACCGGCGGTCCGTTCGGCGCGGAGGGCCCGATCATCATGACCGGCGGTGCCGTCGGCTCCCTGCTGGCCCAGTTCCTCAAGGTCACCACGGACGAGCGCAAGGCGCTGCTGGTGGCGGGTTCCGCCGCCGGCATGGCCGCGACCTTCAACGCGCCGCTCGCCTCCATCCTGCTCGCGGTCGAACTGCTGCTCTTCGAATGGCGGCCGCGCTCCTACCTGCCGGTCGCCGTCTCCGCCGTGACCGCCACCCTGGTGCGCGGCCCGCTGCTCGGCACCGACCCGCTCTTCGGCGGCGCGCATGTGCCGGACCGTATCGGCCTGCCGTCGTACGGACTGTGCGTGGTCGCGGGGGCGGCGGCCGGCCTGCTGGCGCTGGGCGCCACCTCCCTCGTCTACTTCTCCGAGGACCTGTTCTCCCGGCTGCGCATCCACTGGATGTGGTGGCCCGCGCTCGGCGGCGCGATCATCGGCGTGGGCGGACTGATCGAACCGCGCGCCCTGGGGGTCGGCTACGACGTCATCGACGCGCTGCTCACCGGCCACGCCACGGTCGGGCTGATCGTCGGCATCCTGGTCGTGAAGACCCTGATCTGGGGGCTGTCGCTGGGCTCGGGCACCTCCGGTGGCGTGCTCGCGCCCATGTTCATGGTCGGCGGCGCGCTGGGTGCGGCCGAGGCCCTGGTCTTCCCGCACGTCAGCCCCGGCTTCTGGGCCCTGGTCTCGCTGGCCGGCGTGCTCGGCGGGGTCATGCGCTCCCCGCTCACGGGCATCGTCTTCTGCCTGGAACTCACCCATGAGGTCAACGCCCTGATCCCCATGG
Source organism: Streptomyces sp. NPDC052101 (assembly GCF_040680235.1). Lineage (NCBI taxonomy): Bacteria > Bacillati > Actinomycetota > Actinomycetes > Kitasatosporales > Streptomycetaceae > Streptomyces > Streptomyces sp. NPDC052101. The sequence continues at coordinate 321,673 of NZ_JBFAWH010000001.1, forward strand.
TGATCACCGCGTCGGCCGCCTACCTGCTCTCGGTGGTGCTGCTGAAGCGGTCGGTGCTCACCGAGAAGCTCGCCCGGCGTGGTCTGCATCTCACCCGCGAGTACTCCGTCGACCCGCTCGAAGTGCATCTCGTACGGCAGTTGGAGACGCCCGCCGGGGTCACCTTCGCCGCCGGCCGCGCCGCCGGCGAGGTCACCGCCCTGCTGCGCGCCGCGCACGAGGCGGGCGACCCCGAGGGGCTGCTGGCCCAGCGCCTGTACCCGGTGCTGGACGCGGACGGCGGGCTGGCCGGTGTCGTCACGCGTGGCGCGCTGATCCACGCCGATCCCGCCGACACCACCCCGCTCGGCGAGCTGGCCCGGCCGGCGCTCACGGCGCACCCCGACGAAACCCTGAGGACGCTCGCCAACCGCATGGCGCAGCACGAGGTCACCCGGCTGCTGGTGGTCACCCGCGAGCCGCGCCCCCGTGTCGAGGGCATCATCGGCCTGCGGCATCTGCTGACCGCGCGCCGCATCGACCTGCACGAGGAGCATCACGCGGAGCGCGTGCTGTCCCTGCGGGCCCGGCGCACCCCGGCACCGGCGCGGGCGGCGAGCTGACCGGACCGCGTGCCCGTCCGAGCGACATCGACACGAGTGGTACCCGCTCACCCGCGAGACCCAGGAGACGGACGCTCCCCCTCGGGCCGACCCGGACCGCCCCGGACCGGCCCGAGCAGGAGCCGTGTGGCTCGCGAGCGCGGTTATGGACCGGTGAGACGTACCGGCTTTGGCTCTGGTGAGCGGGCCATCGCCCCCGGCAGGGTGGTGATCCCGAACCCGAGGAGAACCCGAGGAGCACCCGAGCATGCGATTCCGGCACGCGGCGAGCATCTGGTCCACGTACCCCGAACTGGCCTGCGGCGCGCTCTACGCCACCGGCGTCGACGCGCACAGGGACACCGCGCCGCGCGCCGCCGCGTACACCGCCCGCGCCCTGGACCGGCTGGCCGGCGCCACCGAGGGCGAGTTTCCCGAAGTGCTGGCCTGGCGGCGGACGTTCAGCCGGCTCGGCGTGAAGCCGACGCAGTACCGCAGTGCCTCGGAGTCGCTGCTGCGGCGGCTGCGGAAGGAGGGGACGCTGCCGCGCATCCATCCGCTGGTCGACCTGTGCAACGCGCTGTCCGTGGCCTACGCGGTCCCGGTGGCCGTCCTCGACGTCGACCGGGTCGCCTGGCCGCTGCTGGAGGTGCGGCCGGCCCGCGGCGACGAGACGTACACGGCGTTCGGCGGGGGCATCGAGCATCCCGCGCCCGGCGAGGTGACCTTCGTCGACTCCGCCGGCCGGGCGCACGCCCGGCGCTGGACGCACCGGCAGAGCGGTCACTCGGCGGTCGGCCGGCACACCCGCCGGGTGCTGGTGGTGGCGGAGGCCATGCACGAGGGCGGCGCGGGGATCGTGCCCGAGCTGCTGAAGGCGGTGCAGGAGGAAGTGGCGGCGCACTGGGGCGCCGGCACGGAGTCGGCCGTGCTCAGCGCGGCCGCACCCGACTTCGACTTCGGCGGCTGAGCCCGGCGCATGACAGCATCGCCAGGGTGAACGAGGAGCGAGAGATGCCGGCCGTCGCGGGCGAACTTCGCGGCCGGGGCTCGGACTTCCTGCAGCTGGCGGTCGGTGACCTGCCCGAGGGCGGGAAGGCGGAGTGGCTGGCCGGCCGGCTGCGGCAGGCGATAGCCGACGGCCGCCTGGCGGTGGGCAGCAGACTCCCGCCCACCCGGGTGTTCGCCGCCGAACTGCGCGTCTCCCGCGGGGTGATCACCGAGGCGTACCGCCGGCTCGCCGAGGACGGCCATCTGGAGGGACGCCGCCGCGGGGGCACGGTGGTGGTGGCGGCACCCTGTGCGCCGCGGGATGCCGCCGGGAGCGGGGTCGAAGAGATCGGAGAGGTCGGAGAGGTCGGAGTGTCGCCTTTCTCCCGCGCCCCCGGCGCCGACGTCTTCGACGCATTACGCAACGCCCCGGCCGTCGTCGACTTCACTCCGGGACGGCCGGACCTCGCCGCCTTCCCGAGGAACGCCTGGCTGCGTGCGGAGCGCGCCGTGCTCGCGGGGCTGTCCTACGAGCACCTCGGCTACGGCGACCCCCGTGGCGCCCCCGAGCTGCGGCGGGCCGTGGCCGACTGGCTGGCGCGGATGCGGGGCGTGCGGGTGGAGCCGGACGAGGTGCTGATCCTCGCCGGCACCGCCCAGGCGCTCACCCTGCTGCATCACGTGCTGCGGGCGGACGGCATCGACGCCGTCGCGGTGGAGGACCCGGGCTCGCTCGGCGGCCGCCAGCATCTGGCGAACGGCGGCCTCGGCACCCCGCCGGTACCGGTCGACGAGGACGGCGTCCGGGTGGACGCGCTGCGCGCGACCGGCGCCCGCGCGGTGCTGCTCACCCCGGCCCACCAGTTCCCGACCGGCGTGGTGACCAGCGGCGAGCGCCGACGTGAACTGCTGGGCTGGGCCCGGGACGGCGGGCTGATCCTTGAGGACGACTACGACGCGGAGCACCGCTACGACCGCCCGCCGGTCCCCGCCCTGCGGGCGCTGCTGGCCGACCGCGTGTGCTACATGGGAAGCGTCTCGAAGCTGCTCGCCCCGGCCCTGCGCATCGGCTGGCTGGTGGCCCCGCCCCGCTACCGCGCGGACCTGGTCGACGCCAAGCGTTTCAACGACCTCGGCAACGCGGTGCTTCCGCAGCTGGTCCTCGCCCGGCTGATGGAGTCCGGTGGGCTGGAGCGTCAGCTACGGCTGCTGCGGCGCCGGCACCGCGACCGCCGCGACGCGATGATCGCCGCGCTCGCCGAGCATCTGCCCGGCGGAACCGTGCACGGCGCCGCGGCGGGCCTGCACCTGACCGTCACCTACACCGCGGACGTACCCGACACCGAGTTCGCGGCCGCCGCGCTGGCCCGCGGGGTGAAGTGCCAACCGCTGTCCTGGCACCGGCAGTTGCCCGGCCCGCCCGGTCTCGTCCTCGGCTATGCGGCCACCTCGCCGGGAGCCGTCGCCGAAGGGGTGGCCCTGCTCGGCGGCGTCCTGCGCGAACTGGCCTGAACGGCCCGGCGCGCCACGGGGGTTTCTCCCCCAGGCGCACTGGTGCTGTCCCCAGCACCGAGTCGGCTGCCTGCCGGAGTGATCGGGGGCCGGGCGGTGCCTAGCGTGCTGTCCATGGCCATCCCCCTCTCAAGAGCCTTACACCGCAGGCGAATCGGCCTCGCGGCCGCGGCGACGGCCGTCTTGTTGACCGCCGCACCCGCGTCCTTCGCACAGACACCACCGCAGACACCACCGCAGACATCACGACAGACACCACCACAGTCACTGCCACGGACACTGCCGCAGACGTCGCCCCAGGCTTCGCCGCGGGCGCCCGGCGCGTGCGGCACCCATGACGCCCTACGCCGGTCCGTGCACCACCTGGTCACACACGACCGGATCGCCGGCGCCGCGGTCCTCGTCACCGGCACCGGCACCGGCACGGACGCGTCCTGCGGGCGCTGGGCCGTGACGGACGGAACGGCCGATCTCCGCACCGGCCGCCCGATGAACGCCACCGACCGGCTGCGCGTCGGCAGTGTCACCAAGACCTTCACCGCGACGGTCGTCCTGCAACTCGCCGCCGAGCGGCGCCTGTCCCTGGACGCGCCCGTCGAGCGTTACCTGCCCGGCCTGATCCGCGGGCCCGGCTACGACGGCCGCCGGATCACCGTCCGGCAGATCCTGCAGCACACCAGCGGACTCCCCGACTACCTCGACGCCCCCGCATGGGAGCACCCCGAGCGGCTGCGGTACCGCCACTTCGAGCCGCGCGAACTCATCGCCCAGGCCCTGCGGTTGCCCCACCCGCGGCAGACCTGGCACTACGCGACCACCAACTACCTCATAGCCGGGCTGATCGTGCGGCGGGTCACCGGTCACACCCCCGAGTCGGAGATCACCCACCGCGTCATCGAGCGGCTCGGGCTGCACGACACGTACTGGCCCGGAGACGACCCACGCATCCGAGGGCCGCATTCCCACAGCTACTTCACCGCGGACGACGGCCGCCGCAGGGACGGCACGAGCTGGAACACGACCTTCGGCGGGGTCGGCGGGGCGCTGGTGTCCACACCGGCCGACCTGACCCGGTTCGCCACCGCCCTGTTCGGCGGCCGGCTGCTGCCCGCGGCCCAACTCGCCCAGATGCGGCGGACCGTGGCGGCGGACCCCGACCGGCTCTGGCCCGGCGCCCGTTACGGGCTCGGGCTGATCTCCTCGCCCCTGTCCTGCGGCGGCACCTGGTGGGGCCACGCGGGAACCGTGCCCGGCGGCCACCGGGCACTGGTCGCCGTCGGCCCCGGTGGCCGGAGCGTCGCCGTGGCCCTGAACCAGGTACCGGCAACGCTCCAGGCCGAACTGGACTTCCTCGACGTCGTCGACAAGGCCCTCTGCGAGCGGGGCACGTCCGAAAGGAAAAACGCATGACCGCCTCCCTCTCCCGCGGCACCGGGCACCGCCCGCGCACCGGCCGCGCAGGCCGTCTGGCGGCACGGGTCGCCGTAGCGGCCTCCGTATGCCTGACCGGCACCCTCACCCTGGGCGCCGCCCCCGCCACTGCCCTGACCGCCGCGGCCACCGCAGCCACTGCCGCCGGCGACCCGCTCGCCCGCTACCACCACCAGCACCTGCACTGGAAGAGCTGCCGGCTCGGCCCCGACGACACCACCGACAAGGATCTGGAGCAGGCCGGCGCCCGATGCGCCGACGTCACCGTGCCGTTGGACTACACGCACCCCGAGGGCCGTACGATCACCGTCGCGATCTCCCGGATCCGGGCCACCGACAGCGCCCACCGCATCGGCGCACTGCTGCTCAACAGCGGCGGCCCCGGCGGGCAGACCATCGGCGATCCGCCCTGGGTGCGCAAGGCGATGAAGGGGGTCGGGGCGCGCTACGACGTGGTGGGCGTGGACCCGCGCTTCGTCGGCCGGAGCACCGAGCTGGACTGCCACTGGCCCACCGGCAGCATGTTCCGCGGGGCGGGCACCGGCCGCGCCGGCTTCGACCGCATGGTGGCCTTCTCCGTGGACCTCGCCCGCCGCTGCCGCACGAACGCGGGCGACCTGCTGCCGTACGCCACCACCCGGAACACCGCCCGCGACATGGACGTGATCCGCGCCGCCCTGGGCGACCGCCGGATCTCCTACCTCGGCTACTCGTACGGCAGTTACCTCGGCCAGGTCTACGCGACGATGTTCCCGGACCGGACCGACCGGGTGGTCCTGGACGGCGTGGTGGATCCCGGCCGCTACGGTCCGAGGCTTCTGCGGAGCGCCGAGCAGGCCAACCGCGACGCCCTGGGCGACTGGGCCGGCTGGGCCGCCGCGCACGAGGCGACGTACGGTCTGGGGCGCACCCGGAGCGCGGTGCTGGCGACCGTGAACGCGCTCCAGTCGGCCGCCGCGCACACACCGCTGCGGGTCGGCGGCCACCGGGTGGACGAGCACGCCCTGCCCGTCATCGTCTTCAACGGCCTCTCCCAGGACAACCCCGCGGCCTACGGCGATCTCGCCCAGGCCGTGCGGGACCTGCGGCGCGCCGCCGACGGCCGGGCCGTCTCCCCGTCGCCCTGGCTGGCCGGCACCCTGGACTTTCTGCTGACCGGGCACGACTCCACCTACGGCAGCGCTCAGACGTCGATCCTCTGCGGCGACGTGGCCGCCCCGCGCGACCCGGAGACCTACTGGCGCGACCTGCGGCGCGCCGGGACGCGGGACAAGCTGTTCGCTCCCGTCGCGAACGACATCAACCCCTGCGCGTTCTGGGCACCGCCACGCGAACGCCCCACGACGATCCGCGGCGACCTGCCGGCCCTGCTCGTCAACGCCACGGGTGACCCGCGCACCACCTACCGCGGCGCCCGAACCGTCCACCGCAACTGGCCCAGCTCCCGCCTGGTCACCCTGAGCGGCGCGGACCAGCACGCGGTGTACGGCGTCTTCGGAAGCTCCTGCGTGGACGCCACGGTGAACGCCTACCTCACCACCGGCCACCCCCCGGCCCACGACATCACCTGCCCCCGGCCCACCTCCTGACACGGTCGGCGGGGCAGGCGCGGGGGACCCGAACCGTGGTTCCGTCAGCGAAGCCGCGCGGCGAACGCCTCGTACGCCCGCTCGTCGAAGAGGACGAACCGGACCTCTTCGACGGCGGTCGCCGTGTTGCGCACCGTCTCCACCGCGATCCGCGCCGCGTCGTCCATCGGCCAGCGGTACACGCCTGTGGAGATCGCGGGGAACGCGACCGTGCGGGCGCCGAGTTCGTCGGCGAGCTTCAGGGACTCGCGGTAGCAGGAGGCGAGCAGCTGCGAGCGGTCCTCGCTGTCGCTGTGGACCGGTCCGACGGTGTGGATGACCCAGCGGGCGTCGAGTGCGCCCGCCGTCGTGGCGACCGCCTGGCCGGTGGGCAGGCCCTTGCCGTACCGGGAGCCGCGCAGGGCGCGGCACTCCTCGAGGATGGCGGGGCCGCCGCGCCGGTGGATCGCGCCGTCGACCCCTCCGCCGCCGAGCAGGGAGGAGTTGGCCGCGTTGACGATCGCGTCGGCGCTCTGCGCGGTGATGTCGCCCTGGACGAGGGTGATGGTGGTCATGTCTGCCTCAGTCTTCGCCAGACGGCCTTGGCCGCGTTGTGCCCCGACATGCCGTGCACGCCAGGTCCCGGCGGGGTGGCCGAGGAGCAGATGAAGACGGCCGGATGCGGGGTGCGGTACGGGAACAGGGACAGTCTGGGGCGGAGCAGCAACTGGAGTCCGGACGCCGCGCCGCAGGCGATGTCGCCGCCCACGTAGTTGGCGTTGTGGGCGGCCATCTCGGCGGGGCCGGCGACGGCGCGGGCGAGCACGCGGTCGCGGAATCCCGGGGCGAAGCGCTCCAGTTGGCGTTCCATGGCGTCGGTGAGGTCGCCGGACCAGCCGTTCGGGACATGGCCGTAGGCCCAGAAGACGTGCTTGCCCTCGGGGGCTCGGGTCGGGTCGACCACGCTGGGCTGCACGGTGATCATGAACGGCCGGTCGGGGGCGCGGCCCTCGCGGGAGGCGGCGCGCAGGGCGGTGCCGATCTCGGCCTTGCTCGCGCCGACCTGGACGGTTCCGGCGGCGCGGGCCTCGGGCGCGGTCCAGGGCACCGGGCCGTCCAGCGCGTAGTCGATCTTGAAGACGCCGGGGCCGTAGCGGTAGTGCGCGTAGTGGTCGCCGAAGCCCGCGATGCGGGCGAGCGCGGTGGGCGAGGTGTCGAAGACGTAGGCACGCGCCGGCGGCAGGTCGTCCAGGCGCTTGATCTCGTAGTCGGTGTGCACGGCGCCGCCGAGGTCCCGCAGATAGCCGGCGAGGGCGTCGGAGATCGCCTGGGAGCCGCCGCGGGGCACCGGCCAGCCGCGGGCGTGCGCGGCCAGCGCGAAGACCAGCCCGACGGCGCCGGTCGCCAGGCCGTTCAGCGGCGCGATCACATGGGCGACCAGGCCGGCGAAGAGGGCCTTGGCCCGCTCGTCCTTGAAGCGGTGCAGCAGCCAGGTGGACGGCGGCAGCCCGGCCAGCCCGAAGCGGGCCAGGGTGACCGGGTCGCGCGGGAGCGCGGTCAGCGGCAGGGACATGAAGTCCAGGACGAGGGTGTCCCAGTGGGTGAGGAACGGCTCGACCAGTCTGCGGTACGCCCCCGCGTCGCGCGGTCCGAAGGAGGCCGCCGTCTCGGCCACCGAGCGGGACAACACGGCCGCGGTGCCGTCCAGGAAGGGGTGCGCCATCGGCAGCTGGGCGTGCAGCCATTCGAGGCCGTAGCGGTCGAGGGGGAGGGCGCGGAACGCGGGCGAGTTGACGCCGAGGGGGTGGGCGGCCGAGCACGGGTCGTGCCGGAAGCCGGGCAGGGTCAGTTCCTCGGTGCGGGCGCCACCGCCCACGGTGGACTTCGCCTCGAACAGCGCGACGGAGAAGCCACGGCGGGCCAGCTCCACAGCAGCGGTCAGTCCGTTCGGTCCCGCACCCACCACGACCGCATCGAGCATCGACGGCACCTTAGGACCCCTTCGTCAGCCGATGGCCACTCGGGATTCAGGATATGCCGGAGGACTGACACTCCCCCGGCCCGGGTGCCCGGTCCCGGGCACCGAGCGCCCGCCCCGGTGAACGGCCTGGGGCCCAGGTCCCGAGGCCCGGGGCCGGTGAACTTGGCTGCCGGCTGCCGCCTGCCACCTGCCGGTCACGGGCGGGGCGGAGCGGGGGGCGTGGGTCTCAGGCCGCCGTACGCAGCAGCTCGGCGATCCGGTGGGCCGTCGCGGCGTCCCGGGCCGCGGTGAACGGCAGGGCGTTGCCGCCGGTCACGCGGAACGGCTCGCCTGCGGGGGTGAGATGCGCGCCGCCCGCCTCCTCGACCAGGAGCAGGCCGGCCGCGTGGTCCCAGGCGGCCTCCCAGGAGAACGCGACGGCGTCCAACTCGCCCCGGGCGACGGCGAGATACTCCAGGCCCGCCGATCCGCAGGCGCGCGGGGCGACACCGTCGGTCCACAGGGCGTGCAGTGCGCGCTTCTGCTCGTCGGTGGTGTAGTCCGGGTGGGACGTGGCGACGACGAGGTCCCGGCCGGGCGCGGGCGGGCCCGCGAACAGCCGCTCGCCGTCGAGGAAGGCGCCCCGGCCGCGCACCGCGGTGGCGAGCTGGTCGCGCGCGGCGGCGTAGGTCCAGGAGGCGAGGACGACGCCCCGGTGGGCGAGCGCGACCAGGGTGCAGAACCCGTCGTCGCCGTGCACGAACTGGCGGGTGCCGTCGACCGGGTCGACGATCCAGACGGGCGCGTCGCCCTGGAGCGCCGCGTAGCTCGCCGGGTCGGCGTGCACCGCCTCCTCACCGACCACGACCGAGCCGGGCAGCAGCGCGCCCAGATCCTCGGTCAGCCGCAGCTCGGCGAGCCGGTCGGCGTCCGTCACCAGGTCATGGGGGCCGCTCTTCTGGTCCACCTCGTGCTCGGCGAGGCGGCGGAAGCGGGGCAGGATCTCGGCCTCGGCCGCCTTGCGGACCGCTTGTTCCACGTCGGCGGAGCAGCGCGTGAGAAACTCGTCGATGGTTTCCGTGTCTTCGATCATGCCTCCATGAGACCACGTCCCACTGACAATCCCCGCCCGTCCGGTGCACAGCGGGTGGAATCGGGTTGAAGAACTGGGGAATCGGGTTGACGGGCAGCCGGCGGGCCCACCGCGCCGCCAGGGGCTCGGCGTCAGCGGCGTCAGCGGCCCACCGCGTACCCCTGCATCCCGCGCGGGTTAGCCGCTGCCGACAGCACCCCGGTCTCGGGGTCCCGGGCCACCGCGCTCAGGCGTCCTTCGGACCAGGCGGGGCCGACCGTGACGTCGTGGCCGCGCCGTCGCAGTTCCTCGACGACCTCGGGGTCCGTGCGGGACTCCACGGTGACGCTGCCGGGGCGGTGGCCGCGCGGGTAGAAGGAGCTGGGGAAGCTGTCGTTGTGCCAGTTCGGGGCGTCGATCGCGCCCTGCAGGTCGAGGGCGCCGCGGACCGGCGGGCGCAGGGCGGCGGCCAGGAAGAAGTGCAGCTGCCACTGGTCCTGCTGGTCGCCGCCGGGCGTGCCGAAGGCCAGGACCGGCACGCCGCCGCGCAGCGCGAGGGACGGGGTGAGGGTGGTGCGCGGGCGGCGGCCCGGGGTGAGGGAGTTCGGCAGGCCCTCCTCCAGCCAGGTCATCTGCAGGCGCGTGCCGAGCGGGAAGCCCAGCTCGGGCACGACCGGGTTGGACTGCAGCCAGCCGCCGCTGGGCGTGGCCGCGATCATGTTGCCCCAGCGGTCGACGACGTCCAGATGGCAGGTGTCGCCGCGGGTGGCGCCGTCGGCGGCCACCGTGGGCTCGCCGGGGAACTCCGCAACGGTCGGCTCGCCCGCGCCCATCGGGTCGAAGCCGCGGTGATCGCCGGTCTCCACGCGCGCGCACGCCTGCGCGGGCAGCCGCGGCACGCGTCCGCCGGGGCTGCCGGGCCGCAGCTCCCAGGAGGCCTTGGCCTCGACCAGGGCCCGCCGGCCGGCGTTGTAGCCGTCCGAGAGCAGGTCGGCGAGCGGCACCTCGGCGGCGTCCCCGTACCAGGCCTCACGGTCGGCCATGGCGAGCTTGCAGCCCTCGATCAGCAGATGGACGTAGTCGGCGGAGCCGTAGGCGGGCAGGTCCGGCGGGAGCAGGGCGAGTTGCTGGAGGAGGGCCGGGCCCTGACTCCAGGGGCCGGCCTTGCAGACGGTCCAGCCGTTCCAGTCGTAGCTCACCGGGGTCTCGTAGGTCGCCGACCAGTCGGCGAGGTCGGTCCCGGTGAGCGTGCCGGTGTGGCGTTCGCCGCTGGTGTCGAGGGTGGGCCGGCGGGACTGCCGCAGCAGGGCCTCGGCGATGAAGCCGCAGCGCCACACCTCGCGCGCGGCGTCGATCCGGGCCTCCCGGTCGCCGGCCCCGGCGGTCTCGGCGAGCAGCCGCTTCCAGGTCGCGGCGAGGGCGGGATTGCGCAGCAGTTCGCCGGGCCGGGGCACCCGTCCGCCGGGCAGATACACGGCGGCCGACGACGTCCACTCCGTCTCGAACAGTTCCCGTACGGTCTCCACGGTCGCGCCGACCTTCTCCACGGGCGCGTGCCCGTGCTCGGCGTATCCGATGGCGTACTTCAGTACGTCGTCCAGGGACTTCGTGCCGTGGTCGCGCAGGAGCAGCAGCCAGGCGTCGAAGGCGCCCGGCACGGCGGCCGCGAGCGGCCCGGTGCCCGGTACGAGGTCCAGCCCGAGCCCCCGGTAGTGCGCGACGGTGGCGCCTGTCGGGGCCACGCCCTGCCCGCACAGCACGCGCACCTCGCCGCCGGCCGGCGCGAGCAGGATCGGCACCTCGCCTGCCGGCCCGTTCAGATGCGGTTCCACCACATGCAGCACGAACGCCCCGGCCACGGCGGCGTCGAACGCGTTGCCGCCGGCCTCCAGAACCGCCATCGCCGACTGGGAGGCCAGCCAGTGGGTGGAGGACACCATTCCGAAGGTGCCCTGCAGGGTGGGCCGGGTGGTGAACACGGGAGCCTCCTCGGCTCGGGTACGTCTTCCGGGTGATCGTACGAGCGTGATCACCGTCCGGGGAACACCGCGACGGCCTGCGCCGTTGATCTCGTGCGGGAGGCGGCAGGAACGGAGGCCCAGGCAGTGCACGGTGCGTACAAGGTGCCCGGCGGCAAGCTCGTCGTGGTCGACGTGGAGGCCCAGGACGGCGTGCTGCGGCACGTGCGTGTGTCGGGCGACTTCTTCCTGGAGCCGGACGAGGCGCTGGACGCGGTGAACGGCGCGCTGGAGGGCGCCCCGGCGGACACCGACGCGGCGGGGCTGGCCGCGCGGATCGACGCCGCGCTGCCCGCGGGGACGGTGATGTACGGCCTGACGTCGGAGGGCGTGGCGATCGCGGTGCGCCGGGCTCTCGCGCACGCCACGGACTGGACCGACTACGACTGGCAGCTGATCCACGAGGGCTCGCAGCCGCCCGCGCTGCACATGGCACTGGACGAGGTGCTGACCGCCGAGGTCGCCGAGGGCCGGCGCCCGCCGACACTCAGGGTGTGGGAGTGGGGAGGCCCGGCGGTGATCATCGGCAGCTTCCAGTCGCTGCGCAACGAGGTGGACCCCGAGGGCGCCGCGCGGCACGGCATCGAGGTGGTGCGGCGGATCTCCGGCGGCGGCGCGATGTTCGTGGAGCCCGGCAACACGATCACCTACTCGCTGTCGGTGCCGGAGTCCCTGGTGCAGGGTCTGTCCTTCCAGGACAGCTACGCCTATCTGGACGACTGGGTGCTGGGCGCCCTCGGCGACATGGGCATCCGGGCGTGGTACCAGCCGCTGAACGACATCGCGACGGACCAGGGCAAGATCGCGGGCGCGGCGCAGAAGCGGATCGTCGGACCTGGCGGGGGTCCGGGCGCCGTACTGCACCACGTGACCATGGCGTACGACATCGATGCCGACAAGATGACCGAGGTGCTGCGCATCGGGCGGGAGAAACTGTCCGACAAGGGGACGGCAAGCGCGAAGAAGCGGGTCGATCCGCTGCGCCGGCAGACCGGGCTGCCGCGGGAGGCGGTCATCGACCGGATGATCGAGTCGTTCCGCGCGCGGTACGGCCTGGCGCCGGGCAAGATCACGGACGAGGAACTGGCGCGCGCGGAGGAGCTGGCACGGACCAAGTTCACGTCGGCCGAGTGGACGGCGCGGGTGCCGTAGCCGCCGAGCCGACCGGAAGCCCCGGTTCAGCAACGGGTCAAGGACTGCTCTGCCATCGCCCAAACGGTCGTATGAGTTCCGTGTACGTCCAGGTGACGGCCCCGACATAGCCGGATTTGCCCCGTTGCCCGCTGGCTACCGTGGTCGGGCCCAATCGGCCACGCAACCACGGGGAAGAGGTGACGGCGATGGGGGCGCCCATTCGTTCGCGCCTGCTCGATTTCGTAGAGCCGGATCCGCCGGCAGAACATCGCCCGGAGCAGGCTCCGCAGCCGCGTCATTCCACCCTGCTGGACCTCGTGGAGGCGGCTCCACCCCCACGCGCGGCCGTGGACGACCGGCCCGCGCCCAAGCCGGGGGTGCCCGCGTACCACACTCCGGTGTTCGTCCCGTCGCATCAGAGGTCCGTGGCGGGGACCGGCCGGGACGGCCGGCCGGCGCGCGTGCCCTTCATCGTCCTGGAACTCTTCAGTCATCCCGCGCACGGCACCGTGGCCTTCGCCTTCACGACACCGGAGAAGCTGGTGGACGCACTCGGCGAGGCACAGCCGTGGGTCGCCGCGTCGCTCGGCCCGCTGGCCGAGGGAGTGCACGAACAGGGCGTCACCGTCCTGCTGGACCCTCGGGTCGCACCCGCTGAACGCAACTGGCTGCCGCGGGACCTGGTCGCCTTCGCGCAGGAGGTGCAGCGGTGACGGCGGACTTCAAGGTCATCTACGACGACCTCGTCACGCTGGCCAAGACCTTCCACGACCAGGCGAGTGACTACCGCAAGCTGAAGCCGGACGTGACACCGCCCGTGGTCAGCGGTGGCGACCCGGGACTGGACAACGCGATCAAGGAGGTCGCGGATCTCATCATCAGCATGCACCTGGCTCTCGCGGACCGGCTGGACGACCACGGGGACAAGGCCGCGTACGCGCGTGACTCCTTCCACCGGCACGACGTGGACATCCACGGTGTCTTCGAGGACCTCGACCCGGAGGACTGGCACTGATGGGCGACAGCTGGGTGGGTGGCGACCTCGACGGCCTGCACACGATGGCCACCACGTACAAGAACGCCAAGGAAAAGCTCGAAGGCGTGGTGAAGCCGCTCAGCCGCGCCGTCGACAAGCTGGCGGGCGACTCCGGGTGGAAGGGGGAGGCAGCTGAGACGTTCCGCGGCAAGTGGAGCGAGGACGAGATCACGGCCGGCGGCTTCGCCGAACTGGTGCATCAGGCGGGCGACACCCTGCAAACGCTCGCCGACGCACTGTCGACCTGCGAGGCCTCCCTGCACAACGCGGAGTACATCGCTGCGGGCAAGGGCGTGGAGACGGACTCCAAGGGCGTGCCGACGCCGATGCTGTCGGCGAAACCGCCGAGCGCGGAGGACCAGAAGATCGCCTCCGCCCGCGACGAGTACACCAAGGTGCGCACCAGGATCCTGCACACCGCCCAGCACGCCCGGCTGGTGGCGGCGGAGCAGTTGCAGGGGATGTACGACAAGGTGACGAAGAAGGACCCGACGTCCCCGCAGGACAAGGTCACCCTGTACGACGCGCTGCGCGGCCTGTACGCGTACGACGCCGAGGGCGCCCGCGCGGGAGGCATCGAGGCACGCAAGCACCTCGACGCGGCCAAGGCCGAGGCGCAGGCCGCCAAGAAGCAACTCCGCGCCGAGCGAAAGGTGTTCCAGCAGCAGGGCCGCAGGATGCCCGACGACCTGCCCGCCAAGAGCGCCTACCGCGACGCGGTCACCAAGGTCGACGCGCTGGAGGGGGACATCGCCCGCGCCGAGAACGGCAGTAGCAAGCTGCCGTACGACCGTGCCCTGAACGTCAAGCTGGTCGATGCCGCGGACGCGCTGCGCCTGGGCAAGGGGCTGGAGGCACTGCCGGACGTCCTGAAGGAGGTGCCGGTCCTGGACGTCGCCGCGGCCGCCACCTGTGGGGTGCTCGAAGCGAAAGAGGACCACGACAAGGGCTGGTCCTGGCAGCACTCCGTCACCCTCGATGTCGGGGCAGCCGTCGGCGGCCTGGCCGCCGGCGCTGCCATCACGGCGGCTCTGCCCGTCGAGGGTGCGGTCGCGGTCGCCGCGGTCGGTGTCGGCTCGGTGATCGTCGCGACATCGGTCATCGACCACGCCTTCCACGAGCACTGGAGCGAGGACATCCACGACCACGGGGTGATCGGCGGCGTGATGACCGGAACCGAGCACGTCGCCTCGGAGACCTACGATGACGGGAAGCGACTGGCGAAAGATGTCTGGCATGGCGTCACAAGCATCTTCTGAGGCCCCCGCCCCGGGGTTCTCCGTCCCCATTCCCGCCCTGCCGAAGCTGGGCCGGACCTGGTACAAGCGCGGCACGCTCTACTGGCTGTGCCGGGCGCGTACGACCGTCTTCATCGTCCTCGTCATGGCGATGTTCTCCTTCTTCGCGCTGAGCCTCTACTCGGGGTTCCGCGACATCCTGCCGCCCGCCGCGCGCGGCGTGTGGGACGGGGCGCAGGTGGTGGCGGCCTGCGCGGCGTCGGTGTGGGGATGGGTGCAACAGCGCCGGGGACACCGCGAGGCGCTTCTGGATCCCCCCAGTCCCGGCCAGACCCTCCAGGCCAAACGCGACCACAACAGGCGCGTCCCGGGCCTGATCGCCCTCGGTCGTGGGCTGGTCGTGCTCGCTGCCCCTGTCATGCCGGCGTTCGCCGCCTACCTCGTGGGCTGGTTGGCCGCATGGCTCACCGTCCGCGAATACCCCAGCGAAGTGGGCGCCCGCCGCTGGCTGGAGGAGCACTCCGCCGAGGCATGACACCGAGTGAACCGCCTGTAGAGATCCCGTCCCTGCCGCGCCGGGCCACCCCACCGGTCCGGCCGTCGCCGCTCGCGCCCGCCCCGGCCGGCGACTGCCGCCGAGCCGACTGGGGTACAAAACGGGCAGTTCGGTACGTCGTGAACGCGCCGTCGTGACCGCGCGGCCACGCAGCGAGTTACCCCTACCGCCCCACAGGGACTCGTGTGACACTGTCGTCCCCGTCCACCCTGCGGACCCCCCTTCCGCACCCCCTCCCCCACGAGAAGTGCGCTGTGCGTTCTCTTCCTCTGCCGATCGCCCTCACCGCGCGGATCTCTCCGGTCGCGGTCCTCGCCTGTGCCGGCTGGGCGCTGACGTCCGGACCGGCCGCCCCGTCGGACACCGCCGGGCACCAGGCGGGCCGGCAGACGACCACCCAGTCCGCCTCCGGTTCGTCCGGTTCCTCCGGCCCGTCGGCCACGGCCGCGGCGAAGGCGTACGGCACCGCGCCCTCCCCCTGCGCCGGCGTGCCCGCGGCGACCGTGAAGTCGCTGGTGCCCGGGGCGAAGACGGCCGGCAAGGAGATCCCGTCGACGGACACCAAGGTGCGCCGCACCTGCTCCTGGAACGCGCTGCAGGGCTACGACTACCGCTGGCTCGACGTGTCGTTCGAGATCAGCGAGTCGAGCCAGGACGCGCAGCAGGAGTACCAGGACCGGGTGAAGGAGAAGAGCGGCGGCGGGGCCGTGCCGGGGCTCGGGGACAGCGCCTACTCCGTCGTCAACCTCACCACGGAGGACAAGCAGCAGACCCGGGAGGGCGTGGTGATGGTCCGGATGTCCAACGCCCTGGTGGTCGTGACCTACAACGGCAGCAACTTCGAGACCAAGAAGGCGCCGGGTACGGACGAGATCAACAAGGGGGCCATCCAGGCGGCGCGGGCCGCGGTCGGCGCGCTCGGGGGCGGGCAGTCCACGTCCGGCTGACCGCCTCCCGGCTCGGCTGCGCGGTGGCCTCCCCGCGCTAGGCGGTGGCCTCCCCGCGGCCGGTCAGCAGGGTCAGGGCCAGGTACAGCACCAGGGATGTCCCGAGGCCCACCGCCCAGCCGTAGTCGGCCAGGGAGGCCAGCGCCGGGATGGGGCGGCCGTCGATCAGCGGCTTGAAGCTCGCGCCGCCGACGGCGAGGACGCCGCCCGCGAGGAAGGCCACGACGGCCCGCCAGTTCCAGCCGCCCGCGTACCAGTAGCGGCCGCCGGTGCGGTAGAGGTCGGCGAGGTCCAGGCGGGTGCGGCGCAGGAACCAGTAGTCGGCGACGAGGATTCCCGCGACCGTGCCGAGCAGACCGCCGACCAGGCCGAGCCAGGTGAAGATGTAGCCCTGCGGGTCGGAGTACAGCTTCCAGGGGAAGATCAGGACGGCGAGGACCGCGGTGATCAGGGCTCCGGTGCGGAAACTCACCTTCCGCGGGGCCACGTTGGAGAAGTCGAAGGCAGGCGAGACGAGGTTCGCGGCGATGTTCACGGACAGGGTCGCGACCAGGACCGTCACGAGCGCGTAGAGCAGGCCCACCACGTTGTCCGTCTTCGCCGCCAGCTGCACCGGGTCCCAGACCGGCTTGCCGTACACCGCCTGGGAGCCGGAGGTGACCAGGACGGACAGGAACGCGAAGAGGGTCATCGTCGTCGGCAGGCCGAGGGCCTGGCCCCAGGTCTGGGCCTTCTGGCTGCGCCCATAGCGGGTGAAGTCGGGAATGTTCAGACTCAAAGTGGACCAGAAGCCGATCATGCCCATCAATGAGGGCCAGAACAGCTTCCAGAAGCTTCCGCCCCAACCGAGCTTCGAGGGCTGGTCGAACAGCGGGCCGACGCCGCCCGCCTTGCTGCTCATCCACCACAGCATCACGAACGCGCCGACGAGCACGAACGGCGCGGCCCAGTTCTCGAAGCGGCGGATGGTCTCCATGCCCCGGTAGATGATGCAGACCTGGATCACCCAGAAGATCGCGAACGACAGCCACATGGTCCAGGCGTAGCCGCCGACGTGCGCCGCGTTCGACCAGCTGTCGCCGATGAGCTTCCCGGCGAGGAAATAGATCGCCTCGCCGCCGATCCAGGTCTGGATGCCGAACCAGCCGCACGCCACCAGCGCCCGTACGACGGCGGGCAGGTTGGCTCCGCGCACCCCGAAGGAGGCGCGGGCGAACACCGGGAAGGGGATGCCGTACTTGGGGCCGGCGTGTCCGGTCAGCAGCATCGGCGCCAGCACGATCAGGTTGGCGAGGGCGATGGTGAACACCGCCTGCTTCCAGTCCATGCCGACGGCGATCAGTCCGGAGGCCAGCGTCCAGGAGGCCGTGTTGTGGGCCATGCCGACCCAGAGTGCGGAGAAGTTGTACGTGGTCCAGGTGCGTTTCCCGACCGGGACCGGGAGCAGGTCCTCGTTGGCGTAGGGACCGCTGGGCGGCGGGGTGCCGGGGGCGAGTTCCACGCGCCCGTCGGGGAGGGTGACTTGACCGAAGAGGGGTATGGCCGTGGGAGCGGTGTCGGTCATGGGCTGGCCAATCGGGTGAGGTGGGTCGGGAGCTACGGCCGTGCGGGCACCAGCCCCCTCCCCGGGGAGGTGGGGAGGGGTGACCAAGAGGGGCGTGGGGGGCCTCGGACTGCGGGTTCTGGATCAGGCGTTGACGGCCGGGATCACCGTCGTGCCGTAGGCGTCGATGGTGGCCTCCTGCGCGTCGTGCATGTCGTACACCGCGAACTGGTCGACCCCCAGTGCGCGGAGCGCGTTCAGTTTCTCGATGTGCTTCTCCGCGGGGCCGATCACACAGAACCGGTCCACGATCTCGTCGGGCACGAACTCGGTCTCCGGGTTGCCGCTGCGCCCGTGGTGGGCGTAGTCGTAGCCCTGGCGTGCCTTGATGTAGTCGGTGAGTTCCTCGGGGACCTGGGCGGAGTGCTCGCCGTACCTGGCGACCAGGTCGGCGACGTGGTTGCCGACCATGCCGCCGAACCAACGGCACTGTTCGCGGGCGTGGGCGAGGGCCTCGGGCGAGTCGTCCTCGGTGACGTAGGCCGGGGCCGCCACGCAGATGGTGACCTCGGAGGGGTCGCGTCCGGCGGCCGCGGCCGCGTCCTTGACGGCCTTCACCATGTACTCGGTCAGATACAGGTCGGACAGCTGGAGGATGAATCCGTCGGCCTCCTCACCGGTCATCTTCAGCGCCTTCGGGCCGTACGCGGCCATCCAGACGGGGAGTTCGGCCCCCTTCTTGATCCACGGGAACCTGACGACCGTGCCGCCGCCGAGGTCGGCGGAGTCGCCGCGGGCGAGCGCCCGGATGACCTTCATGGCCTCGCTGATGCGCGCGAGGGTGTTGGGCTTGCGGCCCGCGACCCGCATCGCGGAGTCGCCGCGGCCGATGCCGCACACGGTGCGGTTGCCGAACATGTCGTTGAGGGTGGCGAAGGTGGAGGCGGTGACCTCCCAGGTGCGGGTGCCCGGGTTGGTGACCATCGGGCCGACCGTCAGCTTCGAGGTGTTGGCGAGGATCTGGCTGTAGATCACGAACGGCTCCTGCCAGAGCACGGCGGAGTCGAAGGTCCAGCCGTGGCTGAAGCCGTTGCGCTCGGCCCGTTTCATCAGGCTGACGACGCGGGAGGCCGGTGGGTCGGTCTGCAGCACGAGTCCGAAGTCCATGTGCGCCACTCCTAGTTGAGGTACTGACAGGTGGAGCGCGGGGTGTAGACGCCGTGGCCGGCGTGTCCGGTGTACTCCCGCTCGGTGATGACGGGTACGCCGCGCGAGAGCACGGTCTCGACCCGGCCGGTGGTGCGCTTGCCCTCGTAAGCCGAGTAGTCGACGTTCATGTGGTGGGTCTCGGCCGACATGACCTGCTCGGCGTGCGGGTCGTAGATGACGATGTCGGCGTCGGCGCCCGGGGCGATGGTGCCCTTCTTCGGGTACAGGCCGAACATCCGGGCCGGGGTGGCGCAGGCGATCTCGATCCAGCGGCGGCGGGAGAGGTGTCCGTCGACGACGGCCTGGTGGAGCAGGTCCATGCGGTTCTCCACGCCGGGCAACCCGTTGGGGATCTTGGAGAAGTCGCCGCGGCCCAGCTCCTTCTGGCCCGCGAAACAGAAGGGGCAGTGGTCGGTGGAGACCACCTGCAGGTCGTTCGTCCTGAGGCCCTGCCACAGCTTGGCCTGGTGTTCCTTCGGCCGAAGGGGTGTGCTGCACACGTACTTCGCGCCCTCGAAGTCCGGTTCGGCGAGGTTGTCGGTGGACAGGAACAGATACTGCGGGCAGGTCTCGCCGAAGACGTTCAGCCCCTCGTCGCGCGCCCGCGCCAGCTCGGCCACCGCCTCCATGGCCGAGACGTGCACGACGTACAGGGGGGCGCCCGCGACCTGGGCGAGCCGGATGGCGCGGTGGGTGGCCTCGGCCTCCAGCAGGGCCTTGCGGACCTCGCCGTGGTGGCGCGGGTCGGTCTCGCCCCGGGCGAGCGCCTGCTCGACCAGGACGTCGATGGCGATGCCGTTCTCGGCGTGCATCATGATCAGCCCGCCGTTCTCGGCGGAGCGCTGCATGGCGCGCAGGATCTGTCCGTCGTCGGAGTAGAAGACACCCGGGTATGCCATGAACTGCTTGAACGAGGTGACGCCCTCCTCGACCAGCAGGTCCATCTCCTTGAGCGTCTCCTGGTTCACATCGGAGACGATCATGTGGAAGGCGTAGTCGATCGCACACTGTCCCTCGGCCTTGGCGTGCCAGGTGTCCAGGCCCTCGCGCAGGGTGTGACCGACGCTCTGCACCGCGAAGTCGACGATCGTCGTCGTACCGCCCCAGGCGGCGGCGCGGGTGCCGGTCTCGAAGGTGTCGGAGGCGAAGGTGCCGCCGAACGGCAGCTCCATGTGGGTGTGGGCGTCGACGCCGCCCGGGATGACATATTTCCCGGTGGCGTCGATGACCCTGTCGGCGGTCAGCGCCCCGGCGGCGGGCGTGCCGGTGGCGGCGAGGGCGGCGATGCGGCCGTCCTCGATCAGGACGTCGGCGTGGATCTCGTCCGACGCGGTGATGACGAGACCACCGCGGATGACGGTACGGCTGCTCATGCTGCTCCCTCGGTCATTCGGTCTCGGTCAGGGCGCGGTCAGCGGGGTGTACGCGCCCGGCGCCCGGTCGCGGTAGAACTGCCAGCGGTCGCGGACCTCGCGCAGCTTGGCCAGGTCCAGGTCGCGCACCACGAGTTCGGTCTCCTTGTCGCTCGCGACCTCGCCGACGAACTGGGCCTCCGGGTCGACGAAGTAGGTCGTGCCGTAGAAGTCGTTGTCGCCCAGGTCCTCCACGCCGACCCGGTTGATGGCGCCGACGAAGTACTCGTTGGCGACGGCCGCCGCCGGCTGCTCCAGCTGCCAGAGGTAGCGGGACAGGCCGCGCGAGGTGGCCGAGGGGTTGAAGACGATCTCGGCCCCGGCGAGGCCCAGCGCCCGCCAGCCCTCCGGGAAGTGGCGGTCGTAGCAGATGTACACGCCGATCCGGCCGACGGCCGTGTCGAAGACCGGCCAGCCGCTGTTCCCCGGGCGGAAGTAGAACTTCTCCCAGAATCCCCGCACTTGGGGGATGTGGGTCTTGCGGTACTTGCCGAGGTAGGAGCCGTCCGCGTCGATCACGGCGGCGGTGTTGTAGAGGACGCCCGGCTGCTCCTCCTCGTACATGGGCAGGACCAGGACGATGCCCAGCTCGCGGGCGAGGGACGTGAAGCGCCGCACGGTCGGGCCGTCCGGGATCCGCTCGGCGTACTCGTAGAAGGCCTTGTCCTGGACCTGGCAGAAGTACGGGCCGTAGAACAGCTCCTGGAAGCAGAGGACTTGGGCGCCCTGCGCGGCGGCGTCGCGGGCCGCCTGCTCGTGGACCTGGATCATGGATTCCTTGTCGCCGGTCCACGCGGTCTGGAACAGGGCGGCACGGATCACTCGGCTCATCGGGACCTCCGGTAGCTCTGTGTTCTGGGGCGGGCGTCGGAGGTCGCGTCGTCCGCCCGAAGGGCGGACGCCGCGCGGCAGGCGGGACCTCCGACGCCCGCCCCAGGAGCGTAGAAAGCCTGCGAGGGCCGTTCGACGGGCAGCGTGTCACGTCTGGGGGCCGGGGGCGTGTCACCGTGTCATCTGTTCGCGAGCCCATGTTTCACCGCCGTCTTGCCAAGTCGTCGCATGTTTCAGCCCTGTTGCGCGTCGTGCGCGAGGAGCGCGATGTGGACCGAGGCCGCCTGTTCGAAGTCGTCCAGGTCTACGCCGAGGCGGGCCTGTATGGCCTCCAGGCGGCGGTAGAGGGCGGGCCGGGAGACATGGTGGAGCTGGGCGGTGCGGGACTTGTTGCGGCCGGTGGCGAGATAGGTGCGCAGGACGTTCAGCAGCTCCGGTTCGGCCGCGCGCAGCAGCCCGTCCAGCTCCCGCTCGGCGAAGGACTGCACCTGCGGGTCGTCGCGCAGCAGCCGGATCAGCCCGCGCAGATGGACGTCCTTCAGCCGGACGACGGCCGGCAGGTCGAGGGCGGCCGAGGAGTCGGCGACGGCCTCGGCGACATGCCGGGCCTCGCGCAGTCCGGCGGGCACCTCGTCCCAGCTGGTACGGGGGTCGCTGGCGGCGACCACGGCCGGTGACCCGGCGCGCAGCCGGGCCGCGAAGTGGGCGGTGAGGACCTCGGCGTCCTGGTCTCGGGCGAGGCTGAGCAGCACGGCGGCCGCGCCGTCGGCGAGTTCGGCGACCAGCCCGGACATCCCCAACAGGCGCAGCACCCGGTCGAGTTCCCCGGCGGTGCGGCCCGGGACGACGAGCGGGACGAAGGTGCGCCGGTTGACCGGCAGCCCGGCCGCGCGCGCCCGGGGCAGCAGCTGACGGGCCGGTACGACGCCGGAGACCAGGTCGGTCAGCAGGCTCTGCGCGGACTCCTCCTCCCAGGAGTGCCCCGAGCCGCAGCCGAGCATGCGGTGCAGGACGAGCGCCTCGGCGGCGCGGTCGGCGAGCAGCCGCCCGGTGGCCGTCTCGCCCCGGTAGCCGCACAGCAGCAGCCGGCCCCAGCGCTCCCCGCGTCCGCCGAGTTCGGCGCTGATCCAGCCGCCGCCCGCGCAGGCAGAGGCCTGCCGGGCGACCCGCTCCCAGTCGCGCAGCACGTCGTCCACCGCGGACCGCTCCCCCGCCGTGGCGAGGACGCGGTGGGCGAGGTTGGTGAGCACGACCGGGCAGCCGCTGTGCCGGGCGACCTCGTCGAGCAGGCGCTGCAGGGGGGCACCGGCCGTGATCAGGGCGGTCAGGTCGGTCCGTACGGTCTCCGAGAGGCTGACCGCGGCGAACTTCCGCCGTACCAGGCGGCACTGGACCTCTTCGGTCAGTTCGGCGAACGGGAAGGGCCGGTGCAGGACGACCATCGGCAGTCCGCACCGCTCGGCGGCCCGGCGCATCACCTCGGGTGGCGTCGGAAAGGCCCGCCCGAGGCCGAGCACGACGGCGGCGGCCTCCGCCCGGTGCAGCGACTGGATGTACTCGGCCTGCTTGGCCTCGTCACCGGCGAGGAGCACACCGGTGGTGAGCACCATCTCGCCGCCGCTGAGCATCACCCCGACATCGACGGCCTCGGCGACATGCACCCAGCGCACCGGCCGGTCGAGCTGCGCGCTGCCGGCGACCACCTCGGGCTCCCCGGCGAGCACCCGCTCCAGGGTGAGCACCTGACGGACGGACAGGGCGGGTTCGAGGCCCGGGTGCGGGGTCACCGAGGTGGTCGTCATGGTGGTACACCTGCTCTCTAGTACGTGCTCCTCAGCGCCCGCTCCAGGATCGCCGCGCCCTCCTCGGCCTCCGCGACGGTGAGCGACAGCGGCGGGGCGATGCGCAGGACGCTGGTGTTGTGGCCGCCGCCCTTGCCGAGGAGCAGGCCGCCCTCGCGGGCCGCCTCCAGGACGGCGGAGGCCGCCTGGGGATCGGCCTCGTCCGTGCCCGGCCTGACCAGCTCGATGCCGATCATCAGGCCCCGCCCGCGGACCTCGCGCACCCCGGGCAGCTGGGCGGCGACGGCCCGCAGCCGCTCGATGAGCAGGCCGCCGACGCGGCGGGCGTTGCCCTGGAGGTCGTGCTCCAGCAGGTAGTTGAGGTTGGCGAGGCCGGCGGCCATGGTGAGCTGGGTGCCGCCGAAGGTCGAAATGCTGTTGGCGTCCAGGCAGTTCATGATCTCGGCGCGGGCGATCACCCCGCCGATCGAGCTGCCGTTGCCGATGCCCTTGGCGAAGGTGACGAGGTCCGGCGGACCGCTCTGCGCGTGCGCCTGCCAGCCCCAGAGGTGATCGCCGGTGCGGCCCCAGCCGGTCTGCACCTCGTCGGCGATCCACAGGACGCCGTGCTCCTGCAGGACCTCGCGGAAGGCGGCGTAGAGCCCGTCGGGCGGGGAGGTGAAACCGCCGACGCCCTGGATGGGTTCGGCGATCAGCGCGGCGGGCGGCCGGGTGTGTCCGAGGATGTCCCTGAGGTCGGCGACGCAGGCGTCGACGAACGCGCGGTCGTCCAGCTCGGCGAACGGTCCCCGGGTGCGCACGCCGCCGTGCACGTACAGGGTCTGCAGCGGGGACAGCGAGGTCGGCGACCAGCTGCGGTTGCCGGTGATGCCGACCGCGCTGAAGGAACGGCCGTGGTAGCTGTTGCGCATGGCCAGGACGGTGTTGCTGCGCCGGTGGGCGGTGGCGAGCAGCAGGGCGGTGTCATTGGCCTCGGTGCCGGAGGTGGTGAAGAACACCCGGGCGTCGGGGATGCCGCTCACCTGTGCGACGCGCTCGGCGAGTTCGACCATCGGCCGGTTGAGGTAGAGCGTGGAGGAGTGGATGATCCGCGCGGCCTGCTCGCTGATCGCCTTGGTCACCTCGGGCAGCGCGTGCGCGGTCATCGTCGTCAGGATGCCGCCGAAGAAGTCCAGGTACTTGTTGCCGGCGGAGTCCCAGACGTGGCGGCCCTCGCCGTGGGTGATCTCGATCGGCTCGTCGTAGTAGAGGGCGAGCCAGTCCGGCAGGACCTGGCGGTGGCGGGAGTAGAGGTCGTTCACGGCTGCACCAGCCCTTCGTAGGCGTCGGGGCGGCGGTCGCGGTAGAAGGCCCACTGCTGCCGCACCTGCTCGATCAGATCGAAATCGAGGTCACGGACAAGGAGTTCCTCGGACGTGTCGCTCGCGACCTCGCCGACGAACTGCCCACGTGGATCGACGAAGTAACTGGTCCCGTAGAAGTCGTTGTCGCCGTACTCCTCCTGGCCCACCCGGTTGATGGCGGCGATGAAGTACTCGTTGGCGACGGCGGCGGCCGGCTGCTCCAGCTGCCATAGGTGGGCGGACAGCCCGCGGTGCGTGGCCGAGGGGTTGTAGACCAACTGGGCGCCGTTGAGGCCGAGTTGCCGCCAGCCCTCCGGGAAGTGCCGGTCGTAGCAGATATAGACGCCGACCTTGCCGACGGCCGTGTCGAAGACGGGCCAGCCCACGTTGCCGGGTTTGAAGTAGTACTTCTCCCAGAAGCCCTTGACCTGCGGGATGTGGTGCTTGCGGTACTTGCCGAGGTAGGTCCCGTCGGCGTCGATCACGGCGGCGGTGTTGTAGTAGAAGCCGGACTGCTCGATCTCGAAGACCGGGACGACGATCACCATGCCGGTGTCACGGGCGAGGTCCTGCATACGGCGCACCGTCGGCCCGTCGGGTACCGGCTCGGCCCAGCGGTAGTGCTCCGGTTCCTGGACCTGGCAGAAGTAGGGGGCGTTGAAGACCTCCTGGAACCCGATGACCCGGGCACCCTGCCGGGCCGCCTCCCGGGCGTGCTCCTCGTGCTTGGCCACCATGGATTCGGTGTCGCCGGTCCAGGTGGCCTGGACCAGTGCGGCTCGTACGACGTTGGCCATGAGCTGCTCCTCCGACGGGACCGCCAAAGCCTCTACGCCCGTAGAGCAGGCGGTAGAGGGACGAACGTAAGCCTCCGGGAGGCCCTTGCCAAGACCATCGTCGTCATCGCGCGGAGTCGATCACGTGTCACACCCCCGTGGGTGAGCGAAGGGACCGCCCGAAGGGATGAACCGGAGCATACCGGGACGACGCCACTTCCCGTCGGTCACATCATGTGCCCGGCCACCCGCAGCGCGTGCACGAGGTCCCAGTGCCGCTCGTCGGACACGGCCTGCGCGGCCCGCAGCAGCAGCGGCACGAGCCGCCGCGGATCGGGTACGGCACAACGGGCGGCCTCTTCCGCCGCACGACCCCGCACACAGGCATCCACCAGCGCCTCCGCCTCCCGCCGGCGGCCCTCCTCCGCCAGCCGCAGCACGGCGGCGCCGATCTCCTCGGCCGGCCGGGCCACGCCCTGCCGCAGCAGCTGCGTTCCGTCGGCCACCCGCCCCGCCGCGGTGAGCGCGTCGGCGACACCGACCAGCCGCTCGGCGGGCAGCGAGGCGGCCTCCCACAGCAGCGTCGCCCAGTCGGCCCCGAGCCCGGCGCGGTACAGCGCGTCCGCGAGCGACGGGAACCGGCCGGGCGCCCACTGCGCGACCTCGACCAGCAGCACATGCGCCTCCCCGCCGCGCCCCTCGCCCCGCAACCACGCGAGCCGCTCCACGACCCCGGCCACCGCGGTCTCCGCCTCGGCGTCCACGGCCTCGACGGGCGCCGCCGCGGGTTCCGCCGCCGCAGCGGCACCGGCAAACCGGGCACCGCGCGGCGTACGACGCGCAGGCCGCCCCGCCGGCCCGCCCGACGGCGCATCCTGCGGCACGACGACAGGGCCGCCCCCTTCCTCCGCCATCCCGGCAAACCGCGCACTGCCACGCCGACGTTTACGGGGCTTGCCTGGGACGGCCGAAGGAACGTCCTCGGTGACGGACACCGGGAGGACCGGGGAGGGGGCATGGGGGGTGTGAGCGGGCGCGGGCGCGACCGTGTTCGGGGCTGGGGAGGGTGGAGCGGTACGCGGGGCGGGGGCGGGGGTGTCGGCGCGCCGGGTCGGGGAAGGGGCGATTGGGTGCCCGGGTCGGGCGGGCGCGGAGGCCCCGGAAGAGGCCGAGGGGACGCGGGCGGCGTCGGGGACGGGGGTGGGGGCGTGAGGCGTGTGGGCGGGCGTAAACGGGTGCGGGGTTGAAGCTGGTGCGGCGGTACGCGGGGCGGGCGCATCGGCGCGCTGGGCCGGGGCAGGGGCGATTGGGTGCCGGGTTGGGGCGGATGCAGCGGCCCCGGAAGAGGCCGAGCGGACTCGGGCGGCGTCGGGGACGGGAGTGGGGGCGTGGGGCGTGGGGGCGGGCGTAAACGAGTGCGGGGCTGGGAGCGGTGCGGCGGTACGCGGGGCGGGGGCGTCGGCGCGCTGGGCCGGGGCAGGGGCCATCGGGTGCGGGATCTCGGCGGATGCGGCGATGACGTCGGACGCCATAGGGGCCTGGGCCGGGACGGGGTGGCCTGCGGTCGCACGGGGCGGAAGGAAGTCCTCGGCGGCGCGACGCGACTCGCCAGTGACCCCTCCGGTCGGCCAGGACTCCGGACTTGCCGAGTTGTCAGCGGGCTCGCCGTGCGGGAAGGCGTAGCCGGATGCGGGCTCGGGCGGGCGGGCGGCGCGATCGATGCCGGTGCCCTGCGAGCGCCCCGACGCTTCCGCCGGTGCCCCCTGCCCCGACGCCTCCGGAGCCTCACTTCCGAACCACGCCGCCCCGCGCCCACCCCCGTGCGGCCCCGCTCCCGCACTTGCCCCTCCGGCACGCGAGGCCTCCGCCCCCACCACCCCCGAAGGCACCCCTCCGGCCCGCAACGCCTCCTCACCCACCCCTGCTGAACCGACAGCCCCCGCACGGCCCCCTCCCGCACCCGCCGCCTCCGCACTCACCCCTCCCGCACGCACCGCCCCTTGACGCGCCCCTCCCCCGCCCGCCGTCTCCGTGCGCACCGCCTCCGCGCTCACCGCTCCCCGTCGGTTCAACTCGGCCAGGCGGAACCGGAGTTCCTCGCACCTCGCGGTGGCGCGTTCGTGGTCGTCGTGGGCCCAGGCGAGGTCCAGGCGGAGGGCGGCGGCCTCGGCGGCGGAGGGCGGGGTGGAGAGGAGGCGGGTCAGTTCGGCGCGGCGTTCGGCGGCATAGCGCTGTTCGCGGAGCATCACGTCGAGGCGGTCGGCCAGGGTGTCCCGCGCGCCGGGCCGGGCGTCGTACGCGGTGAGCGCGGCGCCGTGCAGGGTGCGGGCCCGTTCCCGCTCGGCCGCCGCGGCGGCGGGGCCGTACGCCCCCGCAAGATCCTCCAGCAGCGCCTCCACCACGTCCCACGGCGGCACCTCGCGCCCGTCCAGGCTGGCCCGCATACCGTCGGGGTCACGCCGCCAGAAGACCCCGCTCCAGCCTCCGCCCGGGTCCAGGCGCGCCAGCAGACCATCCAGATAGCCCGCGAACTCACGCACCCCGCGAGGGAGTTGTTCCACCGCCATCGCTCAGCTCCCGCCCGGCCGCCGGCTCTTTCACCGGCCACGCAACACCAGTCGTGTTACGGCTCTGCTACGCAGAGTTTTCCGGCGGGGCGCGGACAGCTCAGCGCGGGATCCCGGCCACTGCGCGGAACCGGTGCCTCACACGGGCACGAGCGCACACCGAGTGACCAGCTCGTCCATCGACAGCCCGAGGACCCCGGCCAGCGCGGCCACGGTGAAGAACGCGGGCGTCGGCGCCCGGCCCGTCTCGATCTTGCGGAGCGTCTCGGCGGAGATGCCCGCCTGCGCGGCGATCTCGGTCATGCTCCGGCCGCCGCGCGCCTCGCGCAGCAACCGCCCGAGCCGCTCGCCGCGCTCGCGCTCTTCGGGGGTGAGTGGGGTGCGCACCATGCCACCCATTCTAATACCGGCCCCCAGGTCGACCCCGGCCGCCGTATGCACGAGGACCCCGAGGTCCCGAACGAGGGTCGCCGGGGGCGGGGCTGCCGTCGCGCCCGGCCACGGTGCTCCCGCGCGGCCCACGCCGAGCACACGGTGGCGATCGACGAGACCGGTCCAAGGGTTCTTGCCGAGGGGCACCAGGCGAACATGCCCACCCCCACAGATCGTGACATCGTGGGCATGAACGCACCCCTTCCGGTTACCCGGCGGAGCCAGTCGTCAGCGAAGGAAGCGCATCGCCATGACCAACGGCTACCCTCCTGACCCTTTCGGCGAATTCATGGCCCGCTTCTTCGGCGGGCCCCCGAGCAAGGCGCCAGGGCCACGCCACATCGACATCGGCCGTCTGCTCAGCCAGCCGGCCCGGGAGCTGGTCAGAGGGGCCGCCCAGTACGCCGCCGAGCACGGCAGCCGGGACCTGGACACCCAGCACCTGCTGCGCGCGGCCGTGGCGGCCGAGCCCACCCGGTCCCTGCTGACCCGCGCGGGCGCGGACCCGGACTCGCTCGCCACGGAGATCGACGACCGGGCCGGCCCGGTCCAGCACCCGCCGGGTGAGCTGCCGCCGCCGACCTCGCTGTCGCTCACCCCGGCCGTCAAGCGCGCCCTGCTGGACGCGCACGACCTGGCGCGGGCGAGCGGCGCCGGATACATCGGCCCGGAGCATGTGCTGAGCGCCCTGGCCGCCAACCCGGACTCGGCGGCCGGCCACATCCTGCACGCGGCCCGGTTCTCGGCCGGCTCCCTGCCGCCCGAGGCCCCGGAGACCACCCAGGCCCGCCCGGAGCGGCAGCGCGCCACCGGCACGCCCACGCTGGACAAGTACGGCCGCGATCTGACCGACCTGGCCCGGCAGGGCCGGATCGACCCGGTCATCGGACGGGACACCGAGATCGAGCAGACCATCGAGGTGCTCTCGCGGCGCGGCAAGAACAACCCGGTCCTCATCGGGGACGCGGGGGTCGGCAAGACGGCCATCGTGGAGGGGCTCGCGGAGCGGATCGCCGACGGGGAGGTCCCGGACGGGCTGGCGGACCGCCGTGTCGTCGCCCTGGACCTGACCGGCGTCGTCGCCGGCACCCGCTACCGGGGCGACTTCGAGGAGCGCCTGAACTCCATCGTGGAGGAGATCCGCGCCCACTCCGACCGGCTGATCGTGTTCATCGACGAGTTGCACACCGTCGTGGGCGCGGGGTCCGGCGGCGAGGGCGGCGCGATGGACGCCGCCAATATCCTCAAGCCCGCCCTGGCCCGGGGCGAGCTGCACATCGTGGGCGCGACCACGCTGGAGGAGTTCCGCCGGATCGAGAAGGACGCGGCGCTGGCCCGGCGGTTCCAGCCGATCCTGGTGCCCGAGCCGACGGCGGAGGACACCATCGAGATCCTGCGCGGGCTGCGCGACCGGTACGAGGCCCACCACCAGGTCCGCTACACCGACGAGGCGCTGGCCGCGGCCGTGGAGCTGTCCGACCGGTATCTCACCGACCGGCGGCTGCCGGACAAGGCGATCGACCTGATCGACCAGGCGGGCGCCCGGGTGCGGCTCGGCGCCCGGACCAAGGGTGCGGACGTGCGCGCGCTGGAGCGCGAGGTGGAGCAGCTGGTCTGCGACAAGGACCAGGCGGTCGCGGGCGAGGACTACGACAAGGCCAAGGAGCTGCGCGACCGGATCGGCGGGCTGAAGCAGCGGATCGCCGAGGCGAGCGGGGACGACAGGGCCGACGAGGGGCTGGACCTGGAGGTGACCGGGGAGGCCGTCGCCGAGGTGGTGTCGCGGCAGACCGGCATCCCGGTCAGCCGGCTCACCCAGGAGGAGAAGGAACGGCTGCTCGGCCTGGAGGAGCATCTGCACCAGCGGGTCGTCGGGCAGGAGGAGGCAGTCGCCGTGGTCTCCGAGGCCGTGCTGCGTTCGCGCGCGGGGCTCGCGAGCCCGAACCGGCCGATCGGCAGTTTCCTGTTCCTCGGTCCGACCGGCGTCGGCAAGACCGAGCTGGCCCGGGCGCTCGCCGAGGCGCTGTTCGGCAGCGAGGACCGCATGGTCCGCCTCGACATGAGCGAGTACCAGGAGCGGCACACCGTCTCCCGGCTGGTCGGCGCCCCGCCGGGATACGTCGGCCACGAGGAGGCCGGTCAGCTCACCGAGGTGGTGCGCCGGCACCCGTACTCGCTGCTGCTGCTCGACGAGGTGGAGAAGGCGCACCCGGATGTCTTCAACATCCTGCTGCAGGTCCTGGACGACGGCCGGCTGACCGACTCCCAGGGCCGGACGGTGGACTTCACCAACACGGTCATCGTGATGACCAGCAATCTCGGCTCGGAGGCGATCACCCGGCGCGGTGCCGGGATCGGGTTCGGTCCGGGCGGCGCGGACGCGGACGAGGAGGCGCGGCGCGAGCGGATCCTGCGGCCGCTGCGCGAGCACTTCCGGCCGGAGTTCCTCAACCGGATCGACGAGATCGTGGTCTTCCGGCAGCTGACGAGCGAGCAACTGCGGCAGATCACCGACCTGTTGCTGGAGGGCACCCGGCGGCTGCTGGACGGGCAGGGCGTCTCGGTGGAGTTCACCGGCGCGGCCGTCGACTGGCTGGCCGAGCGCGGCTATCAGCCGGAGTACGGCGCCCGGCCGCTGCGCCGCACCATTCAGCGGGAGGTCGACAACCAGCTGTCGAGGCTGCTGCTGAACGGCACGGTCTCCGAGGGCGGCCGGGTGACGGTGGACGTCCGGGACGGGCGGCTGGACTTCCGCAGCGGGGAAGTCCAGCCGCCCGCACCGGAGTTGTGAGGCCTACGGCAGTTGTGAGGCCTACGGCGCCGGGTCAGCCGGGTCCACCACCATCGCCGAGCCGCCGCCGCGGCGTACCTTCTCGGCGGCGGCCAGCCACTCGCCGCCCGGCAGCCGTTGCACGCCGGTCGCCGCGCCGATCTCCGGGTTCAGCTTGAAGCTGTGCCCGATGGCCTCCAGCTGCTTCCTCAAGTCGCCGTTGTACAGGGCTGGTTCCAGTTCGGTCTGGGCCGCGTTGCGCTGGCTGGCGCGGGGGGCGGCGATGGCGTCGACCAGCGGCAGATGCCGGTCGAGGAACTCGGTGAGGGTCTGCAGCACGGTGGTGACGATGGTCGCGCCGCCGGGCGAACCGAGCGCCACCACCGGCCTGTTCTGCCGGTCCAGGACGATCGTCGGGGAGATCGACGAGCGCGGCCGCTTTCCCGGACCGGGCAGGTTCGGGTCGGGCACGGCCGGGTTGGCCGGCGTGAAGGAGAAGTCGGTCAGCTCGTTGTTGAGCAGGAAACCCCGGCCGGGCACGGTGATGGCGCTGCCGCCGGTCTGCTCGATGGTGAGCGTGTAGGAGACGACGTCGCCCCATTTGTCGGCCACGGTCAGGTGGGTGGTGTTCTGGCCCTCGTAGGTCGTCGGGGCCGCCGTACCGCCCTCGTCGCAGGCGGCGGGGTGGCGCGGGTCGCCGGGGGCGAGCGGGCTGGTGAGGACCGCGTCGTCCTTGATCAGGCAGGCCCGCGAGTCGGCGTACCGCTGGGACAGCAGTTGCCTGGTCGGTACGTCCTCGAAGGCCGGGTCGCCGACCCAGCGCCCGCGGTCGGCGAAGGCGATCCGGCTGGCCTCGATGAAGTGGTGCAGGTACTGCACCTCGCTCGCCTTCGAGAGGTCGGTGTTCTCCAGGATGTTGAGGGCCTCGCCGACCGTGGTGCCGCCGGAGGAGGAGGGCGCGATGGAGTACACGTTCAGGCCGCGGTACGACGTCCTGGTGGGCGCCTGGAGCTTGGCCCGGTAGACGGCGAGGTCCTTCTCGGCCAGCTTGCCGGGGCGGGCGTGCCAGCCGGAGGCGGGGTCCACCGGCGGGTCCTCGACGGTCCTGACGATGTCGTCGCCGATGTCTCCGCGATAGACGGCGTCGACGCCCTCGCGGCCCAGTTCCTCGTAGGTGCGGGCCAGTTCGGGGTTCTTGAGCGTGGAGCCGACGACAGGCAGCTGCCCGTTCGGCAGGAACAGCTTCGCGGTGTCCGGGAAGTAGCGGAACCGGGTCTCGTTGGACGCGGTCTGCGAGCGGAAGGTGTCGTCCACCGTGAAGCCGTCGCGGGCGATCCGCTCGGCGGGCCGAAGGACCGTGCCGAGCCGTTCGCTGCCCCACTCGTCCAGCGCGGTCTGCCAGGTGGCGGGCGTGCCCGGGGTGCCGACGCTCAGTCCGCTGCTGACGGCGTCGGCGAAGGGGAGCGGCTTGCCGTTCTCCACGAACAGGTCGGAGTCGGCGCTGAGCGGCGCCGTCTCGCGCCCGTCGATGGTGTGCACCGTGCGCGACTTGGCGTCGTAGTAGACGAAGTAGCCGCCTCCGCCGATGCCGGAGGAGTAGGGCTCGGTGACGCCGAGCGCTGCCGCCGTGGCGACGGCCGCGTCGACCGCGTTGCCGCCGTGCCTGAGCACCTCGATGCCGGCCGCGGAGGCGTCGGCATCGACGCTGGCGACCGCGCCGCCGTAGCCGACGGCCACCGGAACCTTCGCAGGGGTCTCGCTCGTTGTCGCGGCGGGCGGCGCCGCCGCCCCCATCGACACCAGGGCGGCAGACACCGCCACAACCGCCAGTCTCCGCGTGCCAGGACGACCCATCCGAACCTCCCGTCGGGACAGTCCGCGCAGCGTAACCAGATCGTCGTAACACCGACAGTACGCCTCGGCGCTCTGCCACACGACTGTCACGTGTCGAACACGGGTACGTAGCCGTCGCCCGGGCCCGCTACCATGCGCGGCCATGAACGACGACGTGCGCAACATCGTCCTGGGCCTGGTGGCGACCGGCATCTCCGCCTCGCTGGGCTGGATCGCCCGGACGTATCTGTGGCGCCGCAAGCTGCGGCGCAAGCAGGCCTTCTTCGGGCTGCCGGACCACTCCGAGTCGCTGCTCGTGGTCAACCAGAAGGCCGGCGGCCCGGAGCTGTCGGTGATGCGCCACGACGCGTTCGCCCTGCTGGAACTCTCCGCCCTGATCAAGGAGTGCCATGCGCGCGCCCAGATCGTGGCGCACGACGCCACCCAGCAGGGCTTCGGCGAGCGGACGGAGTTCTGCGTCGGCGGGCCCTACTCGAACCGCCGGATGGCGGCCCACCTCTCCTCGCTGCTGCCGGGTGTGTGGATGAACACCGAGACCGATGCCGGGGCGGATCTCGGCGCCTTCCGCATCGGCGGCGAGGACCACCGCATGGAGCGCGGCCGGAGCGAGTACGTGCTGCTCGCCCGGCTCACCGCCGAGGGGCGGGCGGACTCCCGCCCGGTGTTCCTCTTCTGCGGCCAGCGCGCCATCACCAACCAGGCCGCCACCCGGTATCTCGCCCGCCACCACGAGCGGTTGCACCGCAAGTACGGCACCGGCTCCTTCGTCCTGCTCCTGAAGGTCGTCAACTCGCAGGCGTACGGCCCGGATGTGGTGGAGCTGGTGGCGGACGTGACGCGGGCGGCGCGGACGCCCCTTCCGGACACGGCCGCCGACACGGCCGCTTAGCCGTTCAACAATCTTTACTGGTACGTAACTTACCGACGGGTTACTTGCGGTAACGGCGTCCGGTTACCGTCGGGTCACTTTGCATTGCGACAGTTGAAGGAGTGACCCATGGGACAAGGTCGCAGCGCGCTGCGCTCCGCCGCCGCGGGAGCCGTCTCGGCGGCACTGGTCGCCGGTACCGTCGTCGGGCTGGCGCCCGCCGCCCAGGCCGCCACGCCGTCCGTCCGCTTCGTCGACATCACCGGCGACGGCGGCACCGCACTGAAGGCGAACGTCGTCACGCCCGCCGGCGCCGACGGCTCGCACCACTACCCGCTCATCGTGCTGCCCACGAGCTGGGGCCTGCCCCAAGTGGAGTACATCGCCCAGGCGCAGAAGCTCGCGGACGCCGGCTATGTGGTGCTCACCTACAACGTGCGCGGCTTCTGGCAGTCCGGCGGCCAGATAGAAGTGGCCGGTCCGCCGGACGTAGCGGACGCCTCCAAGGTCATCGACTGGGCCCTCGCCAACACTCCGGCCGATCCGGCCCATGTCGGCATGGCCGGTGTGTCGTACGGCGCCGGGATCAGCCTGCTCGCCGCCGCGCACGACAAGCGCATCAAGGCGGTGGCGGCGCTGAGCGGCTGGGCGGACCTCATCAACTCCATCTACTCGGGCCGCACCCAGCATCTGCAGGCGGCGGCCGTCCTGGACGGCGCGGCCACCCTCACCGGCCGCGAGAGCCCCGAACTGCGCGAGATCTTCGACAACCTGTACTCCTCGAACCTCTCCAAGGAACAGGAGATGATCGACTGGGGGAAGAAACGTTCCGCCATAACCTATGTCGACCAGTTGAACAAGAACGGCGCGGCCGTCATGCTCGCCAACGCCTGGGGCGACACGGTCTTCCCGGCCAACCAGTACGCCGACTTCTACCAGAAGCTCACGGTGCCCAAGCGGCTCGAACTGCGCCCCGGCGACCACGCGACGGCCGAGCTGACCGGACTGTTCGGACTGCCCAACGATGTCTGGACGGACACCGAGCGCTGGTTCGACCACTATCTGAAGGGCGCCGACAACGGCATCGACCACGAGCAGCCGGTCCAGCTGAAGTCCCGTAGCGCGGGGGGATACGAGGGCTACCCGGACTGGAAGTCGGTCGGTGCCACCCGCCGGAAGGTCGCGCTCGCCGGCTCCACCACCATCCACGCGAACGTCGACTCCGGCGCCGACGGCGGGATCGTCTTCCTCTCCAGCATCCTCGACCAGGTCGCCCAGTTGCCGCCGATGGCCGCCATCCCGCTGCTGCCGCGCCGTTGGGCGGCCGTATGGCAGTCCGAACGGTACGACACCGCCCAGCAGGTGCGCGGCACGAGCGCCCTGCACACCACCCTCACCCCGACCGCGGAGAGCGGCACCCTCATCGCCTACCTCTACGACGTGGGGCCGCTCGGCATCGGCAAGCTGGTCACACACGCGCCGTACACGTGGCACGGGCGGACGCCCGGCGAGCCGTTCGACGTCGACCTGGACCTGTTCTCCACGGCCTACGACGTGCCCGCCGGGCACCGCCTGGCACTGGTGGTCGACACGGTCGACCCGCTGTACATCGAGCACAACCCGTCCGGCGCGCAGCTGACCTTCTCCTCGCCCTCGGACGACCCGTCGTACGTGTCCGTCCCCGTGCGCGAGCAGTGATCTCCGGCTGCCGCCGGACGAGCCTGGCCCGAAAACTGCCGCCCCTCTAGGGGGCCATGGGCGGCTCCCCACCCGGCAGCAGCGCCCCGGGCCGGGCCGTGGCGAGGGCCACGGCCTCGGTCCCGGGGCCGCACATCCCGATGCGGATCGGCGAGATCGCCATCACCACAGGGATGAACGGCAAATCGTAGTCGAGGTCCGGCACGATGAGTTTCCCGGCATGGAGGAACTCCTCGTAGGTGATGAGGTGAACTGCTCGGATTCGAAGAGGAGATGAGGAGGGTCGTGGTCGCCGCAAACTATCCAGCCGTCAGCGGGGTTGAGGGACGACACGCTCTTTTCGGACATAAGCCGTATTTAAGCCAAGTAAGGGGCGGGCTCAGGTCTCGGCGATCTCCGCGTACAGCTGGGACAGCTCGGGGACACCGCTCGCGGCCCAGTCCTGCCCGGCGCCCGTGACCTCCACCTCGCGACCCGAGGACAGCCGTACGACGGGCTCGCCGTCGGGGCGGATCCGCCAGGCCGCGCCGGGCACCGTGCGCACCACGACGGTGCCCAGATACAGCCCCGCGTCGTTGCCCAGCCCGGGCAGGGTCTCGGCGTCGTCGCGCCAGCGCGGGACGAGCTGGTCCAGGGCCTCCAGGGAGGCCGGGGTGTCATCGAGGCGGACGCCCGCCCGGGCCGCGTGCGAGCGGAGCAGTTCGCACTCGGACAGCAGCGCCGCGACCGACTCGGGATCAGAAGGCCGCGCCGCGTCACCGCTCTTCTTGTGCCCGTGGCCCAGGAACGGAAGGTTCATGGACCCAGCGTGGCATCAGACGTCGAGGTCGACCACCACCGGAGCGTGATCGGAGGCACCCTTGCCCTTGCGCTCCTCGCGGTCGACATAGGCGTCCTTGACGGCCTTCGCGAACGGTTCGTTGCCGTACACCAGGTCGATGCGCATGCCGCGGTTCTTCGGGAAGCAGAGCTGGCGGTAGTCCCAGTACGTGAACGGGTGGTCGTACTTCAGGGGGCGGGGCACCACGTCGTCGAGGCCCGCCTCGCGCAGGGAGGCCAGGGCGGCGCGCTCGGCGGGGGTGACGTGGGTGGAACCCTCGAAGGCCGCCGTGTCGTAGACGTCGTCGTCGGTCGGCGCCACGTTGTAGTCGCCCATGACGGCGAACGGGCGGCTGCCGGAGGCGTCACCGGCGACGGCCGCCTTCAGGGCCTCGAACCACTGGAGCTTGTACGCGTAGTGCGGGTGCTCCACCTCGCGGCCGTTGGGGACGTACACCGACCAGACGCGGACCGGGCCGCAGGTCGCCGAGAGGGCGCGCGGCTCGGTCACGCCGTCGAAGCCGGGGTCGCCGGGCAGGCCCTTGACGACGTCCTCGAGGCCGACGCGGGAGAGCACCGCCACGCCGTTCCACCGGCCGGTCGCGTGGACCGCCGACTCGTACCCCAGCTCGCGCAGCTGGTCGGACGGGAACTGCTCCTCGGCGACCTTCGCCTCCTGCAGGCAGAGCACGTCGGTGCCGCTGCTCTCCAGCCAGGCCAGCAGCCGCGGAAGGCGGGCGGTGATCGAGTTCACGTTCCAGGTGGCGATGCGCATGTCTCACAACCTACCGGGCCCCTGTGACAACGTGCCTCAGACGTCCGCCGAGGCTCCCGGAGCCAGCCGCTGGTGGTCCGTGCCGCCCAGGGTGCCGATCTGGCGGTCGTAGATCGGGCGGGCGAGGTCGGTGAGCAGGGCGTCGTGCACGTCGTAGGCGCGCTGCGGCTTCACCTCGCGGACGTAGTCGATGACCTCGGAGATCTTGTTCCACGGGGCCATGACCGGGAGCATCAGCGTCTCCACCGGCCGGCCCGGGACGGTGAGGGCGTCGCCGGGGTGGAAGACCCTGCCGCCGTCGATGAGATAGCCCACGTTCGTGATGCGCGGGATGTCCGGGTGGATCACCGCGTGCAGTTCGCCGTGGACCTGCACGTCGAAGCCGGCCGCGGTGAAGGTGTCGCCGTGGCCGACGGTGTGCACGCGGCCCGGGAAGGCCGCCGTGATCCGGTCGGCGACGGACTTCAGCGTCCAGATCTCGGCGGCCGGGTTCGCCTCCATGGCGGCCCGCAGCCGGCCCTCGTCGAAGTGGTCCGGGTGCTCGTGGGTGACCAGGATCGCGTCGGCGCCGACCGCCGCGTCCTGCTCGCTGAACCCGCCGGGGTCGAGGACGAGCGTCCGCCCGTCCTTTTCGAGACGCACACAGGCGTGGGACTTCTTCGTGAGCTTCATGGCTCCCCATCCTGCCCCGTGCGGTGGCCGGCGGCTCACTCGGCGGGGGTGGTCTCCTCCTGGATGACCTGCCGGGCCACCCGGAACGCGCTGTTCGCGGCCGGCGCGCCGCAGTACACGGCCGCCTGCAGCAGCACCTCCTTGATCTCGTCCGGGGTGAGCCCGTTGCGCAGGGCGGCCCGGGTGTGCAGGGCCAGCTCCTCCAGATGTCCGCCCACGGCCAGCGCGGTCAGCGCGACACAGCTGCGGGTACGGCGGTCCAGGCCCGGCCGGTCCCAGATCTCGCCCCAGGTGTAGCGGGTGACGAACTCCTGGAACTCCCCGGAGAACCCGTCGGACCGCGCCAGCTCGCCGTCCACGTGCGCGTCGCCCAGCACCTCCCGGCGGATCCTGAGCCCGGTCTCATAGCGGTCGGGCCGCGCGGCCGGCTGTGCCGGTACGGCGGCCGGGGCTATCTCGGCGACCGGAACGGGCTGCGCGGCAGCGGCCGGGACCGGCACGACCGACGCCGTCGGCAGGACCGTCTGGCCGGTGTCGTAGGGCTGCTGCCAGGCGGTGGAGAAGTGGTGCACCAGCAGGTCGGTGACGGCCGCCGGCTGCTCGACCGGGACCAGGTGGGAGGCGCCGGGGACGACGGCGAGCCGGGCGTCCGGGATGCCGGCGACCAGCGTACGGGCCTCGGCGGGCCCGGTGACCTGGTCGTCGGAGCCGACGAGCACGAGCGTCGGCACACCGACCCGGCCCAGCTCGGACCGTACGTCGAACGCGGCGAGCGCCTCGCAGGCGGCGATGTAGCAGCCCGGGTCGGTGGTGCGGACCATCTGCACCGCCCACTCGGTGATCGCCGGCTGGGCCGCCGCGAAGCCGCCGGTGAACCAGCGGTCCGGTGCGGACCGGGCGATCGGGTCGAGCCCGTTCGTGCGGACGATCACCCCGCGCTGCCGGAACTCGTCGGCGGTCCCGAACCGGGGCGAGGCCGCGACCAGCGCCAGCGAGGCGAGCCGCTCGGGGGTGCGCAGGGCCAGCTCGATGCCGACGGCACCGCCCAGCGCACAGCCCGCGTAGCCGAACCGCTGCACACCGAGCGAGTCCAGCGTGGCCAGCAGCCGGCCGGTCAGCTCGGCGACGGAACCGGCCGGGTGGGCGGGGGCGCCGCCGTGACCGGGCAGGTCGAACCGGAAGACGCGCCACTGCTTGGCCAGTTCCGGCACCTGGCGGTCCCACATGTGGCGTGTTGTCCCGAGGGACGGTCCCAGGACCAGGACCGGGGCGCCTTCCGGCCCGTCGAAGCTGTGTTCCAGGGGGTGGATCGTCGTCGTGCTCACGCGTTCACGTTGCCACATCTCACGCCCGGCTCCGCGCCGGGGGCGTGCGCCTGTGGGGCACAACGGATTTCGGTCACTGCGGGTGGCAGCGGAGCGGCCCCGCTGTCGGTCCGTCTCAGCGTCGCCGGGCTCCGGTGACGGCGAGCAGCGCCAGGGCGAGGACCTGGACGGCGACGACCACGGTGATCAGCACCGGGATCGAGTAGCCGTACAGGCCGCCCGTCAGGGCACCGCCGGCCAGACTCGCCGCGCCGACCACCCCCGCGAACAGGCCGTACGCGGTCGCCCGCCGCCCACGGGGCACCAGGTCCGCGACCGTGGCCCGCAGAGTGGACTCCTGGATGCCCATGGCCGCGCCCCACACCAGAGACCCGGCCACCGCGATCGCCACCGAGCCGGTGAACGCCATCGCCACGACGGCTGCGGTCAGCACCGGCAGAGCCACCAGCACACGCGGGCCGATCCGGTCGTAGAGCCAGCCCGTGACCAGTGCGGCGACCGCGTCCACCGCCATCGCCGCCGCGTACAGCACCGGCACCCATGCGGCGGTCAGCAGGTGCCGTTCGACCAGGTGGTAGGAGAGCACGCCGAAGGTGGCGAACCCGGTCGTGGTGGCCGCCGTGAACCCGGCGTAGGTCCAGAACGCCCTCGGCAGACGCCCGTTGCGGTCATCCACCGGCGCGGACGCGGCAGCGGTCGCCGCGCGCTCGTACGCTTCCGGGTCCGGCACCCGGGCCCGCAGCCGAAGGAGCAGCAGCAGTACGGCGATGCCGGGGACGGCGAGCACCCCGAGCGCGGGGCCGTAGTCGGTGCCGGTCAGCGCGAGCACACCCGCCACCAGCAGCGGGCCGGCCAGGGCGCCGATCTGGTCCATCGCCTCATGGACGGCGAAGCCTCGGCCCCGCCCCGTCGCGGCGGTGGCGTACGAGAGCAGGGTGTCCTTGGCCGGCGACCGCACCGCCTTGCCCACGCGCTCGGCGACCACCAGTACGCACGCCGCCCACAGCGCACCGGCCACGCCCAGCAGCGGCACCGAGACGACGGTGAGCGCGTAGCCGGCGATCGACAGACCCCAGAAGCGGCGGGTCCGGTCCGCCAGCGGGCCCGAGACCAGCCGCAGCACCAGCGCGGCCGCCTCCCCGGCGCCGGTGACCACGCCGACGACCAGGGCGGAGGCGCCCAGCGAGGCCAGCAGGGGTCCGGTGATCGAGCGGGCGCCCTCGTAGACGACGTCCGCGAGCAGGCTGACCGTGCCGAACCAGAGCACGAAGCGCCAAGGCCCCATGCGCGCCGGCGGCCTGTCCGCCTTCCGCCCTTGTGACGCCTTCGGATCCACGCCCACCGCGCCTCCGCGAACGTCAACCGTTCCCTGTCTCCTCCGCCCGGCCGCAGCCGCCGCCCACGGTAACGCCCTGCGCGGGCCGCGTGCACCGGGAACCGTCCTCAGGGGTCGGTCGGAGCCGGTGTGCGGGCACGGCGGAGAGCGCGAGCGCCGAGGACGCCGAGACGATGCCGGCGAGGACGAGGCTGGTCCGGGCGCCGAGGGTGTCCGACACCAGGCCGACCAGCGGGGCGCCGACGGGTGTGCCGCCGAGGAGGACGAGGAAGTACACGGACATGACGCGGCCCCGCAGCCGTGGCTCGGCGTGGAGCTGGGTGAGCGCGTTGGCCGTGGTGGTCACGATCACCGCGGTGAAGCCGGTGGGCACCAGCAGGGCCATGAAGGTGCCGTAGCCGGGCATGACGCCCAGCGCGGCCTCCAGGGCCCCGAAGACGACCGTGGCGGTGACCAGGCGTCGCGCGGTGGGGGGCCTTGCGCTGCTCGCCCCGCGGATCGCACCGATGAGGCTGCCCAGGGCGTACGCCGCGGACAGGCAGCCGAAGGCGGCGGCGCCCGAGTGGAGGACCGTGACGGCCACGAGCGAGAGGGTGACCTGGAAGTTGAGGCCGAAGGTGCCGACGACGGCGATGAGAGTGATCGGCAGGAGCAGTTCCGGGGTGGAGGCGATGACGTGGAAGGCGTCACGCAGCAGGGGGCGCCCGGGCCGGGACCGGCCGCGGTCGTTCGGCTCGACGGGCTCGACGGGTTCGACCGGCTCGTCCGTACGGATGGTGAACAGGCCGTAGAGCACGGCCAGGTACGAGGCGGCGTTCACGAGGAACACCGGGCCCGTGCCGAACGCGGCCACGGCCAGGCCCGCGAGGGCGGGGCCGAGGATGCGGGCCACGTTGAACTGGGCGGCGTTCAGACTGACCGCGGTGGCCACGCACTCGCGGGCGACCAGTTCGGAGATGTACGCGTTGCGGGCGGGGCTGTCCACGGCGGTGGCGGTGCCGAGGGCGAGGGCCAGCGCGTAGACGGACGCCAGGTTCACCGCGCCGGTGACGTCGAGCAGTCCGAGCAGAAGTGACTGCACCCCCATGGCCGTCTGTGTCAGCAGCAGCAGCCGCTGCTTGGGGTACCGGTCGGCGAGGACGCCTCCCATCAGGCCGAACAGGGTCTGGGGCAGGAACTGCAGTGCGGTCACGACGCCGACCGCGCTGCCGCTGTTGCCGGTGATGTGGAGGACGAGCAGGTCCTGGGCGGCACGCTGCATCCAGGTGCCGATGTTGGAGGTGAGCTGCCCGAGCAGATAGCGACGGAAGTTCCGGGCGGTGAGTACGGCCGTCACCGGCATACGGGAGCCCCCGCTCATGACGGCTGACGGGCGTACGCGCCCGTGGTGGGCGCGTCGGCTTCGTCGACATGGTGGAAGGTGGGGCGGGGGTGCATGAGGAACGCGTGATGGGAGATGTTCCAGGCGTAGGCGCCGGCCATGGCGAAGGCGACCCGGTCGCCGACGCGCAGCCGTTCGACCGGGACGTTGCGGGCCAGGACGTCCTTGGGCGTGCACAGCTGGCCGACGAGCGTCACCGGCTCGGCACGGGCCTCCGGGCGGGCCCAGGGCCGGAGCCAGACGTCGTCGGGGATCACCTCGAAGGGCTGGTCGTGCTGTTTCGCGGCCGGGGTGCGCAGATGGTGGGTGCCTCCGCGCAGCACGGCGAACGACTGCCCGCGGCTGCACTTGATGTCCAGGACCTGGGTGACGTACCAGCCGCAATAGGCGCTGACCGAGCGGCCGGGTTCGATCCTCAGCGCAAGGTGCGGGTGGCGGGCCAGGATCCGGCGCAGTCCCGCGCCGAAGGCGGACCAGTCGAACAGCTTGTGGGGACGGGCGTAGTCGACACCCATTCCCCCGCCGACGTTGACCTCGGCCAGGGCGACCCGGCGCTCCTGGGCCCAGTCCCCGGCCCAGGCCAGGATGGTGTCGACGAGGGCCAGTTGGGCCCGTGCGTCGAGTCCGCTGGCCAGGTGGAGGTGGAGGCCGCGCAGCCGGATGCGCGGATCGGCGGCGATCAGCTCCAGGCAGCGGTCCAGCTGCGCGGGGTCCATGCCGAAGGGGCTGGGGTGCCCGCCCATGGCGAGGGCGACCTGGCCGAGGTCGACGGGCAGGTTGACGCGCAGGAGGACGTCGACGCTCCGGTCGCCCAACAGGGCGGTGACGAGGCGCAGTTCGTGTTCGCTCTCGACATGCAGGCGCTCCACCGCGGCCGCCAGCGCACAGGTCAGCTCCTGCTGCGTCTTGCCAGGGCCTCCGAAGGCGATCGGCGCGTCGGGCACGAGCCCGCGGACATGGCTCAGTTCGCCGCCGGAGGCCACCTCGAACCCGTCGACGTGCCCGGCCAGGGTCTTCAGGATCCGGGGGTCGGAGTTGGCCTTGGCGGCGTAGAGCAGCTCGACACGGTCCGGCAGGGCGGCCCGGATCGCGTCCGCGTGCTCGCGCAGGCCCGGCAGGTCGTAGACGTAGGCGGGCAGGTCGTCGTCGGTCATCCGGCCGACCAGGTCGAGCAGTGCGGGCCTCACCGGATCACCTCGCGGGGAAAGTCCGCGCCGAGCGGGCTGGGCAGGGGGACGTAGGTGGCGTGCCGGTCGGCCTTGCGGGACCAGCGCAGCAGGAGGTTGGCCTTGGCGGGCAGCGGTACGCCGGACAGCAGGGCCCGCAGGCGCGGCGGTTGTGCGGCGGCGCGGGCGTAGGCGTCGAGGTGGTCGCGGACCAGTCCCCAGAGGGCGGGTTCCAGCGTCGGGTCGAGGTCGGCCAGGGCACTGAGCAGTTCGGCGGTGTGGTTGACCAGGAGGCAGTAGGCGACCCGGTTCCAGCCGTGTTCGGGATCGTAGGTGAGGGGGCCCCGGACGTCGTCCGGCAGGTCGCCGAGGGTGCGCCGATGAGGCCCGGGCAGGAGCTTGGTGCCCTCCAGGTCGCGGAAGAGCATCTGCGCCGGGGTGCCGTCCGCGTGCACGCCGACGACGACGTTCTGCAGGTGGGGTTCCAGGACGACGCCGTGTTCGAAGTAGGCGGCCAGCACCGGTGGCAGCAGCAGCCGCAGGTATGCGTCCCACCAGGCCAGGACGTCCCCGTCGCCGAGCGCGAGCAGGTGCGAGACATGGGCGGTACCGGTCGGGTACTCGTCCGCCACCGCGGCGGCGAGCAGCGGTGTCACCCCGGGACGCAGGTGGTGGCGCAGGCCGGAGCGGACGATGACGCCGAGGCCCTCCAGCAGGGCGGTGTCGCCGGCGGTGTCGAGGGTGCGGTAGCCGGGCTCGGCCAGGAATGCGCATCCCGGGAAGCGGCCGGCCAGCCCGGCGAAGACGGGCTGGAGCAGACGGTTGAGGGCGACGGCGCCGGACAGTTCGTAACGGGCGTGCCTGCGCACGCAGTTGGTGAGGCGGACGTTCAGGCTGAACTTCAGGAAGGTGTCGGCGTCGGGGTCGTACAGCGTGCGCACCGACGCGGTCGGCACCAGCTCCGGCCCGCTCACCCCGGTGTCGACGACATCGCCGGCCGCCATCGCCTCGCGCAGCCGGTCGTGCTCCCGCAGCAGCCGGTACTGCCATGGATGCACCGGCAGTATCGTCCACCCCGGCTCGACCGTCGGGCACAGCGCGTCCATCTCGCCCAACTCGCCCTCCTGGCGGACGAGATGACGGCGCACCGCCAGGTGGCGCAGGCGGAAGCGCGCGCCGGTCTCCGGGCCGTACGCCAGCCAGTCCACCGGGTCGCCGGTGCGGGCCTTGGGAGTGGGGTGGAAGCGGTGGCCGAACACCAGGGACTGCTCCGACGCCAGGTACGGGTCCGCGGGAAGCGGGGCGTGGGCCCGCTCCTCAAGAGTGGTGCGGATCGTCTGCCGGCTGTCGGCGACCTGCGGCAGGAACTCCTCGTTGGTGACACCGGTGCGCAGTTCCAGTTCGTCCCGGATGTAACCGGCCAGTTCCCGCCAGCCGACCGTCACCCAGGCGCCGTTGTCCAGCCGCTGTACCGGGCCCTGGAAGCGGTGCGCCCCGATCAGCGAGACCCGGCGCAGCGTGGAACGCAGCAGGAGGCCCCGGCGGGGCAGGCGCAGCAGGAGACGGCCGTCGTCGACCGTCACCTGGTGCTCGGGCCCGGACACCTCGCGGATCAGGCAGTTGAGC
The DNA here is from genome assembly GCF_040680235.1 of Streptomyces sp. NPDC052101. Lineage (NCBI taxonomy): Bacteria > Bacillati > Actinomycetota > Actinomycetes > Kitasatosporales > Streptomycetaceae > Streptomyces > Streptomyces sp. NPDC052101. The sequence goes on from NZ_JBFAWH010000001.1 coordinate 365,921, forward strand.
AGCGTGTGGGCGGTGACGGCGTCGGCGGTCCGGGTCGGTTCGGTGGCCGGCGCGGTGCCGGTCGTGGTGGCGAGCCCGGTGTCGGGGGCGGTGCCGGTGGTCATGCGGTCGCTCCAGGTGGACAACGATCGGTGCCGGATCTCAACGGCACAGGGCCAACGGGTTGGGAACGGAGGTCCAGCGGGCCTTGCCCGGGTTCTCGGCCAGGCGCATGGCGATGGTCGCCTTCAACGGCATCGAGTCGCCGAAGAACGCCGCCGCGTCCTCCTGGTGCGGCAGGTCGGCGTACACCCGGCGGCCGGCCTCGGCCACCGCGCCCCACAGCGCCGGGGGCTCGGCCCCTCGGGTCCGCGCCAGGACGTCGACCAGCTCGCTGAAGACTCCGCTGATCAGTGCGCCGAACAGTTTGGTGTGCAGTGCGTGCGTGTCGTCCCCGGCGCGGGTGCCGAGCAGCGGCGGCAGCGTGAAGCCGCAGCGGGCCAGGCGGCGGGGGCTGACGCGGACGCCGTCCAGGTCCCGGTACAGCACCCGCACCGGTCGCCCGTCGCGCAGCACGACCAGGGTGTTCTGGCCGTGCGCCTCCAGTGCCACCCCCATGGACAGCAGCGTCAGCGCGGGCGGCAGCACGAGCCCCGCGAGGTCCGCCAGCCAGCGCACCGGATCTCCCGACACGACGGCGGCTCCTGTCGCGTGGACGGCGGTGAGCGGCACCGCGATCTCCCCGGCGTCGAGGTGGCACTCGGTCGACTCGCGGATCATCGCGGCCAGGCTCGCGGAGGGCTGTCCGCCCACGCACACCGCGCCGCCGCCCAGCTCACGCAGGATGCCGAGGCTGCGGCCGTACCCGGCCTTGTCGAGGACGGCCGAGACCAGGTCGGACAGCGGGGGCCCGTCGGCGACCTCGGCCGGCGAGATGGTGCGCCGGTAGTTGGTGACCTGCACGTCGAGCGCCGTCTTGACGTGGCAGCCCGGCAGCACGTCCAGCGGTGCCAGGGTGCGCAGCGACAGCAGGGGCCGGGCCGGGATCGATTCCCCTGCGACGTCCAGGCCGGGGTGGCGCGCGAGCACATGGTCCCGTTGCCAGGGGTGCAGTGGGACCAGGATCGTGTCGCCGTCGCGCAGTTCCCGTGGCCAGCCGCCGGCCCCCTGCCAGCGATCGGCGGGGACCCGGAGCAGCGCCAGCCGGACGACCGGGTGGTGCTCGGGGGCGTAGGCGAGCACGTCGGTGACGGACATGCCGGTACGGGTGCGGCAGCAGGGGTGCTGCGGGTGGCCGTCGACCACCGCCTGCTCGGCATCCGCCGAGTCGTTCGGCGGGGCCGTCCGGCCCGCGTTCGCGGCTCTGGCCAGGGCCAGGTTGACCACGCTGTTGTCCAGCTCGGCCGCCAGTCGCTGCGCCGCCGGGGTCCGCAGGCCCAGCTGTGCGAGCAGCTCCGCCGGCCGGCTGATCGGCCCCTCGGGCCCGGACACGGTGAAGTCTTCGGGCGTCTCGGCGAACGGCCGTGCACAGGACTCGGCCGCCGAGAGTGAGCCACCCCGCCGCAGCTCGACCACCAGGGCGCCGGGCTCGCGGCGGTGCCCGGCCACACCGGGCAGGGGCTCTCGTGCGAAGGCGCCCCACAGCCGCCCCAGCACGGTGGCCCGTGCTCCGGGGAGCGCGGCCGTGAAGGGCTCCACCAGGTCCGGGCGGGTACGGCGCAGTTCATCGAGGGGCATGGGTGTCCCAGGTGCTTGTGGGGGGCGTGAGGCGGCCGGTGCTCCGGTGGCACCGGCCGTGGGATCGACGCTACGGGACGGCGATCAAGTGGATGGCCAGCGCAAATACAGCGGAGGTATCGGCTTTCGGAGGCGACCGGGCCGGCTGGACGCCTCTTAACTCTCTCCTTGCACCACGCTTCACCGCGCTGTCGGCGTGCTGGATGTCGCCGCCGTCACGCCGGGCCTCGGCGGTTACGCCGTCCGTGGAGGATCACCGGCTCGGGGGAGGTTCCGGCGTTTGCGCCGCATGCTCCGGCCGGCGTCTGTGAGCCTTTCGGCATGCGTGTCTTGCTCATCGAGGACGACGACCGGGTGGCCGGGCCGTTGGCGGAGGGACTGCGCCGCTTCGGGTTCACCGTGGAGAACGCCAGAACGGGGGCCGAAGGCCTAGCCGCGCCGGAGGCGGCGATGGTCCTGCTGGACCTGGGGCTGCCCGACATGGACGGGATCGACGTCTGCCGTGCGCTCCGGGCCCGCTCGTCGGTCCCGATCATCATGATCACTGCCAGGGACGACGAGGTGGACCGGGTGCTCGGCCTGGAGTTGGGCGCCGACGACTATGTCTCAAAACCGTTCGGCGTGCGGGAACTTGTCGCCCGGATCCGTGCCGTCACCCGACGCACCCGCCCGCCCGTGCCGGCCACGCGTCGCGAGGGGGCGGAACCCTCGGACGACCTGTCACAGCCCGGGGCGTCCCATGTCCAGAGGATCGGCCCGCTGACCATCGACCGCCGTACCCGGCAGGTCCATCTGCACCGGTCGCCCATCGCCCTTGCGCCCAAGGAGTTCGACCTGCTCACGTGCCTCGCGGAGGATCCCGGAGCGGTCTGCTCCCGTCAGCAGATCCTCGACACGGCCTGGGAGCCGAACTACTTCGGCCCCACCAAGACCCTGGACGTCCACATCGCCGCGCTGCGCCGCAAACTCGGCGACTCCTCCTGGATCGAGAACATCCGCGGAATCGGCTTCCGCCTGGTCCTTCCGGCACAGTGCGACACCGCGTCCGGCGCGGTGCCGCCCCCCGGCGGAGGACCCCGGTGACGCGTCGCCTGCTGCTCAGCCATCTGAGCCTCATACTGCTCGTCCTGCTCGCGCTGGAGGTGCCGTTCGGCGTCTTCTACGCCCGCAGTGAGCTGGCCCGCTTCTCGCACGCCGCGCAGCAGGGGGCGATGACGCTCGCCGAGGTCTGCGAGGAGAAGACGGAGCGCGGGCTGGCGGCCGATCTCCCCGGGCTGGCTCGCGCCTACGGGCGGCGAACCGGCAGCCGCGTGCTGGTCGCCGGCCACCAGGGCGTGGTGCTCACCGACACGGCTGCCCGCGCCCTGGTCGGCAAGGATCTGTCGGCCGAGCCGGACATCGCCGCCGCACTGCGCGATCACCCGGCCGTCGGTACCCGGAGCGACTCCTCGACCGGCGGCGAAGTCCTCTTCGTGACCGTGCCGGGCGGCTCCGGCGCCACCGTCCCCTGTGTGGTGCGGACCGTGTACGGGCTGGGTCCGCTCAGGACGAAGGTCCATGCCACCTGGCTGGCTCTCGGCGTCGTCGGGCTGGGGGTCCTGGCCGCCGTCACCCTGATCGGGTTCGCGCTCGCCCGCTCGATCACCCGCCCCGTCCGGGCCCTGGAACGCGCCACCGCCCAACTCGCCGAGGGCCGGATCACCGATCCCCCGGCAACCGATCACGGACCGCCGGAACTGCGCCGCCTGGCCGCGTCGTTCACGAGAACCGCGACCCGGCTCCAGCATGTGCTGCAGGCGCAGCAGGCGTTCGCCTCCGATGTGTCGCACCAGCTGAAGACCCCTCTGACCGCACTGCGTCTGCGGCTGGAGAACTTCGAGCCGCACCTCGCTCCCTGCGCCCAGGACAGCCTCGACAAAGCGCTCGGGGAGCTGGAGCGGCTCAGTCGTATGGTGCAGGGGCTGCTCGCGCTCGCCAGAGTGGAGAACTCCGCGATCGGGCCGGAGGCCGTCGATCTCGACGCCGTCGTCGCCGATCGTGCCGCCATCTGGGCGGCCTTCGCCGACGAACAGCAGGTCGGCCTCGTCGTCTCCGGAGCGACGGCCGTCCGGGTGTGGGCGCTGCCGGGTGCGCTGGAGCAGATCATCGACAACCTGCTCTCCAACGCGCTGCGCGTGTCCCCACCGGGAACCGTCATCACGCTGGCGGTCGTCAGCGCTTCCGGCGAGGGCTGCCGCACACCGGCCGTGGCCGAGCTGCATGTGACCGACCAGGGGCCCGGTATGACCGAGACCGAACGGCACCGGGCCTTCGATCGGTTCTGGCGGGCCCCTGATGCCGACCATGACGGCACGGGTCTCGGCCTGCCGATGGTCCGGCAGCTCACCCGCGCCAGCGGTGGCGAGGTCACCCTGGAGCCCGCCGCCGGCGGCGGGCTCGACGCCGTGGTCCGCCTGCGCCACGCCGTGACCCGCACGCACCGGGAGGCGGTCTGCGCCCGCTCCTGAGGAGCCGCCGAGGCGCGGCCGGTCAGGTCACCTGGAAGTTCGCCATCATCGCCATGTCCTCGTGCTCCAGGTTGTGGCAGTGCAGCAGATACCGGCCGCGGTAGCCGCGGAAGCGGACCAGCACGTCCACGACCTCGTACGGGCGGACGTCGACCGTGTCCTTCCAGCCGGCGTCGGTGGGCTCGGGCGCCCGGCCGCCGCGGGACAGGACCTGGAAGTGCGCCAGGTGCATGTGCACGGGGTGGTGGAAGTCGCTGGTGAACCGCCAGCGTTCGACGGTGCCGAGGCGCGGGCGGGCCAGGATCTCCGAGGTGCTGAAGGGGCGGCCGTTGACGGTCCACGCGTCGTCGGAGCGGCGGAAGTCGAAGTGCCGGGTGGCCACGGCCGACGCCGGGCGCAAGGCGGCGTACCGGGACAGGCGGGCCGGGACATGGCTCGCGTCCTTCTCCCTGCGGGCGACCCGGAACCGCATCACCTGGCGCATGCGGCCGTCCGCCAGGGTGTTGACCAGGGTGACAGCGCTGCCCAGGGGGCAGTCGGCGAAGTCCACGACCACGTCGAAGCGTTCCCCGGGCGCCATGGGGATGCCGTCCAGACGCTGGGGCGCGGCCAGCAGGCCACCGTCGCCTCCGACCTGTACGAAGGGGAGCGTGCCCCCGTCCTCCCGGCGCAGAACCAGGTGGTAGCGGCGGGCGTTGGAGGCGTTCAGCAGGCGCAGGCGGTGCCGGGTCGCGGAGACCTCCGCCTCGGGCCAGGGGGCACCGTTCACCAGCTGGACGTCGCCGAGGACGCCGTCCATATAGGCGTCCTGGACGCCCGGGGTGCCGGTGCGGGCCGGCGCGCGGCCGGGGTACCGGAAGGAGCCGTCCTCCTCGAAGGAGCGGTCGCAGATCATCAGGGGGATGTCCCGCTCGCCGCCGGGCAGCGGCAGGGCGTCCTCCTCCTGGTCGTGGACGAGGAACATCCCGGCCAGGCCGCGCCAGACCTGCGGGGCGCTGAAGTCCATGCGGTGGTCGTGGTACCAGAGCGTCGCGGCCCGCTGGTTCATCGGGTAGGTGTAGGTCTTGTAGCCCTCCGAGACCGTCCAGTCGGACGCCGGGGCGTGCGTGCTCCCCATGCCGTGGGTCATGCCCCTGGCCGCGGAGCCGGCGCCGCACCGTGCCGGTACGAGCACATCGGTCGGGTAGCCGTCCGAGTGCGGTGGGGTGACGCCACCGTGCAGGTGCAGGGAGGTCGGCACGGGCAGCTTGTTGAGGACCCGTACCTGTGTCCTGCGGCCGCTGCGGGCGGTGAAGGTGGGGCCGGGGAAGATGCCGTCGTAGCCCCAGACGGTCGTCCGCAGACCCGGCACGATCTCGACGGACCCTTCGCGCTGGGTGATGTCGTAGGAGTCGGTACCGCCGGTGGTGCGGGACGGGCGGGCGCGCGGCGGCACGGGCAGCGGCACCGCGAACCGCCGGGGCGGCCGGATCCTGCTGGAGAGCACTGTTCCGGTGCGTTCGCCCGCCCACCTCTCGTACGCCGCCGCCGCGGCGGGTATGGCGAGTCCGGCGGTGCCGCCCGCCGCGAGCCCCAGGAATCGTCGACGTGACGTCACCCGTCCACGCCCTTCCCGGACCTGTACGTCCACGCCCAGCAGCACAGCGCCACACCCACACCGAACACCCCGAGGGCGAGCGGGACATGGCCGCCCAGCATCCGGGCCGCGCCCAGCCCCATCTGCGCGCCGACCAGCACGACCAGTGCGACCGCGAGCGCGAAGGGCCAGGCCGGACCCCGCGTCGAGCGCCACACCAGCAGGGCGGCCACGGCCTCCACGAGGGAGACGGAGGCGAGCAACTGCGCGTTGGCCGCGTGCAGGTCGAGGAAGCGCACGTCACCTGTGATGAACAGGCCCGCCAGGGCGGCCTGGAGGAGGGTGTCGAAGACGAACAGCAGAGAAGCGGCGCGCAGCAGCGTGAGGGGCCATGGACGGGGCCGCGAAACGGCGGCTCCGGTGGACGTGTCAGCCATGCGTCACCTCACCGGCGCCCGCGCCGGCCTGCGCCTCGAACGCCTGGAACCCGGCCTCGACGCCCATGAAGATGTCGTTCATGACCAGGTAGCCCTGCGCGATCAGCGGCGAGTCGCGCAGCTCCTCGACGAGGAAGTAGTACGCCTTGAGGTCTTCGGTCTCCAGCAGGGCGAAGTCGGAGAAGGCGGTGGTGAATGCCTCGGCGTCGAAGAAGCGGGCCGAGACGCGGTCGGCGTACTTGGCGAACACGGGATGGATGTGCGCTGCCGCCATCGCGTTCCGCTCCTCGCGGGACAGCGCCAGCCAAGCCGGAGTGAAGGTGTGGGTCAGGACGATGGTGGTCTTCATGGCAGCGGTTCCCCGATCTCGCCTCAGGTTTACGGCGTTTACTAGAGGTGATCGGCGTTAACATTGTCAAGTGGGGGCTGACCGGCGGCGCCACAGGAGAGCAGGAGACACGTCCGTGAGCAGCGAGTTCGCCCCGGCATCGACACGGAGGGCACAGCAGCGCGAAGAGGCGCGGGAGCGCCAGCGCGCCGAGACGAAGTCCGAGATCCTGGGGCATGCCCGGCAGTTGCTGGTGGCCGAGGGCCCGGCCGCCGTCTCGCTCCGTGCCATCGCGCGCGAGATGGGGATGACCGCTCCGGGGCTCTACCGCTACTACGCCGACCACCGCGAGCTGGTGCAGGCACTCACCGCGTCCCTCTACGAAGAGCTGGCCGCCGCCCTGGAGCACGCCCGCGACCGGGCGGCCGAGCAGTCCCCCGGCGGCCGCTTCACCGCCACCGCACGAGCGCTGCGGGCCTGGGCGCTGAGCCACAGGCCGGAGTTCACCCTCGTCTTCAGCAAGCCGATCCCCGACGCCGACTGCGCACCGGGCGACCCCTGCCACACCGCCAGCTGGCGCTTCGGCGGCGTCTTCGTCGGCCTGATGATGGAGTTCTGGCGGGCGGGCACCGTCCCGCTGCCGGAGCCGGGCGCCCTCGACCCGGACTGGCTCCCCCAGTTGGAGGAGCTGCGGGAGCACATCGGCTCCGAGCCGCCCCTGGAGGCGCTCTACGTCTTCGTCCTCGCCTGGTCCCGCCTGTACGGCATGGTGTCCATGGAGGTGTTCGGACATCTCGACTTCGCCCTGACCGATCCCGGACCGCTCTTCGAGCACAACCTGCGCGACATCGTGGGGCTACTGGAGGCCGGCCCGTGAAACGCCGAGCAGGCCCCGACCGGTGTGCGGGTCGGGGCCTGCGATCGTGCGCTCTTCGGCCTCAGCGGGTCACGGCAGTGGCCCCTTGAGCCGAGTCCTTCTTCCTCGCCTCGGCCGGCCGGGGCGCGAGCACCCGCTCGGCCAGCAGCCCGAAGATCAGCCCGAAGGCGGTCCACAGGGTCAGCTGGATGGCGAGGGCCGCCAGCCGGAACTGCCAGAGCAGGGTGGCCGAGAAGTCCTTGGGGACCTCGTTGACGGCCGGCAGGAACGCGTACGCCAGACCGACGGCCAGGACGAAGAACGCCCCTGCCGCGACCGTGGCGTTCCAGTTGCCCAGGCGTGGTGCGAGGCGCTTGCCCAGAATCACCGTGGCGATCGCCAGCAGCACGCTGAGCAGGATCATCAGGAAGTACAGCGTCGTGCGCCGGCCGATGGTGTCGGGGTTGCCCACGGACGGCGGGCCGGCGGGGTACTTGAGGAACGGCACGACGTAGACGGCGATCAGGCCCGCCGCGGACAGCAGCAGCGCGCTCGCGCGCGGGCCGAACCGCCCGATGCGGCCGAGCGCGAAACAGTACGCGAGGGCGGCGATGCCGCCGAACGCCACGCCGTAGACGAGGACGCCGGTGGCCAGGCCCCCGGTGGACTGCATCGAGCGGCTGACGATCTCCATGCCGTGCTCGTGGGAGTGCGCATCCTCGTAGGCGATGGCCGAGTCGACACGCGGCTCGCCGAGGAAGTAGGCGACGACGAGGGCGAGCAGGCCCGCGGCGAGCCCCGCGAGCATGCCACGCACCAGGAGGTTTCTTACGGTTGCCGAGTTCATGGACGCGTACGCTGCCCCGTCGCCGTCAGTGGCAGGGGAAGCCGAGCAGGTGGCGGGCGTCGTGCACCCACTCGTGGACGCTCTCGCCGGACACGAGCGAGGTGGCGCCCTGCTCGGCGCCGACGAAGTAGAGCAGAACCATCATCAGGATGCCGAAGAAGACCGCCCACGGGGCGATCGCCGAGATCGGCAGCTTCGCCGGTACGGCGGCGGGCGTGGTCGTGGGCTGAACAGCGGACTGCGCCATGGCAGGACCCTCCTGGGGAACTCGCGTCCCGTCTCGGTGGTGCACACGACGACGGATGCGGGTCTGACTTGCCCGGCCTTCGCCGTCCCGCTCGGGGACGGCTCGCGCTGGGCTTACAGTGGCGCGACCGTGCCGGATTCCCACCGACTTCCGCCGTGCCGTCGTCAACAACGACCAGAAAGGTACCGCGAGGGAGGGATCCGGCCAAGGGCGCATACAGCGGCGCTCAAGCGCATCCGATGCGCCGCACTACCCCCAGAGCCCTTTGTTGAGGCACCAGTTGGACACGGGAACATGAACATGACCAGTCGAGTGACATTGATCTCAGCGGCGATGAGCCGGTCGCTGCGCGAGGCCCGCTTCGACGACGGGTGTCCGCTCGACGCGACCGCGGCGGACCGCGCCCGCTCGGCCGCCGGCCTGCTTCCGGGCAGTGACCGAGTGATGGCCTCTCCCACCGTCCGGTGCCGTGAGACCGCGGCCGCCCTCGGCCTCGAACCCGTCTGCGCACCGGAGTTGGCGGCACTCGACATGGGCCGCTGGCGGGGGCGGACACTCGACGAGGTCGCCGCCGCCGAGCCGGACGCGGTCGCCCGGTGGCTGGCCGATCCCGCGTCCGCCCCGCACGGCGGGGAGTCGGTGTGCGCCCTGGGCGACCGAGTCGCCGCCTGGCTCGCGGAGGCCGCCCGGTGGTCGGGCCGGACCGTGGCCGTGGTGGAACCGGAGATCGTACGGGCCGTGGCCGTGCGGGTACTTGACGCACCGGGGCCGGCGTTCTGGCGCCTCGACGTGCCTCCCCTGACCGCGACCGAACTCAGCGGCCGGTCAGGACGCTGGAACCTGCGGCTGGGGCAGCCGCTCGCGCACGTCGCCGGGCAAGGCCGCACCGGCTGAGGCCCATCGGGGTGGTCCTCACGCTCGTGCCGACGGGCCGGCGAGGTTCCGGCCGGCCGCGGCCGATGGCCGGGTGCGCCGCTGGAAGGCCAGGGCCATGGCGGTGAACAGCAGGCCGCCGAGCATCCAGTAGGGCTCGTACACGAGGACGCTGAACCGGTCCTCGCCGGTCAGCGGCTTTCCGCGCTGACCGGTGAGGAACACCGCCAGGTCCACCATCGAGGGCGCGGCATGGCCGACCATGAGCAGTGCGCAGCCCCAGACCCCGAAGAGCATCAGGCGGCGCGGGAAGAACAGTCCCCAGCGCTGCACCAGGGCGAGCGCGAGGGCGGCCCCGCCCAGGTTCATCGGTATGGCGATCAGGTCGATGACGAACAACGGCCTGTTGTCGACCAGGGATTCGCCCGGTGGCAGCCCGATGGTGCCGCCCAGCGCCCAGTAGCAGTGGAACGCCGCGAACACGACCATCCACACGCATGCGGTGAACGCCGCCCTGCGCTGCCATGCCGTCGCGGGCGGGGTGCGGCGGGCCCGCTCGGTGACGCGGGCGGCCGTGCGGTTGACGGTGGCGGGTCTGCTTTCCATGGCGTTCCCCTCGCGGTGGACGGTCATCCCGTCGGATGCCGGGTCAGGCGGACAGCTCGGATCCATGCCCCATCGGGCAGCCGTAGCCTGTATCGCCGCCGGACCCGGGGTCCCGCTGTTCGCCGGGAGTGGCTTGAACGTGACGGTGGGCCCCACACAGTTGGCCGAACCTGTGTGCGACGCGGCGCGGACGGCCCGCCTCACTCTCGGCAGCCCCGAGCGGGGGAACTGAGGGCCGCGCCGGCTTCCGCTACCGGGACTCCTCCTGGTGGGACAGTTCGAGGTCGAAGCCGCTCATGCCGCTGCCGTCCAGGCGGACCGAGGCGGCGACGGGGGCGTAGCCGCTGGCGATGACGGTGTACTCGCCGCCGTCCAGGTCGGTGAACCCGTACGCGCCGTCGCGTCCGGTGATCGTGGTGCCGACCACGTTCCCGGCCGAGTCCAGCAGGGTGACCTTGGCCTCGTCGAGGGGGTCGCCGGTGGCGGTGCTGACGACGCCGTGCAGCCGGGCGCCCGGTTCGAGCCGGATCTCGCAGCTGTCCGCGGCTCCGGGGACGACGTCGACCGCGAGGGCGGCCGGACGGTGTCCGGGCGCGTTCACCACGAGCGTGTAGCCGCCGGGGACCAGGTCGGCGAGCACGAAGGCGCCGTCGGCGGCCGAGCTGCCGCGCGCCACGACCTCTCCGCGTACGTCGGTGGCGACCAGCAGGGCGCCCGGCAGCGGGTGTCCGTCGGCGGCGTCGCGGACGGACCCGGTGAGGGCGACGGTGCCGCCGAGCGTGAAGTCGCACTCGACCGGCTCCTCGCCGACCGGCACCGTGACGGCCTGCGGCTGCCGCGAACCGGCGGCGCCGATCAGCACATAGGTGCCGGGACCGGTGACGGCCAGGGCGTAGGCCCCGTCCGCGCCGCTGACGGCACGGCCGAGCTGCCGGCCGCCCATGTCGATCAAGGTGATCACGGCCTGCGGCACCGGCCCGCCCGCGCCGTCCAGCACCCGGCCGCGGACGCCGTACCGCGAAGCGCCCGGCTCGGGTTCGAACCTGTCGGCCGGCGGCCCGGCGGCGGTCCGGCTCCCGCCGGATGCCGGTGCGGCGGCGGGCTGCTCGGGGGCACGGCCGGCGGCGGACTCGGCGGTGGTAGGTGCGACCGGGTCCGCGGGGGCGGGCCGCTCGGCGACCGCGGTGGGTGCGGCCGGGTCGGGGGTGGTCGTCGTGGCCGGAGCCGGGTCGCCGTTCTCCTCCGCGGCCCGTGCCTCCAGTCCGGAGACCTGGCGCAGCGGCACCTCCTTGGTCCACACCGCGACCAGGAAGGCCAGGACCGTCACGGCCGCCGCGATGAGGAACACGAGCTGCATCGAGTCGGTGAAGCCGGCCTTGAACGGCTGGGCCAGCCGCGGGTCCAGCCGCTGGATGAACGAGGAGTCGTCGAGCACACCCGAGCCGCTGCCGCCGCTCGCCCCGGGGTGCTTGAGCATCTCCAGGACCGGCGCGTTCGCGGGGTCGGCCCGCACGGCCGGGTCATGGACCGCGGCCTGGAACGCGGGCGTTCCGGCGGCCGCCCGGAAGGCCGAGCTGATCTTGTCGCCGACGGTGCTGAAGAGGACGGAGAGGAAGACCGCCGTACCGGCGGTGCCGCCCATCTGGCGGAAGAAGGTGGCCGACGCGGTCGCCACGCCCATGTCCTTGGGCTCGACGGCGTTCTGCACGGCCAGGGTCAGGATCTGCATGCACCCGCTGAGGCCGATGCCGAACAGCGCCATGTAGGCCATGGTCTCCGGCAGTGCCGTGTTCCACTCCACCCGGTAGTGGAACAGCAGCATGGCGGCGATCATCAGCAGGGTGCCGACGATCGGGAAGATCTTGTACTTGCCGGTCTTCTGGATGATGCCGCCGACCACCATGGTCCCGGCGATCATCCCGACCATCAACGGCAGCATCAGCAGGCCGGACCTGGTGGGGCTGACGCCCTTCACGATCTGCAGATACAGCGGGATCATCATCATCCCGCCGAACATGCCCATGCCGATGAGCACGGACAGCAGGCTCATCTTGCTGAACACCGCGCCGCGGAACAGCCGCATCGGGATCAGGGCCTCCTCGCCCATGGCCCGTTCGACGAAGACCCAGGCGATCAGGCCGACCACGCCGACCGCGTAGCAGACGCAGGCCTTCGTGGAGGTCCAGCCCCAGCTCTGGCCCTGTTCCGCCACCAGCAGCAGCGGCACCACGCCGAGGGCGATGGTGAGCGCGCCCCACCAGTCGATGCGGTGCTCGCGCCGGGTGTGCGGGAGGTTCAGCACCTTGGCGACGACGAACAGCGCGACGATGCCGACGGGTACGTTGACCAGGAACACCCAGCGCCAGCCGGCGATGGCCAGGATGCTGCTGCGGCCCGCCAGGAAACCGCCGATCAGCGGGCCGATCACACTGGAGGAGCCGAACATCGCGAGCATGTAGCCCTGGTAGCGGGCCCGCTCGCGGGGCGGGACGATGTCACCGATGATCGCCAGCGCCAGCGACATCAGGCCGCCCGCGCCGATGCCCTGGAAGGCCCGGAACGCGGACAGTTCGGTCATCGAGGTGGCGAACGAGCAGGCGGCCGAGCCGACGATGAAGATCGTGATGGCCGCCAGGAAGTAGGGCTTGCGGCCGTAGAGGTCGGACAGCTTGCCGTACAGCGGCGTGCTGATGGTGGAGGTGATCAGGTACGCGGTGGTGACCCACGCCTGCGCGCTCAGGCCGTGCAGATCGTCGGCGATGGTACGGATCGAGGTGCTGACGATGGTCTGGTCGAGGGCCGCGAGGAACATCCCCAGCATCAGGCCGCTGAGGATCGTCATGATCTGACGGTGCGTCAGCCTGCCGCCGGCCGGCGGTGCCGACCCGGATATCGCTGTGGCTCCCCCGCGGGCCGGGGATGCGGACGTGGTCATGCGTGCGGATCTCCTTGCCTCACCTCGCCGTCCGGGCCCTGCCCGGCTCCGAGGCCCGTGTACGTACGGTCCACCGGCGCACGGCTCCCTCTCGGCCTCTTGGACGGCCCGTGCCGATCATCACTTACGTTCCGTTGCTTGCGGCTACCAACTGAGTGTAGATCCTGGCGGGGGACAGGCTCGGTCGCGGCCCGTGCCGCTCGCCGAGGCCCGGCGCCGCACCGTCGGGACCGTCAGGGCATGGCCAGCCAGCCGATCACACCGACCAGGCCGGACAGGGCGAACCCGATGCCGCAGACCGTGAGCAGCCGGCGCAGCATCCGCCCCGCCCCCGGTGACCACAACGCCGCGCCGATCCGGCCGCCCAGCCGTGGCATCACCGTGGAGAACGCACCGCACAACGCGGAGAGGCCGGCCACCAGTGCCACCACGCAGGCGAAGAGCCCGGCCAGCCGTCCGGCCGTCGGGGCCACCCCGACCGGATAGCAGTGGCCGCCCGCGTCCTGCTGGACGGGCAGCGCCGTCCCTTCCTTGTAGGACTCGCCGATGGAGGCGAACTGGTTCACCACACGGTGGTCGTCGGAGCGGAAGACGCCGAAGCAGTCGGTGTGGCGCTGCCTGCCCGTGCCCGAGGTGGAGCAGCTGTGCATCTTCAGCAGCCCCGGGTGCCGGAGAGGCGCGTGGAGTACTTCAGGTCGCCGGCGAGACCCACGCCTCCGCCGATCCCGAGGCCGCTGAACAACACCCCGACGAACACCATGACCAGCGTCATGCCGATGCGGCCCGGCACCGTCCTCGGTACGCTCCGGTCCCTCACCGTGTGCCCCTTGCCCGCCCTCACCGGTCTCACGTCTCCCCGCCCGCCCGATGCCGATCCGGCCGGTCATGAAGCCATCGGCCCAACGGCCCACCGGGCGCCGGCGCACGCCCCGTCCCACCACACGGGACCCACACGGATCATGCGGCGCACTCCGCGACCGCTGCCGCGACCGGCCGTGCCCGGCCGCTCCCCGTACCGGACCGGCCGGTCCGGCGGCGGGACCCCGGCGGACAAGCCCTACAGGTCGTCCGGTGTGCCGAGCCCGGTCAGCGCGCCCACCGGGTCCAGGTCGGGCGTGCCGCGGGGCCACCAGTCGTCCTGGCCCGGCTCCGATTCGTAGGCGTACCACAGGCCGTCGCGGCCGAGTCTGAGCTGGACATGGCCGCGGGGGTGGGTGAGGTGGTTGCGCCAGGGGCGGAACGCCGGGAGGTCGGCGGCGAGCAGCAGCGGGCGGGCCCGGTCGAAGCGGCCGGCCGGCGGGTCCCAGGCCTCCTCCAGGACGGCCAGTCCGGCGAGCCCGCCCTGCCGCCAGGCCGCTACGGCACGCGCGAGGTCGGCCGGGGTACGGCCGGCGGCCGTGGCGAGCGTGGCGTAGAGGGCGCGGGTGGTGGCCGTGAGACCGGAACCGGGGCGGGCCGCGGCCAGCCGCACCGCGTCCTGCCACAGGGTCAGCTCGCCCACCGGGTCGCATCCGGTGGCGAGCAGGGCGTGGGCGCGGGCGGCGGCGTCGGTCGCCAGCTGGTCGAGCGCGAAGGGGTCCGGGCCGCCGGGCGCCGCCGGATACACCGGTGGTTGCTCGGGGTGCGGGGGTGCCGGCAACGGCGGTGGCAGCGGCGGGAGTTGGCGGGGGGCGAGGACGTCGGCGGCGCGTACGCCGGGCAGGGACTGCGGCTGGCGCTCCCGGGCGGTGCGGGCCGCGCGGGCGGCACTGCGCCGGGACAGCGCGTCGAGCAGGTCCTTCTCGCCCCGGCCGCGCAGCAGAAGCAGCACGAACGGGTCGGCGTCGAGCAGCCGTGCCGTCTGGTAGCAGAGCGCGGCCGCGTGCTTGCAGGGGTGGCCGGAGTCGGGGCAGCTGCAGCGCGGTGCCAGGTCGCCGGGGCCGGGCAGCAGGGGGACGCCCGAGTCGGCGAGGGACGGGGGCAGCTCCTTGTCGAGCAGCGCGGCGATGTGCCCCGGCCGGTCGGCGGCCGTGTCCAGGAACCGCGCCCAGCCCTCGTCCTCCAGCGTGCGGACCCGCATCTGCACGCGGTACGGACGCGGCCGGCTCCCGCGCACGTACGCCAGCACGAGCCCCGGTGTCACGGTGATCGCGTCGACATGCCCCTGGTCGGCATAGGAGCGGCCCCGTGCCACCCGCTTGGCGTCCAGCGCGCCCCGCTCCAGCGCGGCCACCCATGCGTTGCCCCACCAGGTCGCCGCGAACGGCACGTCCCCGGCACCGGCCTCGCGGGGCGGGAACGCCGGGAAGGTGCGGCGCAGTTCGGTGTCGCGGTGCGGGGTGGCCATGGTGGGCGGCACGTGGGGGGAGGCCGCGGGGTGCGAGGGCGTCGGGTGCGGGTCGGTGAGGGTGGTCGCGGCAGGGGGTGCGTAGGCGGACACCGGCCCGTCGCCGGGTGTCGCGGGCGGGGTGTACGGGTCCGGGGTCGCGGGAAGCGGCTCGGCGCTGTGGGCGCTGTCGGTGGGGTCAGCGGTGGTTTCCGGGGTCTGTGGCTCCTCCTCCGGGGTGTCGGACCACTTCGGCATCCGGAAGGCGTTCGCCAGGTAATGCCGCATGTCCTGCGCGGCCTGGACGCGGGCGGCCCGGGAGTCCGGTCCGGGGGCGGATGCCGTGTGCGGCGCGGGGGCGGCGGACCTCCCGCTCGCGCGAGGGCCGCGCCGGGTACCGGGCTCGGCCGTCCGCTTGCCGCGCGCGGCGGCCTCGGCCGCCTCGGCCTCGGCCCGCAGCGCCTCCCGTCGGGCGGACCGGAGTGCTTCCCTGGCCACGTCGGCAGGGCGCCCCGCGGGCCGTCCCGCGTGCGCGGCCCCGGGCATGTCCCGGTCGCCCGCGTCCTCGGACCGTGCCGTGGCATCGGGCGCGTCGTCAACGGACTGCGCCGGGGCACCGGGCCCAGAGGTGTCAACGGACTGCGCCGTGGCACCGGTCGTACCGCTGTCACCAGATGCGGCACGGTCTCCGCTCTCGTCGGTCGCGCCGGTCGCGCCGGCCGCGCCCGGCCGGGCGGGCAGTGCCGGCACGGCCGACCGGAGAGCGGCCCGCACGGCGTCCGCGGGCCTCGGCTCCATGGTGCCGCCGGCCCGCTCGACAGCGGGCTCGGACACCGCCTGCTCCTTCGCGGACTTGGTCCGCCTGGTCTCCGGCCGTACGGTCTCCGTCCTCTCGGACGCCGACTGTTCGGGTCCCGCCGGTTCGGACCCGGCCCGCTCGGCCTCCGCGCGCTGCCGCGCCTCCCGCAGCGCCCGTCGGGCGGCGTCGCCGGGGCGCTGTTCCCCGCTCGTCACGTCGTCCTCCGCAGCGAGACCAGGTCGGACAGTTCACGGTCCGTCAGTTCGGTGAGGGCCGCCTCGCCGGAGCCGAGGACCGCGTCGGCCAGGGCGCGCTTGGCGGTGAGCATCTCGGCGATACGGTCCTCGACCGTGCCCTCGGTGACCAGGCGGTGGACCTGGACGGGCTGGGTCTGGCCGATGCGGTACGCGCGGTCGGTGGCCTGTTCCTCGACGGCTGGGTTCCACCAGCGGTCGAAGTGGACGACATGGCCCGCGCGGGTGAGGTTCAGGCCGGTGCCGGCGGCCTTCAGGGAGAGCACCAGGACCGGGGTCTCACCGTTCTGGAAGCGGTCCACCATGCGCTCGCGCTCCGGCACGGGGGTGCCGCCGTGCAGCAGGTCGACCGGGATCGCGCGGGCGGAGAGGTGGGCGGTGATGAGGCGGGCCATGCCGACGTACTGGGTGAAGACGAGCGCCGAGCCGTCCTCGGCCAGCAGGGTGTCCAACAGCTCGTCCAGCAGGGCGAGTTTGCCGGAGCGGTGGGCGAGCCGGCCGATGTGTGCCTCCTCCTTCAGGTACAGCGCCGGGTGGTCGCAGATCTGCTTCAGGGCGCCCAGCAGCTTCAGGACCAGGCCTCGGCGGGCGATGCCCTCGGCGGTCTCGATGGCGAGCATCGACTCGCGCACGACCGCCTCGTACAGCGAGGCCTGTTCACGGGTGAGGGGCACCGGGTGGTCCGTCTCGGTCTTGGGGGGCAGTTCGGGGACGATGCCGGGGTCGGACTTCTTGCGGCGCAGGAGGAAGGGTCGGACGAGGCGGGCGAGGCGGTCGATGGCTTCCTGGTCCTCGCCGTTCTCCACCGCACGGGCGTGGCGGGCCCGGAAGGACTTGAGGGGGCCGAGGAGTCCGGGGGTGGTCCAGTCGAGCAGGGCCCACAGTTCGGAGAGGTTGTTCTCCACCGGTGTGCCGGTCAGCGCCACGCGTGCCGGTGCCGGGATCGCGCGCAGCGCCTTGGCCGTGGCGGAGTACGGGTTCTTCACGTGCTGGGCCTCGTCGGCGACGACCATGCCCCAGGGTTCCTCGGCCAGGCGGGTCGCGGTGGAGCGCATGGTGCCGTACGTGGTGAGGACGAAGCCGCCGTCGAGGCCGTCCAGGGTGCGGTCGGGGCCGTGGAAGCGGCAGACGGGCACGCCGGGGGCGAAGCGGGTGATCTCCCGCTGCCAGTTGCCGAGCAGGGAGGCGGGGCAGACCACGAGGGTCGGCTCGGTCCGGGCGCGCTTGAGGTGCAGGGCGATGAGGGTGACGGTCTTGCCGAGGCCCATGTCGTCGGCGAGGCAGCCGCCGAGGCCGAGTGAGGTCATGAGGTCCAGCCAGGCCAGGCCGCGCAGCTGGTAGTCGCGGAGGGTGGCGGCGAGGCCCGCGGGCGGCTCGGCGGGGCGCAGCCCGGCGGTGAGGCGGTCGCGCAGGACGGCCAGTGCGCCGACGGGGACGGCCTCGACGCTCTCGCCGTCGACGTCGGCGGTGCCGGTGAGTGCGACGGACAGCGCGTCGACCGGGTCGAGCAGGCCCAGTTCGCGCTTGCGGGCCTTGCGGACGAGGGCCGGGTCGACCAGCACCCAGCTGTCCCGGAGTCGCACGACCGGACGGTGGGCCTCGGCGAGGGTGTCCATCTCGGCCTCGCTGAGCGGATCCCCGCCGAGCGCCAGCTGCCAGCGGAACTGCAGCAGGTCCTCGCTCTCGAAGAAGCCGGTGCCGTCGGTCGCCGAGCCGGGTGCGGGGCGGACCTCGGCGGCGGCCGTCAGATCGCGGGCGAGGTCCCGGGGCCAGTGCACGGCGACCCCGGCGGCGGCCAGCCGGGTGGCGCCGACGCCGAGCAGTTCGCCCAGCTCCTCCTCGGACAGGGCGAGGACGTCCGGCACGTCCTGCTCGGCGAGGCGGTCCAGGGGCGGCCAGGCGCGAGCCGCGCGCCGTACGGCGAGGGCGGCGTCCACGCGCGCGCGGGGCCCGAACGCCGTGTCGGCCTCCCCCGCCCACAGGGCCGCGGCGTCCGCCATCAAGGTGGGGTCGGCGAGGCTGTGCACCTGCACGATGGCGGCTCCCGCGGCGCGGGCGCCGTCGTGCTCGCCGGTGTCGAAGACGTCGTAGGCGGACAGGTCCAGGCGCAGCGAGATCCGTACGCCCGCGTCCATGCCGGCGGCGACCTCGGCCGCCCACTCGTGGGCCTGCGGCAGGGCCACGGGCTCGCGGGCGGCGAAGGGCCGGCCGGAGGTGTACGGGGCGGCCGGGGTGCGGGGCAGGGTGTCGGCGACCGCGTCCAGGAAGGAGCGGATCAGGGCCTCCGGCTCGGGCAGCCGGAGCGGGCCGGGGTCCGGGAGCGGCACGGCGTGGCCCTCCGGGGGCAGGGCCGCGGCCACCGCGCGCAGGTGCGCGATGTCGCCGGGCTCCAGTGGGCCCGCCCGCCAGGCGTCCTGGCCGCCCGGGGTCAGGCCCGGCAGCAGCCGGCCGCGCGCGACCAGCCGCAGCGCGTGCAGCGCGGCGGCGCCCCAGCAGGCCGTGGCCGGATGGGCGGCCGGATCGCGGCGGGCCCCGACCAGCAGCGGCAGGGCCTCGGCGAGCGGCAGGGTCAGCGCGGGCACCTGGCGGCGGCGGACGGTGGCACCGTGGCGTCGTACGACCGTCAGCTCGTCGGTGGCGCCGTCGGCTTCGGCGGGCAGGGCACCTCCGTCGGGGTCCCAGAAGGCGATACGGCCCTCGCGCGGGAGGGGCGCGGGAAGATAGACGGACGCGAGGCGCACCGGGATCCCGCTCCCCGTCCGCCCGGCGTCTGCCGTGCGCTCGGCCACCGCGGCCGTGCCCCCGCTCATACGTCCTGCCACCTTCCGCCCATGTGCCGGATCAGACGTCTTCGACTCTACGGGCGGGGTCTGACAATCGGCCCCGGCGACCGGCCGCGGCCGGTGTTCAGGGCACCGTGCGGGAGACGACGTAGACCATCGGGTTGTCCGGGTCGGACAGGTTCACTACGACATCCTGGGTGGGTGCCGGGTTCTTCTGCTCGTGGGTGAGTCCCCACCAGGGGCCGGGACCGGTGAAGTGCCAGCCGCTGACCTTCCGGTCGCGGGCGCCGATGGCGATGTCGCCCTTCTCCAGCTGGTCCCGGTGTACGCCCATGGTCTGCAGGAAGCCTTCCAGACCGGCGTCGTTGGTGCGGAACTGGACGTAGAGCCGGCTGGTCTTCCAGTTGTTCGTCTCGTAGGAGGCGACATGGTCGGCGGGGTGCGGGACGGTCACCTGGTAGAGGCGGCGCTGCACCTTCGACGGATAGCCCGCGACGAGGCCGGTCGCCGAGTACTTCGCCTCCTTGTCCTTGCCGCTGTTGCGGCTCTGGTTGGCGGAGATCACCAGGTAGCCGGCCGGGACGCCGATCAGCAGGCCGATGATCAGCAGGGTGAGCGCGCGGCGTCTGGCCCTGTGCCGGGAGTCCTCGGCGGGGCGGCGCGGCTCGTCCGGCGGGGCGGCCTGGCGGGGCAGCGAGGCGGTCATGCGGAGTCCCGGTCGCGGCGAGCCTGGGCGTAGCGCTCGTAGCGCTCGAAGCGCTCCACCCGGCGGCGCTTGGCACGGCGGAACCGGCGGGCCACCAGCCGGGCCAGGTCGGCGGCGCCCACCATGCCGGCCTCGGGGCCGAGCTGGGCGCGGGTGATACGGGCCTCGGGGCGGTAGCCGCGGCCGGTGAGGTGGCGCTTGAAGGCGTCCCGGGCCGGGCCGATGAGCAGGTCGTCGGCGGCCGAGACCCCGCCGCCGATGACGAAGCAGGACGGGTCGAGGGCGGCGGCGAGGTTGGCGATGCCGACGCCGAGCCACTGCCCGATGTCCTGGAGCAGCTCGATGCACATGGCGTCGCCCTCGCGGGCCAGCTCGGTGATCATCGGGCCGGTGATGTCGCCGATGTTGCCCTTGACGTGCTCGATGATGCCGTAGGCGACGGGCGAGTCGGCGGCAGCCAGTTCCTTGGCCTCGCGGACGAGGGCGTTGCCGGAGCTGTACTGCTCCCAGCAGCCGCGGTTGCCGCACGGGCAGCGGTGCCCGCCGGGGACGACCTGCATATGGCCGAACTCGCCGGCGACACCGAACTTGCCGCGCTTGACCTGGCCGTCCTCCAGGATGGCGCCGCCGATGCCGGTGCCGAGGGTGATCATGACGAGGTGGTCCTCGCCGCGGCCGGCGCCGAAGCGCCACTCCGCCCAGGCGGCGGTGTTGGCGTCGTTGTCCACGAGGACCGGCACGGAGAGCCGGCCGCTCAGGCGGTCGCGCAGCGGTTCGTTGCGCCAGGACAGGTGGGGCGCGAACAGGACGCGGTTGCGGTCGGCGTCGACCCAGCCGGCGGCGCCGATGCCGACCGCGTGCACGTCGTGCCGGTCGGAGAGGTCCAGGACCAGTTCGACGATGGTGTCCTCGACGACCTTGGGGCTCTTGGACTTGTCCGGGGTCTCGGCGCGGAGCTTCTCCAGGATGTTGCCGTCGGCGTCCACGACGCCCGCCATGACCTTGGTGCCGCCGATGTCGATACCGACCGTCGGCACACGGGGTGCGGTCAGGTGGGAGCGGCGTTCCCTGGTGCCGACCGTACGGAGCACGGGGGCCCTGCGGGAGCCGATGGGGGCGGTGAGGTCGCGGTAGGTGCTCATCGTTCGTCGATTCTGCCGCACGCTCACGCTGAGTGCCGCGCGGGGCAGGGGAGGGTGCGCGAGCATCGCCGTCCGCGGGTGCGCCGTGGTTGATCGCGCCCCGCGGCGGAGCCGCACATCGACGCAGCCCCGCGCCCCCTAGGCCCGCTGCAGTTCGTGGCGTAGGGCGTCCAGGTCGGAACCGCCGGCCATCTGCTCGGTCAGCTCGTCCAGCGTGATCTCGTCCCGTGTGTAATTGCCCACCATCGTGCCCCTCCGCAGCAGTACGAACCTGTCCCCTACGAGGTACGCATGGTGCGGGTTGTGGGTGATCAAGACGACGCCCAGGCCCTCGTCGCGTGCGGCGGCCACATATTTGAGGACCACACCGGACTGCTTGACGCCCAGCGCGGCGGTCGGCTCGTCGAGGACGAGGACCTTCGCGCCGAAGTGGACCGCGCGGGCGATCGCCACGCACTGGCGTTCGCCGCCGGAGAGGGTGCCGATGGGCTGGTCGACGTCGCGGAGGTCGATGCCCATGCGCAGCAGTGCCTCGCGGGTGGTGCGGCGCATGAAGTCGATGTCCAGCCGCTTGAAGGGGCCGACGCCCTTGCGGGGCTCGGAGCCCAGGAAGAAGTTGCGCCACACCGGCATCAGCGGGACGACGGCCAGGTCCTGGTAGACCGTGGCGATGCCGCGGTCCAGGGCCTCGCGCGGGGAGGCGAGACGGGTGTCCTCGCCCTCGATGCGCAGGGTGCCGGCGTCGTGCCGGTGCAGGCCCGCGATGGTCTTGATCAGGGTCGACTTGCCGGCGCCGTTGTCGCCCAGGACGCAGGTGACCCCGCCCGCGTGGACCTCCAGGGAGACGCCCTCCAGGGCGCGGACGTTGCCGTAGTGCTTGCCGACGCCGTTCAGCTCGACCAGCGGCGTGCACGCGGCGGTCACGGTCGCGTCGTCCGTCATGCCGTCGTTCATGCCGTCGTTCATGTCGTCGTTCATGTCGTCGTTCATGCCGTCGTTCATGCCGTCGTTCGTGTCATCGCTCGTGTCGTCGGTCACGTCGTCGCCTCCGCGCGCTTCTTGACCCAGGCGTTGAGCAGGGTCGCGAGGAGCAGCATCGCTCCGAGGAAGAACTTGAACCAGTCGGGATTCCACTCGGCGAAGACGATGCCCTTGCTGGTCATGCCGAACAGGAGGGCGCCCACGGCGGAGCCGATCGCGCTGCCGTAGCCGCCGGTGATCAGGCAGCCACCGATGACGGCCGCGATGATGTAGATCAGCTCGTTGCCGACGCCCTCGCCGGACTGGACGGCGTCGAAGGAGAAGAGCAGGTGCTGGCCCGAGATCCAGGCGCCGAAGGCCACGCCCATGTAGAGGCCGATCTTGGTCTTCGCCACGGGCACGCCGACCGCGCGGGCCGCGTCCTCGTTGCCGCCGACCGCGAAGATCCAGTTGCCGGCGCGGGTGCGCAGCAGGATCCAGGAGGCGAGGGCGACCAGGCCCAGCCACCACAGGATGGTGACCTTGAAGTCGACGCCGCCGATCGTGAAGGTCGAGGCGAAGACGTCGTGGGCGCTGGGGAAGCCCTCCATGTCGGCGATGGTCTTGGTGGAGACCGTGTCGTCGATCAGCTTCGTGAAGCCGAGGTTCAGGCCGGTCAGCATCAGGAAGGTGCCCAGCGTGACGATGAAGCTGGGCAGCTTGGTGCGGGTGAGCATGAAGCCGTTGAAGGCACCGATGGCCAGGGTCACGAGGAGGGACACCCCTACGCCGACCCAGGTGTTCGCCGTCATCTGGTAGCTGAACATCGAGGAGATCAGCGCCGAGGACGTCACGAGGACGCCGGCCGACAGGTCGAACTCGCCGCCGATCATCAGCAGCGCCACCGGTACGGCCATGATGCCGATGGTCGAGGAGGCGTACAGGACCGTGCTGAGGCTGGAGGCGTTGAGGAAGCCGTCCGCGGTGACGGCGAAGAAGACGAAGACGGCGAGCGCGCCGACCACCGAGCCCAGCTCGGGACGGGAGAGCAGCTTCTTCAGCGGCGAGGTCTGAAGAATCCTTTCATCGGCCGTCTTCTCCACGGTCGCGCTCATCGGGTGCCCCGCTCGGTGTACGCGGCCAGCGCGGAGGCCTGGTCCTTGGTGATGATCTGCGGGCCGGTCAGCACCGGCTTGCCGCCGCCGAGGACGTCGCTGTTGTACTTGTAGGCCCACAGCAGGTCGACCGCCTCGTAGCCCTGAAGGTACGGCTGCTGGTCCACGGCGAAGCCGAGGGTGCCGTTCTTCAGCTCGGCGGCGACCTGGGCGTTGAGGTCGAAGGTGTCGATCTCGGCCTTGCTGCCCGCGTCGTTCTTCGCCTTCACCGCGGTGTCCGCGTAGGGCGCGCCGAGGGTGACGACGGCGTCGAGGG
Source organism: Streptomyces sp. NPDC052101 (assembly GCF_040680235.1). Lineage (NCBI taxonomy): Bacteria > Bacillati > Actinomycetota > Actinomycetes > Kitasatosporales > Streptomycetaceae > Streptomyces > Streptomyces sp. NPDC052101. The sequence continues at coordinate 389,229 of NZ_JBFAWH010000001.1, forward strand.
AGGTGTCGGCCTGGAGCTTGGCCTCGACGGCGGACTGGACGTCGGGCATGTTGGTGCCGTTGACGTAGAGCTTCTGCAGGGTGCCGTGGAAGGTCTTGGCGACGCCGTCGCAGCGCTGCTCGTGGCCGACGTTGCCCTGCTCGTGCAGCACGCACAGGGCCTTCTTCTTGCCGCGCTTGTTCAGCTCGTCGCCGACGGCCTCGCCGGCGATGGTCTCGTCCTGGCCGATGTGGGTGAGCGCGCCGAAGGCCTTGGACTCCTCGGAGCCGGAGTTCACCGTGATGACCGGGATGCCCGCCTTCTCGGCGCGGGTCACGGCGGCCTTCATGGCGTCCGGCTTGGCGAGGGTGACGATGATGCCGTCGACCTTCTTGTCGACCGCCGCGTCCACCAGCTGCGCCTGCTGCTGGGCCTGGTCGTCGTGCGAGTACAGGAAGTTGATGTTGTCCTTGACGGCGGCCTGCTTGGCGCCGCTCTGCACGATGTCCCAGAAGGTGTCGCCGTCCCCGGAGTGGGTGATCATCGCGAAGGTCCAGCGCGGAGTGTTCACCGCCGCCCTCCCCTGGGCCGCGGCGGCCTTGCGGGCGTCCTCGGCCCGCTTGCCTCCGGTGCTGCTGCACGCCGCGAGGGACACCGAGAGTGCCCCTGTCAGCGCGATGACTGCCCAGGTCCGAAACCGTGCCACGAGGCGGTGCCCCTTCTTGCCGTGTCTTGCTGCGTTCCAACGGACGAGAGGGACCGCCGATCAGCTCGGCGGCCCCAAACGATCCAGTATCGATCACAGGGAACACTCATGACACAGCCGGGGAGCCCCCGCCCGTTCGATTGTCCGGACATTGCGACGAACCCGGGGGTCGGCGGTCAGGGACGGACGAGCAGCTGGAACTCGAAGGAGTAGCGCGTCGGACGGTAGATGTGGTCGCCGAACTCGACCGCGCGGCCGGTGTCGTCGAAGGTGGTGCGCTGCATGGTGAGCAGCGGGGCACCCTCGGCCTCGGCGAGCCGCTCGGCCTCGGCGGCCGTGGCCGCGCGGGCGCCGATGGACTGGCGGGCGCTGTGCAGGGTGATACCGGCGGAGCGCATCAGCCGGTACAGGCCGGTGGCCTCCAGCTGCTCGGTGCCCAGGTCGAGCAGGCCGGTCGGAAGGTGGTTGACCAGGTACGCCATCGGCTCGCCGTGCGCGAGACGCAGCCGCTCGATGCGGTGCACATCGGCGCCCTCGGGCACGCCGAGCGCGGCGGCGACGGTGGCGGAGGCCGGCAGCACGGTGTTGACCAGCACCTTGGTCGCGGGGCGCTGGCCGGCCGCCTCCAGGTCGTCGTAGAGGCTGCTCAGCTCCAGCGGGCGCTTGACCTGGCTGTGCACCACCTGCGTACCGACGCCGCGGCGGCGCACGAGGAGCCCCTTGTCGACGAGGGACTGGATGGCCTGGCGGACGGTCGGCCGGGACAGGCCGAGCCGCGCGGCCAGCTCGATCTCGTTGCCCAGCAGGCTGCCCGGGGTGAGGGTGCCGTGCTCGATGGCGGCCTCCAGCTGCTGGGAGAGCTGGAAGTACAGCGGCACCGGAGAGCTACGGTCCACACGGAGGTCGAGCGACACGGTCGGGTCCACATCTGGTTTCGGCACGGGCTTGAGCGTAGCCCCGTGATCGGTTGACGGGAAGTCGTGTAGTCCGATTGTCCGGACATACGCATTGACAGGGCACGGGCTGCGCCCTCACTTTGTTTCCATGCGCATCGGGGTCATCGGTACGGGCCGCATCGGCACCCTTCACGCGAGAACGCTCAGCCGCCACCGTGAGGTCGGATCGCTGATCCTGACGGACGCGGATCCGGCGCGGGCGCAGGGGCTGGCGCACCGGCTGGGCGAGACGGCGGCGCCCGGAGTGGACGAGATCTTCAAGTGGGGCGTGGACGCGGTGGTGATCGCCACGGCGACGCCCGCCCATGCGGAACTGATCGGCCGGGCGGCGCGCTCGGGTCTGCCGGTCTTCTGCGAGAAGCCGATCGCCCTCGATGTGCCGGGCACCCTGCAGGCGCTCGCCGAGGTGGAGACGGCCGGGACGGTGCTGCAGATGGGGTTCCAGCGGCGCTTCGACGCGGGGTACGCGGGCGCCCGCGAGGCGGTCCGCGCGGGGCGGCTCGGCCGGCTGCACACGGTGCGCGCGATGACCTGCGACCAGTCCCCTCCCCCGGCCGACTGGCTGCCGCTGTCCGGCGGGCTGTTCCGGGACACGCTGATCCACGACTTCGACGTGCTGCGGTGGGTGACGGGCCGTGAGGTGGCCGCCGTGTACGCCGCCGGGTCGGACGGCGGGCCCGCGATGTTCCGTGCGGCCGGCGACGTCGACACGGGCGCGGTGCTGCTCGCCCTGGACGACGGCACGCTGGCCACGGCCACGGCGACGCGGCTGAACGGCGCCGGGTACGACGTGCGCATGGAGCTGGCCGGGGAGCGGGACACGGTCGTGGTGGGCCTGGACGACCGTACGCCGCTCGCGTCCACCGAGCCGACCGGGCCGCCGCCCGCGGACAAGCCGTGGACAGGCTTCCTGGAGCGGTTCGGCCCCGCGTACGAGGCCGAACTGAACGCCTTCGTGGACGTGGTGCTCGGTGAGCGTCCCAACCCGTGCGACGGCCATGAGGCCCTGCAAGCCCTGCGGGTGGCCGAGGCCTGCGAACTCTCCCGGCACGAACACCGCCCCGTACCCCTCACGGAAATCCCGGACCGAGCACGGACGCCGGGTGGCTGAGCGGGGCCGCGGGCGTGCGGGGGCCGCGCGGGTCCGCCGGGGGTTCCGCCGCTGAGCCGGGCGGCGGGCGTCCTGCGGCTGAGCAGAGCCGCGGGCCATGGGCCGGGAAGCTCCGGCGCGGGGCCGACGGCGATGGCAGCAGCGGGCAGCGGAAGGACGCCCCCTTCCGGTGCCGCCCCGCCGGTGACTGAGTGAGGAGCCGCACCACGACCACAGCACAGGCCGGGCAGCGTCCGGCGTGGGGCCGGTGCCCAATTGTCGGCATGATGCCGACTCTCGGTGCTGACACAGCCGGTGGCTGAGGGCATGGCCCGGTGTCGGTGGCCCGGGCCGGGTGCGCGGACTTGTCGGTGTCGGCGTCGGGGCTGCCGGCGGACCGGGAGGGTGCGTACGCCTCTCATCAGGAGGCCGCCGTCCAGAAGGCTCACGTCGGCGCGCAGCACGGCGAGTTGGTCGGGATGGTCGGGATGGTCGAGCAGGGCCAGGACGCCCGCCGTTGCCGATGAGGTTGACCGTGGTCTCGTGGCCGGAGGGCAGCAGCACCCCATGCACCGACGACGTCCGGCGCGCGGTCAGTGCCCGTCGTCGTCGAGGAGTCCGGCGTCGTACGCCAGCAGCGCGATCTGTACGCGGTTGTCGAGGGCGAGCTTGGCGAGGATGCGGGAGACATGTGTCTTGACGGTGGCCACGCTCATGTACAGCTCCGCGGCGATCGCGGCGTTGGCGAGGCCGCGGCCGACGGCGACGGCGACCTCGCGCTCGCGGTCGTTGAGGACGGCGAGCCGTTCACGCGCGCGTGCCTGGCGGGCGTCGGCGGCGCTGCCGGCCGCATGCCGCATCAACTGCCTTGTGACGGCGGGCGACAGCACGGGGTCGCCGGCCGCGACCCGCCGTACGGCGTCGACGATCTCGGCGGGCGGGGTGTCCTTCAGCACGAACCCGGCGGCGCCCGCGCGCAGGGCGTGCAGCACCTGCTCGTCGGCGTGGAAGGTGGTGAGCACCACGACCTGCGGGGCGTCGGGCCGGGCGCGCAGCCGTTCGGTCGCGGTGAGGCCGTCCACCGAGGGCATCCGGATGTCCATGAGGACGACGTCCGGCCGGGTGCGGGCGACGAGTTCCTGGGCCTGGGCGCCGTCCGCGGCCTCCCCGACGATCTCGATGTCCTCGGCTCCGCCGATCATCAGGGCCAGTCCGGCCCGGACCAGCGGGTCGTCGTCGACGAGGAGGAGTCTGATCGGCTTCATGGGCCTTACGTAATCACGGTGCGGGTGGCACGTGGGGGGCGTATCGGCGTACGGCGACGTGGTCAGGGCGTCGGTCCGGTCTGTCCCCACGGCAGCCATGCCCGTACCTCGAATCCGCCGTCGGCCGTGGAACCGTGTTCCAGGCGGCCGCCGGTGAGGGTCGCGCGTTCGGTGAGGCCGATCAGGCCCTGGCCCGAGCCGGGCACGGGCGTGGGCTCGGTGGTGGGCGGCGGATTGGTGACCGTGAGGGTGAGGCCGTCGCCGGGGGTGCCGGTGAGGGCCAGGGTGACCTCGGCGCCGGGGGCGTGCTTGCGGGCGTTGGTCAGGGCCTCCTGGGCGATGCGGTAGGCGGTGCGGCCGACGGAGGCGGGGACGGCGGCCGGATCGGCGACGCGGTGGTCCAGGGCGACCTTCATGCCCGCCTCGCGGCACTCGGCGACAAGGGCGTCCAGCGCGGCCAGGGTCGGCTGGCGCCGCTCGCCGGCCGCGTCCTCGGACTCCCCGGCCCGCAGCACGCCGATGATCTCCCGCAGATCCTGGAGCGCCTCGTGGGCACTCTCCCGGATCACCCCGGCGGCCCGGGCGACCTCCTCGCGCGGCGCGTCCGGCCGGAACTCCAGGGCGCCGGCGTGCACGCTGAGCAGCGTGAGCCGGTGGGCGAGGACGTCGTGCATCTCGCGGGCGATGGCCTCGCGGGCGAGCCGCTGCGCCTGCTCGGCGCGCAGCCGTGCCTCGCTCTCCGCGCGGCGGGCCCGGTCGCGCAGGCTCAGCATCAGCAGCCGCTTGGAGCGCACGAACATGCCCCAGCCGATGACGGAGACGGAGAGCAGCACGGCGAACACGACGGATCCCGCGTAGGGCAGGTCGTGGTCCGGGCGCAGCCAGTAGTAGAGGGGTACGAGGGCGAGGTTCGCCCCGCCGATCCAGGCGACGTAGCGGAAGGGCCGGTGCACGGCCAGGGTGAACAGGGCCACCATGCTCGCGCCGCCCGCGGTGGAGGACACGAAGCCGACGACGACCATCGCGACGGCGAGCCCGACCGGCCAGCGGCGGCGCAGCCAGACGGCGCCGCAGGACAGGGCGCCGAGCACGATGTCCGCGACGACGACGCCCTGGGGAACGTCCGACTGCCGGGTCAGGGCGTCGGTCGCCACCAGGAACAGGAGCACGGCCAGCAGGAAGCAGCAGGTGTCGACGACCCAGTCCCGTGCGGTGCGCCGGGGCCGGCGGCGGTCGGGGCCGGAGTCCGGGTCGAGCCCGTGCAGCAGGGCCGAGGGCAGCATCCACCGGCGGGGGCCCGCCCCGCTCGCCATGGTGTGGCCCGGCCGGTTCTCTGTCACGGTCGACCAATCTACGCAGGGCGCGGGGCGCCGGGCGCATCCTGCGCGGCATCGGCTACCAAAGTCGCCGCCCCATGGACTTTCGGCGACACGCCGGCGGGGCTCAGGGCCGCCCGGCCCCCTCCGGCCGGCCCACGGACGACAGCGGGCCGCCGGGACGGATCCCGGCGGCCCGCTCGTGACGCGGAGCTGCTGCCCTGCCTGCGACCGCCTTTCGTGGGGATGAGACGGCCGCAGGGTGGGGCTTGTGTGTCACATGTGTCGCGCTGTTCCCTCTGATCCCGCCGACCGGTTCAGCAGCCGAAGTCGACCAGGTTGAACGTGGCGTAGTGGTCGGAGGTGTAGTAGTCCTCCTGGGACTGCTCACCGGTGACGATGCGGCGGGCGCCGCGCGTGGGCGCGCCGGGGGTGATCACCGTGTACTCGTGGTAGTAGCCGGACGACTGGCTGGGCAGGACGCCTTCCTTGTTCGTGAAGACGGTGCCGTCCTGCGAGTACGGGTACGGGCCGCCCTGGGCGATCAGGTCCAGGGTGTCGTGGGCCTGCGACGGCAGGGCGCTGTAGCAGATGCTGCCGACCGAGTCGGCCGCGGCGTCCGCCGTGGTGGCGGTGACGGTGCCGCCCACGAGGAGGGCGGACAGGAGCGCGGCTGCGGCGCCGATGCGAGTTGCGCGTGGGGGGAATCTCATGCCCTCATGATGACGCGCGTAGACGTTGGCATGTCAACGACAAAGTTGAAGATTTTCCCTTCAAGTCCGATGAGTTTTCGGGAAATTAACCTGCCGCCCTGCGTCCCCACGCGGTCCCCACAAGCACCAGCACACCACCCGCGAGGCCGAGTGCGCCGAGCCGTTCCCCGCCCAGCGCGATCCCGGCCGCGGCGGCCCACAGCGGTTCGGTGCCGAGCAGCAGTCCGACCCGGGAGGGGGACGTACGGCGGACGGCCCACATCTGCACGAAGAAGGCGAACACCGTGCACAGCACGGCGAGGAAGAGCAGCCCGGCCCAGGCCCGCGCGCCGAGGTCCGCCGCGACGGCCCAGGGCGCCGGGCCGCCCGAGGCTGCCGACAGCAGGGCGAAGACGGCGACGGACGCGCCGAGTTGGACGGTGGTGAGCGGCAGCGTGTCCGCGTCCTGGACGGCCCTGATCCGGGACATGGCGAGGACGTGCACGGTGCGGGCGAGCGCGGCGAGCAGCATCAGCAGGTCGCCGGACGAGGGCCGGGTGAAGCCGCCGCCCTGAGTGAGCAGGACCACGCCGAGCACCGACAGCAGTGCGGCACCGAGGAAGGCCGGGGTGGGCCGGGTCCGGGTGACGGCGGCCTCGGCGAGCGGGGTGAAGATCATGGTGAGGCTGATGATCAGGCCGGCGTTGGTGGCCGAGGTGTGCACCACCCCGTAGGTCTCCAGCAGGAAGATCCCGCTGAGGATCAGCCCGAGCAGGGCCGCGCCGCGCCACTGGGCTCCGGTGAGGGAGCGCAGGCCACGGTGTCCGGCGACGGCGAGGGCGGGCACGGCCAGCGCGAACCGCAGCACCAGGACGGCCAGGACGGTACGGGCCGTGGTGATGTCCTTGGCCGCGAGGTAGCTGGCGCCCCAGCAGACCGCGACGAGCAGGACGGGCAGGTCGGTGCGCCAGGCGCGGCGGGGCGCTACGGCGGCGCCCGGTACGGCGATCGAGGACATGCGGGCGGCTCTCCCGGTCTCCGAGGGGTGCGGAGACGTCGGTGGCTCGCACGGGGCGCGATCACCGTACCGGCGGGGACGGTCTTCGGCCAGCGGATAAGGAGTTCAGACGTCTCAGGCGTCTTCGGGGAGTTCGTACGACCCGTACTCGGGGTCGCCCGCGAGGTCGTAGGTCTGGATGGAGACGCCCGCGCCGGTGACGCGGCCGCCGGTGTGCCGGAAGCGGGTGGGGACCGTGCCGTCCGGGAACAGGCGGCGACCGGCGCCGAGCACGACCGGGAAGGTGAGCAGGTGCAGGGTGTCGAGGAGCCGGAGGTCGATCAGGGAGCGGACCAGGGCGCCGCTGCCGTGGACCTGGAGTTCGCCGTCCGTGCTCTCCTTCAGAGCCTGCACCTCCTTGGCGAGGTCGCCGCCGATCACGGTGGTGCCGGACCACTCGGGCGTCCCGAGGGTGGAAGAGACGACGTACTTCGGGAGTGCGTTGAGCTTGGCGGCGATGAGGTTGGCCGGGTCGGTCACCTTGGGCCAGTAGGAGGCGAAGATGTCGTACGTACGGCGGCCGAGCAGGAAGGCGCCGGCGTGGTCGAAGACCTCGGTGACGAAGCGGCCGAAGTCCTCGTCACCGAGCGGAAAGCTCCAGCCGCCCTGGTCGAAGCCGCCGCTGGGGTCCTCCTGGGGGCCGCCGGGTGCCTGGTGGACGCCGTCGAGGGTGACGAAGACGGTGGAGACGAGCTTGCCCATGGCGGGTTCCTTCTTCCGGGTGCGGGATCCTGTCCTTCGGTCATCAGCTCAGACCCCGCCCGCACCCGGAACTCATCGGTCAGCCCGCGTGTGTGGAGAACAGTCCGCCGGTCGGGCCCTGCTTGTCGCCGCCCTGGGCCTTCTTCAGGGCGTTGGCGAGGCTCTCGATGGTGAGGGACTGCAGGATCACCCGGCCGTTGCCCTCCAGGGTGGCCAGGGACAGGCCCTCGCCGCCGAACACCGCGTTCATGATCCCCTGGCGGTTGAGGCCGCCGATGCGCTGGACGCCGTACTGGATGCCCTCCTCGAAGGCGACCACGCAGCCGGTGTCCACCTCGATGCGGCCGCCGAAGTCCGCCGGGTTGAGGTCGATGAAGTTGCCCGCGCCGGCGATGATCACCGTGCCGTGCCCGGTGAACTTCTCCAGGATGAAGCCCTCGCCGCCGCTCATACCGGTGCGGCCGCCGGCGAAGGCGATGCCGAAGTCGACAGTGGACTCGGCGGCCACGAAGGCGTCCTTCTCGGCGAACCACGCGCGTGTGCCGTCGAGTTCCAGGGCCCGCATCTCGCCCGGGAGCACGCCCGCGAAGCCGACCGTGCCCTCACCGCCCTGAGAGGTGAAGTACTGGAACGCCAGCGACTCGCCCGCCAGCATGCGCTGGCCGACCTGCATGGCGGTGCCCATGGCCTGGCGCAGCATGCCGCCCATGCCGCCGCCTGAGCCGCTCTGCTGCTGGCCGCCGTTGCCCGACGGGCCGGACAGGCGGGTCTCCATGGTCACGTTCGTCGTCTTGAAGAGGAACTTTCCGGCCTCGCAGTACACGGTCTGGCCGGGGTGCAGGTTGACGACCGCCATCTGCATGGCGTTGCCGACGATCTCTTGCTGAAGGGTCACGTGGGGAAGAACGAGGGAGACCGACCCGTAAGTTCCGGCCGGCGGGATGCGGGTCCGTACGGGTGACACGCGGGGCGCCCGGTGCTGTCCAGGCCGGGGCGCCCCGCGCGCGTACGGGGTGGGTCAGCCGCCCAGTTCCTGGTGGCGGGCGGCGAGGGCGGCCGCGCCCTGGTCGGTCAGGGAGCCGTACAGGCGCAGGCGGGAGATGCCGCCGTCGGGGAAGATGTCGATCCGCGCGTGCGTGCCGACGGCCGGGGCCGCGAGGACGAAGCGGTGGTTGGTGTCGGGCTGCAGGCGGGTGCGCGGAAGGATCTCGGTCCAGTCGCCGTTCTCGCCGTCCCGGACAAAGACCGACGCCCAGCCGGCGCTGTTGCCCTTGAGGTAGGCCGTGTCGATCTCGATCGCGCGGATCTGCGACTGGGCGGCCAGCTGGTAGCGGATCCAGTCGTTGCCCTGGTCACGGCGGCGGCGGGTCTCCCAGCCGTCGTCCATCTTGCGGGAGCGGCCCGGCTGGATGGTGTTGGTGGCCGGCGAGTAGAAGAGGTTGGAGGCGTCCTCGACCCGGCCGCCGTTCTCCAGGGCGACCACGTCGAAGGTGCCGAGGACCGCGAGCCACTCGGGGTCGGGGACGACCTCGCCGTACACGCGCAGGCGCGCGATGCCTCCGTCGGGGTGCTGGTTGACGCGCAGGTGCGTGAAGCGCTGTTCCGCCGATACGGCGAAACCGTTCGCCGCGTGGCCGCCGACCGGGGTGCGCGGGACGACGGTCGTCCACTTCACGTCCTCGCCCAGCAGCTCCTGCGGGGAGGGCGAGCCGGGGACGGACGCGGCCTGGACCGAGACCGCCTGCGGGTAGTTGCCGCGGAAGTGGGCGGTGTCGACGACGATGCCGCGGATCACGCCGGGCGCGCCGAGGCGGACCAGCGCCCAGTCGTGGTCCTCGGCGGTCGGCCACGGGTGCTCGGCGGAGGCACCACGCCGGCGGCGGGTCTCCCAGCCGTCCATGATTTTGCCCTTGTGCCCGAAGTGCTCGGGGTCGAACTCGGCCGGCTCGGGCACCAGCAGGTTCTCCCGCTGGGCGAAGAACTCGTCGTTGGCGGCGATGACCCCGGCGCCGAGCTGCCGGTCGGCGAGGTTGGCGTACTGGGTGAAGGGGAAGTCGGCGGTGCGGTAGTCCGCGTACGGGTCGCCGCCTCCGTAGGGGTTCGCGTCGCCGGTGAAGCTGGGTATCGCCGTCACGGTGATCAGGGGGTCCTTTCTGGAGTCGGCCGGTTGCGGGTGCGGGGGTGGCTTACTGGGGGCGGGCGAGCAGGGTGCCCTTCGGCTCGGTGAACTCGCCGTCGCAGGCGATGCGTTCACCGCGCAGCCAGGTGGACTTCACGACGCCGTACAGGGTCTTGCCGGCATACGCGGTGACCCGGTTGCGGTGCTGGAGGCCCGCCGGGTCGACGGTGAAGGTCTCGTCGGGGGCGAGGACGGCGAAGTCGGCGTCGCGGCCGGGGGCGATGGCGCCCTTGGAGGCGTCCAGGCCGACGAGGGCGGCGGTCCGCGTGGACATCCAGCGCACGACGTCCTCCAGGCCGTGACCACGCGCGCGTGCCTCGGTCCATACGGCGGACAGGCTGAGCTGGAGACCGGAGATGCCGCCCCAGGCGGTGGCGAAGTCGGCGGTCTTGAGGTCGGTGGTGGAGGGCGAGTGGTCGGTGACGACGCAGTCGATGGTGCCGTCGGCCAGCGCCTCCCAGAGCAGGTCCTGGTTGGCGGCCTCGCGGATGGGCGGGCAGCACTTGAACTCGCTGGCGCCGTCCGGGACCTCCTCGGCGGTGAGGGTGAGGTAGTGCGGGCAGGTCTCCACGGTGATCCGGACGCCTTCGGCGCGGGCCGCGCGGATCAGCGGCAGCGCGTCGCTGGAGGACAGGTGCAGGACGTGCACGCGTGCGTGCAGCCGCTTGGCCTGCGCTATCAGGGAGGCGATGGCCGTGTCCTCGGCGTCGCGCGGGCGCGAGGCGAGGAAGTCGGCGTACTTGGGGCCGCCCTGCTGCGGGGCGGCGGCGAGGTGGTGCGGGTCCTCGGCGTGCACGATCAGCAGGCCGTCGAAGCCGGCGATCTCCGCCATGGACCGGGCGAGCCCGTCCTGGTCGAGATGCGGGAACTCGTCGACGCCGGACGGGGACAGGAACGCCTTGAAGCCGAAGACACCGGCGTCGTGCAGCGGGCGCAGGTCCTTGACGTTGTCGGGCAGGGCGCCGCCCCAGAAGCCGACGTCGATGTGGGCCTTGTCGCAGGCCACGTCCTGCTTCACCCGCAGGTGGTCCGTGGTCGTGGTCGGCGGGAGGGAGTTGAGCGGCATGTCGACCAGCGTGGTGATGCCGCCGGCCGCCGCCGCGCGGGTGGCGGTCCAGAAGCCCTCCCACTCGGTGCGGCCCGGGTCGTTGACGTGCACGTGGGTGTCGACCAGGCCGGGCAGCAGGACGTGGTCGCCGAAGTCCTCCAGCCGTGCACCGGCCGGGACCTCGGCGTCGTACGGCAGGACGGCCGTGATCTTCCCGGCGGACACGGCGACCGAGGCGGCGCGCGTCCCTTCCGGAGTGATGACGCGCGTCGAGCGCAGGACCAGTTCAGCGTCGGACACCCGAACCCCTCTCTGTACCGCCGTTTTACGCCCAGGAAACGGGATTTACACCCACGTAACGGAATTCAACGTTCTGTTGAAGGAGTCTTCACTCCCACTTCTCCGCCGTCAAGGGGCACACTTCCGGACAGCGCGCAACCCGCATACACTCTGGACGTTTCCACAAAGCGGAATTAGAATTCCAGCAAGCAGAACGTAGCTACGTACAAGCAGGCAGTCAACCGACTGCCCGGTAGGCTTCTGCACTCCTGCCAGTCCCGAAAGGAACGCGCCGTGCCGACGTCCAGCGCCAGCACCACCGACTCCACCAAGCCCTCCGCCGCGGGCGGTGTCCAGTCCCTGGAGCGCGCCTTCGACCTGCTCGAGCGGATGGCGGACGCGGGCGGCGAGGTCGGCCTGAGCGAGCTGTCCGCGACCAGCGGGCTGCCGCTGCCGACCATCCACCGGCTGATGCGCACCCTGGTCGCCTGCGGCTACGTACGCCAGCAGCCGAACCGGCGGTACGCGCTCGGCCCCCGGCTCATCCGGCTCGGCGAGTCGGCGTCCCGGCTGCTCGGCACCTGGGCGCGGCCGTATCTCGCCCGGCTGGTCGAGGAGACCGGCGAGACCGCGAACATGGCGCTGCTCGACGGCGACGAGATCGTGTACGTGGCGCAGGTGCCGTCGAAGCACTCGATGCGGATGTTCACGGAAGTGGGCCGACGGGTGCTTCCCCACTCCACCGGCGTCGGAAAGGCGCTGCTGGCGGGCGTGCCCGATGACGAGGTCCGCGCACTGCTGTCCCGTACGGGCATGCCGGCCGCCACCGAGAAGACCATCACCACGCCTGAGGGGTTCCTGGCGGCGCTGGAGGATGTGCGGCGGACCGGTTACGCCGTCGACGACAACGAGCAGGAGATAGGAGTGCGGTGCCTGGCGGTGTCCGTGCCGGAGTCTCCGACGGCTGCGGCGATTTCGATCTCCGGGCCCGCCGGGCGGGTCACCGAGGCGGCCACTGACAAGATCGTGCCGGTGCTGCAGCAGATCGCCCTTGAGCTGTCTGAGGCGTTGGCCAGTTCTGGCGCCTGAGGGGGAGTACGTTCGGCGCGCGGGCGTTCCCCGCACCCCCAGGGGGTCGCACTCAGCCCCTCCGCGTAGGCCCGAACAGGTCCACCGCCTCCCGGACCCCGCTCAGACCCCTCGCCAGGGCACTCACCGAGCCGATCGCCCCGGCGATCAGTAACAGGGAGCCGCGCAGGCGGGGGATCTCCGGTGAACCGCCGGAGGCCATCGCGGCGAGGGCCGCCAGTTCGTCCTCGGCTATGGCGCGGTCGGGGAACTCGGAGGGGAGCGCGGCGAGTTCGCGGCGCAGCCGGGACACCGCGGTCCGCAGCTCCGCCACTCTGGGGTCCTCGTCGCTGCCGGCCACCGCTCTCTGCCCCAAGCTCCGCAACACAGCCCTCCCCCTCACACGCCGTCGTGCGCGGGCCAGTAAACGCCACAGCGTCCGGGAGCGCCACAGCGCGGACCGAAATTCAGCCCAAGGGAATCGGGCCGTCTCCGCCCCCGTCAGGTATGCAGGACGCATGACGGAGAACCATCACGAGGAGGTCGCCGGGCTGCTGCTCGCCGCCGGCGGGGGCAGACGGCTCGGCGGGCGGCCCAAGGCGCTGCTGACGCACCGGGGGCGGCCGCTGGTCGAGCATGCGGTGGGGGTGCTGCGCACGGCCGGATGTACGCGGGTGCACGTCGTGCTGGGGGCCCGGGCCGACGAGGTGCGGGCGCGGGCCGACCTGGACGGCTGCGTGCTCGTGGACAACCCCGACTGGGCCGAGGGCATGGGTTCCTCGCTGCGGGCGGGGCTGGCCTCGCTCGACGGTACGGGTGCGCGGGCCGCCCTGGTGAGCCTGGTCGACCAGCCGGGCATCGGGGCGGCGGCCGTGGCGCGGGTGCTCGGCGCCTTCGAGGACGAGAAATCGCTGGTCTCGGCCGCCTACGACGGAGTGCGCGGGCATCCGGTGCTGTTCGGCGCGGCTCACTGGGCGGGCATCGCCGCGACCGCGACCGGGGATCGCGGGGCCCGCGCCTATCTGCAGGAGCACGCGGCGCGGATCCGGCTCGTGGAATGCGCGGACGTGGCCGAGCCCTATGACATCGACACCGAGGCCGACCTTCGCCACCTTGAGTGAGGAGGGTGGCACTGGGCGCCATCTTGCCTCGACTCAGAGAATCTCGACATCAACAAACCATTGAAGTTCCACAATGAGGAAACTACTATCCACTGTTCAGAAGCGCCTGCCCGCACAGTCGGCGCTGTTTGCCCTATTCGTGCCACTAGGCACCCGGTGCCACCGCTGAAGGAAGTGACAGCTCATGTCCGCACCAGCGCCGTCCCCGCTGGCCATCGTCGACGCCGAGCCCCTGCCCCGGCAGGAAGAGGTCCTCACGGACGCGGCGCTCGCCTTCGTGGCGGAGCTGCACCGGCGGTTCACCCCGCGCCGTGACGAACTCCTCGCCCGCCGGGCCGAGCGCCGCGCCGAGATCGCCCGCACCTCCACGCTCGACTTCCTGCCCGAGACCGCCGCGATCCGCGCGGACGACTCCTGGAAGGTCGCCCCTGCCCCGGCCGCGCTGAACGACCGGCGCGTCGAGATCACCGGTCCCACCGACCGCAAGATGACCATCAACGCGCTCAACTCGGGCGCCAGGGTCTGGCTCGCCGACTTCGAGGACGCCTCCGCGCCCACCTGGGAGAACGTGGTCCTCGGCCAGGCCAACCTGATCGACGCCTACACTCGCCGCATCGACTTCACGGACGAGCGCACCGGCAAGTCGTACGCCCTGCGCCCGAACGAGGAGCTGGCGACGGTCGTCATGCGCCCGCGCGGCTGGCACCTGGACGAGCGGCATCTGGCCGACGCCGACGGCCGCGCCGTCCCGGGAGCCTTCGTCGACTTCGGCCTGTACTTCTTCCACAACGCCCAGCGGCTGCTGGACCTCGGCAAGGGCCCGTACTTCTACCTGCCGAAGACCGAGTCGCACCTGGAGGCGCGGCTGTGGAACGACGTGTTCGTGTTCGCCCAGGACTACGTCGGCATCCCGCAGGGCACCGTCCGCGCCACCGTCCTGATCGAGACGATCACGGCCGCGTACGAGATGGAGGAGATCCTCTACGAACTCCGCGACCACGCCGCCGGACTGAACGCCGGGCGCTGGGACTACCTGTTCTCCATCGTCAAGAACTTCCGTGACGGCGGCGCCCGGTTCGTCCTGCCGGACCGCAACGCGGTCACGATGACGGCCCCGTTCATGCGGGCGTACACCGAACTCCTCGTCCGCACCTGCCACAAGCGGGGCGCGCACGCGATCGGCGGCATGGCGGCCTTCATCCCGTCCCGCAAGGACGCGGAGGTCAACAAGGTCGCCTTCGAGAAGGTCCGCGCCGACAAGGACCGCGAGGCGAACGACGGCTTCGACGGCTCCTGGGTCGCCCACCCCGACCTCGTGCCGATCGCCATGGAGTCCTTCGACAAGGTCCTCGGCGACAAGCCCAACCAGAAGGACCGGCTGCGCGAGGACGTCCACGTCGAGGCGGCCGACCTGATCGCGATCGACTCGCTGGACGCGAAGCCGACGTACCAAGGACTCGTCAACGCCGTCCAGGTCGGCATCCGGTACATCGAGGCCTGGCTGCGCGGGCTCGGCGCGGTCGCCATCTTCAATCTGATGGAGGACGCGGCCACCGCCGAGATCTCCCGCTCGCAGATCTGGCAGTGGATCAACGCGGGCGTCGAGTTCGAGAACGGCGACACGGCCACGCCCGAGCTGGCCCGCAAGGTCGCCGCCGAGGAACTGTCCGACATCCGCCAGGAGATCGGCGAGCAGGCCTTCGCCGCAGGCCACTGGCAGGAGGCCCACGACCTGCTGCTGCGGGTCTCCCTGGACGAGAACTACGCCGACTTCCTCACCCTGCCCGCGTACGAGCAGCTCAAGGGCTGAGCCTCGCCTACGAGCGGCCCCGGGACCTCCCCAGGGCCGCTCGGCCGTTTCTCAGCCCAGGTGCGCCGACCAGTCCTGTTCCGCCGCCGGCTTGCCGTGCAGGTCGGGGACCGTCTTCAGCCAGGCCGGGCGGCCCGCCTGCGTCCTCGCCGTGCGGGCCGCCTCCTCGGCCGCGAGCTGCTCGCCGCTCGGGAAGTCGGTGGGCAGCCACTCGGACGACAGGCGCACGCGGGCCAGCAGGTAGTCCACATAGGCGGCGCGTACGTCGTCCGGGGCCGCGAAACCCGCGTCCTCGGCGAGCCAGGCGTCCGGGACCTCGGCGACGATCGCGCGCAGCAGTTCCTCGGTCACACGCGGGGCGAGTTCGGCGTCGGCGGCGCGCGCATCGGGGCCGTAGTGGCCGAGGGCGTGGTGCCGGAAGTCGTACCTCTTGCCCGGGGTCGTGGTGTCCCAGCGGTGGTGGAAGACGAGTGCGGCGCCATGGTCGATGAGCCACAGGCGCGGCGGCGCGGTGCCGAGCGTGGGCCAGATCATGAGGTTGGAACTGTGGACGGTGCGGTCCACGTTGACGGTCAGCGCGTCCAGCCAGACGATCCGGCCGGCCTCCAGCGGGTCCACGGGGAAGGTCTTCGCCAGCTGCGGAGTGAAGTCGCGGGCGCCCGGCAGATAGTCCATGCCGAGGTTGACGCCCGCGCTCGCGCCGTGCAGCTCCCGCACCTCCTGGTGCGGTTCGGAGTCGGCGATCGCGGGGTCGAAGTGGACGAGGACCAGCTCGGGGAAGCGCAGGCCGAGCGCGCGGGCGAGTTCCCCGACGATCACCTCCGCGACCAGCGCCTTGTGCCCCTGCGCCGAACCCGTGAACTTCACGACATAGGTGCCGTCGTCATCGGCCTCGACGACTCCGGGCACGGAGCCGCCGGAGCGCAGCGGGGTCACGTATCGAACAGCAGTCACGTCGCGCAGCACATCGATCAGCGTATGCGCTCCACCGCGAGAGCCGGATCGGTTGCTTTTTCCGGCGTGACATCCATCACAGTCAACTCGGCAACTAGGTGCGGTGGATAGTAGACGCGGCTCCAGTGACAATAGGGGATTTGTCCGGCTTGCCGTGGACATGCGGCGCCGCACGGGCGGCCTCGGGGCGCGCGCCCGGCACCTTCGCCTATTCACCGCGCTCAGGGGCCTTCTGACAGAGCATCTGTTTCCAGCAAACATCGCGGCCGCGAAGGCGGCATCTCTCCGCTCGCCTGGCAAGAGCCGTCCGAAGCTACGATGCGCGTTAGTAGATAGCGCCCTTTGCGCTCCATGTGAAGCCGTTCCGAAAATGGGCGCTCGGCGATCACCGAGTGAGGTTCACGTATGTCCAAGCACCGCAAGACGCAGCGTTTCCGGCGCATAGTCATCGGCACCGTCGCCACCGTCGCCGTGGGCGTACCGTCCGTGGCGCTCGCCTGTTCCGACTGGCCGCACGGCACGACGGACCAGGCCGACGTCGCCGCGACGAGCACGCCCCGGCAGCAGGAGCACCACGGCCACCGGCATCACCATCGCAACCACCACCACTCCCCCCAGCCCACCGCGTCGGCGAAGCCCGAGGCCACCACTCACCCGAGCGCCGCGAAGAGGACCACGGCCCACGAGCCCGTGCGGACCGCCTCCCCGAAAGCCACCTCCGCCGCTTCCCAGGCCCCTGCCGCACCGAGCACCCCGAAGCCCACCGCCACCGCGTCCGGGGTCGTCGCGCGCATCCTGCAGCTCGTCAACGCCGAGCGCGCCAAGGTGGGGTGCCACCCCCTGACCCTGAACCCGACGCTGACCAAGGCCGCGCAGGCGCACAGCGCGGACATGGCGGCCCACCGGAACATGTCGCACACGGGATCCGACGGCTCGTCCCCCGGCGACCGCATCACGCGGGCCGGCTACTCCTGGAGCGAGTACGGCGAGAACGTCGCCTACGGCTACGCCACCGCGGACGAGGTCATGGCGGGCTGGATGTCCAGCCCGGGGCACCGGGCCAACATCCTCAACTGCTCGTTCAAGGAGATCGGCATCGGTCTCGCACAGCCGGGCAGCTACTGGACCCAGGACTTCGGCACCGCCCGCTGACAAGCGGGTTCAGCCCTCCGCTAGCGGGTTCGGCACGGGCTGGTAGCGGGCGGCCGCGCCGTCCGCGCCGGTCCAGCGCAGCAGCAGGTTGGTCTTGCCGGGCAGGGTGGGGGCGGTGAGCAGGGCCGGGATCTCGGGCAGGTCGTGCCGGGCGAGTTCGCGGCGGACTGCGGGCCAGGGGTCGAGGCCCGGACGGTGTTCGGCGAGGGCGGCGGCGATCTCGGCGACATGGTTGACGACCAGGCAGTACAGCAGCCGCTCCCAGCCCGCCGCCCGGGTCACGTCGGGCAGCAGCTTGGCGCCCTCGGCGTCCCGGAACAGCGCCTGGACGGGCGTGCCGGCCGCGTCGACGGCGACGAGGGTGTTCTGCAGGTGCGCTTCGAGGACGACCCCGTGGTCGTCGAACGCCCTGAGCGCGGGCGGGACGACCTGGCGCAGATACGCCTCCCACCAGGCGGCCGGGTCGGCCGTGGCGGCCAGTGGGCTGCCGTCGAAGCCCTCGGCGAGCCCGGCGGCCAGCAGCGGGGTGGCGCCCGGCAGCAGATGGCCGCGCAGCCCGTCACGGACGAGGACGGCCAGTTCCTCGAAAGCGAAGGCGGCGGTGCGGTAACCGCGGTCGCTCAGCCAGGCGGCGGACCGGCCCATCGCCGCGAAGGCGTGCCCGGCCGCGGTGTCGGTACGGCGCAGTCGGCGCAGGTCGTGGCGCCACAGCCGGCGGATGTCGTTGGTGATGCGGACATCCAGGCTGAACTTCAGGAACAGATCGCGCCGGGGCTCGTACACCGTGCGGATCGCCGCCGTCGGCCAGGTGTCGAAGGCGGTCGTGCCGAGGCGGAGCAGACGGCCGTCCGCGAAGGCCTCCGCCAGCTCCCGGCCCACCAGCTCCAGCTGCCAGGGGTGGGCGGGCAGCAGCCGGTAGCCGGGCGGTGCCGTGCCGAGCGCGTCCAGGGCGCTCGTGTCGCCCTCCTCGGCCACCTGGTCCTCGCGGACGCCGAGCAGCACCAGCGGGAAGCGGGCGTGCGCCTCGGGGGCGTACGGCAGCCAGGAGCCGACCGGGCCACCGCCGCGCGCCTTGGGCGCCGGGTGGTAGGGGTGGCCGGTGATCAGGGACTGCTCGGAGCGCAGATAGGGATCGGCGGGTGCCGCGGCCCGGGCGCGGGCGGTGAGCAGCGCGGCGACCGCGTCCCGGCTGTCGACCATCTCGGCGGGCAGATCGCCGCCCGGCAACCCGGTGTGCCGGCGCAGTTCCTCGGCCACCAGTTTGACCAGCTCGGTGTGGCCCGCCGGGTGCCAGGTCCCGGCGGCGCACACCTCGGGGGCGGCGGGCCACCGGCCGGCGCGCACCCTCAGCAACCGCCCGCTCGGCAGCCGGTGGAGCCGCAGCTCACCGGGGGCGGCGAGCGGCTCGGCCACCTCGCGCAGCAGGCAGTTCAGCAGGGGCGCGGCCGCGTAGGCGTCGGCGCGGCGGCCGACGGCGTCGGCGGTGGGTGTGAGGTCCACGCGATCCGTTCGTTTCGTCGAGGGTCGTCGCGCTCAGTATGTCTGTCGTCCCCGGCAATCATCCGTCCCCGCCCGTCCCCGAGAATCAACCCCGTCCCTGCGATCGCCCGTTCCGGGAAATCGCCCGTCCCCGACCATCGTCGATCGTCCTGCGCCGCCCGCGTACCCGAGGAGCCGACCGTGCACCGTCCCCCCGCCACCGAGGCCGAGGTCGCCGAGGAGCTGGCCGCCGTCCGGCCCGCGTTGCTGCCCCGGTACACGGCGGAGCTGCCGGGCGCCCGCGCCGCCGTGCTGACCCGGCTGTGGCGGGCGCTGGCCCATGAGCCGCTGCCCTGGATATCCGGCCGGGTGCGGGGCGCGCACAGCCTCGCCCTGCGCCTCGCCGACGGACGGACGCTGTACGGGCCGCACGCGGACCCGTACGCCACGAGCGCGTACGTCACCGGGGTGCGCCTGGACCGCGAGCGCCAGGTGGATCCGGCCGTGCTGATGACCGCCCTGGCGGTGCCGCACGGCGCGGCCTTCGCCGCCGAACTGGCGGACAGCGCCGCCTCGTTGGCGTTGTCCCGGGCCGACGCGGATCACTCGAAGGAGTGGCCGGACCGGGACTGGGAGTGGGAGCAGCGGGTGACCGACGGGCATCCGTTCCACCCGGGCTGCCGTTCTCGGCCCGGTCTCTCCGTGGCGGACCAGCTGGCGTACGGCCCCGAGCACCGGCCGGTGGTGGAGCTGGGGACGGTGCCGGTGCCGGCGGACGGGTGCCTGGTGAGCGGCGGCTGGCCCGAGGAACTGCGCGACGGTGAACGGCTGCTGCTGCCCGTGCACCCCTGGCAGGCCGAGCACGTCCTGAACCGGTCGTACGACCGCTGGCGCCCGGCCCGTCCCCTGCTGTCCCTGCGCACCCTCGCGCTGCCGGAGGACGGCCCGCATGTGAAGACCGCACTGAGCACCCGTCTCACGTCCTCCGTGCGGGACATATCCGCGTACTCGGTCCGGGCCGCCGCGCCGCTCGCCGACCTGGCCGAGGAGCTGGTCGCGCGCAGTGCCGGCCTGCTGCACATCACCCGCACGCTGGGCGCGGTCTGCGCCCACTCCCCCGATCTGGCCGCGCTGCTGCGGGAGTCACCCCAGATGTGCGCGGGACCGGGCGAGCGGGTCCTTCCGGTGGCCGCGCTCGCCACGACCGGTCTGCCGGAGGCGCCGGGCTGGATGGCCGCGTTCACCCGGCTGGCGCTGACCGTGGGCCTGCGGCTGCTCGACCTCGGCGTGGCACTGGAGGCGCACGGCCAGAACCTGCTGGTGATCCTGGCGGCCGACGGCACCCCGGTGCGGCTGGTCTACCGCGATCTGGCCGACATCCGGATCAGCCCGGCCCGCCTGCGGCGGCACGGCATCACCCCGCCGCCGCTCACCGGCCGTCTGATCACCGACGACGAAGCGGCCCTGCGCCGCAAGCTGTTCGGGTCCCTGGTGGCGGGCGCCCTGGCCGGTACGGCGGGTTCCGGGCCGGCGCTGCGAGCGGCGCTGTCCGCCGCCGTACCGGACCTGGCGGACACCGCGGACCTGCGCGCCCTGTGTGAAGGCCCGCTGCCGGCCAAGGCGTTGACCCTGATGCGGCTGTCCCCGCAGACCCCCGGCGACCAGTGGGCGTCCCTGCCGAATCCGCTCGTTTTGGAGCCCGGCCCGTCCGATCAATAGGATCCGGCGATGATCACAAGAAAACGGCTGGCGGCGGGAGTCTGTGCCCTGCTCGCCGCCCTGGCGGCCGGGATCGCGTTCCCCGGCGGAGCCGTCGCCGACGAGACACAGACGGCCGCTCCGAAGGTCGAACTCGTGCTGGACGTCAGCGGTTCGATGCGGACCCGGGACATCGACGGCGACTCCCGGATGGCCGCGGCGAAGCAGGCGTTCAACGAGGTGCTGGACGCGACTCCGCAGGAGGTCCAGCTCGGCATCCGCACCCTGGGCGCCAACTACCGCGGCGACGACCGCAAGGAGGGCTGCAAGGACACCGCGCAGCTCTACCCGGTCGGCCCGCTGAACCGGACCGACGCGAAGACGGCCGTGGCAACGCTCCAGCCCACCGGCTGGACGCCGATCGGGCCCGCCCTGCTGAAGGCGGCCGACGACCTGAACGCCGGCGACGGAACCCGCCGTATCGTCCTGATCACCGACGGCGAGGACACCTGCCAGCCGCTCGACCCGTGCGAGGTGGCCCGCGAGATAGCGGCCAAGGGCGTCGGGCTGACCATCGACACCCTCGGCCTGGTGCCGGACGCCAAGACCCGCGACCAGCTCAGCTGTATCGCGGACGCCACCGGCGGCACCTACACCGACGTGCGGCACAAGGAGCAGCTGAGCGGCCGCGTGGGGCAGTTGGTGGACCGGGCGGCCGATCCGGTGGTGACACCGGTGGCCACCGAGGGCGCCGCGCAGTGCGAGAAGGCGCCGACGCTGAAGTCCGGGCTGTTCACGGACCGCGAGGAGTTCGGACAGCAGCGCTGGTACAAGGTCGACGTCGACCCCGGCAAGGAGCTGCGCGCCTCGGTGAGCGTGGCCGACGACCGCGCCGTGGGCCCGAACTACGGGGTGCTGCTGCGGGCGGTGACCGTGCACGGGCGGGAGATCGTGCGCGGCGAGGCCGCCGGCACGGGCCGTACGGATGTGATCTCGACGGGTCTGCGCTATCCGAAGGCGGACAGCGACGACGACAACGCGCCCGCGGAGACGGTGTGCCTGCAGGTCACCAACTCCTTCTCGGCCGCCGCCGGCGTCAAGACCACGCCCGGCCTGCCGCTGGAGCTGACCGTGGACGTCGTGGACGGGCCGTCGGGCCATCACGACGTGGCGTCCTTCGGCCTCGGCCGCGGCTGGTGGCTGCTCGGCACGCTGGTGCTGATCGGCTTCCTGGCGGGTCTGCTGTGGGGCTGGCTGTCGCGCTGGCGGGTCGCGGTCTGGAGGACGAACTGATGCGGATCACTCGTGTACTGGGCGGCGCGCTGCTGGCGCTGGGCCTGGCCGCCGGGCCGGCCGCCGCCGACACCCCGAGCCCTTCGCCGAGCGCGTCCGCCGACGGCTCGGCGCCCACCAAGGCGGGCACCTCCTTCCGTACGGCGACGGAGCTGGAGCAGGGGCAGCAGGCCACCGCGGCCGGCTCCACCGGTGACTACCTGTACTGGTCGTTCCCGGCGGACATCGGCCGGCGGCCCACCGTCAAGGCGACGGTGAAGCTCCCGCGGACGCACGGCGGGCAGACCTGGCAGCTCGACGTGTACGACGGGCTGCGGCGCCGGCAGGCCTGCCAGTACGGCGCCAACACCCGTACCGCCACGCCGGACGCCTCCTCGGTCGAGCTGGCCTGTGTGCTGCGTACGGTGCGCGGCTGGGCGGAGCCGTGGGCCGACGACCCGCTGCCGGGCACGTACTACATCCGGCTGACCGTCGTGGACCTCGGCGCCACCGACCTCGGCCAGCCGGTGAGCGCCGAGGTGCGCGTCGACTCCAAGGACATCGGCGGTTCGGCCGCGGCGGACGGCTCGCTGGGCAAACCGCTGGTGCCCGGTATCGCCGTCAAGTCCGAGGAGAAGACGGACGGTTCGAAGGCGGCGGTGCTGTCCAGCTTCGGCTCGCACGACGGCTGGTCCTCCGGGTGGTGGTCCGACCGGTGGGTGTGGACCGGGATCGGTGCCGTGCTCGCGGCTCTCGCCGGGATCGGGGGGTATGCGCTGACGCGGGGGTCGGGGCGGCCGTCGCGGGTGCCGCCGGGCGTCTGACCGACCACAGTGAAGGCCCGCCTGCCGGCGGGCCTTCCTCTTTGCCCACCCGCCCACCCGACTCGGTCAGCTGGGAGGTCGAGGCCGGGGCGTTGGCGCGCGGTCGGCTGGACGGCCTGAGCCAGGGGGCGATGACACTCAGTCAGCTGAACGGACGAGGCGGGGCATTGGCGCGCGGTCGGCTCGAAGGTCGAGGCCGGGGCGTTGGGGCTCGGTCGACTGGAGGGCCTGAGCCGGGGGGCGATGACACTCGATCGGCTGGACGGCTTGAGCCGGGGGAATGACACTCAGTCAGCTGCCAGGTGGCGCACGGTCGGCTGGAAAGCTTGAGCCGGGGGGCGATGACGCTCGGTCGGCCGGAAAGGCTGCCGCGAGCCGGAGCGGGGCGTTTCGCCTCCCGTAGCGCCCCGGCCAGGCCCTTTCACCCCTCCCGCAGCGCCTTTGCCAGGGTGCCGTCCCCCGTCACCGTCACCCGCCCGAGCCGTACCGCCTCCGTCATGCCCAGTTCGCCCCGGGCCACGGCCTGGCAGGTCGCCACGTCCATCGTCAGGCGGGCGTCGGCCGCACCGGGCGCGGGTCCGTCGCCGTACACCGGCCCCTCCTCCGCGCCGAGGCGCAGATGGAAGTCCCCCTCCTCCAGCCGGACTTCGACCAGCCCCTCCCCGTCCAGGCCGCGCAGCAGCGGCAGGGCGAACCAGTGTGCGCGCACGGCGTCGGTGGGCCGCCGCTCCCCCAGCTCGGCCTCGCCCCAGCTGCCCAGCGCCTGCAGTACGGGCAGCAACTCCCGCCCGCGATCGGTGAGTTCGTAGACGTAGGCCGCGCCCGGCGGGGGCAGCCGGCGCCGGGTCGCGAGGCCGTCGCGCTCCATGTCCTTCAGCCGGGAGGCGAGGACGTCCGTGCTCACGCCGGGCAGATCCGCGTGCAGGTCCGTGTAGCGGCGGGGGCCGGCCAGCAGCTCCCGGACGATCAGCAGGGTCCAGCGGTCGCCCACGAGGTCGAGGGCGCGGGCTGCGGAGCAGTACTGGTCGTAGCTTCGGCGTGGTGACATGCGACGCAGTCTAGACGCGTTGTTGGACTTTCCAAGCTCCCACTTGGTAAAACCAAGCATCACAAGTTTCCGGAGGGGCGCATGGAGTTCCGGCAGTCGAACAAGCTCAGCGAGGTCTGTTACGAGATCCGCGGCCCGGTGATCGAGCACGCCAACGCGCTGGAGGAGGCGGGCCACAGCGTGCTGCGCCTGAACACCGGCAACCCCGCGGCCTTCGGGTTCGAGGCGCCGGAGGAGATCCTCCAGGACATGATCCGGATGCTCCCGCAGGCACACGGCTACTCCGACTCCCGCGGCATCCTCTCCGCCCGCCGCGCGGTCGCCCAGCGCTACCAAACCCTCGGCCTCGACGTCGGCGTGGACGACGTCTTCCTGGGCAACGGCGTCTCGGAGCTGGTCTCCATGGCCGTGACCGCGCTGGTCGAGGACGGCGACGAAATCCTCATCCCCGCCCCGGACTTCCCGCTCTGGACGGCAGCGACGACCCTGGCGGGCGGCAAGGCGGTCCACTACCTGTGCGACGAACAGGCCGACTGGAACCCGGACCTGGCCGACATGGCCTCGAAGATCACGAACCGCACGAAGGCCGTGGTCATCATCAACCCCAACAACCCCACGGGCGCGGTGTATCCGAAGGAGGTCGTCGAGGGCATCCTCGACCTCGCCCGCCGGCACGGCCTGATGGTGTTCGCCGACGAGATCTACGACCAGATCCTGTACGACGACGCGGTCCACCATTCGGCCGCCGCGCTCGCTCCCGACCTGGTCGTCCTCACCTTCTGCGGCCTTTCGAAGACGTACCGGGTCGCCGGCTTCCGCTCCGGCTGGCTGGTCGTGACCGGTCCCCGGCAGCACGCGAAGGACTATCTGGAGGGCCTGACCATGCTGGCCTCCATGCGGCTGTGCGCCAACGCTCCCGCCCAGTACGCCATCCAGGCCGCGCTCGGCGGCCGCCAGTCCATCCGGGAACTGACCCGGCCCGGCGGCCGGTTGTACGAGCAGCGCACGGTGGCCTGGGAGAAGCTCAACGAGATCCCCGGCGTGTCCTGCGTGAAGCCCAAGGGGGCGCTGTACGCGTTCCCGCGCCTGGACCCCAAGGTCCACAAGATCCACAGCGACGAGAAGTTCGTCCTGGACCTCCTGCTGCGCGAGAAGATCCAGGTGGTCCAGGGCACCGGCTTCAACTGGCCTTTCCCCGACCACTTCCGCATCCTCACCCTGCCGTACGCGGAGGACCTGGAGGCGGCGATCGGCCGCATCGGCCGGTTCCTCGGCGGGTACCGGCAGTAACCGCAGTAACGGCACCGACGCCCTCATGGGGGCCGCGCGGACACTGTGCCGCTGCTCCGATCGGCCCAACCGCCACCACCCTGACGGCCGACATCCGTCACCCCGTCGGCAGCCTCCGGCCGGCCCCGTTCCTGGCGGGCGCCGGCCCCGGTCCGCGGCGAAACCGGCATGGAGAGCCCGGCGCCATGGGCGACTTGCCCGTGTTGGCCCGTGCGGCGGGCTCGTGCGAGGATCACATCGCACGACCCGGGGGACGTTCGCACAGGGCAGGCACACAGGCCCTCGGCGCACGCCCGACCAGCGCCGCGCCGTTGTTCTCCCTGGTCCCGTCCCAGCAGACCACGGGGAGCAGCGCTTTGTTCTCGGATCGAATACGACGGACGGCCGTCGCCGTACTGTCCGCGGCGGCCGTGATGGAATCGGCTCCGGGCGCGCAGGCCGGATCACCGCAGCCCGGCCCCTCCGCCGGGCAGGAGGCCCGGCAGGCGGCCCGGTTCTGGACCGCGCAGCGCATGGACGACGCACAGCCGCTGGACGACGTGCGTACGGCGCCGGGCGGAACCGGTCAGTCGGCCGTGGCGGCCGGTCGGCCGCAGGGCACGCTGTTCCCGGGGACCCGCGTCATCGGGACGTTCTTCGGATCCGACGGGCCCGGCGGCACCACCTGGCACTGCACCGGCAGCGTGATCGACACCAAGGTGCGCAACGTCGTCCTCACCGCGGCCCACTGCGCGCTGAACATGAAGGGCGACTACGTCTTCGTCCCCAAGTTCGCGAAGGGCGCGAGTCCCGACCGCCAGCCGTACGGGATCTTCCACATCCAGCGGCTGTTCCTCGACCCGCGCTATGTGCCCGACAAGGGGTCGACGACCACGAAGAAGCCCTGGTCGGACCTGGACACGGCGTTCGCCAGGGTCTCGGCCAACCAGCGCGGCCAGACCCTCCAGGACGCGGTCGGCGGCGGACTGACCTTCACCCGCGCCTCCGGCTACGCCCACAAGAACGTGACCGTCGTCGGCTATCCCTCGCACAACCACAACAGCGCCGGACGCGCCGTGAAGTGCACCGTGCCGACCCAGCAGCTCGCCGGCTACCGGCAGATGTCGATGACGTGCGGCGGCTACTACGGCGGCGTGTCCGGCAGTCCGTGGATCACCGACTACAAGGACGACGGGCGCACCGGCCATGTCATAGGCAACCTCGGTGGCTACCACGGCGGCGGCAACGACTCCGACGTCGACTACGTCAGCTACGCCCCCGCGTTCGGCGACGAGGCCGCCGACCTCCTGTCCTACGCGGTGGCGAACCAGGACCCGCCCACCGACCTGCCGCCGTACGAGGGGGATCAGCCGCACTGACCTGACCGACGGCACGCACGGCCGAGCGGGAATGCCCGGCGGGGCGCGGTGGGTTGACGTGCAGCCGCTGGTGCCGACCCCGGAGGAGGCCGCGCTACTGAAGGAGCGGGCGGGGTGGGCAACGCGGTTCGGCTTCCCCTCGGGGATGGGCGCCGCCCTGGAGAACGGCCGTCTGGCGCAGTCCGTCCTGCGGGCGGCCGGTTCCCTGTGACACGGTGCTGGCAGGCGAGCGGGAAAGGCGCGGACGTGGGTGACCTCTTTCTCGTCCGGCACGGTGAGACCGAGTGGTCGCGGTCCGGACGGCACACCAGCTGGACCGACGTACCCCTCACCGAGCACGGGCGGGAGGAGGCGCGCCGACTGGTGCCGCTGATCCGCTCGCACCGGATCGGGGCCGCGTTCGTCAGCCCGCTGCAGCGGGCCCGGGAGACCGCCGAGCTGATCGGGATCGATGACGCCCGGGTCGACGCCGACCTGCGCGAATGGGACTACGGCGGGTACGAGGGCGTGACCACCGTGGAGATCCAGCGCACCCGGCCCGGCTGGTTCCTGTTCACGGACGGGGTCGCGCCGGGGCCGCCGGAGCATCCTGGCGAGACCCCGGAGCAGGTCGGCGAGCGCGCCGACCGCATGCTGGCCAAGGCGGACGCCGCCCTCGCCAACACCGACGGGGTGGTCGTCCTGATCGCCCACGGCCACTTCCTGCGCGTCCTCACCGCCCGCCGCCTCGGCCTACCGCCCGAGCAAGGAGCCCTCTTCCAGCTGGCCACGGGCGCCCTGTGCCGCCTGGGCACGGAACACGGCCGACCAGTGGTGGCGGGGTGGAACATTCGGCCGCGGGCGTAGGAGCACAGGGGATCCCGTACAGGCCTCGTGCCGCGTGCCCGGGCGTTGTCAGAGCCCGGTCGTACTCTGCGGGTGGGGCGTTCTCATGGGTGATCCGGGGTGGGAGGAGGGTGCTGTGGGCCGACCGGTGAGTGCCGCGCAGCGGCATGTGATCGAGGGTGCCGATCCGGTGACCGGGCGGCTGCGCGGTACGCAGGCGCAGCTGGCGGCGCTGGTGAAGCGGGGGCTGGCCTTCCGGCACCCGCGGCCGCCGCACGAGCACTTTCTGACCCCGGCGGGCCATCGGATACGGGAGGCCGCGGACGCGGCGGCGGAGGAGGAGGCCGCGGCGGACACGGGGGTGTTCGCGGCTCGGGTCGGCGGTGCGGAGGAGGAGCCCGCGGACGGTGCGGCGCGCCTGCGCGAGGTGCACAGTGCCTGGCAGGGGCTGCTGGAACTGCGCAGGATGACCAATCCCGATGGCGCCGTGGACCGGCCGTGCGGCTGGGAGCGCACCCATCTGGTCCGGGCCGCCGCGCTCGCCCTGGAGGCCGCCGGGCACCGTCCGGCGGGCGGGGACGCGGACGGCTACCGGGTGCGCGCTACCCCGCAGCCGGAGGCGGTCGCCGTGTACGCCCCGGACGCGGCGAGCCTGACCGCCTGCACGGCCACCCTGGAGCGGGCCGGCTGGCAGGCCGGCGAGTACACCGAGCCGCGGACGAGAGCGCGCTATCTTCTCGCCTCACCGCGCCGGGTGTGAACGGCATGCCAGGATCGATCAATCGGAGTACCGACCGGGGCACCGACCGGAGTTCAGAACGCGAGAAGGGCAAGCAGTGGCCGAACCGTTTTCCGTCCGGGTGACCGTCCGTGGCTACGAGACCGACGCCCAGGGACACCTCAACCAGGCCGTGTACCTCAACTACGCGGAGCACGCCCGCTGGTCGCTGCTCCAGGCGGCCGGCATCAGCCAGGCCCGGCTGATGGGCCGGGGCATCGGCCCGGTGGCGCTGGAGACGACCATCCGTTTCCGGCGCGAACTGCTCGCCGGCGACGAGGTCGATGTGACCTGTGAGTTTGAGTGGGGCGGCGGCAGGACCTTCCGGATCGTGCAGCGGATACGCAAGACCGACGGCACCCTGGCGGCCGAGGTCAGCGGGGTGGGCGGCCTGCTGGATCTCAAGGAGCGCAAGCTGGTCGCCGACCCTCGGGAGGTGTTCAAGGTGCTGACCCAGGACCTCGCCCTGTTCGGCCTGTAGGCGCCGCAGGCCTACGCGTCGAGCAGCTCCGGCCGGTGCTCGGCGTCGTAGGCTGCACGCGCCTCGGCGATGTACATCCGGTTCTGCTCGGCCCAGCCGGTCAGTCGCTGCAGAGTTTCGTTCAACTCATGGGCGACCGGCGTGAGTTCGTACTCCACCTTGGGCGGCACGGTCGGATATACCGTGCGGGTCACCAGGCCGTCGCGTTCCAGATTGCGCAGGGTGAGGGTGAGCATCCGGCGGCTGATCCCCTCGATGCCGCGCTCCAGTTCGGTGAACCGGACCGGTCCGTGCGAAGCGGCGACGAGGATCTGCACGCTCCATTTGCCGGCCACCCTGTCAAGAACCTCGCGGACAGGGCAGGCCTGCGCGTTCACTGCCTGGACGGTAACACCGGTGTTCCGCTGGGACATCGGACTGCCTCCTTACGCCGGCCTCCATGGTCACTCACGATGATCCCCGTTACAAGTCGTGCACCAAGGTGCACATGAAGAACCATGAAGAACGGGGAAAGCCATGTCGGCCACCATCGAGAGCAGCCGGTCACCGGCGCCGGTGACATCGCGACGACCGTACTCCCGCTGGGCGTCTCTGGCCGTGCTGTGCGCCGGCACGCTGATGACGATCCTCGACGGCAACATCGTCACCGTGGCGATGCCCGCCATCCAGAGCGACCTGGGCTTCAGCGGGCCCGGGCTGGCCTGGGTCGTCAACGCCTATCTGATCGCCTTCGGCGGACTGCTCCTGCTCGTCGGCCGCCTCGGCGACCTGGTGGGCCGCAAGCGGATGTTCACGGCCGGGCTGGCCGTCTTCACCGCGGCCTCGGTGCTCGCCGGGCTCTCCACCGGCCAGGGGCTGCTGATCGCGGCGCGGGCGCTGCAGGGGGCCGGCGGGGCGATGGCTTCGGCGGTGGTCCTCGGGATGCTGGTCGCCCTCTTCCCCGAGCCGCGCGAACAGGCCCGAGCCATCGCGGCGTTCAGCGCGGTCGGGTCCGCCGGCGGGGCGCTCGGCACCTTTCTCGGCGGCGCGCTGACCCAGGCGCTGAACTGGCACTGGATCTTCCTGATCAATCTGCCGATCGGGATCGTCGCATGGCTGGCCGCGATGCGGGTCCTCGCGCCGGAGCGCGGCGCGGGACTCGGCAGGGGCGCCGACTACCCGGGGGCCGTGCTGGTCACGGGCGCGCTGATGCTCACGGTGTACGTCATCGTCGGCGCCGGTGACCGCACTCCGGCCGGCACCGCGCTGCTCGCGGTCCTCGCTCTCGCCCTGTTCGCGGCGTTCACCCTGCGCCAGGCCCGGGCGGCCCGCCCGCTGCTGCGGCTGCGCCTGTTCCGCTCCCGGCTGCTGACCGGCGCCAACACGGTCCAGATCCTGATGATCGCGACGATGTACGGTTTCCAGTTCCTCGGCGCGCTGTATCTGCAGAAGGTGCTGGGCTACGGCGAGTTGGCGACCGGCACCGCGTTCCTGCCCGCGCCGGTCGCGATCGGGCTGCTGATGCTGGGCATGTCCGCGCGGACGATCGCCCGGTACGGCGCGTACCGGGTGCTGCTGGCCGGGCTGGTGCTGATCGCCGCCGGTATGGCCCTGTTGAGCCGGGCACCGGTCGGCGCCTCCTACACCGTGGACGTGCTGCCGCCGCTGCTGCTGCTCTCGGCCGGGTTCGCCGCGGCGATGCCGGCGCTGACCGGGCTCGCGATGTCCGGGGCGCGGGAGGAGGACGCGGGGCTGGCGTCCGGGCTGTTCAACACCACGCAGATGGTGGGCGGTTCGCTGGGTCTGGCGGGCCTGAGCACGCTGGCGGCGGGCCGCACCGCCGGTCTCCTCGACCGGGGCGCAGAGCTGATCCCGGCCACGGCGGAGGGCTACCGCCTGGCGTTCCGGGCGGCGACCGGGATCGCGGTGGCGGCACTGGTGCTGGCGGGGGTGACGTTGCGGTCGGAGAGCCGGTGAGGCGCCCGCACCGCCCGGTCGGCCAGTCCGGTCGGCAAGCGGTGCGGCGCCTCGGCTCGTCTCGCGTCAACTCGCCCGGAAGAGCCGTTCGTTGTCCTGCGCCCACTCCCTGAACGAGCGGGCCGGCCGGCCCAGCACATCCGGTACGTCCTTGGTGACCGTCGCGTTGCGGCCGTCACGGACGTAGGCGAGGCCCGTCAGGACGCCCTCCGCGCGTGTCTCGTCGAAGCCCCAGGCGGTGCGGAGGAACTCGCGGGTCTCGTCCGGCGTCAGATTCCGGGCGGTGACCGGGCGGCCGAGGACCTCGGCGAGGACGGCGACCTGGTCCGGGACGCTGATCGCGGCGGGCCCGGTCAGGGTGTACGTCCGCCCCGCGTGCCCGTCGGCGAGCAGGGCCCGCACCGCCACCTCGGCGATGTCGCGCGGGTCGATCACGCCCGACGCCCCGTCGGCGGTCATGTTCGGCACCGGCTCGCCGCGGTGGACCGCCTCCGCCCAGGTCAGCGTGTTGGAGGCGAAGGACGAGGGCCGCAGGACCGTCCACTGCGCCCCGCTCTCCCGCACCGCCCGCTCGCCCTCCCCGTGCCAGGTCCCGGAAGGACCCGTCGCGGGGTCGTCGGTGCCGATGGCGGAGAGCTTCACCAGCCGCCGTACCCCCGCCGCGCGGGCCGCCGCCACCAGCGCCGCGTCGTGCGCGGCGCCGGGACCGGGCGGGCACACCAGGTACGCGCCGGTCACCCCGGCCATCGCCGCCGCCAGGGAGTCCGGGTCGGCGTAGTCCCCGCGGACCGTCTCCACCCCGGAGGGCGTCCGGGCCTTTTCCGGGTCGCGGGTCAGGGCGCGCACCTTCTCGCCGCGCGCCGTGAGCTGTCGTACGACTTCACTGCCGGTGGTGCCCGTGGCACCCGTCACCAGAATCATGCGGTCCACGATGGGCCGCGGGGGATGCCGGACTCTTGGAAATTCCGGCACGGCCGGCCCACCCGGACGCCCGTGCCGGGCGCTTACGGTGGAGGGGTGCCGATGACCATCGCCGAGCCGCCGCCCACCGCGCCCGAGGCGCTGCGCCCCTGGGTCGCCGGGGTGCGGACCCTGTCCTTCGCCGAGCCGCCCTCGGGGACGTTCATCCATCTGCCCGAGGCGATGACCAAGGTGGTGCTGCGGGTGACGGCGGACGGACAGCGTGACGTACTGGCCGTGGGGCCGCGGGTGCGGGCCACCTACCACGAGGGCAAGGGCCGTATCTCGTGCGTGGAGCTGCGTCTCGCGCCGGGTACGGCCCGGCCCCTGCTGGGTGTTCCGGCCGCCGGGCTGGTCGGCCGGGTGGTGTCGCTGGACGCGCTGCCGGGCGGGGTGGCGCGCCGCTTCGCGCGCGAGGTGCGCTGGCTGGACCCGCGGGAAGCTCTGCCGCGTATCGGCGAGGTGCTGCCCGGGCTGCTGTCCGCCGCCGTGGATCCGGCCCGGACGGCGCTGCTGCGGGCGGGCGTGGAGGCGTTGTCGGTACGGCTGGACCGGGCGCCCGCGCAGGTCCGGGACGTGGCCCGGGAACTGGCCGTCAGCGAGCGGCAGTTGCGGAACCTGTTCGCCGAGGGCGTCGGTGTCTCCCCGAAGCACTACGCCCGGATCGACCGCGTCCGCACGGTCGCCACCCGGGCGGGCAGTGCCCGCTGGTCCGAACTGGCCGCCGCCACCGGTTACTTCGACCAGTCGCACATGACGTCCGACTTCCGCGCCCTGATGGGTGTCCCGCCCCGCTCGTACATCACCGGCCGGCTGCCCGCGCTCACGCCCTGCCAGGCGGGCCCGCGCATCTGAACAGGCGCATGGTGCGGGCTGGTCCCGGCGCGCGGGGCGCGGCATCCGCCGTGCCCCGCGCGGGTGTTCAGTGCGCGGGCGTCAGTTCCTCCCCCGCCTCCATCGGGTGGGTGACGTCCTCGGCCTCCTTGCCCTTGCCGAGGTGGTTGAAGACGAGGTTGAGCAGGACGGCGGCGACACAGCCGGTGGAGATGCCGGAGTCCAGGACGATCTTCGCGGTGTCGGGGAAGGCGTGGTAGAAGCCGGGCGCGGTGATCGGGATGAGGCCGGCCGCGAGGGAGACGGCGACGATCAGGACGTTGTTGTCCTTCTCCAGTCCGGCCCGGACCAGGGTCTGGATGCCGCTCGCGGCGACCGAGCCGAACAGGACGACGCCGGCGCCGCCGAGGACCGGGCGGGGCACGACCGCGATGAGCGAGGCCGCCATCGGGCACAGGCCCATCAGGACCAGGAAGCCGCCGCCCACGGCGACGACGAAGCGGCTGCGGATCCTCGTCATGGCGACCAGGCCGATGTTCTGGGCGAAGGCGCTGCACATGAAGCCGTTGAACAGCGGGCTGAGTGCGGAGCCGAGGGTGTCGGCGCGCAGGCCGGCCGCGATGGTCTTCTCGTCCGCGGGGCGTTCGACGATCTCGCCGAGCGCCAGCATGTCGGCCGTGGACTCGGTCATGGAGACGACCATGACCACGCACATCGACAGGATCGCCGCGATGTGGAACGTCGGGGCGCCGAAGTGGAACGGTGTGGGGAAGCCGATCATGTCGGCGTGGGCGACGGGGCCGAAGTCCGTGGCGCCGAAGGGTATCGCGATGAGCGTGCCGAGGATCAGGCCGAGCAGGACCGCGATCTGCTTGACGAAACCGCGGGTGAAGCGGCGTACCAGCAGGACGATCAGAAGGGTGATGCCGGCCAGGGCGAGGTTGGTCGTCGAGCCGTAGTCGTGCGCGGCGGGATTCGGGCCCTGGGCCCAGCCGAAGGCGACCGGGAGCAGGGAGACGCCGATCAGGGTGATGACCGAGCCGGTGACGACGGGCGGGAAGAAGCGGACGGCCTTGCTGAAGAAGGGGGCGGCGATGAAGCCGAGCACACCGGCGACGATGACCGCGCCGAAGATCATCGGCAGGGCGTCGGACCTGTCCTTGGCGGAGGCGACGATCGCCGTCATGGGGGCGACACCGGCGAAGGTGACGCCGTTGACGAAGGGGAGGCGGGCGCCGATCTTCCAGATGCCGAGGGTCTGCAGGAAGGTGGCGAGCCCGGCGGTGAAGAGGCAGGCTCCGGTGAGGAAGGTGAGGTCGGTGCCGGAGAGGCCTACGGCCGCACCGACGATCAGGGGTGGGGCGACGACTCCCGCGTACATGGCGGCCACATGCTGCAGGCCACTGGTCGCCATTTTGAGGGCGGGGAGTTTCTCGTCTACGGGATGGGCGGCCACTGCGGCTCCTCCGGTCGGGTAACACGTCGTCGTCAACGCGGGTTTCATGGAGGTGGTGCGTGTGGTCGTGCGGGACCGGGGACGGAGGTGGCGCTTGAGCGGGTCGAGCGGTGACCGTTCCGGGGCGCGTGCGTTCACACGCGCCCCGGAGCGGCTGCCGTGGGCCCCGCTCGGGTCCACGGACCCCGGTCGGGAGCCGTCCCTCCCGACCGGAGCGTTTCCGGCAGACCGACCGCATGATCCGGCCTGCCGAGACCTCCGGCGAACCGCCCGTACGGGGCGACCGCCGAGTATGTCGACGAGCCGCCCTTACGGGGCGACCGCCAAGTTTGTCGACGAGCCACCCGTACGGGGTGACCGCCAAGTTTGTCGACGAGCCACCCGTACGGGGTGACCGCCAAGTTTGTCGACGGGCCACTCGTGCTCGGCGGCCGTCGGTTGCTTCGCCGTGTTTCGGTGTGGCCGCGCCGGGCGGCTTCACCGAAGGCGTCCGGTGGGCCGGCCGTGGGAGGGGCCGGCCTCCGGCGTGGGTGGGATCAGGCCTGGGCGGCGATCCGGGCGAGGCGCTGGGCCTCTTCGCGGGTGGAGCGGGCGATGGCGTCCTCGTCGACGGTGAGCAGGCGGTTGTTCTCCACGATCTGCTCGCCGTTCACGAACGACGCCGTGACCGGCGCCGCCGCGCCGAAGACCAGCGCGGTCACCGGGTCGGCGATGGAGGCGTGGGCGAGGGTGTCCATCTTCCACAGCACCACGTCGGCCAGCTTGCCGGGCTCCAGCGAGCCGATCTGCTCGGCCCGGCCGAGGACCTGCGCGCCGCCGTAGGTGCCGAGCCGCAGCGCCTGGCGGGCGTTCAGCGCGGCCTCGCGGTGGGCGCCGAGGCGGTTGATCAGCAGCGCGTTGCGCAGTTCGGTGTGGAGTTCGCCGGACTCGTTGGAGGCGGTGCCGTCGACGCCGAGGCCGACCGGGACGCCCGCCCGGAGCATGTCGGGGACGCGGGCGATACCGGCGGCGAGGCGGGCGTTGGAGGACGGGCAGTGGGCGACACCGGTCTTCGTACGGGCGAAGGCGGCGATGTCGGAGTCGTTCATGTGGACGCAGTGCGCCATCCACACGTCCTCGCCGAGCCAGCCGGTGGACTCGAAGTAGTCCGTCGGGCCCATGCCGAACAGCTCGTGGCAGAACTTCTCCTCCTCCACGGTCTCCGAGCCGTGGGTGTGCAGCCGTACGCCCAGCCGGCGGGCCAGCTCGGCGCCCTGCTTGAGGAGTTCGGTGGAGACCGAGAACGGGGAGCAGGGGGCCACGGCCACCTGGGTCATGGCGTCGAACGAGGCGTCGTGGTGCTTCCTGACGGTCTCCTCGGTCGCCGCGAGCGCGCCCTCCAGCGTCTCGACGGCGAAGTCCGGCGGCAGGCCGCCGTCCTTCTCGCTGCGGTCCATCGAGCCGCGGGCCAGCGTGAAGCGGACGCCCATCTCGGCGGCGGCCCGGATGATCGAGCCGGACAGGTCGCCGGAGCCGTGCGGGTAGACGTAGTGGTGGTCCATGGCGGTGGTGACTCCGCCGCGGGCCATCACGGCGAGGG
Source organism: Streptomyces sp. NPDC052101 (assembly GCF_040680235.1). Lineage (NCBI taxonomy): Bacteria > Bacillati > Actinomycetota > Actinomycetes > Kitasatosporales > Streptomycetaceae > Streptomyces > Streptomyces sp. NPDC052101. Next base: position 424,441 of record NZ_JBFAWH010000001.1, read on the forward strand.
AACCCTGCGCGGCCGCGTAGGTCATCTGCTCGTCGATGCGCGCCCAGGTGGGGTAGAGCGCGACGAGCCAGTTGAACAGGTTGTGGTCGGTGGCCAGGCCCCGGGTGATCCACTGGTAGTAGTGGTGGTGGGTGTTGACCAGACCGGGCGTGGCCAGATGGCCGCTCGCGTCGATCCGGCGCACCACGTTCTCCAGTCCCTCGGGGGCCTGGCCCGCGCCGACCGACTCGATGCGGTTGCCGGCGAGGACGAGGTACCCGGAGGCGTACTCGGTGTCGCCCGCGTCCACGGTCGCGATCGCGCAGTTCTCGATGACGATGCGCTGGGCTGCCGATGTTGCCATGGTGCTTCCTTGTCTTTCAGTGGCGGGCCGTGGGCCGAAGGGGTGTCCACGGGGAGGGCACGGCAGGACCCTAGGAGGATTTGAGTGCCGGAGCCGGGTGACGGCGCCGGGTGCCGAGATGATGGAAGAACGGGTTGAGCAGGGCCGTTGCGAGCGCGCCCGCACTGGTGCCGGCACCGAACGCCACGGCCGTCGGTGCGCAGACCTCGCGCTGTGCCATGAGGGTTCCCTCCGGTGTGGCGTGTCCCCGGCCCGGGTGGCGGGACCGGGGACACGCGGCCCGCGTCAGAGGTTGGTCATGTCGACCGGGATCTTCGGCTCGCAGCCGTCCCGGAGGATGGTCGCCTCGATCAGGCCGTAGGGCCGGTCGGCGGCGTAGTAGACCTCGTTGTCGTTCTTGAGCCCGAAGGGCTCCAGGTCGACCAGGAAGTGGTGCTTGTTCGGCAGCGAGAAGCGGACCTCGTCGATCTCGCTGCGGTTGTTGATGATGCGCGCGCCCATCTGGTACAGCGTCTGCTGCAGGGAGAGGGAGTACGTCTCGGCGAAGGCCTGCAGCATGTGCTTCTTGACCTGCTCGTAGGACTTCTCCCAGTTGGGCATCTTCTGCTCGTCGTCGGTCCAGTTGAACCGCCAGCGGCCGGAGACCTGGGTGGCCAGGATGCGGTCGTACGCCTCCTGCAGGGTCGTGTACTTGTCCTTGACGTAACCCCAGAATTCGGAGTTCGTCGAGTTCATCACGACCAGGTCCTTCAGACCGGAGACGACCTCCCACTTATCACCGTCGTAGGTGATCTGGGTGACGCGGGTCTCCTGGCCCTTGCGGACGAACGAGTGCTTGACCTCGTCCGCGCCGATGAACTTGGAGTTGGCGTCGGAGGTCTCGATCCGCTCCCAGGCGTACTCCTCGATCCGGATCCGGGCGCGGTGGATCGGCTCCTGCGAGGTGACGAAGTGACGGGCGAGATGGATGCCGAACTGCTCGGCGGACTCGATGCCGTACTCCTTGGCGAACGCGAACACCGTGTTCTTGGTGGTGTCGGTCGGCAGGACGTTGGCGTTGGAGCCGGAGTAGTGGACCTCGTCCATGTCGCCGCTCAGGGCGACGGAGACGTTGAGGTCCTTGATGTGGTGGGTGGCGCCGTCCCGCGTGATCTTTACGACTCGGTTCTCGGCCTTGCCGTACTGGTTCTGTCCCAGGATCGTGGGCATGTTTCTGCTAGCTCCCTCGGTAAACGGAGTAGCCGAACGGGTTGAGCAGCAGCGGCACGTGGTAGTGCTCCCCGGGGTTCACGGCGAAAGTGATTGCCACCTCGGGGAAGAACACGGCGCCGCTGTCCCGATTCGCGGGGGCGTCCTGCTGCGCATCGGCTTGCTTTTTCTCGAAATACGATTCGACCGCGAAGTCGAGCCGCACGTGTGTCGTCCCCTCCGGCAGTGCCGGAAGGTCCTTGCACCGGCCGTCGGCGTCGGTCGCGGAGCCGCCGAGCGCCTGCCAGTCCCCTCCCTGCCCGCTGCGGGCGGAGAGCTGGACGGCGACGCCCTCGGCGGGGCGGCCGATCGAGGTGTCCAGGATGTGGGTGGACACGGAGGCGGTGGTGCTGGTGCTCATGGTGTCAGGCGTCCTCTTCGACGAGTCGGGCCAGTCGGATGCGGTTGATCTTGCCCAGCTCGGTGCGGACGATCTCCCGCTCCTGCTCCGGCGAGTTCCCGATCCGCTCCTTGAGCGCGTCCCGCATCTGCTCACCGGTGCGCCCGGTGGCGCAGATCAGGAAGACATGGCCGAACGTGTCCTGGTAGGCCAGGTTGAGTTCGAGCATCTCGGCCTTGAGTTCCTCGGCGGCGCCGGCCATGCCGGCCTGCTCCCGCGCGGAGGTGGGGTCGCCGGGCTTGGGGCGCCCGATCGGCGCGTGTCCGGCCATCGCCTCTTCGAGGTCCGCGGTGCCCAGCTCGGCCATGGCGGCGTCGCTGGCGGCGTACAGGTCCTCGGCGGTGGCGCAGGGACGGGCGGCGAGCAGCCGCCGGGCCCACTCGGTGGAGGCACACGCCTCGTGGAGGGCGGCGAGGGCCGCGCGCTCCTCCAGGTCATTGAACCGGGCCAGGCCCGGGGGCGTGGAAGTCGAAGTCACGGGAGCCTCCGTGGCCGGATTCGGCCTTCGTGCTGAACGGGCTGCCGATAGCTAACGCTCCCGGAAACGCCACGTCAACACTTTGTTGAAAAATCCGCGTAACAAGCCGGGCCGGTCCGTGGGCGCTACGACCGCCCCGTCACCTTGGCCGATCAGGCACCCTTCTCCCGGTTGAGGTAGTTGTAGACCGTGAAGCGGCTCACACCGAGCGCGCCGGCCACGGTCTCCACACCGTGCCGTACGGCGAAGGCGCCGCGCGCTTCCAGTATGCGCACGACCTCCTGCTTGGCCCTGCGGTCCAGGTCGGCCAGCGGCCGCCCCTCCTTGCGCTCCATGGCGGCCAGGATGTGATCGAGGGAGTCCGCGAGCTGGGGCAGGCGTACGGCGACGGCGTCGACGCCCTCCCAGGCGAGGACGACATCCTCGGGGCCGGCCTCGTCCGGCGGGATCAGCTCCCCGCCCATGGCGTCGACCAGCGGCTTCACAGCCGTGATGAAGGGCTCGTCCGCGCTCATCTACCGCCCTCCCCGATCCCGTCGTCGACCACGTTGACCTGGAGCGAGATCCGGGTGGCGCCGGCCTCCAGGCTCTTGCGCAGCAGCGCGTCCACGGCGGTGAGAACGCGGTCGGCGCCGCCTTCGGCCGTGTTGCCGAAGGGCCCGACGTCGACGGCGTCCAGTTCGGCCGTCTCGATGACCTCCCGCGCCACCAGGGCGTGCGCGGGCGCCTCGTCCAGGTCGAAGGGTTCGGTCGTGAACTCCACTCTCAATCGCACGCGCTCAACCTAGCGCCCGTCGGCGTTTTTCGGGCGGCCGGTGACCGACCCCCCTTGACAAGCGCCGACACACGACGGCAATCTTCCATTAAGCAGAAACGAACTTCCGCAATACGGAATCTCGACCACGGAAGGGAGCGCGGCCCGAATGGGATTCGCAGACCAGCGCTTCAACGTCAACCTGTCGATCCTCTTCACGGAACTCCCGCTCCTGGAGCGTCCCGCGGCCGCGGCCGCGGCGGGCTTCACGGCGGTCGAGCTGTGGTGGCCCTGGGTCGACTCCCCCACCCCCGAGCAGTCCGAGCTCGACGCCCTGAAGAAGGCGATCGAGGACGCGGGCGTCCAGCTCACGGGCCTGAACTTCTACGCCGGACAGCTGCCGGGCCCGGACCGCGGCGCCCTGTCGGTCCCCGGCGCGGAGTCGGAGAGGTTCCGCGCCAACATCGACGTGGCCATCGCCTTCGCCCAGTCCCTCGGCTGCACGGTGTTCAACGCCCTGTACGGCAACCGCGCCGACGGAGCGGACCCGGCCGAGCAGGACGCGCTCGCCCTGGAGAACCTGGTCCTCGCGGCCCGGGCCGTCGGCCAGGTCGGCGGGACGGTCCTGATCGAGGCCCTCAACCAGCCCGAGTCGCCGAAGTGCCCGATCGTGAGCGCGCCCAAGGCGATCGAGATCGTGGACAAGGTCAACGAGGCGACGGGCCTCGGGAACGCCAAGTTCCTGATGGACCTGTACCACCTGTCCATGAACGGCGAGGACCTGCCGTCGGTGATCGAGCAGTACGCGGCGAAGACCGGCCACGTCCAGATCGCCGACAACCCCGGCCGCGGCGCCCCCGGGACGGGTTCGCTCCCGCTGGAGGAGCTGCTCGACCAGCTGAAGAAGGCCGGTTACGACGGCTGGGTCGGCCTGGAGTACAAGGCCGGCGACCGCCCGAGCGCCGAGGCCTTCGACTGGCTCCCGCGCGAAGCGCGCGCCGCGCGCTGAACCCCCTGACTTTGCACAGCAGTTGAGAGAGGCACCCCCAATCATGAGCAACCTCGCCGATTCTTCCCGCCCGACCCGCCCGGCGATTGCCTGGATCGGCCTCGGCATCATGGGCTCGCCCATGTCCGAGAACCTGATCAAGGCGGGCTACGACGTCACCGGCTTCACCCTGGAGCAGGACAAGCTGGACCGGCTGGCCGCCGCCGGCGGCACCGTCGCCTCCTCGATCGCCGAGGCCGTGCGCGACGCCGACGTGGTGATCACCATGGTGCCCGCGTCCCCGCACGTCGAGGCGATCTCCTACGGCCCCGAGGGCATCCTGGAGAACGCCAGGCAGGGCGCCCTGCTGATCGACATGTCCTCGATCACCCCGCAGACCTCCGTCGACCTGGCCGCCGCGGCCAAGGACAAGGGCATCCGGGTGCTCGACGCCCCGGTGTCCGGCGGTGAGGCCGGCGCCGTCGAGGCCGTACTGTCGATCATGGTCGGTGGCGAGCAGGCCGACTTCGACATCGCCAAGCCGATCTTCGAGGCGCTCGGCAAGACCATCGTGCTGTGCGGTCCGCACGGCTCCGGCCAGACCGTGAAGGCGGCCAACCAGCTGATCGTCGCCGTGAACATCCAGGCGTGCGCCGAGGCCGTGGTCTTCCTGGAGAAGTCGGGCGTGGACCTCGCGGCTGCGCTGGACGTCCTCAACGGCGGCCTCGCGGGCTCGACCGTGCTCACGCGCAAGAAGGACAACTTCCTGAACCGCGACTTCAAGCCGGGCTTCCGCATCGACCTGCACCACAAGGACATGGGCATCGTGACCGACGCCGCGCGCAACGTCGGCGCCGCGCTGCCGGTCGGCGCCGTGGTCGCCCAGCTGGTCGCCTCGCTGCGCGCCCAGGGCGACGGCGGCCTGGACCACTCCGCCCTGCTGCGGGCCGTGGAACGCCTCTCCGGCGCCCAGGTCTGACACCTCCAAGGCTTCCGGGTCGCGGCGACGCTGACACCTGTCCTGTCGCGCCCAGGCGCCGCCGCGGCCCGGAACACATCCCTCAGCCCCAGGCTTCAACAAACTGTTGACGCTCGGAAGGCCCGAACTTAGGCTCCACAAAGCGGAAACAGTTTTCCGCTGCCCCTCGTACGGAAGGTCCACGATGTCGAAGCGCGTGCTCACGACAGAGTCCGGCGCACCGGTCGCCGACAACCAGAACTCCGCCTCCGCCGGCGTCGGCGGCCCGCTCCTGATCCAGGACCAGCAGCTCCTGGAGAAGCTCGCGCGCTTCAACCGCGAGCGGATCCCGGAGCGCGTGGTGCACGCCCGTGGCTCCGGCGCCTACGGCCACTTCGAGGTGACCGACGACGTCACCGCCTTCACCCACGCCGACTTCCTGAGCACGATCGGCAAGCGCACCGAGGTCTTCCTGCGCTTCTCCACGGTCGCCGACTCCCTCGGCGGCGCGGACGCGGTCCGCGACCCGCGCGGCTTCGCGCTGAAGTTCTACACCGAGGAGGGCAACTACGACCTCGTCGGCAACAACACCCCGGTGTTCTTCATCAAGGACCCGATCAAGTTCCCCGACTTCATCCACTCGCAGAAGCGGGACCCGTTCACCGGCAAGCAGGAGCCGGACAACGTCTGGGACTTCTGGGCGCACGCCCCCGAGGCCACGCACCAGGTGACCTGGCTGATGGGCGACCGCGGCATCCCGGCGTCGTACCGGCACATGAACGGCTACGGCTCGCACACCTACCAGTGGACGAACGCCGAGGGCGAGGCCTTCTTCGTCAAGTACCACTTCAAGACGAACCAGGGCATCCGCTGCCTGAGCAGCGAGCAGGCCGCGGAGCTGGCGGGCAAGGACCCCAACTCGCACCAGACGGACCTGCTGCAGGCCATCGAGCGGGGCGTGCACCCGTCCTGGACCCTCTACGTCCAGATCATGCCGGCGGCCGAGGCGGCGGACTACCGCTTCAACCCGTTCGACCTGACCAAGGTCTGGCCGCACAAGGACTACCCGCTGCAGCGCGTGGGCCGCCTGGTCCTCGACCGCAACCCGGACAACGTCTTCGCCGAGGTCGAGCAGGCCGCGTTCTCCCCGAACAACTTCGTTCCGGGCATCGGCCCCTCCCCCGACAAGATGCTCCAGGGCCGCCTGTTCGCCTATGCGGACGCGCACCGCTACCGCCTGGGCGTCAACCACACCCTGCTCACCGTGAACGCCCCGAAGGCGACCACCGCGCAGAACTACGGCCGCGACGGCTTCATGGCGGTCAACGGCCAGGGCCGCGGCGCCAAGAACTACGAGCCGAACTCGTACGACGGCCCGGCGGAGACCGGCCGCCCGCTCTCGGCTCCGCTGGCGGTCTCCGGCTACACGGGCAACCACGAGGCGCCGCTGCACACCAAGGACGACGCCTTCTTCCAGGCGGGCGAGCTGTACCGCCTGATGTCCGAGGAGGAGAAGTCCCGCCTCGTCGCGAACATCGCCGGCGGCCTCTCGCAGGTCTCCCGCGACGACGTGATCGAGAAGAACCTGGCCCACTTCCACGCCGCCGACCCGGAGTACGGCAAGCGCGTGGAGCAGGCGGTCCGCGCCCTGCGCGAGGACTGAGCCGGTAACCCGCAAGCAGCGTACGGAAGCTGACGGGAGGTCAGGATTCCGCACGCGGCCCGCGCGGCACGCCGTACGGCCCGGATGAGGGGTGGTCGTACGGCGGTGGGCGCGGGCAGGGCGAGGACCGTGGCGGCATGCGAGCCAGTGCGGTGGTGAAGGACCGGGCCCCCTTCTCGACCAGAGGGAAGGGAACCCCCGGTTCCGTCGCATCCGCCGCGGTCCCACCCAGCCCCCGAACGGGGGCCACCCGCTCCGTCCGGCGGCGCGAACGACCTGTCGCGCCCAGCCTCGCGCCGCCGGACGGTCACCATACGGACACCAAGCGCTCTCCCCGGCCGGGGGGAGCGCTTCGTGCTGTGTTCGCGCTGTGCGGGGTCTCGGCGTGCGGGGTCTCGGCGTGCGGTGCCGCCCCATCCGCAGGACGCTGAACCCATGGGCAATCCGACGCACTACCCGCACATCGTGGTCCACTCCCCCGCCCTGGACGGCTCCCGGCGGGTCACCGAGGGGGACGTGACCCTGGGCATCGCCTCGCACCTGGACGACGTCGTGGAGATCCTGCGGCTGGCCGACCTGGACCGGATCGAGGTGGAGGAGAGCGATCTCATCGAGTGGCAGGGCGGCGGGCCCGACGACTGGCCCGGGCTGTCGGAGCACGAGCTGTAACGGCTGGGTGTACGGCAACGGTCGTAGCCGGACTACGCCATCCTCAAATCAACCTCTGAAGACCGCGAAGGACGCATCAACTGCCCCCGCCACAGGGCAGATTAGGGGCAACAGGGGCCCGCCGGCACGGGGGCGGCGGGCCCCGCGACGGGGGACCCACGGGGGAACGCACGGGGGATCCACGGGGAACGCACGGGGGACGCGAAAGGGCGGCCCGTCCGAGTGGACGGGCCGCCCTTGGTGTGTGCGTGGCGGTGTCAGACCTTCAGCGGTCAGACCTTCAGCGGCTTGATCGACGTCGGCGCGTGGCCCGGCTCGGTGGCCAGGTCCTCGAACTCGGAGATGTCGCTGATGTCCATGGTGCGGCTCATCGAGATGTTGGTGATCCGCTCCAGGATCGCCTCGACGACGACCGGCACCCGGTACTCGGCGGCCAGCTTCTTCGCCTGCTCGAAGGCCGCGCCCAGCTGGTCCGGCTCGGTGACCCGGATCGCCTTGCAGCCGAGGCCCTCGGCGACCTTGACGTGGTCGACGCCGTAGACACCGATCTCCGGAGTGTTGATGTTCTCAAACTCCAGGTTGACCTGGAAGTTGATGTCCAGGCCGATCTGCGCCTGCCGGATCAGGCCCAGGTACGCGTTGTTCACCAGCACGTGGACATAGGGGATCCGGTGCTGGGCGGCGACCGCCAGCTCCTCGATCATGAACTGGAAGTCATAGTCGCCGGACAGGGCGACGACCGGGGCGTCCGGGTCGGCCTTGGCGACGCCGATCGCGGCCGGGATGGTCCAGCCGAGCGGGCCGGCCTGGCCGCAGTTGATCCAGTGCCGCGGCTTGTAGACGTGCAGCATCTGCGCGCCGGCGATCTGGGAGAGGCCGATGGTGGTGACGTACCGGGTGTCGGGGCCGAAGGCCTTGTTCATCTCCTCGTAGACCCGCTGGGGCTTCATCGGGACGTTGTCGAAGTGCGTACGGCGGAGCAGAGTCGCCTTGCGCTCCTGGGTGGAGGCGACCCAGTCGGCGCGGTCGGGCAGCTTGCCCTCGGCCTTCAGCTCCTTCGCCACCTCGACGAACAGCTCCAGCGCGACCTTGGCGTCGGAGACGACACCGTAGTCCGGCGGGAAGATCTTGCCGATCTGGGTGGGCTCGATGTCGACGTGGACGAACTTGCGGCCCTGCCGGTACACGTCGAGCTTGTATCCGGTGTGGCGGTTGGCCCAGCGGTTGCCGATGCCGAGGACGAAGTCCGACTCCAGGAAGGTGGCGTTGCCGTACCGGTGCGAGGTCTGCACCCCCACCATGCCGGCGTTCAGCTCGTGGTCGTCGGGCAGCGTGCCCCAGCCCATCAGGGTCGGGATGACCGGGGTCTGGGTCAGCTCGGCGAACTCCACCAGCAGGTCGGCGGCGTCGGCGCCGATGACGCCGCCGCCGGTGACGATGACCGGGCGCTCGGCCGCCAGCAGGAAGGAGATCGCCTTCTCGATCTGGGCACGGGTCGCGGCCGGCTTGTAGACGGGCAGCGGCTCGTACGTCTCCGGGTCGAACTCGATCTCGGTGAGCTGGACGTCGATCGGCAGGTCGATCAGGACCGGGCCGGGACGGCTGGAGCGCATCAGATGGAAGGCCTGTTGGAAGACGCCGGGGACCTGCGCGGCCTCCAGGACGGTGACCGCCATTTTCGTCACCGGCTTGGCGATCGAGGCGATGTCGACGGCCTGGAAGTCCTCCTTGTGGATCACGCTGGTGGGCGCCTGGCCCGTGATGCACAGGATCGGGATGGAGTCACCGATGGCCGAGTACAGGCCGGTGATCATGTCGGTGCCGGCCGGGCCGGAGGTGCCGATGCAGACGCCGATGTTCCCCGGCTTGGTGCGGGTGTACCCCTCGGCCATGTGCGAGGCGCCCTCCACATGGCGGGCGAGGGTGTGGTTGATCCCGCCGCCCTCCTTGAGGGCCTTGTAGAAGGGGTTGATCGCCGCGCCCGGCACACCGAAGGCGTCGGTGACGCCCTCGCGCTTGAGGATCTCAACTGCCGCGCGGGCAGCGGTCATACGAGCCATCGAGTACTCCTGCTTCGGCTGTCGGATGCGTACTCCCGTCGCGCCCCGCGGTGAGCACATCTCCAGAACTTCAAAATTCCGCATTGCGGAATTTAACTTCTACTATCTGGAATCAATGTAGAAGCGCAGGCCAATGTCGTCAAGAGAGACGGAGACCTGGCAAGCGCCGGACAAGCGAGGTGGAAGAGGAGGACGATGGGGGCGCTGTCCCGACGCGACGCCTGGGGGTGGGCCATGCCCGAGAGCGTGCCGGTGCGCTGCCCGGCCTGCCGGCGCGAGCACGTCTACACCGCGCCGGTCTATCCGTGCGCGTGCGGCGCACCCACCGCCCTGCGGCTGGATCCGGCCGCGGCGCCGGTGGTGGCGGAGCACCGGTCCTGGGACGACGAATGGATCCCGCTGCGGTGCGCCCACTGCGGCCGCGGCAACCACTGGCCGCACCCGGAACTGGGCTGCCCTTGCGGCACGGTCCTGCGCATCCCGGTGTCCGGCGCGCCTGCGACGGGGTCCGGGGCGCCGGGAGCAGCGCCGGCGCCGGAACCGGGCGCGACGCCGGGAGCCGCGTCGCCGCCCACACCGCGGCCCACGTCCGCGTCGGCGCCCCAGTCGACGCAGACCCCGGCGTCGGCGTCGGCGTCGGCCACCGCGTCCGGGACCCACGGCGCGCCCGCCGCCCCCGCCGCCCGCCCCGCCTTCCAGCCGCGTACCATCCGCACCGCCCGGGACGCCGTCACCACCGCCGCGCTCTATCTGCGCTGGCTCGGCTACCAGGACATCCGCCGCGCCGACCAGCGCCCGCCGAACGGCATCGGGCTCGCCGCCCACGGACTGCTCGCCCAGGTGGACCCGACCGTCCGCCCGGCGGCGCCCCGGGACGTGGAGTGCCTGTGGCTGACGGCGATGACGGAGTCCGCGGAGTGCGTGTACTTCTCCCTGGCGGGCTACACGGACGACGCCCGCAGCCGGGCCGACACCCTGTGCGTCCCCCTGTTCGTCCTCGACCTCACGGGCACGCCCCGCCCGGTCAACGCGCCGGCGGGCGAGCTGAGCGCCGACGGAGCCTGAGCGCACAGGGTCATTCGACCGCCGCGTCCGGCGTCGCGTGCTCCTCCCGCAGTTCGATCTTGCGCACCTTTCCGCTCACCGTCATCGGGAAGGCGTCCAGGATGCGCAGCCTGGTCGGGATCTTGTAGTGCGCGAGCCGGCCCTCGCAGAAGGCGCGCAGCTCCTGAAGGGTGGGCGAGTCGGCCGCATCGCGCGGGATGACACAGGCGAGGACCTCCTCTCCGTACTTCTCGTGCGGCACCCCGACGACCTGCACGTCCCTGATCTCCGGGTGGGTGTGCAGGAACTCCTCGATCTCGCGCGGGTAGATGTTCTCGCCGCCTCGGATGATCATGTCCTTGATCCGGCCGACGATCTCGACGTAATCGTCTTCGCGCATCACCGCCAGGTCCCCGGTGTGCATCCAGCGCCCCGCGTCGATCGCCTCGGCGGTCTTCTCGGGCTCGTTCCAGTAACCGAGCATCACGCTGTAGCCGCGGGTGCACAACTCGCCCGCCGTGCCGCGCGGCAGGGTGGCCCCGGTGGCGGGATCGACGACCTTGACCTCCAGGTGCGGCAGCACCCGGCCGACGGTGGCGGTGCGGTGTTCCAGGTCGTCGTCGCGCCGGGTCTGGGTGGAGACGGGCGAGGTCTCCGTCATGCCGTAGCAGATCGACACCTCGGCCATGTTCATCTCGCCGACCACCCGTTTCATCACCTCCACCGGGCAGGGCGAGCCGGCCATGATCCCGGTGCGCAGCGAGGAGAGGTCGTACGACGCGAAGCCGGGGAGGTCCAGCTCCGCGATGAACATGGTCGGGACGCCGTACAGGGAGGTGCAGCGCTCCCGCTGGACGGCCTCCAGCGTGGCCTTCGGGTCGAAGGAGGGGGCCGGGATCACCATGCAGGCGCCGTGGGACGTGGCGGCGAGGTTGCCCATGACCATGCCGAAGCAGTGGTAGAAGGGCACGGGGATGCAGATCCGGTCCTGCTCGCTGTAGGCGATCATCTCCCCCACGAAGTAACCGTTGTTGAGGATGTTGTGGTGGGAGAGGGTCGCCCCTTTGGGGAAGCCCGTGGTGCCCGAGGTGTACTGGATGTTGATCGGGTCGTCGCAGGACAGGTCTTCGTACGGCACCGGCGTCCCGGAGGCGATCAGCGCGTCCCAGCTCGGGTCGCCGATGAACACGGCCTCCGTCAGCTGCGGGCAGCTGCGGCGCACTTGCCCGACCATCGCCCGGTAGTCACTCGCCCTGTGGCGGAGAGAGGCGATGAGCAGGCGGATCCCGGCCTGGTCGAGGACGTACTCGACCTCGTGCGTGCGGTAGGCCGGGTTGAGGTTGACCATGATCGCGCCGATGCGTGCGGTGGCGTACTGGACCAGCACCCACTCGGGACAGTTGACCGCCCAGATCCCCACCCGGTCGCCCTTGGCGACGCCGCTCGCGAGCAGCCCGTACGCCACCCGGTCCACGTCCGCGGCGAACTGGGCGTAGGTCCAGCGCCGCCCGGAGGGTACGTCGACCAGGGCCTCGCGGTCCGGCCAGGTGGCCACCGCCCGGTCGAGGCTGGCGCCGATGGTGTCGCCGAGCAGGGCGGTGGAACCGGTTCCGTGCGTGTACGACAGCCGAGCGGTCACCGGAAGTCCTCCTCGCGGTACTCGTGCGCCGAGCCCCGGGCCGTCGCCTCGCGCAGCTCGATCCGGCGGATCTTGCCGGAGACCGTCTTGGGCAGCGCGCCGAACTCCAGCCGGCGGATGCGCTTGTAGGGGGCGAGCGCCTGGCGGGAGTGCTCGAAGATGACCTTGGCGGTGTCCGGGCCGGGCTCGAAGCCCTCGGCGAGGACGACATACGCCTTCGGCACCGCGAGCCGCAGCTCGTCCGGCGCGGGCACGACCGCGGCCTCGGCCACCGCCTCGTGCTCCAGCAGTGCGCTCTCCAGCTCGAACGGGCTGATCTTGTAGTCGGAGGCCTTGAAGACGTCGTCCGCGCGGCCGACGTAGGTGAGGTAGCCGTCCTCGTCGCGGGCGGCGATGTCCCCGGTGCGGTAGTAGCCGCCCGCCATGGCCTCGGCCGTGCGGTCGGGGTCGCCGTGGTAGCCGGTCATCAGGCCGACCGGCCGCTCGGACAGATCGAGGGCGATCTCGCCCTCGGCGGCGCCGGCCGCGCCGGAGACCGGGTCGAGGAGTTCCACCCGGTAGCCGGGGCTCGGCCGGCCCATGGAACCGGTCTTGAGCACCTGACCGGGGCTGTTGGAGACCTGCACGGCCGTCTCGGTCTGCCCGAAGCCGTCCCGGATGGTGACGCCCCAGGCCCGCCGGACCTGCTCGATGACCTCGGGGTTGAGCGGCTCGCCGGCGGCCACCACCTCGCGCGGCGGGGTGGCGAGCAGACCGAGGTCGGCCTGGATGAGCATGCGCCACACGGTCGGCGGGGCGCAGAAGGTGGTTACCCGGGCCCGGTCCATCTCGGCCATCAGCCGGGCCGCGTCGAAGCGGGTGTAGTTGAACAGGAAGACGGTTGCCTCGGCGTTCCACGGCGCGAACAGATTGGACCAGGCGTGCTTGGCCCAGCCCGGCGAGGAGATGTTCAGGTGCACGTCACCGGGTTTCAGGCCGATCCAGTACATGGTCGCCAGATGCCCGATCGGGTACGAGGTGTGGGTGTGCTCGACCAGCTTGGGCCGGGCGGTCGTACCGGAGGTGAAGTAGAGCATCAGCGGGTCGTCGGCCAGGGTGGGGCCGTCGGGGAGGAACGCGGCGGAAGCGGTGTAGGCGTCCTCGTACGGCTCCCAGCCCTCCTCGGGCGGGCCGCCGACCGCGATCCGGGTGTAGGAGCCGGGCACGTCGGCGAACTTCGCGGTGTCCTCGGCCCGTACGATCACGTGCTTCACCCGGCCCCGGTCCACCCGGTCGCGCAGATCGGCGGGCCCGAGCAGCGGGGTGGCCGGGATGACCACCGCGCGCAGCTTCATCGCGGCCAGCGCGGTCTCCCACAGCTCGGCCTGGTTGCCGAGCATGACGAGGATGCGGTCCTCGGCGGCGACGCCCCGCGCGCGCAGCCGGTTCGCCACCCGGTTCGACCGTTCGGCCAGCTCGGCGAAGGACAGCCGGGTCTCGGTGCCGTCCTCCTCGACGATGTGCAGCGCGGTCCGGTCGTTGCCGGCGGCGATCACGTCGAACCAGTCCAGCGCCCAGTTGAAGTGCGCGGGCCGCGGCCAGGCGAAGCCCTCGTGGGCCGCGGCATAGTCCTCCCGGTGTTCCAGCAGGAAGTCCCGGGCGTTGCGGAACACCTCAGTCGCCAGCGTCATCACATACTCCTTGCTGTTCCGGACCATTGCCGGGCGGCTCTCTGGCATCGTCTAATCCGTGATGCAGGTCTCACTACCCCCGAACGGGGGTGCAGTCCGCAGGTGAGCCGTGCCGAAGGAGCGAGAAGGTGACAGCAGAGGCCGTGGCGGCGGTGGAGATACGTGGTGCGCTCGCCCGGCTGCGGTACTCCACGGGGCTGCCCGTCGCCTTCGGCGGCCTCGTCGAGTCCGGCCGGCCGCAGATCCGGATCAGCGAACTGAGCGGCACCACCACGGCCGCGCTGCGCTCGCTCGCGGTGACCTCCGGCAACGGGCTCGGCGGCAAGGCGGTGGCGCTGGCCCGGCCGTGCTGGGTGACGGACTACTCCAACTCCCGGCAGATCAGCCACGAGTACGACGTCCCGGTGGCCGCGGAGGGCATCCGCTCGGTGCTCGCGGTTCCGGTGGTGGTACGGCGCCGGGTGCGCGGAGTGCTCTACGGCGCGCTGCGCTCGGCCCAGCCGCTCGGCGACCGCACGCTGGGCGCGGCCATGGCCGCCGCGCGGGACGTGGAGCAGGCGCTGGTCGTGCGGGACGAGGCGCGCGGGCTGCTGGCGGCGGCCCGGCCGGAGGGCGCCGGAGGCGACCAGGGCGCCGCCTGGGAGCAGGTACGCGAGGCGCATGCGGCGCTGCGGGCCCTGGCGCCTCGGATCACCGATCCGGGCCTGCGGGGCGAACTGCTCGCGGCCTGCGGTCTGCTGGCCGCGCCGCGGCGGACCGGGGGCGTGACCCTGGCGCCGCGTGAGCTGGACGTGCTGTCCTGGGTGGCGGCGGGGGCGACCAACGCGGCGGTGGCCGAGCGGCTGGGCCTGCGCCCCGAGACGGTCAAGGGCTATCTGCGCTCGGCGATGCGGAAGCTGGGCGCGCACACCCGAGGGGAGGCGGTGACCGCGGCCCGCAGGGCGGGGCTGCTGCCATGACGCCGGGCACTCTGCCGCCGTGGCGCCAGGCCGTGAGGGAACCTGCCCATTCAAGCGGAGACGCCTTGAATTTCCCTATGCTTGACCGTTTGTTATTTCCCTCACCACAGCTTCCGTCTGAATTTCAAGGATCGTTGCCTAGAATTTGGCCCGGACACGACACACGAGGGGAGCGGTGACCGTGCGACGGGACTTCCAGGAGCCTGCCAGGTGCCGCCCCGACCTGGTCATCGGCCGCGGCGACCTGCTCACCGGCGCCCGTGACCAACTCGCCTCGGGCGGCAGTGTGCTGCTCCACGGTCCCGCCGGAATAGGGAAATCCACCGTCCTGCGGGCATTGGCCGAGGAATACGGCGGCAGCGCGCGCACCGTGTTGCGCTGCTCCGCCACCGAGTCTGAATCCCACCTTCCGTTCCTGGCCCTCGCCGACCTCCTTGGCCTGGTCCTCGACGAGGTCTCCCCCCGGCTGCCCGCCGCCCAGCGCACCGCCCTGGAGTCGGCGCTCACCGGCCGCGGCGAGTCCAGCCTCCAGCGCGACGGCCTCGCCCTGCGCCTCGCGGTGCTCTCCGCGCTGCGCGCGCTGGCCGCGCAGGGCGGCGTCCTCGTCGTGGCCGACGATCTGCAGTGGCTGGACCCGGCCAGCGCCGAACTGCTCGGCTTCGCCGCCCGGCGCCTGGAGGGCACCCCGGTGCAGCTGCTGTGCGCGGTACGCACCGAGGGCCAGGAGAGCCAGGAGTACGACCGGCATCTGCGGGCCTGCCCGCCGGGCACCCTCGCGGTCCGGCTCGGCCCGCTCTCGCGCACCCAGGTGGCCCAGCTGCTCGACCACCGCGGCCACGGCGGCCTGCCCCGCTCCACCGTCCGCGAGATCCACCGCACGTCCGGCGGCAATCCGCTGTTCGCCCTGGAGCTGGGCCGCGCCCTCGCCGAGAGCCCCACCCCGCCCCGGCCGGGCGAGTCGCTGCCGGTGCCCACCTCGCTGCGCGCCCTGGTGCTCAGCCGCCTGGACATGCTCTCCGTCGAGGCCCGCCGCACGCTGCTCGTGGCCAGTGCCGGTGCCCGCCCCACCCCGGCGCTGCTGCACTCGGCCGGCCGGGAGAACGCCGAGGCCGAGTGCGCCCAGGCCGCCGAACTCGGGCTGCTGGCCACCGCGCCCGACGCCCCGGCCGTACGGTTCGCGCACCCGCTGATATCGGCGGCGCTGTACGCGGAGGCACCCGCGCACGAGCGGCGCGCCGCGCACGCGGCCCTGTCCACGGCCGCCTCCGACCCGATCGAACGGGCCCGGCACCTGGCCCTGGCCAGCAGCGGCACCGACCCGGAGGTCGCCGCCCGGCTCGCCGAGGCCGCCGCCCTCGCCCGGGACCGCGGCGCCCCCTCGGTCGCCGCCCATCTGGGGCTGCTGGCCGCCCGGCACACCCCCGCCGACGGCATGCCGAGCCAGGAGGAGCGCCGGCTGCAGGCCGCCGAGGACGCGATCACCGCGGGCGAACTCGACCTGGCCCGGGACATCGCCCGCGAGGTGCTCTCCCGGACGAGTGTGCCCGCCGACCGGGTGCGCGCCTGGATCATCGTCATCGACAGCGCCGGCCACACCATGGCCGAGGTCGACGCGGTCTTCCCGCAGGCCCTCGCCGACGCCGGCGACGACCCCCGGCTGCTGGCCCTGGTCCACTACCAGCTGGCCTGGCGGGCGCTGATCGTGGAGGGCGGCTTCACCGAGGCCCGCGAGGCCGCCGCGCACGCCGCGGAGCTGGCCGCACGCGGCAAGGACCGGCGCACCGAACTGCTCTCGCTCGCCTTCCAGGCCCAGACCGAGACCCTGATGGGCCACCCGGAGGCGCCGAGGACCATCAAGCGCGCCCTGAAGGAGCCTCAGGACCCCCGGGTGGCCTGGCATCACAACGGGGCGCTCAGCGCCCGGTTCCGCTGGCTGGTCATGGGCGACCAGCTGACCGAGGCCCGGGCGACGGTCACCGCGCTGCTGCGCGAGGTGCGCCGGCGCGGCTCGGTGGAGAGCGAGGTGCACTTCCTGCGCGGCCTCGCCGAGACCGAGCTGCGCGCCGGGCACTGCGGGCGCGCCCTGGAGCTGGCCCGCGACAGCCTGCGCCTCGCCCGGGACTCCGGGATCGGCGAGACCGCCTCGGCGATGCTCACCTCGCTCGCGGAGGCCTCCGGCGGCGATGTGGACCGGGCCCTCGCCCTCGCCCGGGAGGCGGTGGAGCACGCCGAGGAGGACGGCGACCAGATGTACCTCTCCCGGGCCCTGGGCGCGCTCGGGTACGCCCAGTTGGTGGCCGGGGACCCGGCCGGCACCGTGCGCTCGCTGCGCCGGGTGCGGACCCTGGAGCTGGGGCTCGGCATCACCGACCCGGCGCGCGGCCGATGGCAGGGCGACCTCGCCGAGGCGCTGGTCCGTATCGGTGAACCGGCCGAGGCGCAGGACGTCCTCGACACGAGCCGGGCGCACGCGCTGCGGCTCGGCCGGGAGAGCGTCCTCGCCGTGCTGGACCGCTCCGAGGCCCTGGTCCGGGCCGCCCAGGGCGAGCTGGAGGCCGCCCTGACCCAGCTGACGTCCGCTCAGGACCGGCTCGGCAAGCTCGGCTATGGGCTGGAGGAGGCGCGGGCCGCGTTCGCGCTCGCCCGGCTGCGCTCCAGACGCCCGGCCACGGGCTTCGGCGCCCCGGAGAACCGCACCGGCACGGCCTCGACGGCGTACGACGAGGCCACCCGGATGTTCCGGCGCTGCCGGGCACTGCCCTGGCTGCGCCAAGTGGACGAATCCCTCAGCACCGCCGAACCGGAACCGGCGCTCGCGGTGCCGGACGCGCTGGACGGGCTTCAGGTGCTGGCCGCGATGGAGCGTCAGGTCGCCGCGCTGGTCATGGAGGGTGCGACCAACCGGGAGATCGCCGCCCGGCTGTTCATCAGCGTGAAGACGGTGGAGGCGACGCTGACCCGGGTCTACCGCAAGCTGGGGATCCGGTCCCGCGTGGATATCGTCCGATTGGCGGCAGCTCGCCGCGCGAAGTGAGCGCCACGCTTGTTAACTGAACCGGACCGAGGGTTTTCCCTCACCCCATCCCCTAGGGGGTTCCCTCATTGGGAGCCGAGGCTTCCGGGTCCTAGCGTAAGGGGCGTGCCGCTCGCCCGGGCACACGGGGGTCGGTCCCGCGACCTTCGCGTTCCGCCCCCGCCCCGTGCGACCCCCCACCGGTGCAACCCCCACTGAGGAGACTCATGTTCGGGCTCAGACGTGCCAGAAAGACCGCCGCGACCCTGGTGGCCACCGCCGCCACCGCGGCGACCGCGCTGCTCGCCTCCCCCACTGCGAGCGCCGCCCCGCAGCCCGTCGTCGGCGGTACGACCACCACCACGACGGAGTACCCGTTCGTCGTACAGATCACGGACGCGTCCGGCAACCAGTTCTGCGGCGGCACCCTGGTGGCTGCCAAGAAGGTCGTGACGGCCGCGCACTGCATGGCCGGCGAGTCCACCGGCAGCATCCGCGTGGTCGGCGGCCGGACCTATCTGAACGGCACCGACGGCACAGTCAGCAACGTCAGCAAGATATGGGTCAACCCGGACTACACGGACGCCACCAACGGCGACGACGTGGCCGTGCTGACCCTGGAGACGGCACTGCCGTACACCCCGGTGAAGTACGTCTCCTCCTCCCAGGCGGACGTGTACGCGGCGGGCGCCACGGCCCGGATACTCGGCTGGGGGACCACCTCGGAGAACGGCAGCTCCTCCAACCAGCTGCGGACCGCGACCGTCCCGATCGTGGCCGACACCAGCTGCAAGACTTCCTACGGTTCGGACTTCGTCCAGTCCGACATGGTGTGCGCCGGACTCACCACCGGCGGCATAGACACCTGCCAGGGCGACAGCGGCGGTCCCCTGCTCATCGGGGGCGTCCTGGCAGGGATCACTTCCTGGGGCGAGGGTTGCGCGGAGGCCGGTTACCCGGGTGTCTACACCCGGCTGACCACCTTCTCGGACCTCGTGACCGCGCAGGTCAACTCGTGACCCGGAAGACCTCCCGAGCACCCCTCGGGTAGATGCCAGGGGGGCGTTGCGAGCCACCACGAGCGGCCCGCAACGCCTCCCTCTCCACGTCCACCCCCGTGGGACGGGGGGCTACTTGTCGGCCGTGAGCTTCCCGGCCGCGCCCCAGCTGTCCGCCGGGACCTCGTGGATCCACACCTGCACGGTCTCCGCCGGGATCCGGTACGCGTCGACGAAGGCGTCGGTGACCCGCTTGACCAGCTCCCGCTTCAGCTCGACATCGCGCGGACCCTGCTGGATGGTGACGATCGGCATGGCTGAACTCCCTTGAGTGGTGTTCCCGTTCGGTGGGTCCAGTCCATCGCGGCGGGCGCCCCCGACCAAGCGGCAGTCCGCGACCGCAGCGATCAGCCTTCGTGATCACCGCAGGCCAGGAGCAGTTTCTCCAGGTGCGGGGAGGGGGCGGTGGCGGACACCGCGAGACCGGTGGCGAGGGCCAGCCCGGGCGCGCGGAAGGGGACGTACGCCACCCGGGGCGTGGCCAGCACGCGCGCGTGGGAGGCGTAGACGACGGTCCACAGGGGCCGGGCGCCGATGGTGGCGAGGGTGTCGTGCAGGGTGCCGCCGGTCGGTCCGGGCACCGGCTCGAACCCGGCCGCGTGGCAGGCGCCGACGACCAGGTCGACCAGGGCGGGGTTGACCCGGCGCGGGGCGAGGGCGAGCGGCAGGGCGGCGAGGTCGGCGAGGTCGATCTCGTCCCGCCCCGCGAGCGGGTGCGTGGCCGGCAGGGCGGCGACCAGCGGATCGGACCACAGGGGCAGCACCGTCACTCCGGCCGGGGGTTCGGCCGAACGGACGAACGCGGCGTCCAGCCGGCCGGCCGCGATCCGGGCGAGCCGTTCGCCGGCCGGCAGCGAGAACAGCTCCACCGGCACCTCGGGCGCCCGCGCGGCGAAGCGGGCCAGCACCCGGTCCAGATGCTCGCCGAGCCCGGTGCTGGTGCCGAGGCGCAGCCCGGCGGGCGCCGCCACCACCGCCCGTGCCCGCTCGGCCGCCGCGAGCACCGCCCGCGCCTCGGGCAGCAGCCGCTCCCCCGCCCCGGTCAGCCGCACCCGGCGCGGCGAGCGGTCGAACAGTTCGGCGCCCAGCTCCCGCTCCAGCCGCTGTATCTGCTGGCTGACGGCCGACTGCACGATGTGCAGCCGCTCGGCCGCCCGTCCGAAGTGCAACTCCTCGGCGACGGCGACGAAATAGCTGAGCTGGCGGAGTTCCATGAGGCTGACTGTAGAGGGGCCGGGCATCCCGGTGTGCGGCTCACCGCTCCACGACCGTCCCGAAGCGGATGTCGTACGACGCCTCGGGGTGCAGGACGCGGAGCATCCGCTCGCCCTCCGCGGTGACCTCGTCCCGCTGGGCCCTGGTCAGCGGGGTGAAGGGCTCGATGACGAGGGTGCCGGTGTCCAGTTTCCACAGGCCGGCCAGGAAGCCGTCGACCAGGAGGGTGCGGAACGCCTGGTTGCCGCGCCAGTTGCGGCCCTGATGGACGGGCGGTACGACACGGCCGCGGTCGGCGTGGGAGAGCAGGAGGTTGTCGAACTCGGGCAGGAAGCGCGGCGGGGCCGGGGTGGCCGGGTCGGGTCGCGGAGCGTCGGGGAGGTCGAACAGCTCGGTGCCGCTCGGGTCCCGGAAGACCAGCAACTTCGGGCGCAGCCGTGCGAAGGCGTCCCGGAGCCGGGTCAGTCCGGCCCAGGCCTGCATGTCCTTGACGGACGCCGGGCCGAAGGCGGCAAGGTAGCGCAGGACCACGGCCTCGGGCGCCGGGGCCTCTTCGGCCGGGCGGCCGAACCAGTGCTCGGCGGTGGTCAGGGCGACCTGGCCGCTGCGGCCCCACAGCCCGCGCGGGGTGACCTGGACCAGGGGCAGCGTGCAGCGGGCGGCGACGGCGAGCGCCTGCGGGTCGGCGTCCGGCCAGTGGACGCTCAGTTCCTGCCGCAACCCCGCCATGGTCCGCGGCTCGGCCTCGACCAGCTCGCGGGTGAGGCCGGCCAGGCGGTCCAGGTCGACACCGGCCAGGCCTGTACGGAACCCCGCCAGCTCGCGGTACCGGGCCGGCTGGACGAAGGGCCGCAGGGTGAGGCAGTCGTCGGCGGTGTGGGTGTGCAGGGTGGAGCGCAGGGTGACCATCCGGGCGACCTCGCGGTCGGCCATGAGGGTGGACAGCCGCTCGGGTGCGAAGCCGTCGAGGCGGGCGGCGAGGGCGTAGTACGGCGGTGTGACGTTCTGCGCCTGCAGACCGAGCAGGTGCGCCACGGCGTCCCGGGGGGACAGCGCCGAGCGGCGCAGCAGCAACTGCCGTTCCAGGGTGGCGCGGTTGAGGGCACGGGCGTCCAGCACGGGCACCGTGGCCGCACTGCTCTTCGCGTTGCTCTTCGCGTTGGTCTTCGGACCGCTCTTCGTCATGTCCGCACGCTAGCCCGGATCGCGGACACCTTCTGTCCGCGATGCTCACCCAACCCTGTACGGCGGCGGGACCCTGTCCCACGAACCCCTTTCCCTGGCCGCCGAGTTCGGCCTGCACCAGCTGTCGGTGGAGGACGCGCCGGAGGAGGTCGACTTCGGCGAACTGCATGTGTTCGTCGGCCCGGACTTCGACATCACGGTCCTCTCCCGAGCCGCTCGAACTCGGTCCGGAGGCGGTGCTGTACGCGGTCGTCGACGGCTACGCCCCGGTGGTCTCGGGCGTGCAGACCGACGCCGACGAGATCGAGACCGAGGTGTTCCGCGGCGGAACTCCAGCACTGTCTGCGGGACGTCGCCGACCACGTCACTCACGTCAGCGAACGCGTGGACGGCTTCCGTCAGGCCCTCACCGAGATCGTCACGGCCAACGCGACCCTGGTCACCCGGCAGCAGAACACGGAGATCAGGAGGTCAAGAACGTGTCACTCCGCCACCGCGGGAATGGTTCTCCGCCCCGCGCGCGTTGCCGCCGGCGGAGATCAAGACGTTCAAGGAGCTGAGATGACCGAGGCGTTGGTGCTGGGCGGCGGCGGGGTGGGCGGGATCGCCTGGATGACCGGGCTGCTGGCGGGGCTCGCGGATGCCGGGCAGGACGTCAGCGGGGCCGATCTGCTCGTGGGGACCTCCGCCGGGTCCGCCGTGGCCGCCCAGGTGGGCAGCGGGCTGAGCCTGGAGGCGCTGTACGCCCGGCAGACGGATCCCGCGCTGCAGGCCGCCGAGATCATGGCCGAGATGGATCTGGAGAAGTTCGCGGCGGAGTTCGGCGCCGCGATGGGCTCCGCCGCCTCGGTGCCGGAGTTGCGCCGCGCGGTCGGGCGGGTGGCGCTCGGGGCGCGGACCGTGTCCGAGGGGACCCGGCGCGCGGTGATCGAGTCGCGGCTGCCGGCGCACGGCTGGCCGGAGCGTGCGCTGAAGGTCGTCGCGGTGGACGCGGACAGCGGCGAACCGGTTGTCTTCCAACGCACCTCGGGCGTCCCCCTGGTGGACGCCGTCGCGGCGAGCTGCGCCGTGCCGGGCGTGTGGCCGCCGGTGACGATCGGCGAACGCCGGTACGTCGACGGCGGGGTGCGCTCGATCGCCAACGCCGACCTCGCCGCCGGCGCGGACCGGGTGCTGGTGATCGTGCCGCTGGGCACCACCGAGCCCTTCCCCAGCGAGCAGCCGCTGGAGCGTACCGTCGGGGAACTGCGCGCCCAGGGCGCCGAGGTGGTGGTCATCGCCCCCGACGAGGCGTCGGCGGCGGCCATCGGCGACAACCCGCTGGACCCGGCCACCCGCATCCCGGCCGCCGAGGCCGGCCGCGCCCAGGGCCGCACACTGACCGTCCCGTGGGGCCGGCCCGTGAACTGACGGGTTTCGCCGCCGTGTCCGGTGGAGCCGTTCCCTGCCCGCACTCCTCGAGGCCGGGACGGCGCAACCAGCCCAAGGGGCGCGGGAACTGCGCGGTCAGCCACGACGGACCCGCGCCGGGCAACGGTGAGGCACCCTGACGGCGGGGCACCCCGACGGCACTGGGCCACAGGGTCCCTTCAGGCCCGCCGCAACTCCAACGCGGCCAGCACATCCGCGTCCGTCAGCTGCTCGAAGTCCTCGTACCACTGCCCCACCGCGCTGAAGCCGGCGGGCCGGTGCGGGCACACGATCATGTCGGCCTCGCCGGTGAGGAGGTCCAGGGAGTCCGGGGCGCCCACGGGAACAGCCAGGACGAGCTGCGCGGGCCGGCGGCGCCGCAGATGGCGCAGGGCCGCGCGGGCGGTGGCGCCGGTGGCGAGACCGTCGTCGACGACGATCACCGTATGGCCGGCCGGGTCCGGGGCCGGGCGGTCACCGCGGTAGCTCTGCTCGCGGCGGCGCAGTTCCCGCCGCTCGCGGTCGACCACCGGGGCGAGGGCTTCCTCGGTCAGCCCGAGCAGGCCCAGGGAGTGCGCGTCGAAGAGGGGAGGGTCGTCGCCGACGAGCGCGCCGACGGCGAACTCCTGGTGGTGCGGGGCGCCGATCTTGCGGACGACGAGCACGTCGAGCGGGGCGCGGAGGGCACGGGCGACCGGCTCGGCGACGGCGATGCCGCCGCGTGGCAGCGCGAGCACGAGAGGGTCGGCCAGGGCGCCCTGATCGCGCAGCTCGCTCAGCAGTCCGGCGAGTTCCCGCCCGGCTTCGGCACGGTCCCGGAAGCGCATGGCTCGTCCTCCTCCGCGGAGCCCCTCCTTCCATGGTGCTCCCGGTCGGGCGTTCCCGGCAGAGGTCGAACGAACGATCTATACACCGAGTGTATAGTTGCAGTATGCCTTTTTCGACCGGCAAGATCCCGACTCCGCATGACGCGACCAGGAGGGCGCCCGCACTCATGAAGATGCGCGGGGCCGCCCGAAGGTTGCGTCCGGCCGCGTTCGCCTCGGCCGCGCTCGGCCTGGCGCTCACGCTGTCCGGGTGCGCCCAGGTCGACACGACCTCGCCGAGCGCCGCGCGGGCCGCGGCGGCACACGGGGCGCCGGCGAAGTTCGGGACCGTCGACTGCCGTAAGGCCAAGTGCATCGCGCTCACCTTCGACGCGGGGCCCAGCGAGAACTCGGCGCGGCTGCTCGACATCCTCAAGGAGAAGAAGGTCCCGGCCACCTTCTTCCTGCTCGGCCAGCGGCACATCGAGAAGTACCCGCAGCTGGTCAAGCGGATGGCCGCCGAGGGGCACGAGGTCGCGAGCCACACCTGGGACCACAAGATCCTCACGAAGATATCGGACGCCCAGATACGCGAGGAGCTGAAGCGGCCGAACGACGCGATCGAGCGGCTGACCGGGCGCAAGCCCACGCTGATGCGCCCGCCGCAGGGCCGTACGGACTCCAATGTGCACAAGATCGCCAAGGAGCTGGGCCTGGCGGAGGTGCTGTGGAGCGTGACCGCCAAGGACTACACGACGAACGACTCGGCGCTCATCGAGAAGCGGGTCCTCGACCAGTCGTCCCGGGACGGGATCATCCTGCTGCATGACATCTACCCCGGCACCGTGCCCGCCGTGCCCGGCATCATCGACGCGCTGAAGGAACGTGGATACGTCTTCGTGACGGTGCCTCAGCTGCTGGCGCCCGGCAAGGCGGAACCGGGCAAGGTGTACCGGCCCTGACACCCGCCAAGGGACCGGGCTCGCTCCCGGTCCGGATCAGTGGCGCGCAGTGCCTACGATCATGCCGTGCCGACCTTCTCCTTCACCCGTACGGTCCCGCTGCCTCTCGACGAGGCGTGGCGCCGGCTCACCGCGTGGCCGCGCCACGCCGACGCGGTCCCGCTGACCCGGATCGAGGTGCTCACGCCCGCACCGACTCGTACGGGCACACGGTTCGTGGCCCGTACGGGCATCGGGCCGCTGGCCTTCGACGACGTCATGGAGGTGACGCTCTGGCGCCCGCCCACCGCCGATGAGCCCGGACTGTGCCGCCTGGAGAAACGCGGCCGGGTGGTCCGGGGCTGGGCGGAGATCGAGGTGGGGCCGGGCCCCGGGGGTCGTAGCCGGGTCGTGTGGCGGGAGGAACTGCGGGTACGGTTCCTGCCCCGCGCCTTCGACGGCGTACTGCGACGCACGGCACGCGTGATGTTCGGCCGCGCCGTGAACCATCTGCTCCGGCGGGCGTGAGCGCCCCAGGGGGCGCGGGACCGCCGTGTCGATACGCGGCACCGGCGCCCGGCTACGGTCTCCGGTCGGACCGCTCAGGCCACCGACCCGATCCGTGCGGGCGTCCGGGGCACCGCGTCGTGGTGGATGGGGGTGTGCGCGCCGGTGAGCGCGACCCCGCTGCCGCCGCGCCGGTTCGCGACGATCTCCGCGCCGATGGACAGGGCCGTCTCCTCCGGCGTACGGGCGCCGAGGTCGAGGCCGATCGGGGAGCGCAGCCGGGCCAGCTCCAGCTCGGTGACACCGATTTCACGGAGGCGCTTGTTGCGGTCCTCATGGGTGCGCCGGGAGCCCATCGCGCCGATGTAGGCGACGGGCAGGCGCAGGGCGAGCTTCAGCAGGGGGACGTCGAACTTGGCGTCGTGGGTGAGGACGCACAGGACCGTACGGCCGTCGGTCTCGGTGCGCTCCAGGTACGTGTGGGGCCACTCGACGACGATCTCGTCGGCGTCGGGGAAACGGGTCTTCGTGGCGAAGACGGGGCGCGCGTCGCACACGGTCACCCGGTAGCCCAGGAACTTGCCGACACGGACCAGCGCGGACGCGAAGTCGATGGCGCCGAAGACGATCATGCGGGGGGCGGGGACGGAGGACTCGACGAGGAGGGTGAGGGGTTCGCCGCAGCGCGATCCGCTCTCTCCTATTTGCAGGGTGCCGGTCCGGCCGGCGTCGAGCATCGCACGGGCCTCCTCGGCCGCGGTGCGGTCCAGTTCGAGGTGGGCGCCGAAGCCGCCCTCGTACGAACCGTCGGTACGGACGAGGACGGCACGGCCCATCAGGTCCGCCGGGCCCTGAGTGATCCGCGCGACCGCCGCCGCCTCCCCACGGGCGGCGGCGGCCAGCGCGGCCGCGACCACCGGCCGGGCGGGACCGTCCGCCCGGACCGGTGTGACGAGGATGTCGATGATGCCGCCACAGGTCAGGCCGACGGCGAAGGCATCCTCGTCGCTGTACCCGAAGCGCTCCAGGACGGTCTCGCCGTCCTCCAGCGCCTGCCGGCACAGGTCGTACACAGCCCCTTCCACGCACCCTCCGGAGACCGAACCGATGGCCGTGCCCTCGGCGTCCACCGCGAGGGCGGCGCCGGGCTGGCGCGGGGCGCTCCCGCCGACGGCCACCACGGTGGCGACGGCGAAGTCACGCCCTTGCTCGACCCACCGGTTCAACTCGTCGGCGATGTCCAGCATGTTCGGCCTCCTGATCAGGTCAAGGGGGTGCGTGGAGGGTCCCGGGCGTCAGTGCACGCCCAGGGCGGCCCGGAGCGGATGCAGGGAGAAGTAGACGAGGAAGAGCACCGTCAGACCCCACATGAAGGGGCCGATCTCCCGCCACTTGCCCTGGGCGAGCTTGATGACGACGTACGAGATCACACCGGCGGCGACACCGGGGGTGATCGAGTAGGTGAACGGCATGATCACGACGGTCAGGAAGACCGGGATCGCGACGGAGCGGTCGCCCCAGTCCACGTGGCGGGCGTTCATCATCATCATCGCGCCGATGGTGACGAGGGCGGCCGAGGCCACCTCGCGCGGCACGATCGCCGTGATCGGCGTGAAGAAGAGGCAGAGGGCGAAGAAACCACCGGTGACGACCGAGGCCAGCCCGGTGCGGGCGCCCTCGCCGACGCCGGTCGCGGACTCGACGAACACGGTCTGGCCGGAGCCGCCCACGACACCGCCGATGGCGCCGCCGGCACCGTCGATGAACAGCGCCTTGGACAGGCCCGGCATCCGGCCCTGGGAGTCGGCGAGGTTGGCCTCGGTACCGATGCCGATGATGGTGGCCATCGCGTCGAAGAAGCCGGCGAGCACCAGCGTGAAGACGATGAAGGTGACCGTCATGTAGCCGACGCCGCCCAGGCCGCTGAAGGACACCTTGCCGATCAGCCCGAAGTCCGGCATCGACACGGCGCTGCCGTGCAGCGCGGGGCCGTCGCCGTTGGCCCAGCCCTTGTCGCCGACGAGGCCCGCCGCATTGACGATCACCGCGAGGACGGTGCCGGTCACGATGCCTATCAGGATGGCGCCGGGGACGTTGCGCGACTGGAGGGCGAAGATGAGCAGCAGCGTGACGGCGAAGAGCAGGACGGGCCAGCCGGCGAGTTCGCCCCCGTTGCCCAGGGTGACCGGTGTCGCCGTACCGGCGTGCACGAACCCGGCCTTGACCAGGCCGATGAACGCGATGAACAGACCGATGCCGATCGTGATGCCGTGCTTGAGCGGCAGCGGGATCGCGTTCATGATCATCTCACGGAGGCCCGTGACCACCAGCAGCATGATCACGACGCCGTACGCGACGCACATGCCCAGGCCCTGGGCCCACGTCAGGTCCTTGGTTCCCATGACCAGACCGGCCAGCACACCGGAGACGGAGAGTCCGGCGGCCATGGCGAGCGGCACCTTGCCGAACCAGCCCATGAGGAGAGTGGTGCCCGCCGCGCCGAGCGCGGTGGCCGTGATGAGCGCCTTCTGCCCCAGAGAGTCGCCGGACTTGTCCGCGCCACTGAGGATCACCGGGTTGAGCAGGAGGATGTACGCCATCGCCATGAAGGTGGTGATGCCACCGCGGACCTCGGTCGCGACGGTGGATCCTCTTTCAGAAATGTGGAAATACCGGTCGAGCCACGACCTACCGGCCGGCGGACGCGAACCCGCGCCCGCGTCTTCGGCGGTGTTCGTGGGCTCCACTGACTGCTGGGTCATGGTGCCATCTCCCAAGGTTCACAGGGGCACCCGTGCAACCGCCCTGACGGTCACGGGATTTGGGGAATGGACGACCCGGGGGACGGCCCGAGACGAACAAATTTCCTGGTACTTCGAGGACCGCGAGCGGTGCGGAACTCAAAGAGGGTTCCTCCGGGCGGCGCGGCGGAGTGTGTGACGTTCCCTGCGCCGCCCGGAGAGCTTTTCGGTGTTACGCGGTCCCCGTGAGGTGCTCGGGCCGTACCGGAGTGCGGTTGAGCTCCAGCCCGGTCGCGTTCCGGATCGCCGCGAGGACGGCCGGAGTCGACGACAGGGTCGGGGCCTCGCCGATGCCGCGCAGCCCGTACGGGGCGTGGTCGTCGGCGAGTTCGAGCACATCGACCGGGATGGTCGGCGTGTCGAGAATCGTGGGGATCAGGTAGTCCGTGAAGGAGGGGTTCCTGACCTTGGCGGTCTTCGGGTCGACGATGATCTCCTCCATCACCGCGACGCCCAGGCCCTGGGTCGTACCGCCCTGGATCTGGCCGACGACGGAGAGCGGGTTGAGCGCCTTGCCCACGTCCTGGGCGCAGGCCAGTTCGATGACCTTGACCAGGCCGAGTTCGGTGTCGACCTCGACGACCGCGCGGTGCGCGGCGAAGGAGTACTGGACGTGGCCGTCGCCCTGGCCGGTGACCAGGTCGAAGGCCTCGGTCGGCCGGTGCCGCCACTCCGCCTCGATCTCCACGGTCTCGTCCTCCAGGACGTCGACCAGGTCGCCGAGGACCTCGCCGCCGTCGGTGACGACCTTGCCGCCCTCCAGCAGGAGTTCGGCCGTCGCCCAGGCCGGGTGGTAGGAGCCGAACTTGCGCCGGCCGATCTCCAGGACCTTCTCGCGGACGAGTTCGCAGGTGTGCTTCACGGCGCCGCCGGTGACGTACGTCTGCCGGGAGGCCGAGGTCGAACCCGCCGAGCCGACCTGGGTGTCGGCCGGGTGGATGGTGACCTGGGTGACGCCGAGTTCGGTGCGGGCGATCTGCGCGTGGACGGTGACACCGCCCTGGCCGACCTCCGCCATCGCGGTGTGCACGGTCGCCACCGGCTCGCCGCCGATGACCTCCATGCGGACCTTGGCGGTGGAGTAGTCGTCGAAGCCCTCGGAGAAGCCGACGTTCTTGATGCCGACCGCGTAACCGATTCCGCGGACGACGCCCTCGCCGTGCGTGGTGTTGGACAGACCGCCGGGCAGCTGCCGTACGTCGGAGCCCTCGCTGGACTCCCACTGGCGCTCGGGCGGCAGCGGCATCGCCTTGATCCGGCGCAGCAGTTCGGCGACCGGGGCGGGCGAGTCGACGGGCTGGCCCGTCGGCATGATGGTCCCCTGCTCCATGGCGTTGAGCTGCCGGAACTCCACCGGGTCCATGCCCAGCTGCTTCGCCAGCTTGTCCATCTGCGCCTCGTACGCGAAGCACGCCTGGACCGCGCCGAAGCCACGCATGGCGCCGCAGGGCGGGTTGTTGGTGTAGAGGGCGATGGCCTCGATGTCGACGTCGTCGATGACGTACGGGCCGACCGAGAGGGAGGAGGCGTTTCCCACGACCGCCGGGGAGGCGGAGGCGTAGGCGCCGCCGTCCAGGACGATCTTGCACTTCATGTGCGTGAGCTTGCCGTCCTTGGTGGCGCCGTGCTCGTAGTAGAGCTTCGCCGGGTGCCGGTGGACGTGTCCGAAGAAGGACTCGAACCGGTTGTAGACGATCTTGACGGGCTTGCCGGTGCGCAGGGCGAGCAGGCAGGCGTGGATCTGCATCGACAGGTCCTCGCGGCCGCCGAACGCGCCGCCGACGCCGGCCAGCGTCATCCGCACCTTCTCCTCGGGCAGGCCGAGGACGGGGGCGATCTGCTTGAGGTCCGAGTGCAGCCACTGGGTGGCGACGTAAAGGTGGACGCCGCCGTCCTCCTCCGGCACGGCGAGGCCGGACTCGGGGCCGAGGAAGGCCTGGTCCTGCATGCCGAAGGTGTACTCGCCCTTCACGATCACATCGGCGCGCTTGGCGGCCTCGTCCGCGTTGCCGCGGATGATCGGCTGGCGGTGCACGATGTTCGGGTGCGGGACGTGACCGCAGTGGTGGTCGTCGCGGCCCTCGTGGACGAGGATCGCGTCCGGCGCGGTCGCGGAGGCCTCGTCGGTGATGACGGGCAGTTCCTTGTAGTCGACCTTGATCTTGGCGGCGGCACGGCGGGCCGTCTCCGGGTGGTCGGCGGCGACGAGCGCGACCGGCTCGCCGTGATGGCGCACCTTGCCGTGCGCGAGGACCGGGGTGTCCTGGATCTCCAGGCCGTAGTTCTTCACCGCGGTGGGCAGGTCGTCGTACGTCAGCACGGCGTACACACCCGCCATGGCGAGCGCCTCGGAGATGTCGATCGAGACGATCTCGGCGTGCGCGACGGTGGAGCGCAGGATCTGGCCCCACAGCATGTCCTCGTGCCACATGTCGGACGAGTACGCGAACTCGCCGGTGACCTTGAGGGTGCCGTCCGGGCGGAGCGTGGACTCGCCGATGCCGCCCTTGGTCTGGGAACCCTGCGTGATCTTCGTAGGGGCGCCGTTGGTGGGCATCGTCAGACCTCCTCGGACTGGCGGGCGGCCGCCAGGCGGACCGCGTCCATGATCTTCTCGTAGCCCGTGCAGCGGCACAGGTTGCCCGACAGCGCCTCGCGGATGTCCGCGTCGGACGGGTTCGGGTTGCGCTCCAGCAGTTCGTCCGAGGCGACGAGCAGACCCGGGGTGCAGAAGCCGCACTGGACGGCGCCGGCGTCGATGAACGCCTGCTGGATCGGGGAGAGTTCGGTGCCCTCGCCGGTCTGCGAGTCGGTGCCCTTGGCCTTCCAGCCCTTGGCCGCGTCCAGCGAGGTCCCGCAGGCGCCGGTCGCGCAGCCGCCCTCGGCGCGCTGCTGGGCGAAGTCGGCGAGGCCCTCGACGGTCACGACGTCACGGCCCTCGACCTGGCCGGCCGCGACCAGGCAGGAACACACCGGCACGCCGTCCAGGCGGACCGTGCAGGAGCCGCATTCGCCCTGCTCACAGGCGTTCTTCGAACCGGGCAGGCCGAGGCGCTCGCGCAGGACGTACAGCAGGGACTCGCCCTCCCAGACGTCGTCGGCCTCCTGCGGACGTCCGTTGACGGTGAAGTTGACGCGCATTACGCAGCTCCCTCAGATGCGCGGCGGGCGCCGCGGTACGACTCCCAGGTCCAGGTGAGCGTCCGGCGGGCCATGATGCCGACCGCGTGGCGGCGGTAGCTCGCGGTGCCCCGGACGTCGTCGATCGGGCTGCAGCCGGCCGAGCACAGGTCGGCGAACTGCTTGGCGACCGACGGGGTGATGATTTTCCCGTTGTCCCAGAAACCGCCCTCTTCGAGCGCCGCGTTCAGGAACTCCTCGGCGGCCTTGGCCCGGACCGGGGTCGGGGCGGCCGAGCCGATGCCGGTGCGCACCGTGCGGGTCTCGGGGTGCAGCGCGATACCGAAGGCGCACACGGCGATGACCATGGCGTTGCGGGTGCCGACCTTCGAGTACTGCTGCGGTCCGTCCGCCTTCTTGACATGGACGGCGCGGATCAGCTCGTCGGGCTGGAGCGCGTTGCGCTTGACGCCCGTGTAGAACTCGTCGATCGGGATGAGCCGGGTGCCGCGGGCCGCGGACTCCGCCTCGACCTCGGCGCCGGCGGCGAGGAGGGCGGGGTGGGCGTCACCGGCGGGCGAGGCCGTGCCGAGGTTGCCGCCGACGCCGCCGCGGTTGCGGATCTGCGGGGAGGCGACCGTGTGCGAGGCGAGCGCGAGGCCCGGCAGCTCGGCACGGAGATTCTCCATGATCTTGGTGTACGGGACGGAGGCGCCCAGCCGTACGCTCTCCTCGCCGACCTCCCACTCGCAGAGGTCGCCGATGCGGTTGAGGTCCAGCAGGTACTCGGGCCGGCGGTGGTCGAAGTTGATCTCGACCATCACATCGGTGCCACCCGCAATCGGCACAGCGGTGGGGTGCTCGGCTTTCGCGGCGAGCGCCTCCTCCCAGCTGGCGGGGCGAAGGAAGTCCATGACCGGCTCTCTTCTTCTTCGTCTCGTGGGTCGTACAGATTGAGCCAATCCGTGTGCGGCGGGCCCGGCTCGTTCATGTCCTGTTAACGCGGAGTGGACTCAGTACACCGCCCAGCACTCCGGCGGGGTCAGTCACCGAAACCATGAAGGAGTTGGCTGGCCACGGTGGGCATCTTGTAGATTCGTATGAACGGAGGTCATCGGTAACCTCTCCGTTTTCCTGGGGAAACGCAGGAAACAGTGCGGAGACCCCGGAGAGTGCCCTGTGCGGCCCCGTGCCGGGCCCATCCCGTCACCCTCCATGATCCATCGTAGGTTTCGAGACAAAGAACGGCGGCGACGAGATGCGGCTGCGCGCACTTCTGGACACCGATGTGCTGGGCCTGCGGCTGCTCGGCGGCGAAGAGGAGCTGGACCGGTCGGTGCGGGGAGTCATGACCACCGACCTGCGGGACCCCAGCCGGTATCTCTCCGGGGGCGAGCTGGTGCTGACCGGCCTGGCCTGGCGCCGGGACGCCGACGACTCCGAGCCGTTCGTACGGACCCTGGTGCAGGCCGGGGTGGCGGCGCTGGCGGCCGGTGAGGCGGAGCTGGGCGACGTACCGGAGGACCTGGTTCTCGCCTGCGCCCGGCACCGGCTGCCGCTGTTCGCGGTGCACGAGTCGGTGGCCTTCGCCACGATCACCGAGCATGTCGTACGGCAGGTCTCCAGTGAGCGCGCCGGGGATCTGGCGGCCGTCGTGGACCGGCACCGGCGGATGATGACCTCGGGCCCGGCGGGCGGCGGCCCGGACGTGGTCCTGGACCTGCTCGGCACGGACCTGGACCTGCGCGCCTGGGTGCTCTCGCCCACCGGCCGGCTGATCGCCGGCTCCAAGGTCGGGGGCCCGGAGCTGCCCGCGGAGGCCTGCGCGAAGCTCGCCGCCGAGCACCTGGCGGCCACCCGCACCGGCCGCCGCGGCCCGCACCGGGTCCTGCTGGGCTCCGCGACGTACTCGCTGTTCCCGATCCGCTCCTCCGGCCGCTCCCCGCAGGCCGCCCGCGATGTGCGCGAGACGGTCCTGTCGGACTGGCTGATGGCCGTCGAGGCGGACGCCGGCGACTGGCCCGAGGAGCGCCTGGACCTGCTGCAGGGCGTCACCCAGCTGATCGCGGTCGAGCGGGACCGCCGGGACGCGGCACGCACGGTGCGGCGCCGGCTCGCCCAGGAGGTCCTGGAGCTGGTCCAGACGGGTGCCGCCCCGGCCGAGATCGCGGCCCGCCTGCGGGTGGCCGCCCCGGTGCTGCTGCCCGGGCTCGGCACGGCCCCGCACTGGCAGGTCGTGGTGGCCCGCGTGGAGTGGG
This sequence comes from Streptomyces sp. NPDC052101, assembly GCF_040680235.1. Lineage (NCBI taxonomy): Bacteria > Bacillati > Actinomycetota > Actinomycetes > Kitasatosporales > Streptomycetaceae > Streptomyces > Streptomyces sp. NPDC052101. Next base: position 457,628 of record NZ_JBFAWH010000001.1, read on the forward strand.
ACGACAGCGAGGTCGAGGGCGGCCCGGTCGCCCAGTCGCTGCTGGAGGAGGTGCTGGTCGACCCGATGGCGACCGGCCCGGAGCCGTCCGACCGGATCGCGGTCGCGCACACCGGCGACGAGGCGATCGCCCTGGTGCCGCTGCCGGCGGTCTCCTCCGAGCACGACGGCCCGGAGACGGGCCTGCTGGCCGATGCCCTGCTGCGGTCGGTGCGGGAGACGCTCTCGGCGGGCCTGAACGACGACGGGCGGCTCACCCTGGGCGTCAGCGCGGCCGTGCACTCGGCGGAGGGCCTGCGCGGCGCCCTGGAGGAGGCCCGGCATGCCCGCCGGGTCGCCGCCGCCCGCCCCGGCCGGGTCTGCGCGGCCGGCCACCAGGAACTGGCCAGCCACGTCCTGCTGCTGCCCTTCGTCCCCGACGACGTCCGCCGCGCCTTCACCGCGCGTCTGCTGGACCCGCTGAAGGACTACGACCGCCGGCACCGGGCCGAGCTGATCCCGACCCTGGAGGCGTTCCTGGACTGCGACGGCTCCTGGACCCGCTGCGCCACCCGGCTCCACCTGCACGTCAACACGCTGCGCTACCGGGTGGGCCGGATCGAGCAGTTGACGGGACGTGACCTCTCCCGCCTGGAGGACAAGCTCGACTTCTTCCTCGCCCTGCGGATGAGCTGAGGTCAGCAGGGGCGCGCACCGGCCAAACCCGGTCGCGCCCCTACCCCACCACTTTGTGAAATCTTTCACCCACCCTCTTGGCCCGGCCCTGCGATTGATGCTGGAATGCCGCCACCACTCAACAGCTCGATGGCGTGCTCGGGGAGGGCAACGTGGCGCATACCGCCATGTCTGGTAACGGAACGACCCCCGGTGACGATCCGCTCCAGACCGCGGTATGGCGGCTGCGCTCGCGGGCCTGCTGGGCGGACGCGGCGGCCCTGCTGCCGCCCGACACCCCCGCCACGGCCCTGCAGCGGGCCGCACTGCTCGTCGAACGGTGCCTGTACACCGAGCGGGGCTGGGAGGAGGCGGAGGACGCCCTGCGGACGGCGGAGGCGCTCGCGCACAGCGACGAGGAGCGGGGGGCCGCCGCCTGCGAACGCGGTCAACTCGCCTACACGGCCACGCTGCACGGGGTGCGGGACCGCGTGGACGAGGCGCGGGCCGCGCTGGGCCGGGCGGCGGCGCTGATCCCGCCGGGGGCGCCCGGCCGGGCCCTGCTGGACTTCCGCCGGGGCCTGATCGCCGAGAACCTGACCCGTTCACCGCAGGCGGCGCGGGCGGCCTACCGCCGGGCCCATGCGGGGGCCACGGCGCACGCCGACCCGCTCCTGCTCTCCTTCACCTGGCGCCATCTGGCCGGACTCGCCCTGCGGGACGGCGAGTTGGCGGAGGCGCGCCAGGGCTTCGCCGAATCCCTGCGGATCCGGGAGGAGTTGGGCTATCTGGTGGGTACGGCGCCCGCGCTCGCCTCGCTGGCCGACGCGGAGTCCGAGCCGGAGGCGTCCCGCCTCCGCGAGGAGGCCCGACGGTTGTTCCGGTTGCTCGGCGGTGTTCCTACGTGGCTGGCGCGGCAGCTGACTCCACCGGCTCCGGGGGTGGCGACGGCTTAGGAGCGGGTGGGTGCGGGTCCTTGCCGGGTGCGGGTGAGCGGGGGCTGTTCGCGCAGTTCCCCGCGCCCCTAGGGGGTTGCGGTCGCCGCACCCGCATGCGCGCCGTAGCTGCCGGCGAAGTGCCCCGTCACCAGCCCCCGCACCGCATCCACGTCCCCCGCGATCAGCGCGTCCAGCAGGGTCATGTGTTCCGCGGCGTCCGCGACCAGGTAGGCGCGGCCCTGCCGCACCGGCGGCCACTGGGAGCGCCGGTGCAGGTCGGTCGCGACGCCGACCAGCTGCTCGTTGCCCGACAGGGCGAGCAGGGCGCGGTGGAAGGCCCGGTCGGACTCCGCGTACGTCGCCGGGCAGCCGTCGGCCGCGGCGCGTACCGTGTCCTGAGCGAGCGGACGCAGTTCGGCCCACCGCTCGCCCGGCACCGTACGGGCGAGCCGCAGCATCACCGGCACCTCGATGAGCGCCCGCACCTCCGCCAGCTCGGCCAGCTCCCGCGCCCCCCGCTCGACCACCCGGAAGCCCCGGTTGGGCACGACCTCGACCGCGCCCTCCTGGGCGAGCTGCTGCATGGCCTCCCGCACGGGCGTGGCCGAGACGCCGAACCGTTCGCCGAGCACCGGCGCCGAGTAGACCTCGCCCGGCCGCAGCTCCCCGGTCGCCAGCGCCGTACGCAGCGCGTCCAGGATCTGCCCGCGCACCGAGCAGCGCTGCACCGCCGGCCGCGGCCCTGGAATCGGCCGCTCACCGTGCGTATGCTCGCCGCGCGCGGCGGGTACGGCGGTGTCCCGCTCGCGGACGCCGTCGAGGGCGCCCGGCACGCGCGCCTGCGCGGGCACCCGGGGGCCGCCGGACGTGCGGCGCCCCGGTGTCCCCGCCTCGGCGGAGCCCTGCGTGCTCTGCTTCACGGGTCCTCCTGGCGGCTTGTCGGCACTTGGGTCATTAACGGTGGGTTGTCACCTGTACGTCAAGCACCTTAGGCGTCCGGGGCGACAGGTCAAACTCCCTGAAGTAGCAGTAAGGTTAGCCTTGCCTTATTAATAGATCGTGCTCAAGGTCCGGAGCACGCCTTCAAGGCCACTAAGATCGTCGCGACCGGGCCGCCCGCCCCCGGACAGGGAGTTCACAACTTCCCCACCCGTCTCGGGAACTTTCCGGGGAACCCTCCGTACGGGTAGTCTTATTCGAACTCAACTCCCGCCCCTCAAGCGGCAGTTCGAGCAGAACGCCGCCCTGGGCATCCCCTTGCACTTCATTGGCGGCCTCTTGCCCCGAAACCCCCTGAGGGTCCTCGGGAGTGGGCCACTATGGCGGGCGTTACGCCCTATCCCAATGCAAGGGACCCCTGATGAGACTGACCGACATATCGCTGAACTGGCTGCTTCCCGGCGCCGTACTGCTCCTGGGCATGCTGGCGGCGGTGGCGGTGCTCGCGCGCGGCAAGCGCTCCTCCGGGGAGAACGCGAGCACGGACGACTCCTGGGAGCGCAGCGAGGAGCGCCGCAGACGCAAGGAGGCCATCTACGGCACGGCCTCCTACGTGCTCCTGTTCTGCTGTGCGGCGGTTGCCGCCGCCCTGTCCTTCCACGGCCTCGTCGGTTTCGGCGAACAGAATCTGGGGCTGGCCGACGGCTGGCAGTACCTGGTGCCGTTCGGCCTGGACGGAGCGGCGATGTTCTGCTCCGTCCTCGCGGTGCGCGAGGCCAGCCACGGTGACGCCGCACTCGGTTCCCGGATCCTCGTCTGGATGTTCGCCGCGGCGGCGGCCTGGTTCAACTGGGTGCACGCGCCCCGCGGCACCGGCCACGCGGGCGCCCCGCAGTTCTTCTCGGGTATGTCACTGTCCGCGGCCGTCCTGTTCGACCGGGCGCTGAAGCAGACCCGCCGGGCCGCGCTGCGCGAGCAGGGCCTGGTGCCGCGCCCGCTGCCGCAGATCCGCATCGTGCGCTGGCTGCGCGCCCCTCGCGAGACCTACAGGGCCTGGTCGCTGATGCTCCTCGAAGGGGTGCGCAGCCTGGACGAGGCGGTCGAGGAGGTCCGCGACGACAAGCGGCACAAGGAGGAGACGCGGCAGCGCCGGCGCGAGCAGCACCGCCTGGAGCGGGCCCAGCTGAAGGCCATCAGCCGGGGCCACCGCGGCTTCGTCGGGCGCGGCGGCCGGCAGGTCGAGGTACAGGCGGTGGAGCGTGCCCCCGCCGAGATGACCGCGGAGCCTGCCATATCCAGCGCGGAGCAACTGCCCGTACGCGCCCGTCCCTCCCTGCAGCCGGTCCGCAGCGGATCCGCTGAGCAGGTGACCGTCGACCTCACCGCCGAGGACGACACCATGGCCCTGCCGCGCCTGGACTCGCTGGAGCGCAAGCTGAAGGACCTGGAGCAACAGTTCGGCTAGAACCGACCGGGACCCTGACATGGCGACGGGCCGGGGGCGTGACCGCGCGGGTCACACCCCGGCCCGTGGTGTACCCGCCCGCGGCCTCACGCGGCCTCGGCACCCAGTTCGAACCACACCGACTTGCCGACCCCGTGCGGCCGTACGCCCCAGGCGTCCGCGAGGGACTGCACCAGCACCAGGCCCCGCCCATGGGTGTCGTCGTCCGTGTCCGGGCCTCTCAGGTCCGGTCTCCGGGCCACGAAGTCCCTTACCTCCACGCGCAGTCCGCCAGGCTCCACGACGGCCGTGAGGACCGCGTCGTCGTCGGTGTGGACGAGCGCGTTGGTGACCAGTTCGCTGGTGAGCAGTTCGGCGATCTCCGAGCGGCCGGGCTTGCCCCAGTGCCGCAGCAGTTCGCGCAACTCCCGGCGGGCCTCGGGCACCGCCCTGAGATCCGCCCGCCCCAGCCTGCGCCGGAGCCGGTGCGCGTGTTCCGTGATGGTGCCGGCCTCTTCCCCCGTCGTCGCCGAGGAGTCCCCGACGACCGCGGGACCGCCCCCTCGTGCCTGACTTTTCATGACCCCCGCCCGCACGCCGCTGGACCCTGCCCCTCCTGGTCGAACACGTTCACGGGGGATGCTTGCCCAGCGCGCACACAGCCAGTCATGACGTATGCCCGATGACCGGCGGTTCGGCCACGGCGGTACGCCGTCCGGGCCGCCCACCGGGCCCCGCCGCACCGGGATCTCCGGCTCCCCGCAGGGCGCTGGGCGCCACGGACGTCCCGGAACGGCAAGGCAGATGCGCGCGGCATCGGCCGTCGGCACACCGTCACGCGCCGTGAAAGTGGCCGAAATCCATCCCCTTACGGCCCGGTGCACGGTCCCCGCGAGGGGCGGGGCCAGCGCCCGTCCAGCGAATCGGGTCGCGGGAAACCGACTCGCTAAGGCCGCGGCACGTTGCGCAGGTTTGAGCGGGCCATCTGGAGCATGCGGCCGACGCCGCCGTCCAGCACGATCTTCGAGGCGGACAGCGCGAATCCGGTGACCATCTCGGCGCTGATCTTCGGTGGGATGGACAGCGCGTTGGGGTCGGTGACGATGTCCACCAGCGCCGGTCCCTGGTGCCTGAAGGCGTCCTTCAGTGCCCCGGCGAGCTGCTTGGGCTTCTCCACCCGCACCCCGTGGGCACCGCAGGCGCGGGCGACGGCGGCGAAGTCGGGGTTGACGTTGGCGGTGCCGTACGAGGGGAGTCCGGCGACCAGCATCTCCAACTCGACCATGCCGAGGGAGGAGTTGTTGAACAGGACGACCTTGACGGGGAGGTCGTACTGCACGAGCGTCAGGAAGTCGCCCATCAGCATCGAGAAGCCGCCGTCGCCGCACATCGACACCACCTGGCGGTGCCAGTCGGTGAACTGGGCACCGATCGCCATGGGCAGCGCGTTCGCCATCGAGCCGTGCGAGAACGAACCGATGATCCTGCGGCGGCCGTTGGGCGAGATGTAGCGCGCGGCCCACACATTGCACATCCCGGTGTCGACCGTGAACACGGCGTCGTCGTCGGCGAGTTCGTCGAGGACGGCGGCCACGTACTCGGGGTGGATCGGGACGTGCTTGTCGACCTTGCGGGTGTACGCCTTGACCACGCCCTCCAACGCGTCGGCGTGCTTCTTCAGCATCCGGTCCAGGAAACGCCGGTCCGTCTTCTCCCGCACCCGCGGGATCAGACAGCGCAGCGTCTCGCGCACATCGCCCCACACGGCGAGGTCGAGCCGCGAGCGGCGGCCGAGCACCTCGGGCCGCACATCGATCTGGGCGATCCGCACATCGTCGGGCAGGAAGGCGTTGTACGGGAAATCGGTTCCGAGCAGGATCAGCAGGTCGCACTCGTGGGTGGCCTCGTAGGCGGCGCCGTAGCCGAGCAGTCCGCTCATGCCGACGTCGTACGGGTTGTCGTACTGGATCCACTCCTTGCCGCGCAGCGCATGCCCCACCGGCGACTTGGCCTTCTCCGCGAACTCCATGACCTCCTCGTGCGCGCCCGCCGTGCCGCTGCCGCAGAAAAGGGTTACCCTGCGCGCCTCGTCGATCATCTCCACGAGCGCGTCGACCTCGGCGTCGCCGGGACGGACGGTCGGCCGGGAGGTGACGAGGGCGCTCTGCGCGGACTTCTCCGGGGCCGGTTCGGAGGCGATGTCACCGGGCAGCGCGACCACGCTGACCCCGCGCTGCCCGACCGCGTGTTGGATGGCGGTCTGCAGCAGCCGGGGCATCTGCTTCGGGTGGGAGATCAGCTCGCTGTAGTGGCTGCACTCCTGGAAGAGCCGGTCGGGATGGGTCTCCTGGAAGTAGCCGAGGCCGATCTCGCTGGACGGGATGTGCGAGGCGAGCGCGAGCACCGGGGCCATGGAGCGGTGGGCGTCGTACAGGCCGTTGATCAGGTGCAGATTGCCCGGGCCGCAGGAGCCGGCGCACGCGGTCAGCTTCCCGGTGATCTGCGCCTCGGCACCGGCCGCGAAGGCGGCGGTCTCCTCGTGGCGCACATGGATCCAGTCGATGGCGGAGTTGCGGCGCACGGCGTCCACCACCGGGTTGAGGCTGTCGCCGACCACGCCGTAGAGGCGGCGTACGCCGGCGCGGACGAGGATGTCGACGAACTGTTCGGCAACGTTCTGTTTGGCCATGTTCTCTTGTCTGCCCCTTCGATGGTCCCGACTGCCTCCGTGGTCCTCGGTTCCATCAATCCACAGGGGAAGCGGTTACGCCTCCCACACGGCCGCCGCCGTACGGTCGTCGGCGTAGCCCTTCACCCGCACCTGGGCGTCGGCGAGGAACGCGGCGAGGCCGGGCGCGGTACGGCCGGACCAGCGGCGGGCCAGGTAGGCGCAGAGGGCGGCCTCGCCGCGCAGCGGATCGGCCAGGCCCGCGCTGCACATCACCAGGGCGTCACCCGGCCGGGCGTCCGAGGCACGGAACCGGAACGGCTCGCGGGGCGGTTCCAGGGCCGGCTCGAAGGGGCTCGGCGGGGTCGGGATGCCGAGGTCCATGGTGAGCCGGTCGCCCTCGGCTGTTTCGGCGAACGTCTTCGCGGGTGGGGAGCCGAAACCGAGGGCGGACGCGCCGCCGGTGTCGTCCGGCGTGACGCGCGGCTCGATGTCCTGCCACGAGCCGTCCCGCAACCGGAACAGGCCGCCGTCGCCGACGCCGAAGAACACGCGCGTACGGCAGTCGGGGTCGGCGGGCAGCAGCAGACAGCGCAGGCTCGCCGTGTACTCCTCCGGGTCGACGCCCTGTTCGGCGGCGCTCGCCCGGAGCCTGCCGAGGCTGCGGTCGGTCAGTCGCTGCAGCCCCGACTTCAGATCGCCGCGCCGGGCCGCCCGGATGTCCTCCACGAGCCGGTGATGGCTGCGGCCCACGGCCCGCCCGATCCACCGGCACGCCTCGGCCGCCGCCAGATGCGCGCCCGGCACGCCCCGCACCCCGGTCGCCATCGCGACGAGCAGCAGTGCCTGCTCCCCCGTCCCGAACCGGGCGGTGAGCAGGGCGTCCCGGCGCGGCTCGCCCCGGTACCGGCCCGAGTCCCCGCGCAGCGACACCGCCCGCAGCGTGCACGCCCCGTACCGGGCACCGTCCAGCACGGTGTCCGCGACCAACTCCCCCAGCCCATCCGGATCGGCACCGGGCAACGCGGTCGGTTCGGGGTCGTAGGTGGGCGGCCCGGAACCGACGAAGTCAACGGCGGAAGGAGGCGAGGACGGAGCCACGAACCGCCCCGATCCGGAGGGTTGGGCGGGGGCGGGCTCGACGGGGCCGGGGATGCCGGGGATGCCGGGGGTGCCGGGGGTGCAGGTGGGCGTGGGGACGATTGGGGGGGCGGGCGGGGGAAGGGGCGCGGATTGGGGCGCGGGCGCGGCTGCGATGGGCTCGGCCGAGCAGGGGGTGGTGGCGGCTGGGGGTACGGGCGGGGTTGGGGTGGGCTCCGCGGGGCCGGACGTGGCGACGGTCGAGGGAGCAGGCGCGGATGGGGCGGGCTGGGCCGGGGTGGGGGTGGTGACGGCTGGGGGTGCAGGAGGGGGAAGGGGCGCGGGCGGGGTTGGGATGGGCTCGGTCGAGCCGGGGGCGGTGACGGCTGGGGATGCGGGCGGGGGAAGGGGCGCGAATGGGGGCGCGGGCGAGGCTGGAGTGGACTCGGTGGGGCAGGCGATGGTGGCGGCTGGAGGTGCAGGCGGGGGAAGGGGCGCGGATGGAGGCGCGGGCGCGGCTGCGATGGGCTCGGTGGGGTCGGGGGTGGTGGCGGCTGGAAGGTCTTGCGGGCGCGGGGCGGAGGTCGGCGCGTTGTGTGGTTCGGCGGGTGAGCCGGGGACCGGCAGATCCCACGGCTGGCGGGGCAGGACCGGCGAGGACGCGTCCCGTGGGTCGGGCGGCGCGGCGGGCGTCGGCAGGCCTTGTGCGGGGCGCTCGGCCGGGGGCTCGGCGGCCGTCGGCGGCATGGGCGCCGGGCGTTCGGCGGGGGGCGCGGGCTGCTGCTGCCCGGTCGGCCGGGGTGGCTCGGGCGGGGCCGGGGGCGGTTCCCAGGGGGTCCGCGGGCGGGGCGGTGTGTCGGTCGACGCGGCGCGGGTGGGAGCGGGAGGCGGTGGGGCGGACGGGGTGTCGGTCGTGCGCTGTGGCGGTACCGCGGGCCGGTCCGAAACCGTTGTCCACGGGTCACTGTCCCCGCGTCGCGTCGCGCTGGCGTCCGTGCCCGCGCCAGCGCCTCGGCCGGTGCCGATGCCCCGGCCCGCACCCGCGTCACCGCCCCCGCCGACACCTCCGCCCGTGCCCAGGTCTCGGCCCGGGTCGGCACCTCGGCCCGCAACCCCGTCGCCGCCTGTCCCGACGCCAAGGCCCGTACCGGCGCCTCCGCCGCCACCCGCGCCAATGCCTCCGCCCGTGCCCAGGTCTCGGCCCGGGGCGGCACCTCGCTCCGCAACTCCGTCGCCGCCTGTCCCGACGCCGAGGCCCGTACCGGCGCCTCCGCCGCCACCCGCGTCACCGCCCGCGCGCTTGCCCGGTGGTCGGATCGGCAGGTCCGTCACTGTGAACTTCGCGGAGGCGAACCGGTCGTCCAGGGTGTCGGGCGCGGCCGTGGGGCCCGTGTCCTCGGTGGAGTCGTCGTACAGCTGTCCCCACCAGTCGTCCTCGGGACGGGCGGGCCTTCCCCCCTGCTGGCTCATGCCCCTAATTGTCCACCGCACGGGCCGTGTGGAAACGGGGCATCGGGAAAATCCGGCGTACCCGGTTACTTCGAACCGCGTGCGTGTGACGGAGTGAACGGCCGTGCGAAAGCCGGTAGATGGCCGCCGGGCAGCCCCACCCCCCACGGGAGGACCGCCCGGCGACGTCAGAAGTGACCCGGCCCCGGATCCCCTTCGCGTGGCTCGCACACGTCCGGGCCCGGGCCACCGTCCGGGCGACCGGGCCTCTGTCAGGCACCGGTCGGATGGCCGGATTATGGCTTGGTTTCCTGGGACGCAGCTGTGAATCGAGCGCACATCACGCGTCCCGCGGTGCTGCCACCTTGGCAGACCCCCCTCCGCTACGGCGATGATGTCCCGCGGCGGGTTTGCGCCGTGGCCGGTTTCCGCCAGGGCGTACCCGTCGTGGCGGCTTGTCGGTGGCGTGTTCTCGGGCCTGGTCCCAGGTCCGTTCCAGGGAGGGGCTTAGGCCGATGCTGGCAGCGATAGGGCTGGACGAGACGCACGAGGCGGCCTACCGGGCGCTGGTGTCCGTGGGCGCGGCCGACGTGTCCGATCTGGCGCGGCGCCTGGCACTGGCCGAGCCGGACGCCGAGCGGGCGCTGCGCCGGCTGGAGGGGCACGGGCTCGCCGCCCAGTCACCGGCCCGGCCGGGCCGCTGGGTGGCGGCGCCGCCCGGGGTGGCGCTGGGCGCGCTGCTCACGCAGCAGCGGCACGAGCTGGAGCAGGCGGAGCTGGCGGCGGCGCTGCTCGCGGAGGAGTACCGGGCGGCGGCGGCCGAGCCGGCCGTACACGACCTGGTGGAGGTGGTGACCGGTCCCGCGGCGGTCGCCCAGCGTTTTCTGCAGCTGCAGCTGGGGGCGGCCGAGGAGGTGTGCGCGCTGGTGACCGGCAATCCGGTGGTCGTGTCCGGCCTGGAGAACGAGGCGGAGGAACAGGCGGCCGGGCGCGGGGTGCGCTACCGGGTGGTGGTGGAGCGCGCGGTGCTGGATCTGCCGCACGGGCTGACCGAGCTGACGGCGGCGCTCGGCCGGAACGAGCAGGTGCGGGCGGTGGACCGGGTGCCGACGAAGCTGGTGATCGCCGACCGTTCGCTCGCGATGGTGCCGCTGACCTCGAGGACGGCGGAGCCGGCCGCGCTGGTGGTGCACGCCAGCGGGCTGCTGGAGCTGCTGGCCGGGCTGTTCGAGTCGGTGTGGCGGGAGGCGCTGCCGCTGCGGGTGGACGCGGCGGGGGTGGCCGAGGAGCGGCCGGACGGCCCGGACGCCACCGATCTGGAGGTGCTGTCGCTGCTGCTGGCCGGGCTGACCGACGCGAGCGTGGCCAAGCAGCTCGACCTGGGCCTGCGGACCGTGCAGCGCCGCGTGCGGCGGCTGATGGAGCTGGCCGGTGTGACGACCCGGCTGCAGCTGGGCTGGTACGCGTACGAGCGGGGCTGGGTCACCCGCTCGTAGCCGCCCGCTGCCCTGGTCCGGCACGGGTCTGCCGTTTCCTGGGTTCTCCGGCACTCTGGGCAGATGGGAGTGTCGGAACTCCTGCTGGTCGGCGTGGTGATCGGGCTCGGCCTGTGCGGAGTGCTGGTGCCCGGGGTGCCGGGGTCGTGGCTGGTGTGGGCCGCGGTGCTGTGGTGGGCGCTGACGGATCCGCGGCCGGTGGCCTGGGCCGTGCTGGTGGGCGCCACCGCGGTACTGCTGCTGTCGCTGGCGGTGCGTGCCGCGCTGCCGCCGCGCCGGCTGCGGCAGAGCGGCGCCACGCCGGAGATGGGGGTGTACGCGGGCGCGGGGGCGTTCCTCGGTTTCGTGCTGCTGCCGGTGCTCGGCGCGCTGCCGGGGTTCATGGCCGGGATCTATCTGCACGAGCGGCTGCGCCTGGGCCGGCACGGCGAGGCGATGGCCGCCCTGCGCACGGCGATGCGCTCGGGCGGCTCCAGTGTGCTGGCGGAACTGTTCGCCTGTCTGCTGATCGCGGGGGCCTGGCTGGGGGCGGTCCTGTGGGGCTGAGCCGTCGCCGGGACCCGGCCGGCCATGCCTGCGCCGCCCTCACCGGGCCCCGGCCGACCGGGACCCCGTCGCTCCGAGTGCCCGGCGCACCGTGTCCGCGATCTGTGCCATGCCCGTGTCATTGAAGTGCAGGTGGTCGCCGGGGTCGTAGGCGGGCAGGAGGCGGGTCGGGTCGGCCGGGTCGCGCAGGACGGCGTCGGCGTCGGCGACCGCGTCGAAGGCGCCGCCGGTGCGGATGAACGCGTTCACCCGCTGCCGTACCGCCTCGCGGGCGTCCGTGTAGGCGGAGAAGCCGCGGTACGGGGTGAGGGTGACGCCGACGACCCGGATGCCCCGGGCGTGGGCGCGGGCGACGAGCGCGCGGTAGGCGTCGGCATAGGCGGTGACGTCGTCGGCCGTCGGTGTGCCCTTGATGTCGTTGATGCCCTCCAGGACGACCACGACCCGTACGCCGGCCCGGTCCAGGGCGTCGGCGTTCAGGCGGGCGAGGGCGCTCGGGCCCGCGCCGTCGCGCAGCAGACGGTTCCCGGAGATCCCGGCGTTGAGGACGCCGAGCCGGTCCGCGCGGACCTGTTCGGCGAGCCGGTCGGGCCAGCGGTGGTTGGTGTCGGGGGTGGAACCGTTCCCGTCGGTGAGGGAGTCGCCGAACGCGACGACGCTGCCCGCGGCGTCCCCGAGGACGTCGACGCCGGTGACGTAGTACCAGCGGTTGATGGTGGTGGTGTAGGCGGCGCCCGCCTCGTCGGCGGCCCTGCCCGCCCCGGCCGGAGCGACGTAGCTGGTCTGCAGGGCGGTCTGGTGGAAGGTCGCGGGGCCGTCGTCGCCGGGGGTGTACACGGTGACGAGGAGATCGGCGGCGGCCGGGACGGGCAGCGGCACCGGGTCGGTGACCATGTCCTGGCCGGGCGGGAGGGTGACGGTCGGCGCGCCCTGGAAGGTGGCGGTGCGCAGGGTGCCGGGTACGGCGTCCGGGCCGGCCGCCCGGCGCAGCGCGACGGTGACCGCGCCGAGCCGTAGCGGTGCGGTTCCGAAACGGTTGCTGAGCCGGATGCGCACGGCGGTGCCGCCGACGCTGAGATGGACGACGTTGCGGACGGCGGCGCCGGGCAGTGCGGAAGCGGTTCCCGACGGCGCGGTCTCCCAGCTGCCGGTCCAGGGCGGCGGCACGGGTTCCGCGACCGCCGGTGCGGTCGTGCCCGGCAGCATCGTCAGCAGCAGCACCGCGAGGACCCGTCTGACCTCGGCCATCTCCGCACCCGCCCTTCCCCGTTGCTCGTCGGAGCAGACCGTGCCACACGGCCGCGCCGGGCCGGCGCACCTTCGGCCGCGGTCCACCCGCTCGGCGCAACCCGGGGGTAGCCGGCGACCGTCGCCCCGCACACCGGCACCGGCCCTCGACGAGGCTGCACGACCAAGACCGCCCCGCACAGGCGGCCGCAGGCCAACTCTGCGGGCCTCGTCGCACCGCGCCCGTACGGCCCTGGCGGGTGCGCGACTCGGCCACATCGCGGAGCAGAGGGGTGACGACGTGGCGGGACAGCTGCCCCGACGGCCGGAGGAACGGCGTTCTAGCGCGGCGTCGGCAGGCCGCTCTCGGCGGAGTCCATGAAATCCGGCATCAGCCGGTTGGCCCGCTCCGCGTGGTCGGTCGGCAGCAGGTACAACGGCGTGCGGACAGCGGCCAGTTGGTCTTCGGACAGGGGCTGCGGCACCCGTCGGCGGATACGGTGGGCGCGGACCCCGGAGCGGACCGTGGCACCTTCGGGGCGCCTCGTCCAGCCATCGCGCGGCGTGTCCGGGCTCATGGCCTGACTGCGGCCCTGCCGGTCGACGAGGAGAGCCGACTCTTCCATCACCTCTACACCGCTTACGCCGTGCTGTCGGTGACCGACGAGGCGCTCGCGGCCCAGCCGTTCGTCAAGGACCCCGACGCCGCCGAGGCCACCGTCACCGGGCCGCTCCGGCCCGGGGTGGACGCCCACGCGTGGGCACCGGCGTCCTGGTGGGCCAGCGCAGCACGGAATCCGCGACCGTGGTCCTCGACTACCGCCTGGACCAGATCTTCCGGCCGGGGGAAACGCCCCCCAGAAAACGGACACCGTCCAGGGCGGCCTAGGCGGCGAGTGCGCCCTCCAGGGTCAGCAGCCACACCTTCCGTTCGACCCCGCCCGCATACCCGGTCATCGACCCGTCGGCGCCGATGACGCGATGGCAAGGGCGCACGATCAGCAGGGGGTTGGCGCCGATCGCGCCGCCCACCGCGCGAACTGCCGCACGGGATGCGCCGATACGCGCGGCGATCTGCCCGTACGTCACGGTGGAGCCGTACGGCACCTCGTCCAGCGCCGCCCACACCCGTTGCCGGAACTCGGTACCGTGGGGACTCAACGGAAGCTGGAATTCCTTGAGTTCACCGGCGAAGTAGGCGGCGAGCTGGTCCGCGGCGGCGCGGAACGGTCCGGCGTCCTGCCGCCGGTCGTCCCCCGCGCTCCGCACGGTCAGCCCGCCCTTCTGTCCGGGCACGGAGAGCGAGGAGAGCGCCCCGTCCGCGTCGGCGGTGAGCAGCAACCGGCCTACGGGAGCGTCCAGTTGGGTCCAGTATCCGGTCGTCATCGACTCCACTCCCCTGCCACGCGCAGATGCTGGACGGCGTACGAGCGCCAGGGCCGCCAGTCGTCGGGCAGCTCGGCGCCGGGCGGGGCGACGTCCGGATCGCCGAGGGCGCGCACCCGCAGGGCGGCGACCGTGGCGGGGTCCATGCCGGGCAGGGCGAGCAGGGCTTCCTGTGCGTCGTCCCGGTCGGCGCCCGGGTCCAGCCGTACGGTGCCGTCGGCGAGGGCGGCGGCGAGGGCGCCCAGCGGGCCGTGCGGCTCGGCCTCGGCGAGCGCGGCGGGCTCGGGGAAGAGATGGGTGAGGCTGCCGCAGGGCGAGTCGAGCACCTTGCCGTACCGGCGCACCAGTTCCTCCGCGCCTTCCCTCCCGGCCAGGGCGCGGACGGCGGGCTCCAGCGGGTCCACGGCGCCGGGCGAGCGCAGTCCGGGCCGGGCCGCGACCAGCGGTCCGAGCCGCGGATCGCCGCCGAGCCGTTCGTCGACGGCGTACGGGTCCGCGTCCAGGTCGAACAGGCGCCGCAGCCGCTGCACCGCCGTGGTGAGGTCCCTGGGGTCGGTGAGGTGCAGCCTCGCGTCGAGCCAGCCGCCCGGGCGGGTGCCGGTGCCGGTCTTCACGGTCCGCGTCCGCTCGTCGACGGCGGCGATTCCGGTGCCGTACGGCAGCCGCAGCGTGCGCCGGTAGGTGCGGTCGCCGGGGGTGCCGGAAACCTCCTCGACACCGGTCACCGCCTCCTTCGCGAGCTGGTCGAAGACGGCGGCGGCCTGGTACGGGCCGCGATAGGCGAGCCGCAGCGGGATCCCGGCGCCCGGGGCGGCGCGCCCGGCACCACGCCCGCCGGCGGTATCGCGCCCCCGAGCGGCACCCCGGCCGCCGGGAGCGGCGGCCCGCAGCTCCGTGGGTGTCGAGGCGTACACCTCCCGGACGGTGTCGTTGAACTGCCGCACGCTGGCGAACCCGGACGCGAAGGCGATCTCGGTGACCGGCAGGCCGGTGGTCTGCAGCAACACCCGCGCGGTGTGCGCCCGCTGGGCCCGGGCGAGCGCCACGGGCCCGGCGCCCAGCTCGGCGGTGAGCTGCCGCTGGACCTGCCGCGCGCTGTAGCCGAGCCGCGCGGCGAGCCCGGCGACGCCCTCCCGGTCCACGACGCCGTCGGCGATCAGCCGCATGGCCCGCCCGACGGCATCCGCCCGCACGTTCCACTCCGCCGATCCCGGCACGGCGTCCGGCCGGCACCGCCGGCAGGCCCGGAACCCCGAGCCCTGCGCGGCGGCGGCCGTCGGGAAGAACCGCACGTTGTGCCGTTTCGGCGTCACCGCCGGGCAACTGGGCCGGCAGTAGATCCCGGTGGTCTCGACGGCGAAGAAGAACGCCCCGTCGAACCGCCCGTCCCGGCTGCGCACCGCCTCGTACCTGCTGTCCTCGTCCATCACGTGGTCCAGTGTGGGACGTCGGCCGAGGACGGGCCAGCGGAAAACGGACACGGAGCTGGCCTGCGTCTTCGATCAGGGCCGGCGCATCCAGCACAGGGTGCCTACTGAAGACGCCCTCGCTTGGCCTCCATCGCCGCCTTCCCCGCCGCGCCCTTCCGCTTCCAGTCCCGCCGAAGCTCCGTGCGGACCCGCGCATCGGTCTTCGCGACGATCCACTGGTTCTCCCGCACAAGCTTGCGGTAGCTCTCCAGCCGTCGCACGGGAAGCTCCCCGTTGTCCACGGCGGAGCGCACCGCGCAGTCCGGCTCGGTCTCGTGGGCGCAGTCGTGGAAACGGCATCGCCCGGCCAGTTCCTCGATCTCGGAGAACACCTGACCGACGCCGCTTTCCGCGTCGAACAGGCCGACTCCGCGCAGGCCCGGTGTGTCGATGAGGACACCGCCGGAGGGCAGGGCGAGCAGGTTGCGGGTGGTCGTGGTGTGCCGGCCCTTGCCGTCGACGTCCCGCGCTGCCTGTACGTCCATGACGTCCGCGCCGGCGAGGGCGTTGGCCAGCGTGGACTTGCCGGCGCCGGACTGGCCGAGCAGCACGGACGTACCGGAGCCGACGAGTGCGACGAGGACGTCGAGGCCCTCGCCGTGCAGGGCGCTGACGGTGAGCACGGGCACGCCGGGCGCGCTCGTCTCGACGTCCTGCACCAGGTGGGCGAGGGTGACCGGATCCGGCACGAGGTCGGCCTTGGTGAGGACGACGACGGGCTGGGCGCCGGACTCCCAGGCCAGGGCGAGAAAGCGTTCGATGCGGCCGAGGTCGACCTCCACGGCGAGCGACACGGCGACGACGGCGTGGTCGACGTTGGCGGCGAGGATCTGCCCGTCGGACCGCTTGGAGGAGGTGGAGCGCACGAACGCGGTGCGGCGCGGCAGATACGCGCGGACATACCGCGGATCACCGTCGGGGTCGACGGCGACCCAGTCGCCCGTGCACACGACCTTCATCGGGTCACGGGGAACGACGAACTCGGTGTCGGCGCGGACGACGCCGTCGGCGGTGGCGATGTCGCACTGGCCGCGGTCGACCCGTACCACACGACCGGGCAGGAAGCCCTGCTCGGCGTAGGGAGCGAACTGCGACACCCACCCCTCGTCCCAGCCGAAGCGGGCGAGAGGATGCGCCGAATCCGATGACGCCGAAAGAGAGGAGAGATTCAAGGGAGACCCTTCACAAGGGTGGTCCCGGCGGGCACGCGTCGACGTGCCTGTAGGTGAGTTGTCAGCCGGTGACCACGGAGGCGGCGTGGATGAACTTCTGGTCGCGGGCAGCGCCCATCACAGAGACAGTCATCGGGCACACCTCCAATTCCTCGCTCAGGACACAGCGGCAGCCCATGGCCGCCGCACGAATCCCCCTCAGGTTAGCGGTGCCCGAAATCCGGCACCACTCATTTTCCGCTCAGTCGGTGTGGCGGCGCAGCCAGGGCGTCGCGGTGAAGACGAACAGGCCGAAAAGCAGCAGGAGTTGTACGTCGTACGCGCTGCCGATGTCGCCGGAGCGCACCCCGTAGACGGCGTAGAGATTGGATGCCAGGTCCGCCGCCATGACCAGGCACGCGGCGTAGAGTCCCAGCCGGCGCCCTCTCAGGAGCAGTGCGGCGGGCAGCAGGTCGAGCACGATCAGTGAGTTCCAGAACATGTTGAGCCAACTCGGCGCCCAGGCACGGGAGTAGGCACCCCACTGCACGACGGCGACGAGGTGCACGAGCGCTCCGTAGACCATGCCGGCCGCCATGAACAGGACGGCGACGCGAGCCGGGCGCGGCAGTTTCCTCAGCCCGCTCGCCCGGCTGCTCCCGTCGGCCCGCCCCTGGTCGCTCACGTGGCTCACACCCGATCCGGTTCGTGGCGGGGTTCCCCGGCCATCCGCTCGTCGGCCGGCGCCTTCGCCGTCCACCGCTGTTCCTTGCGGGTGAACAGACAGCAGGCCGCCGCTGTCACAACCGCCGACATGACCACCAGGATCACCCTGAAGTCAAGCACCGCGATCAGAGCCGCGCCGCAGGCCATGGCGGGCATCTGCGGCAGGACCATCATCAGGTTGAAGCCCGAGTACACCCGGCCGACCAGCTCGGGAGCGGTGTGCCGCAGCCCGACCGTGGTCAGGCCCACCGCGATCCACGGCATGCTCGCGCCGCACAGGACCATGCCCGCCACCAGCCACAGCATGGTGTCCCCGAGCACCGCGCACAGTTGTCCCGCGATGAACCACCGCACGGTGCGGTCGGCCAGCAGTCGTCCCATGAGCCGTCACTTCCTACCGGCGGGGTCGAGCGCGGCGGCCACCACGGGGCCGAGTTCGCCGAGCGCCTGCGGACCTAGCAGGTCGGCGTGGCGGCAGTCGACCTCGACCTCGCGGAACGCCCCGCCGACGTGGGGAAGCCAGACATCCCGTGCCCTGGCCGCGTCGGGCGCGCGATCACGGGTCGCGGTGACGAAGAGGACGTCGCAGTCGACGTGGGCGGGCACATGGTCGCGGATCAGCCGACTGCTGTGGACCGCCGTGTCGAGCACGGAGTACCAACAGAGATCAGCGCTGAAGCAACCGGGCAGACTGCGGCACGCTCAACCGGCCGTGCAGGATGCTCCGTCGAGCGTGAAATCGTACGGGGACCGGTTTCTTCCCTGCCAGGTGCCGAGGAAACCGAAGGACAGGGTGCCGTGCGCGGCGACGGTCGTGTCGTAGTCGGCGGCGGTGGCGGTGACGCGGGAGCCGTTCTGCTGGGCGGTGGCGTCCCACATCTGGCCGACCCGCTGGCCGTCGCGGAAGGTCCAGGAGACCTTCCAGCCGGCGAGGGGCCGGTCGGTGGTGACGGTGACGGTGGCCTGGAAGCCGTCGGGCCACTGGTTGACGAGGTGGTAGGCGACCTGGCAGGACGCGGCGGGCGAGGCGGTGCCGCGGCCGGGGTCGGGGTCGGGCTCGGGCGTGGCCGAGGAGGTGCCCTGCGGTTCGGGGTCGGTGTCCCGGCGGCCGGAGCCCGCCGTCGTACGCGCCGCGGAGGGGGTGGCGGCGGACACCGTGGGCGAGGTGGGCCGCCGGGGGGCGGCGTGCGGGACGCCGGGGTCGGTGACCGGCCGGCCGTCGTCGTGGGCGGCGGTGTCGTCGCGGGCCGCCGCGGTGTCGGCACCGGAGCCGCCGAACGGCATCATCGACACGCCGAGCGCGAGCGCCGAGAGCAGTACGGCGGCGGCGAGCAGGCCGCCGCGCAGGACGCGGCTGCGGCCGGCACCCTCCTCGGGGTCGCCGGGGCCGGCGGCGGGGCGGCCCGCGCCGAGGCGGACCTCGGCGGCGCGGCGGCGGCGTTCGAGATAGGCGAGGCCGCCCCAGCCGATGACCCCGCCGGCCAGCGCGGCGGGCAGCCCGCCGCCGTGCAGGCGCAGACAGGCGGCGGCCTCGGCGCAGCGCACACAGGTCGCGAGGTGCCGGGAGAGGTCGTCGGGGGTGTCGGCGGCCGACGAGCGGGTGACCGCGTCCAGCAGCCGTGCGTAGGAGCGGCACCGCGCGTCCATCGGGCTGTCGAGGTGGGCGCGGTGGCAGCGGTCCCGGAACAGGGTGCGGACCTGGTCGAGTTCGTCGGCGACGGCGGCCGGGTCCAGGCCGAGCCGGCGGGCGACGGCGGGCAGGGGCAGCGCCTCCACCTCGGCGAGCCACAGCAGTGAGGCGTCCGCCTCCTGCATGTCCCTGAGGCCGCGCAGCGCGACCGGACGCTCCAGGGGCCGGCTCGTATAGCGGGCGGCCTGCGCGGAGTTGAGCCACAGCCTGAGGTCGGGGTCGAGCCGGTGGCCCTGCCCGTCGGCCTCCCAGGCGGCGGCGGTGTCGCGTACGGCGGTGAGCAGCGCCGGGATCGTGGGCAGTCGTGCGGTACGCCGGCCCGCGCCGCGCACATGGGTGCGTGCGGCGGCGCGGACCTCGCGCATGCCGAGCGTGAACGCCTCGGTCGCCAGCTGATGGGCCGTCAGGGATCCGGAAGTGCACAGGTCGGCGTAGCTGAGCACCGCGTCCCAGCCCTCCGAGAACAGCGCGGTCTCAGTGGCGTCCTTGGGCGTCGGCAGGTCGGGCATAGGACTCCTGCATCCACGAGCGAGGTCAACTCACCACAGGGGGAAGGGAGTTGCAGGAAACCTCGCGGCAGACACAGAGCCTTTCACGTCCTCGACACAACTGACAAGCGCCCTGTTCACATCCGGTTACCGTTGGTGGTGACGCGGATGCGTGACGCGACGAGCCCGCAACTTCACCCTCCCGTACGGATGCGGGCGCCGTTCGTCTCAGCGCACCGGATCAGGCCTGGGCCGGTGCCTCCTCGGCGGCCGCCGCCGGTTCGCCGGCGGGCAGGCTGTCCATGAAGGAGCTGACGGAGAAGACCGCGCGGCCCGGTCCGGGCGGGCCGTAGCCGGGCGGGGAGGAGAGCCCGAACTCGTCCATCGTCCGGCGATAGGCCTGCAGCAGCCGGATGTGGTATTCCAGCGGCGCACCCTGCGGGTTGGCCTTGCCGAGCGGGGTGGTGGGCTCCGGGCACCAGGTGGTGAACCGGGGCGTGATGCCGTGCGACATGAAGAAGCGCAGGCCCTCGGTGGTGGAGGCGATGGCCTCGTCGACGGTGGTGAAGCCGAACGGCTCGGCCATCTCCACGCCCGCCACGAAGTTGGGGATCACATTGCGCGCGCCGAACACCTCGGCGGAGTCCAGGATCCGCCTGTGCCACTCGTCGCGGCCGACGTAGCGCTCCTTGCCGGGGCAGTACAGCTCGAACAGCCGGCGGTCCCAGACCTCGAAGTTGGGGTGGTAGATCTGTACGCCGTAGTCCTTGAACCGCTGTACGTCGTCACGCGGCAGCGCCTGGGCCACGACCTTGCCGATCCACCGCCCCGGGAAGCGCTCCTCGATGGCCCTGGCGTAGTGGCCGTAGAAGTCGGCCTCGTCACGCCCGGCAACCGTCTTCGTGATGGCACCGCCGGTCAGCGTGTACGCGGTGGAGGCCTTCTGGGTGTCGTACCGGTCGATGATCTCCAGGGCCTCCAGCACCTCCTCGACGTCCTTCACGCCGGTGTACGGCCGCCCGGCCGCCTTGTGCTGGCGCCAGTTGTGGTTGATGTCGCAGTACTGGCACTCCTCCTTGGCGCCGAAGTACTGGCAGACCCGGAAGACGGTGAGATAGATCAGGTAGCCCCACTGGATGGTCGGGGCCACCTCCATCACGGACTTTCCGTTGGAGAGGGTGTGCCGGTAGTACTCCGGCATGGGCGGCACGCCGACGTCGGCGATGCGCTTTCCGTCGAGGTAGAGCCCGAGCAGCCCCTCGTCGTCGGCGGCCACCCGGTACGGCGAGGCCGGGTTCACCCGTACGGAGACGACGGTACGGCGCAGGTCGTACGGGCCGCCGGTGAGGATGATCTCCTCCGGCGGGCGCCTCAGCGCCGCCTCGCCCAGCTCGGGCAGGGTGCCGTGGTCGAAGGAGAAGATGAAGTACGACTTCGGCTTGACCTCGCCGCTCTCGTTGTCGCTGAGGGCGGACGGGTCGAAGGCGACCCCGCCGCGCAGCAGGTCCTCCTTGAAGACGGCTTCCCGTGGCACCTGCGGGAAGCGCTCCATCAGATCCTCGACCAGCGCGGTACGACTGCCCATCCGTCTGTCTCCTCCCGGCTCAGGCGTACGCCTCACACCGTATGCCCCCGTCTGCGGCTCAGCCGTGCCGGGTCCCCGCACGGCGTGCGATGTGTTCCGGTACGGCCGTCCCGGCGGGCAGCGCCGGGTCGGGCTCCGGGGTGCCCCAGACCGTGGTCAGCGGCAGCACCCCGGCCCACAGCCCGAGGGCCGCGTCGGGTCCGTCGCCGTCCTCCGGGGCGCCGGTGCGGATCTTGACGGAGGCCTCCTGGAGGGAGAGCGCGAGGAGGGTGGTGGCGGCCAGTTCCTTGCGGCTGGGGCGGCGGGCGTACGACCACTGGCCGGGTGCGGAGTGCTCGCTCAGCCGGCGCAGGCCTTCGAGCTTCGCCTCCGGGTCGGTGACCCTGCGGGCCGTGCCGTGGACCATGGCGCTGCGGTAGTTGACGCCGTGCTCGAAGACGGACCGGGCGAGCACGAGCCCGTCCACGTGGGTGACGGTCATGCAGACCGGGATGTCGCCGGCGAGGCTGCGGCTGGCCACGGAACCGTGCAGATACAGCCGATGCTCGTCCCGTCCGTACACCGTCGGCACGACGACCGGCCGTCCGTCGACCAGCACGCCGAGATGGCAGACGAAGGCCGCGTCCAGGATCGCCTCCAGCTCCGCCCGCTCCAGGCTGCCCTGCTCGCGCAGCCGGCGGTGCCGGGTGCGGTCGGTGACGGGCAGCCGGGCGGGAAGCGGTTCCTGAGTCATGGACCGAAAACGTACCGATACCGCTCCCAGAAGGCCAGCGAGATATCGATTACGTTGTTCAGATCGACTTTGGCAACGAAATCCGTATCACGCCTCCCTGTCGAGCCATGGCGGATGAGAGGGTCGGCGCAGACGTACTCCCCCACGTACTCTCCGAGAGGGACGCACGGATGACAGGGACGGCCGAGACCGCCGGAGCGGTCACCAACTGGGCCCGCACCATCGCGTACACCGCGCGCGAGTTCCACCGCCCGGCGACACCCGACGTGCTCGCGGCGCTGGTCGCCGGGGCCACACGGGTGCGGGTGCTGGGCAGCGGGCACTCCTTCAGCCGGATCGCCGACCCGGGCCCGGACGGCGTGCTGCTGTCCACCGCCGGGCTGCCCCCGGTGATCGAGGTCGACACGGCCGCGCGCACGGTCCGGGTGGCGGGCTGGGTGCGCTACGCCGAACTGGCCCGCGCGGTCCACGCGCACGGGCTCGCCCTGCCCAACATGGCGTCCCTGCCGCACATCTCGGTGGCCGGTTCGGTGGCGACCGGCACCCATGGCTCGGGCGTCGGCAACGGGCCGCTGGCCGCGGCCGTCCAGGAGGTGGAGCTGGTCGTCGCGGACGGCTCCACCGTGACGATAGGCCGGGGTGACGCGCGGTTCGACGGTGCCGTGACCTCGCTCGGCGCGCTCGGCGTCGTCACCGCGCTGACGCTCGGCCTGGAGCCGGCGTACGAGGTGGCGCAGCACGTGTTCACCGAACTCCCGCTGGACGGGCTGGACTTCGCCGCCGTGGCCGCGGCAGGTTACAGCGTGAGCCTGTTCACCGACTGGCGGGAGCCGGGCTTTCGGCAGGTATGGGTCAAGCGGCGCACGGACCAGCCGGCGGTGGACTTCCCGTGGGCCGCGCCCGCGGCGGTGCCGCTGCACCCGGTGCCAGGCATGCCCGCGGGCAACTGCACCGAGCAACTGGGCGTGCCCGGGCCGTGGCACGAGCGACTGCCGCACTTCCGGGCGGAGTTCACGCCGAGCAGCGGGGCGGAGATCCAGTCTGAGTATCTGCTGCCGCGGTCGGCGGCGGTGGACGCGCTGTATGCGATCGAAGGCATCCGGTCGACGGTCGCCGGCGTACTGCAGACCTGCGAGGTACGGACGGTCGCCGCCGACACGCAGTGGCTCAGCCCCGCCCACGGGCGGAACTCGGTGGCAGTGCACTTCACCTGGGTACCGGACGAGGCGACCGTCCTGCCGGTGGTGCGCCGGCTGGAGGAGGCACTGGCCCGGTTCGACCCGCGTCCGCACTGGGGGAAGGTGTACGAGATCCCGCCGGCGGTGGTCCGTCGACGGTATACACGCGTCCCCGATTTCCGCGCCTTGTCCCGCTCCCTGGATCCGGCCGGCAAGTTCACCAACGCCTTCGTACGGGATCTGCTGGCCGACTGACGGCCGCGTCCGCCGCCTTGCGGCGTACGGACGACGCCGGTCGCCCGCAGTACTTTCTCCATCCCCTTTCCTAACCCCTTGTCGAAACTCCTTCCCAGCCCATAGCCTGACGCCCGCGCCGGTGCCGATACCGCTCCGGCCTGGTCCGGCTGGACGGGATGGGAGGGGCAGCCGCGTGAAGCGCACATCACGTGACATCCGCACCGCGAACCGCTACGAGGTGCTGCGCCAGATCATCGCCGAGTCTCCCACCTCCCGGCAGGAGCTGGCCGCCGCCACCGGGCTGAGTCTCGCCACGGTGGCCACGCTCGTCGGCGAGCTGCTGGAACTCCGCATGATCACCGAGGTGGGGTTCGAGGACTCGGCCGGCGGCCGGCCCAGGGGCCTGGTGTCCGTCAACGCGTCGGGGGGCGCGTTGATCGGCGTCGACATCGCGGAGACCTATGTCCATGCCGAGCTGTTCGACCTCGCGCTGAACGTGCTGGCCCGCGCCAACGAGGACATGCCGCCCGGCGAGAGCCGCCCGGAGCAGGTCGTCGGCCATGTCGCCGCCGCCGTCGGCTCGGTGGTGGCGCAGGCCGGCATCGAGGCGGCCCGGGTGCTCGGCGTCGGAGTGAGCGTGCCGGGGCAGGTGGACCGGGACACCGGCGTGGCCGAGTACGCGCCCAACTGGGACTGGCACGACGTGCCGTTGCTCGATCTGCTCGCCGAACACATCGCGTATCCGCTGCACCTGGACAATCCGCTGCGCGCATGCGCGGTGGCCGAGCTGTGGTTCGGGGCCGCGCGGGGCCGCGGGGACGCGGTCGTGGTCAATCTGGGCACGGGGGTCGGCGCCGGTCTCGCGCTCGGCGGCGGGCTGCACCGGGGCGTGAGCAACAGCGCCGGCGAGTGGGGCCACACCACGCTGGTGCTGGACGGGCGGCTGTGCCACTGCGGCAACCACGGCTGCGTCGAGACGTACATCGGCGCGCCCGGCATCATGCAGAATCTGCGCGAACTGAGCCCACGATCCACGCTGTTGCACCCCGAGGACCAGACGGCCACCATCGAGGCGCTGGCCCGCGCGGTCGCCGCGGGCGACCCGGTGGCGGTCAAGGTGGTCCAGGACACCGCCCGTTACCTCGGCGCCGGCATCTCCGATCTGATCAACCTGCTCAACCCCGAGGTGGTCGTGCTCAGCAGCTGGGTCGCCGCCCGGTTGGGCGAGCCGCTGCTCGACGAGGTCCGCCAGGCCGTCGCCCGGCACGCGCTGCGCCGCCCGCTCGCCGCCACCGAGATCGTCCTCTCCCCGATCCCCACCGACCCGGTGTCCCTCGGCGCGGCCACGTTCGCGCTGGAGGGGGCGCTGCAGTCCGCCGGGCAGCGGGGCGCCCCGCAAAAGGAATGGGCACGCCAGGGCACCGCCAAGCGCACCGTCCCCGCAAGGAGCCGTACCGCACCGCCTTCATGACGACGGAAGGGATGCACGTGTCTCACTCCCGCAAGAGATCCCTGCTGCTGGCAGCCTCGGCCGCACTGGCTGTCACCGGAGCCCTCCTCACCTCCCCGCCCGCGAGCGCCACGGCCACCCCGGCCGCCGCCGAGGTCTCCCCCCACGCCGCGCAGACGATCGACGACATCGGCGCGTCCGGCGCCTGGTGGGTCAACGACCTCCAGCACTTCGACCCGAAGGTCCAGGCGCGCATCGCTCGACTCCTCTTCTCCGAGCAGGGGTTGGACCTCAGCTCGTACCGCTACAACATCGGCGGCGGGGGCACCGCGGTCACCACCCCGGCCCGGGCCGCCGAGGACTTCCTCAAGCCCGACGGCTCCTACGACTGGAGCAAGGACAAGGGGGGCCGGACGTTCCTCGACTACGCCGCGCGGTACGGCGTCAAGGACCTGATCGGCTTCGTCAACAGCGCGCCGGCCCGGTGGACGACCAACGGCAGGAGCTGCGGCGGCCAGTTGAAGGCGGAGAACGAAACCGATTTCGCGAAGTACGTCGCCGATGTGACCGACCACTTCGCCCGGCAGGGCGTACGGCTCGACTACATCAGCCCCTTCAACGAGCCGGACAACAGCTTCGCCGACTGCGGCCAGGAGGGCATGCCGGTGCCGGTCGACCAGCGCGACGACATCGTGCGCGCGCTGGGCGCCGAACAGCGGGCCCGGCACCAGAGGACCGGCATCATCGCCGACGAGTCCAGCAGGACCACGCAGTTCACCAGCGAAGTGCCGCAGTGGATGGCACAGCCCGGCACCGCGCGGTACGTCGCCAAGCTGGCCCACCACACGTACGACAACCCGGACGACGGACAGCTCGCGAAGGTCCACGAGACGTCGAGGTCGCTCGGCAGGACCTCCTGGGCCACCGAGATCTGCTGCTTCGGCAAGGGCGGCACGGGCTGGAACCAGGAGTACGACCCGACCGTCGACAACGCCCTGCTGATGTCGCGGATCATCTACAAGGACTTCGCGACCGCGCACGACTCGGCGTTCCAGTGGTGGGTGGCGCTCGCAAGCGGTTACGGCGCCGATCCGGCCACCCGCAACGACCAGGGCTGGAACGACGGCCTGATCTACTACGACCCCGACTACGCGACGAACGGCAACCAGAAGCTGTACTTCACCAAGCGCTACTACGCGCTGGGCCAGTACAGCAAGTTCGTCCGGCCGGGCTCGGTCGCGCACGACGTGACCGGGGCTCCGGACGGCGTGGAGGTGTCGTCGTACGAACGGGACGGCCAGTGGGTGGTCGTGGTGAACAACCACAACACCACCGACACCGCGCTGAACCTGCACTTCGGCAGCGAGGCACCGGTGCGGGCCGCGCGGGCGGTGCGGACCTCGGCGAGCGAGAGCTGGGCGAAGGCCGCGAAACCGGCCGTCGGCGACGGAACCGTCTCCGCCACCCTTGCCGCCCGCTCGATCACCACGTACGTCTTCGACCAGTAGGGGCGGCCCTCAACTCCCCTGGCTCCCACGCCTGTTCGTCATCCCGAACCGCGCACAACACTTCGAACAGACTTCGTTCAACCCCTTGCCGAAGGATTAGCCGAAGGTTAACGTCCCGCACCGCACCCGCACTTCGACAGACAAGGACGTCAGCATGTCGGCACAGCGCAACAGCACCTGGGACCGTCGTTCGATACTCCGGGCCGCCGCCGGGCTGGCCGCGGCCGCCCCGCTCGCCGCATGCGGCAGCAACAACGGCCGGGGCGGCGGCAGCGGCTCGGGCAAGAGCCTCACCCAGATGTTCCACGCCTACGGCGAGCCGGGGACGGAGCAGGCGGTCAAGCGGTACGCCGCCGCTTACAAGAACGCCCATGTGTCCACCCAGTGGATCACCAGCGCCGACTACGAGAGCAAGCTCTTCGCCACGCTGCTGACCGACAACGCGCCGGACGTCTTCGAGTTCCACCCGCAGATCCAGATGGTCAGGAGCGGCCAGGCGGCGGACCTGAGCGACCTCGTCGATCCGGTCAAGGACGACTTCAACCCGGCCGACATCAAGTCGCACACGGTCGACGGGAAGATCTACGGCATCCGGATGCTCGACGACCCGCAGTTCTTCTTCTACCGGCCCTCGCTCTTCGAGAAGGCCGGTGTCAAGGTCCCAAAGACCCTCGACGAGCTGATCGAGGCCGCCGCCAAGCTCACCACGGGCACGACCAAGGGCCTGTACCTCGGCAACGACCTGCACGCGATCGTCAACCCGCTGATCTGGTCGGCGGGCGCCGACACCCTCGACGACAAGAACGAGATCGCCTACCACACGCCCGGCGTCGTCGAGGGCCTGAAGAAGATGCGCACGCTGTTCACCAGCGGCCATCTGCTCCTCGGCGCCCCGACCGACTACTGGGACCCCTCCTCGCTCAGCCAGGGCCTGTGTGCCATCCAGTTCTGCGGCATGTGGGCGATGCCGCAGTTCCAGAAAGCGCTCGGCGACGACCTCGGGATCTTCCCGTTCCCGAAGACCGTCGACTCCGGCAAGCCCTCGGTCTACAACGGCGGCTGGTCGATGTTCGTCAACGCCAAGGGCGGCAACGTCGACGCGGCCAAGGAGTACGTCAAGTGGCTGTGGATCGACCAGAAGCAGTACCAGGAGGACTGGGCCACTTCCTACGGCTTCCACATCCCGCCGCGCAGCTCGATCGCCGCGTCGGCCACCAAGCTCAAGTCCGGTCTCCCCGCGCAGGGCGTCACGCTCTTCAAGGAGTACGGCCATTTCGACAACATCGGCTGGACCCAGGCCATGATGAGCGCGTCCTGGGACATCATGGCCGACTGCGTCCGCAAGGACGGCGACCCGGAGGCGGCGCTCGGCAAGTGCGACAGGACCGTGCGCCGCGAGCTGAAGAAGCTCTTCGGATAGGCCGGCGGACGGACCACGACATGTCGACGACCACCAAGCCCGCCCTCGCGAGCCCTGCCCCCGCGAAGGCCGCACCGGCCAGGACGTGGCGGCACCTGCGGGGCAGCCGCACCTTCAACTTCTGGCTCTTCATCAGCCCCTTCCTCATCGGGCTGATCGTCTTCATCTACGTGCCGATCGGCTGGAGCGTCTACCTCAGCTTCTTCGACGCCCGCTACACGGTCACGCCGGACAAGTTCATCGGTTTCGACAACTACACGTACATGCTGACGGACTCCAAGTTCGTCCATTCGCTCGGCACCTTCACCGTCTTCGCCGCCTTCATCGTGCCGACCACCTGGGCGGTGTCGCTGGGGCTCGCCCTGCTGGTGAACCGGCTCTCGTTCATGCGGGCGTTCTTCCGGTCGGTGTTCTTCCTGCCGACCGCGTGCAGCTATGTCGCCGCCTCACTGATCTGGAAGATGTCCCTCTTCAGCGGTGTGCGCTTCGGTCTGATGAACACGGTCATCGGTTGGTTCGGGATCGACGGCATCGCCTGGCTGGCGAGCCCCGATCCGCCCTGGTACTGGCTGGTCATCGTCACGGCGCGGCTGTGGCTGCAGTCCGGTTTCTACATGATCCTCTTCCTGGCCGCGCTGCAGAACATCCCCCAGGAGCTGTACGAGGCCGCCACCATCGACGGCGCGAGGCCGGGCTGGCAGACCTTCAGGCACATCACGCTGCCCCAGCTGCGCGCCACATCGACCGCGGTGGTCCTGCTGCTGCTCATCGCCGCGTACCAGGCCTTCGACGAGTTCTACAACCTGCTCGACAGGACGACCTGGGGCCGACCGCCGCTGGTCGAGCTGTACTACACCGCCCTCGGCCAGGAGCAGGACTACGGCGCCGGCAGCGCGGGCGCCGTCATCCTGACCGCGCTGATCGTCGTCGTCACCCTGTTCCAGGGCAAGATCCTGGGCTTCGGCAGGGGGGAGGAGTCCAAGTGACCTCGAAACGCAGCGGCCAAGTGATGGGCAGCACCGGCCTCTACATCGCAAGCGGTGTCGCCGCCTTCCTCTTCCTGATCCCGTTCTACGTGCTGCTCCGCAACGCCCTGTCCACCGACGCCCGGATCACCGGGGAGCACTGGGAGCTGTTCCCCACGCACCTGCAGTGGGGGAACATCGGCGAGCTGTTCGACGACCCCTCGGTACCGTTCGCCCGGTCGCTGCTGAACTCCCTGGTCGTCGCCGTCTCCATGACCGTCGGCATCCTCGTCGTGTGCTCGCTCGCGGGCTACGCCCTGGCCCGCATCCCGTACCGCCACGCCAACAAGATCTTCTACGTCGTCCTGGGCACCCTGATGGTCCCGACCTCGGTGACCTTCGTGCCCAGCTTCGTGCTGGTGTCGTCCCTCGGCTGGGTGGACAGCTACCGGGGTCTGATCATTCCCGGGCTGTTCAGCGGTTTCACGTGTTTCCTGTTCAGGCAGTACTTCCTCGGGTTCCCCAGGGAGCTGGAGGAGGCGGCACGGGTGGACGGTCTCGGTCACTGGGGCGCGTACTGGCGGGTGGTCGTCCCCAACTCGCTGAACTTCTTCGCGGCGATCGCGACGATCACGTTCATCAACGGCTGGAACGCCTTCCTGTGGCCGCTGGTCATCGGGCAGGATCCGAACTCGTGGACCGTCCAGGTCGCGCTCTCCTCGTACCTCACCAACCAGACCGTCGTCTTCCACCAGATCTTCATGGCGGCCGCCATTTCCATCGTGCCGCTGCTGTTCGTGTTCCTCTTCCTCCAGCGCTGGCTGGTGCAGGGGATCGCGCAGACCGGTATCAAGGGCTGAGCTAGGAGACCGATGTCTTTCCGCACCCACACCGCCACCGATTACGTCGAGGACGTCTCGCCGGGCTCCGGGGCGCTGCCACCGCGCGCCTGGTACGCGTCCTCGGACGCCGCGTCCCTGTCCCTCAACGGAAACTGGCGTTTCCGGCTGTCGCCGACGGCCGGCGCCGAGGACGACTCCTTCGCCGAGGAGGGGTACGACGCCGGTGGCTGGGCGCGGATCCCGGTCCCCGGCCACTGGGTCCTGCAGGGGCACGGCTCCCCGATCTACACCAACCATCTGTACCCGTTCCCGGTCGACCCGCCGCGGGTGCCGACCGAGAACCCGACCGGCGACCATCTGCGCGTGTTCGACCTGCCCGAGGACTGGCCGGACCTCGCCGAGGGCGGTGCCAGCCTGCGCTTCGACGGGGTGGAGTCCTGTGCCCGGGTGTGGCTGAACGGCACCGACCTCGGTGAGTTCAAGGGTTCCCGGCTGCCGCACGAGTTCGCGGTCGGCCATCTGCTGAAGACGGCCGGCAATGTGCTGGCGGTCCGGGTGCACCAGTGGTCGGCCGGTTCCTATCTGGAGGACCAGGACCAGTGGTGGCTGCCGGGGATCTTCCGCGATGTCACCCTGCTGCACCGCCCGGCGGGCGCCGCCCTCGACTTCTTCGTGCACGCCTCCTACGACCATCGCGCCGGCACCGGCACCCTGCGCGTCGACTCCGACGTGGACGGCCGGGTGACCGTTGCCGAACTCGGCCTCGACATCGCGACCGGCGACAGCGTGACCGTGCCGGTCGAACCGTGGTCGGCGGAGGCGCCGCGGCTGTACGCGGGCACGCTCGCCACCGAGGGCGAGCGGGTTCCGCTGCGCATCGGTTTCCGTACCGTGGAGCTGTCGGACGGCCTGCTCAGGGTCAACGGCAGGCCGGTGCTGTTCAAGGGCGTCAACCGGCACGAATGGCATCCGGAGACGGGCCGCGCGCTGGACCTCGCCACCATGCGCGAGGACGTGCTGCTGATGAAGCGGCACAACGTCAACGCCGTCCGCACCTCCCACTA
This sequence comes from Streptomyces sp. NPDC052101, assembly GCF_040680235.1. Lineage (NCBI taxonomy): Bacteria > Bacillati > Actinomycetota > Actinomycetes > Kitasatosporales > Streptomycetaceae > Streptomyces > Streptomyces sp. NPDC052101. Next base: position 487,960 of record NZ_JBFAWH010000001.1, read on the forward strand.
CCCGCCGCACCCCGCCTTCCTCGACCTGTGCGACGAGTTCGGCCTGTGGGTGATCGACGAGTGCGACCTGGAGACCCACGGCTTCACCGAGCAGGGCTGGCGGGACAACCCCGTCGACGACGACCGCTGGACCCCGGCCCTGCTCGACCGGGCGTCCCGCATGGTCGAACGGGACAAGAACCACCCGTCGGTCGTCATCTGGTCGCTCGGCAACGAGGCCGGCACCGGCCGGGGCCTGACCGCGATGGCCGAGTGGATCAAGGGCCGGGACTCCTCCCGCCTCGTCCACTACGAGGGCGACCCCACCTGCCGTGACACCGACCTGTACTCCCGGATGTACGCCGACCACGCCGAGGTCCAGCGGATCGGCCGCGGCCTGGACGGCGGCTCACTCAAGCGCAGGCAACTTCCCTTCATCCTCTGCGAGTTCGCGCACGCCATGGGCAACGGTCCCGGCGGCCTCGCCGACTACCAGCGGCTGTTCGAGTCGTACGGGCGGCTGCAGGGCGGGTTCGTCTGGGAGTGGATCGACCACGGCATCGCGCATCCGGAGCTGGGCTACGCCTACGGCGGCGACTTCGGCGAGGAGCTGCACGACGGCAACTTCGTCTGCGACGGCCTGCTCTTCCCCGACCGGCGGCCCTCCCCCGGCCTGGTGGAGTACAAGAAGGTGATCGAACCGGTCGGCATCGCGGGCGACGCCGGGGACGGCACGGTCCGGATCACCAACAAGCAGGACTTCGCCGGCCTGTCGGCGCTGGTGTTCTCGTGGGCGTACGAGGTCGAGGGGGAGCCGGTGGAGTCCGGCGTGCTGTCGGTGCCGGCGCTGGGGCCCGGCGAGTCCGCCGAGGTCAAGCTGCCCGCGCCGCCGGCCGGGGCGCCGGCCGGCGAGGCCCACTGGACGGTCCGGGCGGCGCTCGCCGAGGACGCCCCGTGGGCGCCGAAGGGCCATGTCGTGGCCTGGGGCCAGGTCGCGGCGTCGCAGCGGCGGGTGCCGCCGGTCGCGGCGACCGCCCGGCCGGTGTCCGGCGACGGGCTGATCACGCTCGGCCCCGGTACCTTCGACGCCCGCACCGGCGCCCTGACGGCCGTCGGCGGCGTGCCTGTCACAGGGCTCGGCCTGGATGTGTGGCGGGCGACCACCGACAACGACGACGGCGCCCCGTGGCAGCCCGACCTGCGCTACGGCCTGCTGTGGCGGACGCTCGGCCTGCACCGGATGCGGCACCGGCTGGACGCGGTGGAGACCGGCGAGCACGCCCTGACGGTCCGCACGCGCGTGGCACCGGCCGCCCGGGAGCTGGGGCTGTCGGCCGTGTACCGCTGGACGTCGGACGGAAACCGTCTGCGGCTGACCGTGTCCACCGTCCCGGAGGGTGACTGGACCGTTCCGCTGCCCCGGCTCGGCATCCGCTTCGGCCTGCCCGCCGCCGACGGTGTGCGGTGGTTCGGCGGCGGTCCCGGCGAGGCGTATCCGGACACCAGGACGGCGTCGGCGGTGGGCCGCTGGCAGTCGACCGTGGACGACATGCAGACGCCCTACGTCCGCCCGCAGGAGAACGGTGCCCGTATCGACGTCCGCTGGGCGGAGCTGGGCGGCCTGCGCATCGAGGGCGACCCGGAGTTCTGCCTGACCGCCCGCCGCTGGACCACCGAGCAGCTGGACGCCGCCACGCACCTCACCGACCTCACCCCCGGGAACGCCGTGTGGGTCAACCTCGACCACGGCCAGCACGGCATCGGCTCCCAGTCCTGCGGTCCGGGCCCGCTGCCCCAGTACCACCTGCGGGCCGAACCGGCGGAGTTCTCCCTCGTGTTCTCCGCCGCCCCCCTCGGCGTCATGCATTAATGTTGAACAATTTTCTCAACTACCCTTCAAAAACAGGCTAGTTGACATGAACATGGGTCGCATGCGACCCATGAGAAGACCCCTCGGTGCCCTCGCGGCCGGTGCGCTGGCCCTCGCCGGGCTCACCCTGTCCGCCGGGCCGGCGCAGGCCGCCGGCCCGGGCACCTTCAACGTGCTGACGTACAACGTGGCAGGCCTGCCGGAAGGCCTCAGCTCCAGCCATCCGGCGGCCGACACCCCGCTGATCTCACCGCGGCTGGCGGGCTACGACATCGTCAACGTCCAGGAGGACTTCAACTACCACGCGGCGCTGTATGCGGACGACAACCACCCCTACCGCACGGCGACCAGCGGCGGCGCGGGCATCGGCGACGGCCTCAACACCCTGTCGCGCTACCCCTTCGAGGACTTCGAGCGGGTGAAGTGGAACGACTGCACGGGCACCAACTGCCTGACGCCGAAGGGCTTCACCCTGGCCCGGGTGCGCCTGGCGGAAGGCGTCTACATCGACCTGTACAACCTCCACCCCAACGCCGACGACACCGACGACGCGCTCGCCGCACGCCGCGCCAACATCACGCAGCTGTCCCAGTTCATCCAGGCCAACTCGGCCGGCAACGCGGTGATCGTCATGGGCGACACCAACACCCGCTACACCCGGACCGCCGACAACATCCGCACCCTCGTCGACGGCAACCACCTCACCGACGCATGGGTACAGCTGGTCAAGGGCGGCACGGCCCCCACGCAGGGCGCCGACCCGCTGCTCTGCCCGACCTCGGCGCCGACCAATGACTGCGAGGTCGTCGACAAGGTTCTCTACCGCGGCAGCGCTCTCCTCTCGCTCACCGCGACCCGCTACAACGACGAGTGGGCGAATTTCCTCGACTCCAGCGGCGGAAGCCTCTCCGACCACTTTCCGCACACCGTCGGCTTCTCCTACACGCTCAACCCCCGTCTGCGGGCGAGCGACTTCTTCGGCGGCCCGCACGGTACGGCGTTCGACGACGCCGGCGACCTCCCCGCCGCCCTCTCCCCGCGCACCCTCACCCTGCGCTGCGGCGCCCGGCTGGACGCGGTGTCCCTCACCCACGACGACGGCACGGTCCTCGGCCACGGCGGCACGGGCGGTACGGCCGCCTCCCTCACCCTCGCCGCCGGTGAACACCTCACCTCGGTTTCACTGACTGAGGGTCAGAAGGACGGCCGTACCCGGATCTTCTCGGCGGCGTTCACCACGGACAAGGGCCACACGCTCTCGGCCGGTACGGCGACCTCGGACTCCGCCACCTTCACCGCGCCGTCCGGCTGGCAGATCGTCGGCTTCACCGGCCGCGCGGGCGACGAGATCGACAAGCTCGGCGTCCTCTACGCGCCGATCGGCTGAACGGACATCCGCCCGGACGGCCTTGTGCACACCGTCCGGGCGGAGCCGGAGGAGCAGCCGGTCAGTCGATGCCGCGGCAGATGTGGGCCTCGGCCGGGTCGTGGTCGTCCTCGCCCGCGAGGAGCGCCGGCGGCGGGGCCTCGGCCGCGTCGCCAGGACGGGGTGTGGGCGTCGTACGGGTGTCGTACGGCAGTGTGTGGTGCACCGGTGCTCCCTCCCCTCAGGACGCCGGTCGTGCCGCCGGGGCCTGCCGCAGCCGCCATGCGAGCAGGGCGATCAGCGTGCCGGCCGCCGCCCAGGCCGTCAGGACGAGCAGGGACGAGCCCACCGGGGCCTCGTGGAGGTAGGCCAGTCGGCGTACGGCCTGCACCTCGGCGGCGCCGGGCATCGCCGGGGACAGCGCGCGGTAGAAGGAGGGGAGGAAGGCGCGCGGTACCGGGCCGCCCGAGGTCGCGATGCCCAGCTGGAGCAGCACCAGGGTGGACAGGGGGAACGCGAGCATGCCCAGCAGCCGGTGCAGGGCGGCCACCGTGGCCACCGTCGCGAAGGACAGCAGCGCAGCCACCCCGGCGACCTGCCACAGGCGGCCCGGGAAGGCGCCGAGGACCAGGTCCGCCACGCTCGCGGCGATCACTGCGGCCACCGCCGAGAAGACGGCCGAGGCCGCAAGCCAGGTCCAGCGGCCGAGCGTGGGCAGCCGTAGCGCGAACAGGCCCTGGAAGACCAGGCCCGCCAGGCTGAGCGCCACCATGAGGGTGAACGCGATCAGCCCGTGCCGGTCGCCGCTGGGCAGCGGGCCGGCGTCGGTCACCTTCAGCGGCACATGCCCCTGGGCCGCGGCCTTCTGGCCGACGGTGGTCACCAGCTGCCTGACCGCGTCGCCCGAGGCGCCCGTGACCAGCACCTCGTCCCCGTGGACGCCGAGTGCGAGGACCCCCTGCACGTCCTGCTTCTCCAGCGCCCGGCGGGCCCCCGCCGGATCGGTGTACGTCCTGACGTCGAGCGCGCCGGGCTGGGCGGCCGACAGCCGGCCCGCGGCCTGCGCGGCGACGGGAGCGGGGGCGACCACGGCGAGCGGTACGTCGTGCGGCTCGGGCGCGCTCATCGACGCGCCGACGATCCACACGAACAGGCCCACGACCGCGAGCGCGGCCAGGGCGACACCGCTCAGCCCGCGCAGCGGGGGGACGGTGCGGGGGCCGGCGGCGGGGGCGGGCGTGGGGTCCGGCGCGGTCGGCGCCGGGGTGGTGGTGGAGGTGGATGACATGGAGTACCTCGGTTCCGGCCGGGTGGGGCCCGGCCTGGGTCGCGGAAGGGGGCGGCTCAGCGCGCCGCCCGCACCGGGTCCGGGCCGTGCGGCAGCCGGGCCCGGATCGCCCAGGTGAGGGCGGTGAAGAAGGCGGAGGGGTGGTCCTTGGCGAAGAAGTGGCCGCCGGGCAGCGACTCCGCGCGGAAGGACACGGAGGTGTGGCGCTGCCAGGCGAGCACCTTGTCCACGTCGACGAGCAGGTCGTCCTGCCCGGCGAGGGCGTGGATGGGCACCGGCAGCGGCTCGGGCGGGGCGGGGCGGTGGTCGGCGCAGACCGCGAGGTCGTCCCGGACGATGGGCAGCAGCACCTCCAGCCACTCGGGCCTGTCGGCGAGTTCGGCGGGCAGCCCGCCGAGGCCGAGCAGCAGGGTGGTCAGCTCGGCGTCGGCCAGGCCCGGCGGCAGGTTCAGGGCGTGGCCCAGGTGGGGCGCGGGGAAGCCGCCGACGATGAGGAGTTCGGGCAGGCGGGCGCCGGCCGGGAGTCGGGCGGTGATCTCGTGCGCGAGCAGGGTGCCCATGCTGTGGCCGTAGAACAGGTACGGCTCGTCCAGCAGGCCGTCGAGCGCTGCGGAGACCTCCTCGACCAGCGGGTCGAGCCGGGTGTGGCGGGGCTCGCGGATCCGGCCCTCGCGGCCCGGCAGCTGCACGGGCACGATCTCGATACCGGGCCCGAGCAGGTCCGGCCAGCCGCGGAAGGCGCCCGCGCTGCCGCCCGCGTGGTGGAAGCAGAACAGGCGCAGCGGTGCCTCGCCGGTGGGCGGGTGCGGCAGGCAGGGGTTCGGCTCGGTCATGTCCCGCTCCCCTGCAGCGAGCCCACCGTCGGCGTGGCATCTGTTGGTTGACGGTCCGTCAGGCGCAGGACGGCACGGGCGAGGGCGGCGCGGACCTCGTCGACATGGCCCGGCGAGCCGTGCACGTCGTCGAACTCGACCAGTTCCAGCTCGGACACGTGCCGGGCGAGGAGCTCGGCGTCCGCGCCGGGAATGATCTCGTCGCGCAGACTGCGCACATAGGTCACGGGGATGTCCAGGGCGCGCAGTTCGTCCTCGGTGAGCGCCCAGTCGTGCAGGTGCTCGCGCAGCTGGGGACGGCGTACGCCGGTGAGCCGGGCCAGGGTGTCCAGGGTGAGGTCGGGGATGCGCGGCCACCACGCCGGGTCGGTGAAGAACGCGGCGACGGGGGCGCCGACCGTGACGATGCCGCGGACCGCGGGATTCTGGGCGGCGTGCCGCAGCGCCAGGTGACCGCTGAAGCTGAGCGCGACCAGGACGGCGCGGGAGGTGTCGGCGCGGCCGTCGAGGGCGGCGAGGACGGCGCCGTACAGATGGTGGCTGTCGCGGCGGTAGGGCATGGTGTTCTCGCCGACGCCGGGCATCTCGGCGACGACCACGGCGAGCTGGGCCTGTTCGGCGAGGAGCAGGAACGGCGACCACTGCTCCTTGACGCTGACGATGCCTCCGGTGACCACGACCACCGGGCGGGCCGGGTCGGTGTCCAGGCCGGCGGTGTAGCAGCGGACGGTGCCGGCCGGGGTGCGTACGTCGAGGCGGCCGACGCCGGGCAGGGCGGAGCGCCAGCGGTCGAAGACCTCCTGGCCCCGGGTACGGGCCCGGTGCCGGGCGAGGCTGTCGGGGTAGGGGAAGCTCGCGAGGATGTAACGGGCGACGGCGCCGGGCAGGTCGCCGGCGCGTTCACGGGCCTCGGCGGCGGCCGTCCACTCCCCGGCCCAGCTGCCGGGACCGCCGCTGCCGTCGTCGCGCTCGATGCGGGCGCGCACGCCGACCGCGTCCTCGGCGTCCAGGCCGAGGGCGCGGGCGTGCAGCAGCACGAAGTTCTTCAGTTCCGTCAGATCGTGCGCTGGTGGGGTATGCGGGATGTGCGGATCGTGGGTCACCGGGGTGTCTCCTTGCCGGGATCGTCGTCGGGGGGCGCTGCCGCCTCCGGCTGTTCGGCCAGGGCGCTGGTGAGGGCGACGACCAGGTCGCGGTCGAGCATGGTGGCCGCGGCCGGGTCCTCGAGCCGGCCGAAGCCGGCGTTCTCCACCACCGCGCTGGCGCAGTAGCCCTCAGGCAGCGCGAAGGTGCGCAGGGTCCACTCCTCGCCGCCGCGCCCGCCGTCGGGGCGCAGCACCCGGCCGTCGGCCGGGTCGGTGGCGAAGCCGAACTGGGTGAAGCGGAACCGCATGCCCTGTCCGATGGCCTTGCTGTAGGCCTCCTTCAGGGTCCACAGCCGGACCAGTTCGGCGTTGCGCCGCTGCTCGGGCAGCCGGGCCAGTTGCTTCAGCTCGTGCGGGGTGCAGATCTGCCGGCCGAGACCGGGGCCGTACAGGGGCCGGTCGGAGCGCTCCACGTCCACGCCGATCAGGCCCCGGGTGGTCATGCCGACGAGCAGGATGTCGTCGGTGTGGCTGAGGCTGAGGTCGATCTGGTCGAAGCCGCGCAGATACGGCCGCCCCGAGGGGCCGTAGGCGAGTTCGATGTCCTCCGGAGCCAGCCGCAGGGCCACCGCCGCCGCCTGCTTCAGCAGGGCGCGGGAGGCGACGAACTGGCGGCGCAGCCCCGGATGGCCGAAGGACAGATAGCGGTCCCAGTCGCGGCCGAGCAGCCGGCGCAGACCGGTCTCGTCCCGCTCGTCCCGTCGCCACGCATCGGCCGGCGCGTACAGCACCGCCGTGCCCAGCCGGGCGAGGTCGTCATGGACGACGCTCCAGGACCGGGGGGATCCGATCCGTACCGGCCGCGGGATGGTCGGCGGAGGTGCCGTCATGAAAGCCCTCCAGACTGGCTTTGATGTCTGCCAGGAGGTCGGCGGCGAGTGCGCCGTCGATCACCCGGTGGTCGAAGGTGAGGTTCAGCCGCATGACCGGGGCGACGGTCAGCCGTCCGCCCTTCACCCACGGACGCTCGCGCATCCGGCCCATGTTGAGGGTGACGGCGGTGCCGCCGGCGCCGGCGAAGGAGTCGACGGGCCGGTGACCGAGACAGCTGACCGAGAAGGTGCCGAGGACCCGGCGGCGGCCCGCCGGCCGGCTGAGCAGCCGGCGGAAGAGCAGTCGGCCCACCGGTGCGGGCAGCCGGTTGATCCTGCGGACGCCCGCGAACGGCGGGAAGTGCTCGGCGTCGCCGTCGCGGTGCCGGTCGACGACCCGCTGGATCTGCTCCAGCGTCAGGCGTTCGGCGTCCTGGACGAGGGCCGAGAACACCGCGCGCCGGCCCTGGTAGGTCTTGTCGAGGGCGACCTTGGCGGTGGTGCCCTCGTACTGGGCGAGGCGCGGCGCGAGGCGGCCGGTGAGGGCCGCGTTGGCCTCGGGATGGGCGGCCACCGCGCGGGCACCCGCCCACACCACATAGCTGACCAGTGAGAACCGGTGGCCCGCGGCGCGGGCGGCGGCCCGGTGCCCGGCCACGGCGCTCATGTCGATCTCGGTGTCGATCAGGACCGGGCGCTGCCGGGCGAAGGCGTACTCCAGGAAGTACAGGGTGTGCCGGCGCTGGCGTTCCGGGACGAGGCGCTGGACGGCACCGGTGCTCATCCGGTCACCGCCAGAGCGAAGATCTCCGCGAGGCAGCGGGCCTCCAGGACCCGGGTGACCGGCAGTCGTACGGCGGTCTCGCGTTCGATGGCGGTGACGAGCTTGAGCAGATGCACGGAGTCCCAGCCGCGCAATCGGTCGAAGGGGGTGTCGAGTTCGTCGGCCTCGACGGGGAAGCCGACGAGGTCGCGCAGGATCAGCAGGTAGTCGTCCTGGGTGGTGAGGGTGGCCATGGGTGCAGTCCCTAGTGGAAGGCGCCGGTGAGGTCGGCGGTCAGGTCGACGTGGGCGGGCGCGGGGGCGATGGTGGTGAGGTCGTGCCGGAAGCGGAGTTCGTCCTCGTCCCCGCCGAAGGTCGCGAAACCGTGGTCGGGGTAGAAGGCGCGCATCCGGTGGTTCTTCTTGGTGGGCCGGTACGTGCCGTGCACGGCGGGCACCCCCGTCGCGCGGGCCGCCTCCAGCAGGGCGGCGAGGCAGGCCTGTTCGATGCCGCGGGCGAAGACCCGGCAGGAGAGCAGGATGTTGTCCAGGTGCAGTCCGTCGTCCGCGTGATGGGCGAAGACCGCGCCGACCAGGCCGTTGTCGCCGAACCGGTCGGCGGAGCGGATGGCGAGGACCAGCCGGCCGGGATCGGCGAGCTGCTCGCGCACCTGCTCCGGCCGCAGTCGTACGGTGGTGAGGTTGAACTGGTTCGTGCGCTGGGTGAGTTGGGAGACCCGGGCGATCTCCAGCGGGGCCGGCGCGGAGAAGGTGACGGTGACGCCGAGGTTCGTCAGGTACTCCTCGGCGGAGCCGGAGGCCTCCTGCAGGTCGCGGCGGGCGGCGTCACTGCGGTACTGGGCGCCGCGGCCGCGGTCGGCGTCGGTGACCTCCCGTACGTCGAACCAGCCGTCGGCGAGCAGCTTGTCGATGTGCAGGGCGGGTTCGTCGTCGAGGCCGATCACGGCGGCGCCGGGCACGCTGGTCCGGACCAGGCCGCATTCGAAGGGGTTGTCGTCGGCGAAGACGAAGCTGTCCGCGCCGAGGTTGAGGCGTTCGGCGAGGGCGAGCAGATTGCCGTCCTTGGGCCGCCAGTTGGCGGTGATGTGCACGAAGTCGTCCTCGCGCAGCACCATGTCGGGGTGGTCACGGACCACCGACAGCACCGGCTCCAGGTCGTTCTTGCTGCACACGGCGAGCAGGACACCCTGGGCGCCGATCTGTTTGATCACCTTCTGGAACTCTCCGAAGGCCTCGCCGCGGAAGCTGCCGGCGGCGGCGATGCCCTCGGGGCCGTCGTCGCCGAGGATGCCGTCCCACAGGGTGCCGTCGGCGTCCAGGACGAGGACCTTCTTGGTACGGCCGGTGAGCGCGCGGGCGAGGTGGCCGATCTCGACGGCGTAGCCGGCCAGGGTCTCGTCGGACAGGCGGGCCTTGGCGTAACTGCTCAGCCGGGGATCGGCGGCGGGGCCGCCGGCGGCGAGCAGCGGGTCGAGGTCGACGGCGAGGACGTTCGGGTGGGTCTCCCCCAGCCGCAGCAGGCCCGCGTTGAACTCCCGCCACGCGATGCACAGCCGGGTGCGTGAGCGCAGGTCGACCAGACGGCGCAGGAAACGGGGCAGCAGCGGAAGGGTGTTGAGGACGAGGGTGCCGGTGCCGTGGGCGGCGTAGGTGCCGGCGAGTGAGTCGAGCAGCCTGAGCCGGGCGGTGAGGGCGGCCTCGGCGTCCTCCACCCGCCAGGGCACCGGCAGGTCGTCGAAGACGGTTTCCGCGTCCAGCACGCACAGCACCAGGTCGGTGCCGTCCTGGTAGACCTCGCTCTTCGGGTCGCCGAGGTCGCGCACCCAGCCGTCGTAGTCGGACAGGCGGTGACGCAACATCAGTCCGTGCCGGGCGAGTTCAGCGGTGAGCGGGGCGACCAGCCCGGCCAGGGTGGAGTGGCCGGTGATCGCCACGGTCAAGGCAGGCGTCTGCGGATGCAGACGCAGCACCTCCTCGGCGTCCAGCCGGGCCAGCAGCTGTCCGACCGAGCCGCGGGCGGCCGCGTCGAGGCCCGGCAGCAGCGCGAGGACCTGCGGATAGCGCTCGACCAGCCGGGCCTCGGCGTGCCAGCCGCGGATCGCGGCGAGCGCGCCGGCACCGTCGAGCGGCACGGTGTCCGGCTTCGTGTCCGGGGTGGCGTCCGGGTTGGTGTCCGGTCCGGTTCGTACGGTGCGTTCCGTGATCTCCGTCATGGTGGTCAGACCTTCTCCAGGGCGTAGCCCGACTTGATCCACTTGCTGGACTCGATGGCCACGCCGATCGCCTTCTGACCGGTCTCGATGCGGTCCAGGAGCCGGGCCATCTGCATGAACGGAAGTGCGTTGCTGGTGTTGCCGGTGTCGGCGACGCAGGACACCTCGGCCGCGGCGGGGACGTCCATGTGCGCGACGATCTTCTCGGTCATCCGCGCGGACAGCTGCGGGGGCAGCAGGAAGTCGAGGTCGTCGTCGCTCCAGCCCTGCGCGTCGAGCAGCTCCCACAGGGTCTCGGAGGCCATCACCGGGACGGCCTGCTCGATGGACTTGTAGTCCTCGCGGATGGGCTGCCGGTCCGAGGTGCGGTCGGCGACGCCGAACCACTCGACGGTCTGCCCCGGTTCCCGGCCCAGGCCGGTGAGCAGGTTGAGCACGCGGTGCAGGGCGAGCCGGGCACCGGTCGGTTCGGCGGTCAGGACGGCGGCCCCCGCACCGTCGCCGAAGAGCACGAAGTTGACCAGTTCGGAGGCCGGCATGCGGCTGAAGTCCTGGTCCAGCGGCAGGTGTTTGGCGCACACGTCGCCGCCGAGCACCAGTCCGGCCTTGTGCCCGCCGCCGGTGACAAGGGTGCGGCCGAGGTCGAGGGCCTGCACGGCGCCGGCGCAGCCCGACTGCAGCTGATAGGTGGGCAGATGGTCCAGGCCGAGCCGGTCGGCGACCAGGTTGACGGTGGCGGGCATCAGGGCGTCCGGGGTGGCGGTGCCCAGGACGAGGAAGCCGATGTCGTCGGGGTCCACGCCGGAGGCGGCCAGTGCCCGGTGGCCGGCCAGCGCGGCCAGTTCGGCGAGGGTCTGGCGGGGGGTGCCGGTGTCGAGGTCGACGGCGAAGTGCCGGGTGCGGGTGCCGATGAACACCTCGATCCAGTCCGGGTCGATGCCGAAGCGGGCGGCGAGGTCCTGGTTGTCGACGGGGTCGCCGGGCAGGGCGGTGCCGATCGAGGCGATGTACGCCTGCGGATCGTCGGTCACGGACATGGGCTGCCTTTCAGACTTTGAGGCTTTTCGGGTGGCAAAGGGGCAAGGGGGTCGACGGGTGGGATCGAGGTCAGGCGGCCGTGGCGGCCGTGTGCTCGCGCAGGAACTCGATGAGGGCGCCCACCGACGACAGATGGGGCAGCAGCTCCTGCACGGACAGCTCCGCGCTCTCCGGCAGGCCCGCCTCGACCCGCGCCTTGAGCTGCATGATCGTCACGGAGTCGAAGCCGAGGTCCTCGTACAGCCGGGCGCGCAGGGCGATCTCGCCCATCGCGTAGCCGCCGGTCTCGGCGATGGCGCCGAGCACCGCGTCGGCGACCCGCTCCCCCGTGGTGCCGGCCGGACGGCCGTCGACGACGGTCTCTCCCTGTGCCGGGGCGGAGGTGACGGACGTGATCGCGGGACCGGCCGCCCCGGTGGTTCTGAACCAGTAGCGGTGGGCGGTGGCGAACTCGTACGGGCGCAGCCGCTGGAAGCTGCGTTCCTCCTCCTCGTACAGGTCCTCCCAGCGGGGGGTGAGCCCGGCGCGGAAGAGGGCCGCGGTGGTCTCGGCGAGTTCGTGGCCGCCGGCCGCCTCCCCGGCGCCCGGGCTGAGGCAGAGCAGGTCGTCGGCGAGCCGCAGCTTGCGCACCAGCGGCGTGAGCACGGGCTTCGGTCCGATCTCCACCAGCAGCCGCGGTCCGTCCTTGACCAGTTCGGTGACGGCCTCGGCGAACCTGACCGGGTCGCTGACGTGCCGGGTCCAGTAGCCGCCGTCCAGCGGTTCGCCGTCCAGGGCCCGGCCGAGCACGGTCGAGTAGAACGGGCGGTGCGGCGGGCGGGGCCGGCAGGCGGAGGCGATCCGGTTGAACTCGGCGAGCATGGGCCGCATCAGCGAGGAGTGGAAGGCGTGCGAGACACGCAGCGCGGTGGCGTCGACGCCGCGCCGGCGCAGCGCGCGCCCGATCCGCTTCAGCGCCTCCAGTTCGCCGGAGTACACGGTGGCCTCGGGTCCGTTGAGCACGGCCACGTCCACTGCGGGCTCGGCCGCGACGAGTTCGGCGAGGTCGTCGGCGGCGGCGCGGACCGCGAGCATGCCGCCGCCCTCGGGCAGCTTCTGCATGAGGCTGCCGCGGGCCGCGACCAGCCAGGCCGCCTCGTCCAGGGACAGCGCCCCGGCGGTCACGGCGGCGGCGAACTCGCCGATGCTGTGACCGAGTACGGCGTCCGGCTCGATGCCGAGGCCGCCCAGGGTGCGGGCCATGGCGTAGCCGACGGCGAACAGCGCGGGCTGGGCGTTCTCGGTGCGGTGGATCGCCTCGTCGGAGGAGAGCAGCAGATCGCGCACCGAGCGGCCGACGTGCGGCAGCAGGGCGTCGTCGGCGTCGTCCAGGTGGCGCCGGTAGGCGGCCGAGTCCCGGTACAGCGCCTTGGTCATGCCGGGGAACTGGGCGCCCTGCCCGGTGAAGAGGAAGGCGACCTGGTGACGGCCCTCGGGGTGGCCGGTGAGCGCGGCGCGTTCCTCGGCGTCGCGGACGGCGGCGCCCAGCCGGTCCACCAGCTCGGAGGTCGTGCGGGCCGTGACCGCGAACCGGTACGGCAGGGTCGTACGGACCTTGTTGCTGCTCCAGGCCAGCGGGGCCAGGGGTTCCTGGGCGCGGCGGGAGAGGTTCTCGGCCTGGGCGCGGATGTTGCGCAGCAGCCCGTCGGGGTTGTTGGCGCTGAGCGTGAACACCACCGGCCGGGGCCTGCCGTCGGCGGCGAGCGGGCGGCGGGCGCGCACGGGCGAGGTCTCCAGTACGACATGGGCGTTGGTGCCGCCCATGCCGAAGCTGCTGAGCCCGGCGTACTGGGTGCCGGAGGCCAGCCTGAGCGGCGACTTCAGCAGTTTCAGACCGAGTCCGGCGAGGTCGAGGCGGCGGTTCTCGCGGGCGGCGAAGGGGCTCGCGGGCACGATCCGGTGGTGCAGCGCGAGGGCCGTCTTGATCAGTCCGGCGATACCGGCGGCGGCCTCGGTGTGCCCGATGTTGCCCTTGACCGAGCCTATCGCGCACGGCTTGGTACGGCCCTGTCCGTAGATCTGGCCGAGCGCCTTGGACTCGATCATGTCGCCGAGCGCGGTGCCGGTGCCGTGCGCCTCGATGAACGCGACCTGCTGGGCCTCGACTCCGGCCCGGCGCAGCGCCTGGGCGAGGACCTCCTCCTGGGCCCAGCGGCTGGGCGCGGTCAGCCCGTTGCTGCGGCCGTCCTGGTTGACGGCGGTGCCCCGGATGACGGCGTAGATCTGCTGCCCGTCGGCGAGTGCGTCCTCAAGGCGGCGCAGGACGACGGCGCCGACGCCGTCCCCGCGGCCGATGCCGTCGGCGTCGGCGCTGAACGGCTTGCAGCGGCCGTCGGGGGCGGAGAGCCCGGCGGCGGTGTAGAAGATGCCGAGGGCGGGGGTGAGCTGGAGGTTGACGCCGCCGGCGACCGCGGTGTCCACCTCGCCGGACAGCAGGGCGTTGACCGCGAGGTGCACGGCGACGAGCGAGGACGAGCAGGCGGTGTCCACCGCGAGGCTCGGGCCCTTGAGGTTGAGGTGGTACGACACCCGGTTGGCGATCATGCAGTAGCCGTTTCCGGGGCCGCTCTGGGCGGTGATGTGGTCGTACTGCGCCAGGTGCAGCTGGCCCCACTCGCCGGCCATGACACCGGTGTAGACACCGGTTGCGGAATCGGCGAGCTGGTGCGGGGGCTGGCCCGCGTCCTCCAGGGCCCGCCAGACGGTCTGCAGGAACAGCCGCTGCTGCGGGTCCATCGCGCCCGCCTCCTTGGGCGAGACCGCGAAGAACTCGTGGTCGAAGGCGTCGGCGTCACCGACGAAGCCGCCCCGGGTGGTGTTGGTACGGCCCGGTCCGCCCTCGGGGTCGTGGAAGTCGGCGGCGTTCCAGCGGTCCGGCGGGACCTCGCCGCCGCCGTCCCCGGCCCGCATCAGCAGGTCCCAGAAGGCGGCCGGGCCGGGGGCGCCGGGGAAGCGGCAGTCGAGGCCGACGATGGCGACGGCGTTCATCGAACGGCACTCCCCGGCAGGCCGGCGGTCACTGGCGCCAGTTGGGGCACCAGCCCGGCGAGGTGGTCGGCGAGTTCCTCGATCGTCGGGTAGTCCCAGGCGACGGTCGGGTCGAGGACGATGCCGAACTCGTCCTCGACATCGCCGCACAGGCTGAGCGCGACGACCGAGTCCAGGCCGTAGGTGGCCAGCGGCACCTGGGCGCCGATGTCGGCGGGGGCCTGGCGCAGATAGACCGCCATGCGTTCGGTGAGCCACCCGCGCAGGTGGACGACGGTGGGATCGGTGGCGGCAGGAATCATGGAAGGGGCTCCTCGGAAAAGGCAGGAAAAGGCAGGCAGAGTCCGGAAAACGGGTGTGCGGAGGTCAGCCGGGCACGGGGGTCGCGTAGAGGTCGAAGGTGCGCTGCTCGGCGCCGCGCCGCAGCAGTTCGTCGCCGAGCCGGTCCGCCCGGGGTCCGGGCGGGTCGGGGACGGCGCGGCCGAGCCGGTGGGCGATACGGGTGAGCGCGGCCCGGGCCCAGGCGGGGTCCCCGAGGAACGGGTCGTCGCTCTCGGTGTGCACCGCGACGACCGCGGCCGCGGCGAGCAGCAGCGCATACCGGTCGGCCAGCGCCGGTCCGCCCCGCGGGGCCTTGGGGTCGAGGGCCCGGCAGGCCTCGCCGAGCGCGCGGAACTCGGCGAGCAGCACCTGCCCGGCCGGGCCGAGTTCGGCCCCGCGGGCCCGGGTGAGCCAGCCGCTGACGGTCTCGTGGGGCGCGGTCAGGCTCAGCAGGCCGGCCGCGGCCGGCGGGGGCAGATCGGCGCCGGGCCGGAACAGCGGGGCGGGCGCCGGTTCGTCGCGCAGCCAGGACCGGTTCGCCAGATGCCGCAGCTGCGGGATGACGATGGCCTGGCAGGCGGCGGTGCCGGCATGCCCGAGACCCACCACGGGCAGGTCACGGACCGCCTTCTGGAAGAAACCGGCTTCGCCCGTGCGCTCGAAGCGGCGGGCGCCGAGCACGCTGGACAGGTCGTGCAGGGCCTGGTCGAGCACCCGGGGCACCAGGTACTTGGCGCAGGCGGCCAGCACGCTGGTCTGCTCCGGCAGCAGGTGCAGGGCACGGGTGGCAGCCAGCGCCAGCGCGTCGCACAGCAGCAGGTCGGCGAAGGCACCGGCCAGCACCGGCCGGGGGCGTTCGCCGGGTGCCTCGCGCAGCGCATGCCGTACGGCGGTGCGCAGCGCGGTGTCCGCGACGCCGATCAGCGCCGAGGCGGCGACCCCGCGTACGGCCTGGAAGGAGCGCAGGGTCAGCCGGACGCCGTCGCCCTCCGCACCGATCAGGCAGTCCTCGTCGACCGGGCACTCGCGCAGATCGAGTCCGGCGACATGACAGGAGCGGACGCCGTGGGTGTGCTGCCGGGGCAGCTCCCGGGCCCGGTCCGGGTCGAGGCCGGCGCGGGTGACCAGCAGCAGCGAGTAGTTGCGGGTGCCGGGTCCGTCGGCGGTACGGCAGATGAGGGTGAGGGCGTCGGCGCGGGCGCCGTTGAAGACGGCGTGCTTGCGGCCGGAGAGCAGATAGCCGCCGCGGACCCGGTGGGCCCGGTACTCCTCGCGCAACAGGTCGTTGCTGTGCGCGACTTCGTGGTAGGCGTTGGTCATCCAGCCGCCGTCCAGCAGCAGCCGGGCGGTGCGCCGCTGCTGCGGGGCGTCGCCGGCGGTCCACACATGGGTCGCGGCCATGTACGACATCAGGCCGTGGCCGACGCCGAGGGAGGCGTCCCGGCGGAAGACATGGCGCAGGATGCGGGCGAACCCGTCGGCGCGGGCGAACCGGCCGCCGAGGTGGTCCGGCACCAGATCGGCGGTCAGCTCCGCCCGTTCCAGCGCCCGCAGCCCCGGCCACGGCACGGCCCGCCGGGCATCGGCCTCCAGCAGCGCCGCGTGCCCGGTGGGGTTGTGCGGATCCCAGGGGTCCCCGAAGGCCTCCTCGATCCGCCGGATCCGCTCCCGCACGGCCAGTTCACCGGGGTGGGGGCGGTCACCGCCCGCGGGCCGGGGCGCCGGCCGGGAGACCGGCGGGGCCGGGGCGGGCCGCACCGGGGTGTTCCGCACCGTGTCCATCGAGGTTCGTCCTTCTCTCGGTGAGGGGCTTCGGGCGCGCCCCGAAGGGGCGCGGGGCTGTGCCGATGTCCGGCTAGGCCACTGCGGCGGGCAGCTCTCGGCCGATCAGGCGGGCCACCTCAGGGGTGAGCACCTCCTGGACCGCGGTGATCTCGCCCGCGCAGAACAGCTGCTTCATCAGGGCGCGCTGGATCTTGCCGCTGGTGGTCTTGCGGACGGTGCCGGGCCGCACCAGCAGGACTCCGCCGACGGGGACGTCGAACTCGCGGGACACCCCCCACTGGACGGTCTGCACCAGCGCCTCCAGGTCGGTGCCCGCCACGTCGCGGGGCCGTACCTCCTGGAGCACCACCGCCACGTCCCGACCGTCGGCCTCCACGGTGAACACCGAGCCGGGCCCGGTGGCGAGCGCGGGCAGCAGCGACTGGACGGCCTGTTCGATGTCCTGCGGATAGACGTTGCGGCCCTGGAAGATGAGCAGTTCCTTGCGCCGCCCGGTGACGTACAGCTCGCCGTCGTCGAGGACACCGAGGTCCCCGGTGCGCAGGAACGGTCCTTCGCCGTCGCCGGTGAGCGCGCCGAAGATCTCCTGGTTGACCTCCTCGCGACGCCAGTAGCCCCGGGCCACGCTCGCGCCGCGCAGCCAAATCTCGCCGACCCGGCCCTCGGGCAGCACCTCACGGGTCTCGGGGTGGACGATGCGCAGGTCGAAGCCGTACGGCCGGCCGCAGCTGACCACCGTGCGGCTGGTCTCGCCGGGCGCGGCGTCGGCCAGTTCGTCGCGTTCCAGCCGCTCGGCCGAGGCCGACCGCACGCGCGGGGCGACACCGGGCGCGGAGCCGGTGACGCCGAGCGTGGCCTCGGCCATGCCGTAACCGGGGTGGATGGCCCCCGCGCGGAAGCCGGCCGCCGCGAACCGCTCGGCGAACTCCCGTATGGAGGAGGCCCGGATCGGCTCCGCGCCGTTGACGGCGGCCTTCCAGCAGGACAGGTCCAGGGTGGCGAGCTGCTCGTCGGTGATGCGGCGGGTGCACAGGTCGTAGGCGAAGTTGGGGCCGCCGCAGACGGTGATCCGGTG
Organism: Streptomyces sp. NPDC052101; assembly: GCF_040680235.1. Lineage (NCBI taxonomy): Bacteria > Bacillati > Actinomycetota > Actinomycetes > Kitasatosporales > Streptomycetaceae > Streptomyces > Streptomyces sp. NPDC052101. Next base: position 505,495 of record NZ_JBFAWH010000001.1, read on the forward strand.
GCGGCTGATCATCTCCAGCCAGCGCAGGGGGCGCTTGAGGAAGGAGACCGGGGCCATCTGGAAGAGGGTGGTGCCGAGGTACTGGGCGTGCAGGATGAACCCGATCAGCCCCATGTCGTGGAAGTACGGCAGCCAGGACCCGAGCCGGTCCTCGGGGCCGGTGCCCAGCACCACGCTGAGCACCTCCTCGTTGGCCAGCAGGTTGCTGTGGGAGACCATCACGCCCTTGGGCTCGCTGGTGGAGCCGGAGGTGTACTGCAGGAAGGCGAGGTCGTCCGGTTCGATCTCGGGGGCCCGCCACGCCTTCGGGTCGCCGTACCCGGGCTCGTCCGTCACCAGGCACTCGACCTCGCCGAGGCCCTCGCTCTCCAGCCAGTCGGTGACCTCCTCGGCGCTGGCCCGGTCGGTGAGCACGGTGCGCACGCCGGCGTCCCGGACGATGCCGGTGACCCGGGAGAAGGCCTGGCCGTGGCCGCCGGGCAGCGGGGAGGGCACGGCGACGGCGCCGGCGTAGAGGCAGCCGGTGAAGGCCTTGGTGAAGGCGAGCCCGTGGTCGTAGAGCATGAGGACCCGCTCGCCCTGCAGGCCGCGGCCTTGCAGCCAGGAGGCCAACCGCCGTGCCTCGGTGTCGAGTTCGCGGTAGGTGAGGTGCTCGGGCCGGACGTCGGCGCCGTCGTCGTGCAGGAACACGTACGCGTCCTGGTCGGGGTGCTGCCGGACCCGGTCGAGGACCAGGTCGGTGAAGTTGGTGAAGGCGGGCACGGTTGTTCCCCTCGTGGATGTCTCGGGGCCTGCGGGCTGCCCCTGGATCTGCGTCGATGCTGCGCCGGGCGGCTTCAGGGCCGCTTCACGCGGCGGCGGGCGGGCCATACAGCGTGTGCGGGTCATACGGCGTGCGGGTCATACGGCGTGCGGGAGGGCCGGTGGGGCGGCGGAGGTGCTGCGCGGGTGCGGGCGGCGGGCGCGGAGCATGGTGCGCCACTCCTCGGCGCTGTACCGGGCCGGCTCGGTGTGCGCGATGAAGTCCTTCAGCAGGGCGAGGAAGTGCTGCGGGTCGTTGCGGAACGGGAAGTGCCCCGCACCGTCGAAGATCTCCAGCCTGCTGCCCGGCATGGCCATGTGGGCGAGGCCCGCGTGGATCGCCGGCACCACCTCGTCGTTCCGGCCCCACACGAGCATCGTCGGCATGCCGCGGGCCAGATAGCAGCGGTCCATCAGGGTGCCGACCTGGCCCCGCCAGTCGACCACCGAGCGCAGGGTGCGCACGAAGGCCTGCCGGGACGGACCGTCCGGCAACGCCTCGATGACCCTGAGCAGTTCGGGCGCGTCCTGGGCGAGACCGTCGCCGAGCAGCCGGGCGAGCCGCACCAGCAGCCCGAGCGGCAGCCGCATGCCGGGCAACTGGAGGGCGGCGAGGGCGAGTTCGGCGCCCGGTACGGTGGCGGCCCGGAGCAGCGGGGTGACCTGGCGGCCGACTCCGCCGGTGCCGACGAGGACCAGGCGCTCGCAGCGTTCCGGGTACTGGTAGGCGAACTGCATGGCGACGCCGCCACCCAGGGAGTGGCCGACCAGGGTGACCCGTTCGATACCGAGGACGGTGAGCAGGTCGCGCATGCTGTTGGCGAATCCGGCCACCGAGTAGTCGGCGCGCGGCTTGTCCGAGGCGCCGTGCCCGGTGAGGTCGGGGGCGATGATCCGGTGGTCGCGAGCCAGCCCGGGCAGGACGTCGGCCCAGGTGTCGGAGGTGTCGCCGATGCCGTGGATCAGCAGGACCGCCGGGCCGCGGCCGGCCATGCGGAAGGCGATGCGGTGGCCGTGGATCACCCGGTGGCGGGTACGCAGTTCCGAGACGCGCCGGGGCACGGGAGCCGGGCCGCTCATGCGGCATCGCGCATCCGGTCCAGCTGCCGGACCGTCTCGCGGGCCTGCCGCACCACGTGCGGGCTGACCCCGACGGCACCGGCGGCGCGCTCCTCGCTCCAGCCGTGGCCGAGCAGGGCGAGCGCGACGGCGGGTCGCTCGGCGTTGCGCACCCGGGCCGGGCGGCCGGCGAGCAGCTCCCCGGCCGCGCGGGCGGCGCGGGACAGCGGCCCCTGTGCACGGGCCAGTTGGTGCAGTTCGCGGCGCTCGGCGGCGGTCAGTCCCGCCCAGATGCCCTCGGTGTCCCCGAGCCGCAGGGCCTCGCGCAGACAGGCGCGGCGCACCGGGCAGCCGGCGCAGACCGCCTTGGCACGCCGTACCTGCTGCGCGGCGGCGAAGCCCTCGCCTACGGGGAAGAACAACTCCGGGTCCAGCCCGCGGCAGGGCGCCTGCGCGAACAGATCGGCGCCGGGGCGGGGGTCGGGGGCGGCGGAGAGTGTGGTGTGGTCGGTGGTCATCTTCAGGTCACCTTCGTGGTCCCGGTGTCTCGGTTCACTGTCCGGTGGGCGCTGTCCGGTGGGCGCTGTCCGGTCGGGCGCTGTCCGGTGGGGCGGTCAACCGCGATGCGGTGCGCCGCCCGCCGCAGGGACGGGCGACCGGTCGGACACGCTGCCGGGGGCTGCTTCAGACCGGCTTCATCGCGGGAGACGAGGAGAGGGAGTTCGGTGCGGGCCGGGGTCAGCCCGGTACGGGTTCCCTGATGAGCCAGACCCCGGGGCGGGCCTCCAGCGCGGGCGGTTCCGCGGGCGGCTCGGCGTGTTCGGCGTACTGGGTGTGTTCGGCGTACTGGGTGTGTTCGGCGGCGGTGAGGTCGCGCAGGATGCGGCGGGCGGTGCGGTGGCCGTAGTCGAGCCAGCGGGCGTCGCCGAGCCGCTCGGCCGCCTCCGTGAAACGGGTGAACCCCCGCAGCGCCTCCGGCAGCCGCCCCGCGGCCAGGTCGGTGAGGGCGAGGCCGCGCAGCGCGTCGGTACGGCTGCGCTCGTCGCCCCCGGTGGTCCCGTCCGGCCCCACGGGACGCAGCGCCCGCCGGTACAGTGCCTCGGCACCGGCCAGGTCCCCCACGCTCAGCGCACTGTCGGCGAGCCCCACCAGGGCCCGGCCCGCCTCGGTGCCCCCGGCGGCGAGGTCCGCGTACGCGAGGGCCTGCCGGTAGTGCGCGGCGGCTTCCTCGATACGGCGGCGCTGCCAGGCCAGGTCGCCGAGCGAGCGCTCGACCCCGGCGAGCACGTCGGGGCGGCGGGCGCGGCGCCCGGCGTCCCGGGCCGCGCGCAGCAGTTCCGCCCAGGCGTCCCAGTGTCCGACGGCCTCCAGATAGCCGCTCGCCGCGTTCGCCAGCCGCCACACCTCGGGCCACAGCCGGGCGGCGTGGGCGTGTGCGGCGGCACCGGTCAGGCCGGGCAGGGCCGCGGCGAACCAGGCCGCCGGGTCACCCGCGACGATCCGGGCCGGGTCCAGCCAGCCGGGCGCCGCCTCCGGCGCGGGCTCGTCCGCCGGTCCACGGCCCGGTGCGAGCAGGCGGTCGGCGTGGCGGGCGATCGCCGCGCTGGCGGTGGCCAGCCCCCGTACGGCGGACCTGCGGCTCTGCGCCGTCTCCTCGGTGTGCAACAGGTCCAGCGCCAGGGCGCGTGGCAGCGGATGGCAGCCGTACCACGGCTCGGCCGCGCCGTCCGGCCGATGGGGCGTCAGCAGGTGGACGGCGGTGAGTTCGGCGGCGGCGCCGGCGGCGCGGACGGGGTCGGTGCCGAGCAGGGCGGCCAGCGTCCACAGCGGGAATCCCTGGCGCGGGGCGAGCGCGGTGAGCCGGAAGGCCCGGCGGGCCGGAGCCGACAGCGGCCGGCAGGCGCCGAGCAGACGGGCCCTGAGATCGGGGGCGTCCGGTTCCCGGGTGGGCAGGTCGAGCAGGGCGCCGGGCTCCGCGAGCGCGTCGGCGAGAGTCCGCGGGGTCCAGTGCGGCCGCTCTACCAGCCGCACCCCAGCGGCCCGCACGGCAACGGGCAGTCCCCCACAGGCACGTACGACTTCCCGCAGGGCTTCGGCATCGGAGGCTACGGGTGCGGGCTCGGCATCGGGGGCTACCGGTCCGGCCTCGGCATCGGGGGCTGCTACTGATCCGGGATCGGCTTCGGGTGCTGCGGGCGCGGGCTCGGCTTCGGCAGCTCCGGGTGCGGGCTCGGCGTCCATGACTCCGGGTGCGGGCTCGGCGACACGGACTCTGGGGCTGAGCCCAGCATCGGCAACTCCGGGGCGGGCATCGGTAACGACGACTCCAGACGCGCGCTCGGCACCACCAACTCCGGAGCCGCACCCAGCATCGGCAACTCCGGGCCGAGCACCGGTGACAACGACTCCCGGTCCGGGCTGAGCATCAGCAACTCCCATCCCGGCCCCGACATCGGCGGCTCCGGGGCCCGGCTCGGAGTCTGTAGCTCCGATGCCTGCCCTGGTATCGGCGGCTCCGGGTCCGGTCGCGGCGCCGACGACTCCCGGTCCCACCTCGGCGCCGCTCCCCAGCCCTTCGCCGTCGACGCCGCTGGATCCGGGAGCGCGCGCGGCGTCGGCCGCGAAGGTTCCTGGGCCGAGTCTGCGGGAGCCTGCCGCAGGCGAGGAACCCGGCCCGGTGCACACCGCGGGATCCCCGGAACCGAATTCGGTGGAACCCATCGCGGATAGAGAGTCCGAGCCGACCTGGGCCAAGGCACCTGCAGAGGCGTCTTCGGAGGCCGGTCCGGCGTGGCGCGTCGTACCGCCGGACGCGCCGCCACCGGAACGGGCCGGGGCGCTCTCCGTCATGGCCGCTGCGGCCTCCGGGCTGAGTACCGTCCGCAGCAGGCGTTCCGCTTCCGCCGGGCGGAGGGGGTCCACCGTGAGGCGATGGGTTCCGTCGGGGCCGGTGAGGGTGTGGCGGGTGGTCACCAGGAGGGTGTTGGCGGCGAGGAGGCCGGTGACGGCGGCGAGTTCCGCTTCCGCGTCGGGGCCGTTGAGGCCGTCCAGGACCAGCAGGCGGCGCGGCGCGCGCAGCGCCTCCGCGACCCGGTGCCGTACATCCGCGCCCGCACCGTCGGCCGCGCCGGGGCCGAGGCCGCGCAAGATCGCTCGCAGGGCGCGACCGGGGCGGTCCTCCTCCGCCATGGCCGACGCGAACACCGCACCGCCGGGGAACGCGCCCCCGTGCCGGTGCGCGAGTTCGAGGGCTGCGGCCGTCTTGCCCACGCCGGTCATCCCGGTGAGCAGGACCACGGCCGGGCCGGAGCGGGTACGGTCGGTGAGCAGCGCACCCGCCTCCGTCAGCAGCCGCTCCCGGCCGACGAACTCCCATGCCCGATCCGGCAGTCGGGGCCGGTTGCCGGGGCCCCGGTCCGCCGCCGGGGTGGCGAGCAGCGCCGGGTCGGCCTTCAGGATCCGCTGGTACAGCCGGCTCAGCCCGGGCCCGGGGTCGGTGCCGAGTTCGTCGGCGAGCAGGTGGCGCAGCCGGTCGTAGCGGTGCAGCGCCTCCCCGGGCCGCCCGCAGCGGTAGAGGGCGACCATCAGATGGGCGTGGAAGATCTCGCGGTAGGGGTGTTCCGTGGTGAGCGCGAGGAGTTCGCCGACCAGCGCGGCATGCCGGCCGAGCCGGAGTTCGGCGGCGATCCGGCGCTCCAGCACGGTCAGCCGCTGTTCCTCCAGCCGTACGGCCGCCGCGGACAGCAGCGGACCCTGCGGGACCCCGGAGAAGGCCGGGCCGCGCCACAGCGCGAGGGCCTGGCCGAGCCGGTCGGCGGCGGCGGTGAAGTCCTCGGCGTCGTACGCCTGCTGGCCCTGCTCGGCGAGCCGGGCGAAGACCTCCAGGTCGGTGTCGCCGGGCGCGCTGTCCAGGCGGTAGCCGGGCGGTACGTGGACCAACGGCCGGACCGTGGAGCCGGGTTCCGGCGGCAGCAGAAGGGTGCGCAGCTGGGAGACGTACACCTGGAGCACACCGGACGCCGAGCGGGGCGGCTCGTCGGGCCACACCTCGTCGATCAGGGTGCTGCTGGGCACGACCTCCCGGGCGCGCAGCAGCAGGGTGGCGAACACCGTGCGGACCTTTCCGGCCGTCGGCGTGGCCGGTTCGGCCTCCAACGGCCCCAGCAGGCGGTAGCGATTCATGTCCCCCGTCTCCTCGTTCTTCTCCGGCGCGTTCTCCGGCGCGTTGTCCCATGGCCCGGCCGTGCGCGGCGACCCTCCTGCGGGCCGCGCTCACCCGTCCCGGACGACGGTCATGCGGATGTGCCCCACCTGGTGGGTGCGCTGGGTGAGCTGGACGTCGACGAGCAGCGCGGGGTGTCCGTCCGGTGCCCGGTGCGGGGCGCGGGGACGAGCCCGCAGGTCGAGCCGGAGGGGCAGGTCGGGTTCGGCGAACCCATGGAAGCGGGCCTGCCACTCCGTCAGCACGCAGGAACCGGCGGGCACCGCGCGCTCCCGCTGTGCGAAGAGCACGGCGGCCTGGCGGGTGGCCTCCATCAGCACCAGGGAGGGCAGATGGTCGCCGACGCCGTGGATGTGGCCCAGCAGGAGGCCGGGGTGCGGGCGGACGTATGCGACCAGCGTGTCCGTGGTGTGCCGTGCGCCGGTCAGCAGCACGTCGCGGGGGTCGGTACGGGCCACGTCCCCCGGACCGACCGGGGAACCCGCTCCCTCCAGCCCTTCCAGCCGATCCAGCCCGTCCAGCTCATCCAGCTCATCCGGTCCGCCCAGGGCCCGGGAGCGGCCCTGGGCGCGGCGCAGGCGGTACACGCCCGGGGTGAGGAACACCAGCCGGGCGCTCGCGGTGCCGCACGGGACGTCGGCCACGCGCAGTCCGGCCCGGCACACCAGTCCGCGGGGCACGCCGCCGACGACGTCGACGGGATCGACGCTCAGGTCGAGGTCCAGCTGGGCGGGCAGGGCGCCGCGCCGCCAGGCGTCGGCGGGGTCGAGGGCGAGGGTGGCCTCGGCGAAGGCGGTCTCGCGGCGAGCCGGCACGTCGAAGTGCTGGTGCGCGACGAAGAGGGCCATCTTGCGCAGGATCTCGACGGGGACGCACGGATCGTGGCAGGGGCCGGTGCCCTCGGCGAAGGGCGGTGAGGGCAGCGGCAGCACGGTGGCGAGGCCGAACTCCTGGCGGACCGGCCCGGCCGTGGCGGGGGCGCCGAGCGCGGGGCCCGGCCGGTGCACGAGGTGGTGCAACGGCTCGGGCTCGCGGGCGATGACTTCGCGGGCCACGGTTTCCCGGGCGCTGGTCTCTCGGGCGCTGGTCTCTCGGGCGCTGGTCTCTCGGGCGCTGGTCTCTCGGGCGATGACGGGGTCTGTGCGCATACCGGCAGTGTGGGAAAGGCCTGTTCCGTTCCTGCTCCGGCGCCGGGAAGAGGAGCGGAGCGCTCCCGGTACGCCTTCGGAACAGGTCACGGCGAGGGTGGTGGCAGCGACCCGGGCCCGGCCATGGCTGGAACCGGCGCCCGGGGCCCCGCGCCCCGGATGCCGGTACCGCCGTGGCGCGGGGCGACCCCACTCGGGTTCCCGCCGGCGAGCCGGCCGTACGCCGGCCGTGCTCCCGCCGTTCACCGACCCAAGGAGGACCCGTGTTCAAGCGTGCCGTCATCGCCCTGCTGGCCGTCGCCGCCGTGCTGCCGTTCGCCTCCGGCTCCCACGGGCACTCCCCGGCCGGGTACGGCGTGGTCGCCGACCCCGGGATGGGCTACAAATCGCCGACCGTCGCGGCATCGGTCGTCCGCGGCTGACCGCAGTCAGCCCTCAGCCAGCCCTTGGTCAGCCCTCAGTCAGCAAGTCCTCAGCAACCCCCGCGGTACCCCCATCGCCTCGAAGTGAGCCCGGGCCAGTTCCCGGTCGGTCCGGGCGCGGGCGGCGTCGCCGAGGGCCTCGTGCGCGTCGGCCCGGCCCTGAAGGGCGAGCGCCTCCCCCAGGCGGCGGCCGATGCCGCTGGCCAGGGTGTACGCCTCCTGGAAGTGGTCGAGCGCGGCCTCGAACTCGCCGCACACCCGGTACACCAGTCCGGCGGCGGTGTGCACACGCGAGGAGAGGAACGGCGAACTCTCCATGCGGTCCAGGCGCAGCGCCCGGATGACGTGTTCCCGTGCCTCCCGGTGACGGCCCGCGAAGGCGAGGAGTTCGGCCGAGCGGGCGGCCAGCTGGGCCAGCCGTGGCCGGGTGCGGTGCCGGGCGACGAGGTGCTCGGCCTGGGCCAGCGCCGCGAGGCCCGCCTCCAGCCGGCCGAGGCCGGCCTGTGCGTGGGCCACGTTGAGCAACGCGTCCACCTCCAGGACCTCGTCCCCGGCGCCGCGCATCAGGTCGACGGCCTCGTCCGCGGTACGGGCGGCCCGCTCGTAGTCGCCGAGGACCCCGCTCGTCCAGCTGATGTTGTACAGAGCGATGCCGACCCGGCGGGGATCGCCGAGCGCCCGGTGCATCTCCTCGGCGAGTTCCAGCAGTTCGAGCCCCTGCCGGTACTCGCCCAGCTCGCCGAGGAAGACGCCGATGCCGCGCACGCAGATGGCCTCGATCTCGGCGTTGCCCACGCTCCGGGCCAGTTCCCTGTTCTGCCGCAGGACGGCGATGCCCTCCCGGTAGCGGCTCAGCCCCCACAGCGCGATGCACAGCTCGGTCTGGTTGTCCAGCAGCGGCCCCGTCTCGCCGAGCGCACGGGCGAGGACCACCCCGCACTCGGCCACCTCCAGGTGGTCGTGCAGGTTGCCGTTGACTCCGAGAAACGCGCCGAGCGGCCTGACGAGGGACAGCCCCTCCCGGGACAGACCGGTGTCGCAGGCGAGCCGGAGCAGCGCGACGAGGTTGCCGCGTTCCCGGTTGAACCAGTCGACGGCCTGCGCGGACCCGGCGAACCCGGCGAGCCACGAGCTGCCGTCGTCACCGCCACCGCCACCGCCACCGCCACCGCCACCGCCAGTGTGACTGTCACCGTCACCGGCCCGCTCGTCCTGCCTGCGGTACAGGACCCGCTGGGCGGCGTGCACCGTGTCGCCGTAGTGCCGCAGCAGCCGGCGGCGGGCATCGTGGTCCTCGGCGTGCGTGGACCCGTCCGGCAGCACCCGGACGAAGCTGCGGACCAGGTCGTGGAAGCCGTACCGCTCCTCGGTGCGCTGCTCCAGCAGGTTGACGTCGACCAGCGCCTCCAGGTGCTCCTCTGCGGTGTAGTGGTCGGCGCCGAGGAGGGCGGCGGCCGCGGTGATGTCGAGGTCGTCGCCGGGGAAGAGCCCGAGGAGGCGGAAGGCGCGCCTGCGCTCGGCCTGCATGGCGTCGTACGACAGCCCGATGCTGGACTCGACGCTGCGGTCGCCCTGGCTGAGTTCGGCAAGGGTGCGCTCCCGGTTGCGCAGCCTGCGCACGAGGTGGCCGAGGGTCCAGCGGGGCCGGTCGGCGAACCGTCCGGCGGCGATGCGCAGGGCGAGCGGCAGCCGCCCGCACAGGCCGATCAGTTCCTCGGCGGCGGCCGGGTCGGCGGCGAGGCGTTCGGCGCCGAGGGTGCGGGCCAGCAGTGCCCGGCAGTCCTCGGGGGTGAGCGCGCCCACGGCGAGAGCGGCGACCCCGTCGAGGCCGGCGAGCCGGCTGCGGCTGGTGACCAGGACGAGAGAGTCCGCGGAGGACGGCAGCAGCGGCCTGACCTGGGCGGCGTCGGCGGCGTTGTCGAGGACGACGAGGAGGCGCAGGCCGGCGGTGGTGACCCGCCAGAGCGCGATCCGGCTCAGCGGGTCCTCGGGGATGCGTTCGCCGGGGATGCCGAGGGTGCGCAGCAGTACCTCCAGCGCCCTTCCGGAGGCGAGGGGTTCGCGTCCGGGCGAGAAGCCGGCCAGGTCGATGTAGAGCTGGCCGTCGGGGTAGCGCTCGCGCAGGCGGTGGGCGAAGTGCACGGCGAGCGCGGTCTTGCCACTGCCGCCCATCCCCTCCAGCGAGACGATCTTGAGGTGTTCGCCGCTCTGGTCGTGGGTCCACTTCTCCAGCAGCCGCAGTTCCTCCTGGCGTCCGGTGAACCCGGGCAGGTCGTACGGCAGGGAGTTCGGCGGTCCGCCGACGGGTACGGGGGCCGGCCGGAAGGCGTCGGCGCGGGCCTGCTCGGACAGCGAGGAACGCAGGCCGAGGGCGGGGCTGTTGCGCAGGATGTCCTCGTAGAGGCCGCTGAGTTCGGTGGAGGGGTCCACACCGAGTTCGTCGGCGAGCTGCCCGCGGATGTCGGCGTAGGTCTCCAGGGCCTCGGCCTGCCGCGCCGAGCGGTACAGCGCGAGCATCAACTGGCCGCGCAGCCGCTCGTTCAGCGGATGGACGGACACGAACCGCCGCAGGTCAGGGACGAGTTCGGAGCCGGCGCCCTGGTCCAGCCGGATGGCGTAGAGCTGTTCGGCGGCCGTGGTGCGCTGGTCGTCGAGGGCGGTCGCGGCGCTCTGTACGGCCAGTCCGCCGAGCCCGTCGAGGGCGGGGCCGCGCCACAGGCCGAGCGCCTCCTCCAGGAGCGCGGCGGTGCCCGCGCTGTCGCCGCGCCGGCCGTCCCGGGCCTGCCGCAACAGGGCCCGGAACCGCAGCGAGTCCAGCTGGTCGTCGCCGACCGTGGTGCGGTAGCCGACGCCCTCGGTGCGGATGAGTGCCGCGCCGCCGGGGATACGGCGGCGCAGCTCGGCGACGGTCTTGCGGATCTGCTGGGCCGCAGTGGCCGGCGGGTCCTCGTCCCAGACGGCCTCGGCGAGATGCGAGGCCGGCACGACCCGGTTCGGTTCCAGCAGCAGCGTGGCCAGCAGCCGCTGCTGTCTGAGGCCCCCCAGTTCCAGGGGCCGGTCATCCGTACGCACTTCCAGCGGGCCCAGCACGCGGAACACCGCTGGGCCCTGCTCCCCCGTTTGCGTCATGCTCTCCGTCTCCAGGTCCCGAGGGCCTGCATCGACCGACATGGCTCGACGGCGGGGGACATCGAGTCGCCGTGCGCCGGCATACCGCGCTGTACGTCGACGCGCACCGGGACCGACACGCTCTGACACCCCCGTGGATCCAGTCGACCCGCGTGTCACGGTCCGCGCGTGATCGTAACCTCAGTGCGACGAAGGAAGCCGGGGGCGCCTGCCACTTGAACAAAGGTTTACCGGCAGGCTAGTTGCCCTTCTCCGAGCCGGAGGGAAGCCGGGAAAGTTCCGCGGGCCGGTGCGGCGCGGCGTGCCGCCACGCGGTGAGGTCGGCGCCGAAGGTGCGGACCCGCGGCGGCAGTTCGCCGGCCCGGCGCAGGGCCACGGCCGCCGACACGCCGGCTCCGGCGGGGACCGGCAGCAGCGACCAGCTGTCGACGCGGGCGAGCGGGGTGCCGTACCCGGGGCCGGGGCCTACGCAGATGGTGCCGCGGTCGGCCTCCAGACCGTTGTGCGAGCCGCGCAGGTAAGCCTCCTTGCGGGTCCAGCAGTTGAGGAGGGCGGCACCGCGGCGGCGCGGCGGCTGGACGGCGATGGCGAGCCGTTCGGCCGGGTGCAGCTGGGGCGCCAGGGTGTCGGCGTCGAGCAGTCCGGCGTCCCACGGCTCGCGCTCCTCGGCGGCGATCCCGACGGGGGCGGCGGCCAGCGCGCAGACAACGGTTTCGGCGGTGTGGTCCGTGGAGAAGTGCAGTCCCGGCACTTCCGGCAGCACCTGTCTGCCGTGCCGCCCACGGCACGCGGCGCACCGCTCGCGCACGGGGCGCACCAGCTGCGGCGGCAGTCCGGCGCACGCGGCGAGCAGCAGCCGGAGGGTGACCTCGGCGAGCAGGACGCGGGGGCGCAGCCGGGGGTGCACCCCCCGGTCCAGACGCCGCGTCGCGTCCGGACCGAGGAGGTGCGCCGACCGTTCGGCCTCGGTGCACTGATGGGGTGACACCGGCACCAGCCAGACGTCCACCTGCCCGGGGGGCGGGCAGTAACCGGACACCGGCAGGGGCGCCGCCCGGGGGAACAGCGGCGCCCGCCGCACAGGCCTCGTGTCCGTCGTCGACGTCATACGGCACCACCTCGCACCGAGAGTTCCCGAACAGGCCGGAAACACCGTGCGCCCGAACGCTGCAGAACGGCTTCAGGCCAACTTCCTGGTATACCTAGCCTGTAACCTAGAGGCTCTAGGATCAGACTCCAGGATCGAGAGTCCGGAATCGAGAGTCCGGAATCGAGACTCCGGGATCGCTCAGGATCGAGAAAGGCAGGCTCCCATGGCCCGAGCGGGCCTCACCGCGGACCGTGTCGTCGCGGCCGCCGCCGAACTCGCCGACGAGGCGGGCTTCGAGAACGTCACCCTGACCGCGCTGGCCCGCCGCTTCGGTGTGAAGGACGCGAGTCTGTACTCGCATGTCCGGGGCCTTGCGGACCTGCGCACGCGGCTCGCGCTGCACGCGGGCGGCGAGCTGATCGACCGGATCGCCGTGGCCGTGGCCGGCCGCGCGGGCAAGGACGCGCTGGCCGCCTTCGCCGGTGCCTACCGCGCCTACGCCCTGGAGCACCCCGGCCGGTACGCGGCCACCCAGATCCGCATCGACCAGTCCCTGATCGCCGGTTCCGCCGCGATGCGCCGCACCGCCGAGATCACCTACGGCATGCTGCGCGCCTACGGCCTTCAGGAGCCCGACCTGACGGATGCCGTACGCCTGTTGCGCAGCACCTTCCACGGTTACTGCGCCCTGGAGTCCGCCGGCGGCTTCGGCGCCGACCGGGACGTACAGGCCTCCTGGGACAAGGCGATCGACGCCCTGCACCTGGCCCTCACCCATTGGCCGCGGGAGACGAGGAAAGATGACTGAACCGCTTCACTACGACGTTTCGGGCCATGGCCCCGTGCTGCTGGTCCTGCCGGGCGGGGCCGGACATCCGATGGGGCTGGGGCCGCTGACCGAGCGGCTGGCCGCGCACTTCACCGTGGTGACGCACGACCCGCTCGGGCTCGCCCACGGCCGGCTCGGCGTGCCGGTTCCCGAGCAGCGGGTGGCGGACTGGAGCGAGGGCGCGCACCGGGTGCTGGAAGCGGTGCTTCCGGCGGGCGACACCGCGTACGTACTCGGGACCAGCTCCGGTGGCATCGCCGCCCTGGACCTGCTCGCCCGGCACCCCGAGCGGCTGGCGCACGTGGTCGCGCACGAACCGCCGTGCGTGACGGTGCTGCCGGACGGGGCGCAGCGGCGGGCCGAGCTGATCGGCCAGCTGGACGGCGCCGGAGGCCCGCCCGCGGAGGGCGAAGCGGCCACCGCGTTCGGGGTCTTCCTGGCGTGCGTACTGCGCCCGTTCACCTCGTATCTGCCGTCCTTCACCGCGGCCCCGGGCGGCCTCACGCTCGCCGCCGGCGTCGACGCGCGCGGCCAGGTGCTCCACCGGACCGCCACGGTGCTCGCCAGGCAACTGGGCGCTGCGTTCATGGAGTTCCCCGGCGGACACCTGGGCGCGGTCGATCATCCGGTGGCGTTCGCGGACCTGCTCACCGACACGCTGCGCTCCAGTGCGCGGACCTCGGCGTAGGTGGGCGTGGCGCCGCCCGGAGTGCGCCCTGCGGCGATGTCGGCCGCCGCGTCCAGGGCCGCACCGAGTGCCCGCCGGTAGAGCAGCGAGCCCAGGCTGACGCGGCGCACGCCGAGGTCAGCCAGCTGGGCGACGGTCGGCCCGGCGGGCGAGTAGAGGATGTTGAGGGGCACGTCGAGCCGCCGGACGAGCGCCTCGATCCGCCGGGGGTCACTCAGTCCGGGCACGAACACCCCGTCGGCCCCGGCCTGTTGATATGCGTCGAGCCGCCGCAGGGTCTCCGTCTCGTCGCCGTCACCGGACCAGTACGTGTCGGTGCGGGCATTGACGAACAGGCCGGGCACGGCAGCCTTCACCGCGACGATCTTCGCCGCGAACCCGTCGCTCGGCCCCAGCCCGTCCTCCAGATTGACCCCGGCCGCCCCCACGGCCCACAACTCCCTGGCCAGCTCGGCCACTTCGCCGGGCTCCCGGCCGAAGCCGTCCTCGGCGTCGACGGACAGCAGATAGGGCTCCGAGCCGAGGGTCAGGGCGAGGTTCAGCGTGTGCTCCCGGGTCGCGCCCGCACCGTCGGGCAGACCGGCGGCCGCCGCCACGGCCAGGCTCGTCGTACCGATCGCGGGGAAACCCCGGGCGGCGAGCGCGGCCGCCGAGGCATGGTCCCAGGCGTTGGGCAACAGCAACGGCGCGCCGGGCCGCTGGTGGAGTTCGGCGAACGTCGTCACGGTGGGCTGTACGGTCATGAGGCCACGCTAGGCACGGAATGCTTCGGCATACGGCGAACAATGTGCGCGGCCTCGGGACCGCACCACCGGAAACCACCACCCTCACCTGGGCCTGCGCACCCGTCACCCTGTCCTGCGCGACCGCTCTCACCAGTGCGTCACCCACCACGACGAGCCTGAGCATCGCCCGCCTCAAGCCGTGAGAGCCGGCCGTCCGCAGTCATGAGAGCGAAGGCGCTCTCCGCGCCGGACGCCCAGCGGACGCTCACCTCGTGGTCCTCCTCCACCCGCACGGACACCAGGTCTGCGAGCGGCCGGGCGTCCGGCTCGCCGGTGAGCCGGGCGAGCGCCACGAACAGCGTGGCCTCGCCCACCCCGGTCTTTCCGGTCAGCTCCGCCGACAGGCCCCACACCGGCAGGAGTTCGGCCCGGAGCCCGTCCGGTGCCGCCCATCCCGTGACCCGCACCGGCGTCCCGGGCTCGGCCCCGGCCACGAGATGGGCACGCACCTCCACCGCGCCCTCGGCGACCACCAGACTGGTGACGGTGATCCCGTCGCGCACGGTGTGCCGGGACGCGATCCACCCCTCGCCCGTGCCGAGCGGCTCGATCTCCGTCCGGCTCGGATCGCCGCCGACGATCACGCTGTTGTCGTACGACACGTCGGGCACGGTCGCGGTCGAGTAGGCGAACCGGGTGTAGTAGGGGTCGTAGCGGACGTCGTCGCTGCCGTGGTTGTGCAGCCGCACCAGTCCGTCCGAACGCGTGGACTGCAACAGCCAGTTGGGGACCGGTAGGGAGTGCACCGCGTCGGCGCGCTCGGCCGGTCCCGGTTCCTCGGTCGCCGTCCACACCTCGTGCTCCGGCGGCAGCAGCAGCCCGAGGAACCCCTTACCGGCCCAGTACGGGGAGGCCGGGCCGGAGTAGTTCTGCACCAGCGACTCATCGGGGCCGAGCCAGCCCAGCGGGAGCAGACCGCGCTCGTCGACCGCGCCGCCGTCGAGGAAGTACCGCAGCGCGCCGGAGGCAAGGCGCCGTGTCTCGCCGGGGGTGAGGGGGGTCTGGCCGGCCAGCGCGCCGAGCCAGAGCGGGGCGGTGGTCGCGAAGCGGTAGGTCAGGGAGCGGCCCTGATGGAGGGGGGCACCGTCGCCGCCGAACAGGCGTGCGTAGTCGGCGAGATGACGTGACAGCCGTCGGCCGTACACGGAGAGCAGTTCCCTGTCGTCGGCCAGCCACGCGTGGAGGACAGTGTACAGGTGCATCGCCCAGCCGTTGTAGTAGTCGAACTTGCGGCCGTCGCCGTCGGTGTACCAGCCGTCGCCGAGGTACCAGCCCTCGATCCGTTCCAGGCCGCGGTCGATCGCCTTGCGGGCCGCTTCCGGCCGGTGGCCGATCTCCTGGAGGAAGCCGCCGACGGTGACGGGGAACAACTCCCAGTTGCACGGCCAGGGTTCGGCGCTGAGCGCGTCCGCCAGCCAGTCGGCGGTGCGCTGCCGCACCCGGTCGTCGAGCCGGTCCCACAGCAGCGGCCGGGTCAGCCGCAGCGCGAGGGCGACGGACGCGGCCTCGACGAGCGGCTGGCTGCGGTGCTCGATGCGCGGCCACACCCCGCCGGGCCCGGTCGCGAGGCCCTCGGCATAGCGGCCGAGCGCGGTCTCGTCGCGGCGGAAGGCGGCCAGCAGCAGCGTACGGGCGTACCCCTCCAGACCGTCGGAGAGGTGGCCCGCATGGCTCACATGGTCGCCGGGGAGGTGGTAGAGGGCGCGGTCGGAGGTGGCGTAGGGCGCGACGGCGACCAGCAGGGCGTCGGCGGCGGCCTCCCAGTGGGCGCGGGTGTAACCGGTGTACGGGCTGGACTCGCGGTCGTCGGCGGGCAGTTCGATCACGGCGGTGGCCGTCCTTCCTGGCGGGGCCTGGGGCGCCCCGGTTCCGGTCGGGACGCCCCAGGGGTTCATCCCATCCGCACGGCACCCTCGGGCACCAGGTGCAGGGCGAGCAGCCCCTCGCGCACCAGGCCCGCGTAGACGGTTGCGCCGTGCACGGAGGTGTGCGTGTTGTCGCGCTTCTCGTCGTAGAGGTAGATCGCCTTGGAGCCCTCCGGCCCGAGGGACTCCACCAGCGTCTTCGTCTTCGCCGTGAGGTCGATCAAGGGGACGCGCGCGGCGGTGGCGACGGAACGGATGACGGCCGGCAGATCAACGCCGAGACCGTTCACCAGCAAGGCGGTGTCGTTGTTCAGGGTGCCGTCGGCGTTGAACCAGCGGCGGACGATCGGGGTGACGAGCACCGGTTCGCCGCCCCGGTCCCGGATGCCCGTGACGAGGGTCTCCAGGTTGGCCCGGTAGGTGGCCTCGTCCGTGGTCTTGTCGTTGTGGGCGAGCTGGACGAGCACGAGGTCGCCGGGGTGGATCAGCGGCTGGACGGTCCCCCAGAGCAGGGGGTTCGCCAGATAGGTGACGGTGCTCTCGCCGGAGTCGGCGTAGTTGGCGACGGACAGGCCCTTGCGCAGATACTGCGGCAGCTGCTGGCCCCAGCCGGAATAGGGGTCGGCGGGCTGGTCGCAGACGGTGGAGTCGCCGATCAGGATGATCTGGCGGGCGTGCCGGGCCGGGGTGAGCCGGATGCCGGCGAGGGCGGGGGCGGAGCCGCCGAGGGTCAGATCCAGGCCGGGGGTTCCGTCGGGGCCGGTGGGCTCGCCCTCGGGGGTACGGACGTTGACGGTGAAGCTGCGGGTGAGGTGTTCGCCGGCCGGTACGGCGGTCTCCGGGAGCAGCGTGCGGCGGGTCTCTCCCGTGATGCGCGTGCTGGACGCCGTCCCGCCGCCGAGCCGGACCGTCACGTCGTACGTGCCCGGTGGGACGTCGAAGTGACAGGCGGTGTCGGTGCATGCGGCGTTGCCGTACGGCCGTCCGCCGTGTGCCCGGGCCGGGGTGGGGGCCGCCGCCAGGGTGACGCACAGGGTGACCGCCGTCAGTACGGCGCCGCGTGCTGCGCCAAGACGTCTCACTCGTACTCCTCGGGCCGTCGGGCGGGCGGTCGGCAAGGTCCGGAGACTGGACCGTACCGCTTCGGACAAGCGCTTTCTAGCCTTCGAAGAAAAATAACTCATTCGTCAACTTCCCCCGCGCGAAAGCCCTTTCGCGAAGACGGTTCGACTGTCACCCTGCCAGACACCCGCACTCCCCGGACCTCCCGAAGGAGGCACCCCCATGTCCGGATCCCCGAACGGCGCGGTGGCCCGCCGCGCTTTCGTCCTCGGCACCGCTGCCGCCGCCGGTGCGGCGGCCCTCGCCGGCCCGCTCGCCGGCTCCGCGGCGGCGGCCGGCTTCGGCTGGAGCGACGACGGCTCGAACTACGTCGTCGACACCGGCGCGAACCTCGTCTTCAAGGTCAGCAAGACCAACGGCGACCTGACCTCGCTGGTGTACAGGGGCACCGAGTACCAGGGCTACGGCGGCAAGAACTCCCACGTCGAATCCGGTCTCGGCGCCTCCACCGTCACCCTGGCCCGGTCCGGCCCGACCATCCTGGTCTCCGTCGCCCACGGCACCCTGCGGCACTACTACGCGGCCCGCAGCGGCGAGAACAACATCTATCTGTGGACCGACAAGGCCGACTCCTCGGTCACGGCGACCCGGTACATCGTGCGCGTGAAGGCGGGCCTGTTCCTCAACGACGAACCGGACTCCTACACGTACACCACCAGCACCGTCGAGGCCTCCGACGTGTTCGCGAAGCCCGACGGCCAGACCCGCTCCAAGCACTACTCGAAACTGCGGGTCGTCGATTACGACTACACCGGCTGGACCACCGGCGGCGTCGGACTGTGGATCGTCCGCAGCAACCACGAGAAGGCCTCCGGCGGCCCCTTCTACCGCTCGCTGCTGCGCCACCAGGGCGCCGACGGCGGCGGCCTCTACGAAATCCTCTACTACGGCGAGAACCAGACCGAGTCCGAGCGGTACGGCCTGCAGGGCCCGTACGTCATCGCCTTCACGGACGGCGGTACGCCGTCGTCCGCGCTGTACCACGGCACCCTGACCACGCCGTGGGCCGACTCGCTCGGCATCTCCGGGTACGTTCCCGACAGCGGCCGGGGCCGGATCGCCGGCGTCGGCATCACCGGCCGGGACACGGCGTACGCGTACACGGTCGGCCTCGCCAACTCGGCGGCGCAGTACTGGGGTTCCGCACGCGCTTCCGACGGCTATTTCTCGGTGTCCAGGGTCCTGCCGGGTACGTACACGCTGACCGTCCACAAGGGCGAGTTGGCCGTGTACAGCACACAGGTGACCGTCTCCGCGGGCGCCACGACCATGCTCGACACCCTCGCCGTCCCCTCCTCCAACGACCCGTCCAACGCAAGCGCGATCTGGCGGATCGGCACCTGGGACGGCACGCCGAGCGGTTTCAAGAACGCCGACCTGATGACGTACGCGCATCCCTCGGACGTACGGGCCGCCACCTGGACCGGCAACGTGGTGATCGGAAGCGGTTCCGAGACCTCCGCCTTCCCCTGCTATCTGTGGAAGGACGTCAACAGCGGCCTGCTTATCTACTTCAAGCTCACCTCCGCCCAGGCCGCCACCGCGCACACCCTGAGAATCGGCGTGACGACGGCCTACGCCAACGGACGGCCGCAGGTCACCGTCAACGGCGCCTGGACGTCGCCGATCCCCTCCCCGCCCACCCAGCCGAGCACCCGGTCCCTCACGGTGGGTTCCTACCGGGGCAACAACCACACCTTCAGCTACAGCGTCCCGGCCAGTGCCTGGCAGACGGACACCAGCCAGTACAACGTGCTGAAGATCGACGTGGTGAGCGGCTCGGGAACCACGGGCTACCTCAGCGCGGGCACGGCCGCCGACGCCATCGACCTGCTGTCCTGAGCCCGGCTCAGATGCCGTGCGTCCACTGCTGGTTCGCACCCCCGTCGCAGGCCTAGGTGTCGGCGACGGGGATGCCGAAGTCCGGGGTGCCGTCGGGCTTCCAGCCGAGCCGCTGGATCCGGGTGTGCCGGTTGGGGTCGTGCAGGGGGTCTCCGGTGATCTCCTTGTACTGGCGGGCGTGATAGACGAGGACGTCGCTGCGGCCGTCCTCTGCGAGAGTGAAGCAGTTGTGGCCGGGGCCGTACTGGTGGGTGGTGTCGTTGCTGGTGAAGACCGGGACGGGTGACTTGGACCAGCTCCGGGCGTCCAGCAGGTCGCTGCCGGCGTCGGCGGTCAGCAGGCCCATGCAGTAGTGCCAGTCGGTGGCACTGGCCGAGTAGGTGAGGAAGACACGGCCGTTGCGTCGCAGGGCGTACGGCCCCTCGTTGACCTTGTATCCGACGCACTCCCAGTCGTACTCGGGGGTGGAGAGCCTCACCTGGGGGCCGGTCAGTGTCCAGGGGTTGGCCATCTTCGAGATCCACAGCGCGGTGTTGTTGTCCATGCCGGGCTCGTGCTGTGCCCAGACCAGATAACGGTTGCCGCGGTGCTCGAACGTGGTGGCGTCGAGGGAGAAGGTCTCCCAGGCGGTGCTGATCTGGCCTCGTTCCACCCAAGTCCCCCGGAGCGGATCGTGGTTGGCGTTCTCCAGCACCCAGATGCGGATCGCCCACACGTCCTCGGCGGGGGCCGAGGCGAAGTAGATGTACCACTTGCCGCCGATGCGGTGCAGCTCGGGCGCCCAGATGTGCGCGCTCATCGGCCCGGAGGTGTGGGCCCGCCAGATCACCGACTCGGCCGCTGTGGCGAGGCCGTTCAGCGTGCGCGAGCGGCGCAGGATGATGCGGTCGTATTCGGGAACCGTGGCCGTGAAGTAGTAGAGGCCGTCGGTGTGCCGGGTGATGTGCGGGTCGGCGCGCTGCCGGATCAGGGGATTGCTGTAGGGAACCGTCTTCTCGGCGTCGGGGGTGGAGGCCGCCGCCGCCCGGGCCGTGCCGGGAGCGCCGGCCAAGGCGCCCGCGGCCAGCGCGGCGCTCTTCAGCATCAGTCTGCGGCTGGGAATGTCGGGCAGGTCGTGGGCGCGGCTCATGCGGACTGCCTCTCGACGAGTAATTGCTCGATATTTCGAACATCATCTGTTATCCCGAACGCCGAAAAGGTAAGGGTGGGCCGTTGCGAGGTCAATGGGTCCGACGGGAGCGAAGGGAAAGCTCTTTCCGCGCTCGGGGTCGACTAGCGTCGTGACATGACCAGCAGCACCTCCCCCAGCCTCGCCCACGCCCTCGCCACCAGGACGGTCGTGCTCGACGGCGGCATGTCCAACCAGCTGGAGTCGGCCGGATACGACCTGAGCGACGAACTGTGGTCGGCGCGGCTGCTCGCCGAGCGCCCGGAAGCGATCACCCGGGCACATCTCGCCTACTTCCGAGCGGGCGCCGAGGTGGCCATCACCGCCAGCTACCAGGCCACCTTCGAGGGCTTCGCGCGACGGGGTGTCGGCCACGACGACGCGGCGCGGCTGCTCGCACTCAGCGTGGACCTCGCCCGCGAGGCGGCCCGGCAGGCCAAGGACTCGGGCATCGAGCGGCCGCTGTGGGTGGCGGCCTCCGTCGGACCGTACGGGGCGATGCTCGCGGACGGCTCCGAGTACCGGGGCCGGTACGGGCTGAGCGTCGCCGAGCTGGAACGCTTTCACCGGCCGCGCATGGAAGTGCTGGCCGCCGCCGCGCCGGACGTCCTCGCGCTGGAGACGGTGCCGGACGCCGACGAGGCCGCCGCGCTGCTCGGAGCGGTGCGCGGGCTGGGGGTGCCGGCCTGGCTGTCGTACACGGTCGACGGTCGGCACACGCGCGCCGGGCAGCCCCTGGAGGAGGCCTTCGCCCTGACCGCGGACGTGGACGAGGTGATCGCGGTGGGCGTGAACTGCTGCGCGCCGCAGGACGTGGTCCCCGCCGTGGAAATCGCTTCCAGGATCACCGGCAAGCCGGTCGTGGTCTATCCGAACAGCGGGGAGGCCTGGGATGCCGAGGCCCGGGCGTGGACCGGGAGTACGACGTTCAGTGCCGGGCAGGTCAGGGCGTGGCGGGAGGCGGGCGCTCGGTTGATCGGGGGGTGCTGCCGGGTGGGGCCGGAGGGCATCGCGGCGATCGCCGCCGCCGGTTTGTGAGGATCGCGAAATCGCCGTGGTGGGCCGGGCCTTGGACGACGACTGCGGCTCCGCACGGTGGCTGGTCGCGCCCCCCTTCGCCCCCTGCCTTTCTGGCTTTTGAGGCACCGTCAGCGGCGTCTGGCGCCTACCGAGCGGCGCAGGCGTCGTACCGCTGCCGCCAGTTCCGCTCCGGGAGGCCGGGGGTCGGCGGCCGGTGCGGGTTCGGGGACGGTGGCGGCTGTCGACCAGAGGGCGAATTCCGCATCCCGTGGGCCGTATGAGGTGTATGGCATACCGTCACCGAAGATCCGTGCGGGATGGGACGCGCCCCAGGGCTCCCAGCCGGGGTCTCCGGTCGTCGCGAACCGCACCCAGGCGCCGTGCATCGCATCGCACAGCTCCTGCGGGGCGCCCTCGCCGGCCAGCTTCTTCGATTCGGGTGTGGCGCCGGAGTCGAAGACGAAGCCCAGTTCCAGGGCGTGGCAGGCGCCGAGGGAGGGGAGGCGGGACGGCCAGGCGAACTCGTAGAGGTACGAGGCGCCCGGGCGGGAGTCGGCGAGGCGGTGCAGGGGGATGCGCAGCAGATGATCGGTGACCATCTGGCCGACGATCTCGGCGGTGCCCGCGTCGGGGTGCAGCGCACGGTAGCCGCGGGGCACCTCGTGTCCGGTGCGGCAGCGGGCCATGGCGCCCGCCAGGGAGACAGGGCCGAGCCGGTCGACGTGTTCGAGCAGTCCGCCGGGCACCAGCCACAGCCGGTACTCGTCCCGGGTCCAGCCCATCAGCAGCTCCACGCCCGGGGCGGCATCGCCGTCGATGAGGGCCTCGAGGGGGTCGCGGGGGACGAGGTCGTCGTCGACGACGATCCCGAAGGCGGGTCCGCCGAGCACCGGGCTGCTGAGCCGGCCGACTTCGGCCTGGGTGCGCAGCAGCAGGTCGCGGTCGACGGCGGCGAAGGCCTCGGCGGTGGCAGGGATCTTCAGGCGGGCGGCCATACGGCGCACCATCCGCCGTACCCGGTCGCGGTCGGAGGCCTCGGGTGGGCCGCTCTGCAGCACCGCCCGCCGGATCAGGCCGCGGGTCTGGGGCGCGGCGAGCAGGGTCCCGGCGCTGATGGCGCCGGCCGACTGTCCGCACAGGGTGATCCGGTCGGGGTCGCCGCCGAAGGCGCCGATCGCCTCGTGGACCCAGCGCAGGGCGGCGAGCTGGTCGCGCAGGCCGGGGTTGGGCGGGGCGTCGGGGAAGAGTCCGTAGCCCTCCACGCCCAGCCGGTAGTTGATCGAGACGCAGACGACGCCGTCCCGGGCGAAGGTACTGCCGTCGTAGACAGTGACGGCGGAGGACCCCCTGGTCAGGGCGCCGCCGTGGATCCAGAGGAGGACGGGGAGCCGGGCGGCGGGGTCCGGCTCGGGGGTCCATACGTTGAGGTTGAGGAAGTCGTCGCCAGGGATCTCGGGGTCGGACAGGTACTGGGCGAACGCCTCGGAGTACGGCGGTTTCGGCGCGGTCGGGCCGAAGGCGCCGGCGTCGCGTACGCCGTCCCAGGGCTCGGGCGGCTCGGGCGGCCGGAACCGACGGGGGCCGACGGGCGGGGCGCCGTACGGAATGCCCCGGAACACCGCGATCCCCTTCTCGTACCGGCCGCGTACGGCCCCGTGGGGCGTCCTGACCACGGGGCCTGTCTGGTCTGCCGTCATCGCCCACCAGCCCTTCGCCGTGCTCCCGCGTCCTTCACAGCCGCGCTGAGTGCACCGTTCACATCAGAGCATCACAGGGTGCGGAGGTATTCCGGCGCACAGGCCCGGCGCTGGGCCGTTCGGCGTACGGCGGTTACTTGGCGTACATCAGGGTGCCGAAGTGGAGCATGGCCCGGGCGGGGCGGACCTGGCCTCGGAAGGCGGAGGATACGGCCGTCTGGGACGCTGGGCGCGGTTCCGGCCAGTGCCCCAGGTGGAGGCGGCGAAGGGGACGTCGGAGTCGAGCTAGCCCTTCACGGTCTCCGTCCGTACGTCGGCGGCCTTTCGACCGGCAGGGACCGCGGCCTCACATGGCCAGGCGCAGCCCGGACACCGTCCCCAGCTCACCTTCATACCGTCACCCGAATCCGTAACTTGCCTCTCAGCCCGGCGCTTTCACTCGCCATGTGGCGGAGACGACCAGCCCTTCGGTCACCCGCCCCACCGATTGCCTCCCGCTCAACGCCAGAACTAGCGTAGAAGGCGCTTTCCGAACCGTTTCCCACAGTGCCTCAGGAGGGTCATGCCCAGCGCCCAGTTGCCCAGGGCCGTGTTCGCCATGGATCCGGTGCATCTCCCCCTGCTCTTCCCTCCGCCGCTCATGGCCCGGTTGCGGCAGACGGCCGAGATCGATCCCGCGCTCGTCGTGCGGAACCCCGCCGACCGTGCCGCCGCCGCGTCGCTGGCCGGTGCCGAGGTGCTGATCACGGGCTGGGGCTGCCCCGGACTGGACGCGGACACCCTGGCCGTGGCGCCCCGGCTGCGAGCGGTACTGCACGCCGCCGGATCGGTTCGCTCGCTGATCGGCGACGCCCTGTGGGAGCGCGGGATCGCCGTCTCCAGCGCGGTCACCGCCAACGCGCTGCCCGTCGCCGAGTACACGCTCGCCATGATCCTGCTCGCGGGGAAGGACTTCTTCACGCAGCGCGAGCGCTACCGCACCACGCACACGCCGCCCTCCCCCGCCGAGACGTCGGCCATCGGCAACGTCGGCCGCCGGGTAGGAGTCGTCGGCGCCTCCCGGGTGGGCCGTCGGCTGATGGAACTGCTGCGGCCGTTCGACTTCGAGGTCCTGCTCCACGATCCTTACGCAAGCGTTTCCGAAGCCGCCGCGCTGGGGGCCGAACCGCTGCCTCTGGAAGACCTGTTGCGGCGCAGCGACATCGTCACCCTGCACGCGCCGGACATCCCCGAGACCCACCACCTGCTCGACCGTGCGCGGCTCGCCCTGATCCGGGACGGCGGGGTGCTGATCAACACCTCGCGGGGCGCCCTGGTCGACCACGACGCCCTGACCGAGGAACTGGTGTCCGGCCGGCTCCAGGCGGTCCTGGACGTCACCGAGCCCGAGCCGTTGCCGGCCGGATCGCCGCTGTACCGGTTGCCGAACGTCGTCCTCACTCCGCACATCGCCGGCTCTCTCGGCAATGAGCTGGAGCGGCTGGGACGAGTGGTCGTCGACGAGCTGGAACGGCTGGTCGCGGGGCTGCCCCTGGCCCATGAGGTGCGGCTCTCGGACCTGGTGCGGGTCGCGTGACGGAGGTTGTCCACCGGCACGGCCGGTGATGAGGGGACTTCGTCCACTCGGCGCTGCAGCCCTCAGCTGCAGCCCTCAAGTGACGGCGTCCACAGCCAGACCCGCCCCGCGCCCGCGCCCGCGCCGAGCACCCCGTAGCCGGTTCCACCCGCCGACTGGCCCCGCCCGCCCGCTCTCCCGATGTTCGGAGTTTCGAAAGTCCCGGCCGCCCGTCATCCCGTGAATTCCCATGTCTTCACGTCGTGTTGACGCGCATCTATCGTAGGAAGCGCTTTCTGTCTGCTCGGTGAGCAGCCCACGCAAGCAGCGTCGGTCGCAACTTTCGCTGGCCCAGGGGCGGGCCGGAGAGGCGGTTTCCTGTGGTCCGTACGGGGAGTGTGCGCGTGCCGGTCGGGCCGACGCTGGCTGTGGTGGCCCGGGAGGCGGGGGTGTCGGTGCCCACCGCGTCGAAAGTGGTCAACGGCCGGGAGGACGTGGCACCGGAGACCCGTCGCCGGGTCACCGAGGCCCTGGACCGGCTCGGCTATGTGCGCCGGCCCCGCTTCGACACCGCGAAGACGCCGGGCCTGGTCGACCTGGTGGTGCACTCGCTGGAGAGCCCATGGTCGGGTGCCGTGCTGCACGGGGTGGAGGCGGCGGCGTACGAGGCGGGCCTGGAGGTGGTGGTCTCGACCGGGCTGCCCCGGCCCCGGAGCGGCCGGCCGGAGCGGGGCTGGTTGGACAAGCTGACGGCGCGGGGCTCCTCGGGCGTGCTGTTCAACCTGGCGGAGCTGTCGCCGTCGCAGTACGCCTGGCTGGACCACCATCGCATCCCGTACGTGCTGATCGACCCCGCGCACGAGCCGCCCGCCGGGGTGGCCTCGGTCGGGGCGGCCAACTGGCAGGGCGGGGTGAGTGCGACCGAGCATCTGCTCGGGCTCGGTCACCGGCGGATCGCGGTGATCGCCGGGCACCGGCGCTCGATGTGCGGCAGCGACCGGGTAGCCGGTTACCGTTCCGCTCTCGCCTCGGCCGGGGTGCGGCACCCCGCCGATTACATGCGGTACGCCGGCTTCGACGTGAGCGCGGCCCGGCTGCGCACGCACGAACTGCTGGACCTGCCCGAACCGCCGACCGCTGTGTTCGTGTGCTCCGACCGGATGGCCCTCGGGGTGTACGAGGCGCTCGCGGAGCGGGAGTTGAGGGTGCCGGGCGATGTGAGTGTCGTGGGCTTCGACGATCTGCCCGAGGCCCGCTGGGCCGCCCCGGCGCTGACCACCGTCCGCCAGCCGCTCGGTGAGATGGCGGCGACCGCACTGAGGCTGCTGGTGCGGCTGATGCACGGGGAGCACCCGGAGAGCACGCGGACCGAGCTGTCGACCCGGCTGATGGTGCGCGCGAGCACGGCCGAACCGCCTGGCGAGCGGCCAGCCGCCTGACACCAACTCCCTTGAAGCGCCGGGTTGGTGACCGTAGCCTCGCCGGGCATGAACGCCGTTCCCCCGCTCCTGGACCATCTCGTCCTCGCCACGCCCGACCTGGCGGCGACGGTCGCCGACTTCGCGCAGCGGACCGGGGTGATGCCCGTGCCCGGCGGTGCGCATCCCGACCTCGGCACGCGCAACCATCTGGTGGGGCTGGGCGGCCGGAGCTATCTGGAGATCCTCGGACCCGACCCCGAGCAACCCGAGCCTGCCGAACCACGGCCGTTCGGGGTCGACCAGCTGGCCGGGCCACGCACGCTGACCTGGGCGATCAGTCCGCCACACCTGGAGTCGGCGATCAAGACGGCCCGCGCGCGGGGTTACGACCCAGGGCCCGTGCACCCGATGAGCCGCCGTACGCCGGACGGCACGGTGCTGCGGTGGCGGCTGACCGACGGCGGCCACGCCCATCCCTCCGGTCTGGTCCCGTTTCTGATCGACTGGGGCAGCTCCCGCCACCCGACGTCCTCGGGCCTGCCGGTCACGCCGCTGCTGGAGGTGTCCGCCACGGCACCGGACCCGGAGGAGGTGCACGGCCCGCTCGCGGCCCTGGGCACCGGGCTGGCACTCACCACGGGACCGGTTTCGCTCTCCTTCACCGTGAACACGCCCAACGGGCCGGTCACCTTCGGCTGAGGCCCGGGGCGCGGGGCGCGGGGCGTAGCCACGGTCGGCTGACCTCGGACAGGCCAACGTGTGCAGAAGCAGGCAGCGCCCGATGCCGGCCGAGGGTGTCCGATTTCTTCAAGACCGGTCGGTTGCTGTCCGCCTACGGTGATCGCATGACTGCACGATTCGCCGTGATCGGCGTGGTGGCCTCCGACCTGGCCGCCTCGCTCGCCTTCTACCGCCGCCTCGGGCTGGTCTTCCCTCCCGGTGCCGAGGAACAGCCGCATGTCGAGGCCGAGTTGCCCGGTGGGCTGGTGCTCGCGCTGGACACCGAGGAGACCGTCCGTTCCTTCCACTCCGGCTGGCGGCCGCCCGAGGGCGGTGGACGCGTGGGGCTCGCCTTCCGGTGCGACTCCCCCGCCGAGGTCGACGCCCTGTACGAGGACCTCGTGGCCGCCGGGTACCACGGGGAGCTGAAGCCGTGGGACGCGTTCTGGGGTCAGCGGTACGCCAGTGTGCACGACCCTGACGGCAACGGCGTCGACCTGTTCGCCCCGCTACCCGCCGCCGAGTAGCTCCCCGAGCGGCAGGCCCGTCAACTCCCGTACCTCACGGGAGAGATGGGGCTGGTCGGCGTACCCGGCACGGATGGCCGTCTCGGCGTACGTCGTCCCGGAGCGGGCCAGCGCCAGCGCCCGTTGCAGGCGCAGGATGCGGGCCAGGGTCTTGGGGCCGTAGCCGAACGCGCTCAGGCAGCGGCGGTGCAGTGTGCGGGTGCCGATGCCGAGTTCGGCGGCCGTGGCGGACACCGGGCAGCCCTCGTCCAGGCGCTCCACCAGCCGGTGCAGCAGCGGATCGGGAGCCGTGGTCCGCGCGGCCCGGTCCAGGGCGATGTCCTCCAGTGCCGTGGCCGGGTCGGGCGCTGCCTCGACCCGCTCGCGCAGTCGCCGGACCCGGGCGGCGGGCCACAGGTCGGACAAGTCGACCCGCAGATCGCGCAGTTCCTGCGCGGGTACGCCGAGCAGCGCGGGCGCGGTTCCCGGGAAGAACCGGACGCCTGCCCAGGAGCGGGGCGGGCCCTCGGGGCGGTAAGGGCCGGTGTCGGGGCCCGCCACCAGCAGCCGGCCCTCGCTCCACAGCAGGTCCATGCAGCCGTCGGGCAGCACGAGGGGTCCGCCACCTGACCCTTCCGGGCCGTCCGGGATGTCCGGGCCGTGCGGACCATCCGGGACGTTCGTCCATACGACCGCGCCCCTCAGCCGGGACGCCCGCTCCGCGTACACGTGTGCCAGCCTACGTCGGTGGCGCACCCCGGCGTCCGGCGTGCGACCGTCCGGTGAGTTCGGGCGACGGGTCACGGGACGCGGCGAGACCGGCGTGGTTCGCCGAACAGCCGGAGGCCGTGGCGGGTGCGGAAGCGCCGGGCGTAGACAGCGGTGGCCGTGGCGGTCAGGGCGAGCAGCAGGAGCGAGAGGACCCGGGCCAGGAGCGGCACGATGTCGGTGGGCAGCGTGGCCGCGGCGAGTGTGCCGAGGCCGCCGTCGAGCAGTTGCTCGGCGCCCCAGAGCATGGTGAGG
Organism: Streptomyces sp. NPDC052101; assembly: GCF_040680235.1. Lineage (NCBI taxonomy): Bacteria > Bacillati > Actinomycetota > Actinomycetes > Kitasatosporales > Streptomycetaceae > Streptomyces > Streptomyces sp. NPDC052101. Next base: position 533,607 of record NZ_JBFAWH010000001.1, read on the forward strand.
ACGCACAAACCTCGGCGGAACTCGGCGGAGTCCTGCCATGTCCGGGCCCGAGTCCGGGCCGCCGGGCCCCGGTGCAGTCGCTGCCCGAGCTGGAAGGCCAGCGGTCTTCCGGTGAACGCGGTGCCCAGCACCCAGCCGCCGACCGCGAGGGACAGCGCCGCGTCCTTGAACAGCAGGATGCGAATGCTGCCACCGATCAGTGCGGCCACTGCGGCAGCGGCCAGCAGCACCGTGAAGAACAGGTCCACCCCGTCGATCCGGCGCTGGCGCACCGCACCGGTCACCAGCCGCAGGGCGGGGGGCGCGCCGCTGAGCAGCAGCGCTGGGCCCTGTCCTGCACCGAGGGCACGGGCCGCGTAGTAGACGAGGAGCGGCAGGAGGATGTCGACGGCGATCGAGAGCAAGGGGCCGTAGGCCGTGCCGCCTTTGCCGGACCCGCCGTCCACACCGGCCCCCGCGCCCGGCCGTCGTACCCGACCCGTCGCCTCTGCCGCCTCCGGTGCCTGTGCCGCATTCGCCACGCCCGCCGCATCCGCCATGTCCTCCGCCTCCCTGCCCTCGGCCGGACGGCGCCGACCTGCGGAAAACGCTAGGTCCGAAGCGGTGCCGGGCGGATCGGAGCACGGGTGGAGAAGCGGGTGGAAGACAGGTGGATGGCTGATGGGATCACCGGGCCACGGTCTCCATCGTCCCGTCTGCACCCGGGAGTGGAGACGCGCGGCGCGGCTCTCAGGGGCAGCCCTCAAGGTCGCGTCTCAAGGTCGCGTCTCAAGGCGAACCTGGTCGGCCCTGGCGGCCCTGGCGGCCCGCGCGGTGTTCCTGCGGGCTCACTCCGTACACGCGCTTGAAGGCGGTGGAGAGGGCGAAGGCGCTGCCGTAGCCGACATGGCGGGCGATGCTGTCGAGGGTGAGGTCCGTTTCGCGCAGGCGGTCGGCGGCCAGGGCGAGCCGCCAGCCGGTCAGGTAGGACATCGGGGGTTCGCCGACGAGGTCGGTGAAGCGGCGGGCGAGGGCCGCGCGGGACACCCCGGCCTTGGCGGCGAGCGCGGCCACCGTCCATGTGTGCCCCGGGTCGCCCTGGAGCAGGCGCAGCGCACGGCCGACGACCGGGTCGGCCAGCGCCCGGTACCAGGCGGGGGCCGCCCCCTCGGGGCGGGAGAACCAGACTCGTAGCGCGCTGATGAGCAGCAGGTCCAGCAGGCGGTCCAGGACGACCTCCTGGCCGGGTTCGTCGCGCACGATCTCCTCGGCCAGCAGGGGCGTGAGCGGGCAGTCCCACACCTCGGCGGGGAGGGTCACCAGCGGCGGCAGGGCGTCGAGGAGGCGGCCGTGGATCTCGCCGCGCATCAGATAGGTGCCGATCAGCATGATCGTGCCGGCGTCGGGGCGGTCGCCCCAGGTGCGTACCCCGAGGTCCATGGAGCCGTTCAGGGAGGTGCCGTCGGGGTAGCGGCACTCGCCGCCGGGCAGGATCAGCGCCTGCGGGGCGGTGTCCGGCTCGTCGCCGCAGGTGTACGGGTCCGGGCCGCGCGCGATCGCCAGGTCTCCGGGGCCGAGCCGCACCGGCACGCCGTCGCCGTCCGGGGTGATGCAGGCGGTGCCGCGCGCCATGAGCATCACGGTCAGCGGCGCTTCGTCCGCCACGCGCACCGCCCACGGCGGGTCGAAGCACGCCCGGATCATGAAGGCGCCACGCGCGCGTGGACCGTCCAGCAGTCCTGCGAGTGCGTCCATGGGGGCAGCGTAGACGCACGCTTATGGGCGCGAGCGGCTCGGCGATGTCGACCGGCCCCGTACGGCAGTTGACTGCCGGACATGACGCAGAACTCACAGAACACGCAGCACACGCAGGGCATGCACGGTATGCAGGACATGCAGGACGTGCGGAGCCGAGGGAACACGTCGGCCTCGACAGCGGAATCGACGACAGTGCCGACAGTGGTCTCGACGACGGCCTCGACGACGGTGTCGACCGTGGTGGTGACCGGTGCGTCCGGCCGTACGGGCAGCCGGGTCGCGGCGGTGGCGCGGGCGGCGGGCCTGACGGTGCGTGCCGCGTCGCGCGCACGGGGTTTCGACTGGCAGGACCGGTCGACCTGGGAGCCGGTGCTGCGCGGCGCGGACGCGGCGTACCTGGTGTACCCGACGGATGTGGGCGCTCCGGACGCGCCCGAGGCGGTCGGGCGGCTCGCCCGTGCGGCGGTGGGGCTCGGGGTACGGCGGCTGGTGCTGCTGTCGGCCCGCGGCGAGGAGCAGGCCCTGCCGACTGAGGAGGCGCTGGCGGGGTCGGGGGCGCAGTGGACGGCCGTACGGGCCGCGTGGTTCGCGCAGAACTTCAGCGAGGGGCCGCTGTTGGAGGAGTTGCGGACGGGTGGGGAGCTGGTGTTTCCGGGCGGAGAGGTGCGGGAGCCGTTCGTCGATGTGCGGGATGTCGCGGACGTGGTGGTGGCCGCTCTCACCGGCGGCGACCGGTATGCGCGGCGGGCGCTGGAGGTGTCCGGGCCGCGCCTGCTGACCTTCGATGAGGCGGTCGCCGAGGTCGCGGCGGCGACGGGGCGGGAGCTGGCGTACCGGGCGGTGTCGCCGCGGGACTACGGGGAGCGGCTGGCCGGGTTCGGGGTGCCGCCCGAGGAGGTGGAGTTCCTGGTGGAGCTGTTCACGTCGCTGCTCGACGGGCGGAACGCGCATGTCTCGGACGGTGTGCGGCAGGTGCTGGGCCGGGCGCCGCGGGACTTCGGGGACTACGCGCGGGAGGCCGCGGCGGCGGGGGCGTGGACGGTCTGATGACGGCGGTGCGGGGTCCTGCCCGGGGGCAGGGGCAGGCCGTGACGCGCTGCCGAGCCGCGCTCTGGCCGACATGCGGATACGTGCCAGGTCGGCACGTACGTACGTGCCGACGCACCGCCACCCGCGTCCCACGGCACGTACAGGTCACTTCCCCTGCTGTGCCGTCCCGCTGTCCCCGCCCGCCTCGTGCGGGTGCCGGCCATTGGCCTTGTGCCCGTGGGGGGCGGCGTGGTGGGCGGCGTGCTTGGCGTGGGTGCGCAGGCGGGCCGTGACGTCTTCCGGGGGCAGGAAGCGGGACCAGCGCTCGGGGAACTCGGAGGGCATGTCGGGGTCGTCCGGGTCGGTTTCCCGGGCGGCGGCGGCCCAGGCGACGTACTCGGCGACCTGGGCCTCGCGGATCCGTTCGTTCGCGGCGCGGGCGGCGGCGGTGGCGGCGGCGGGCCAGACCCGGTCGATGGCGGCGTTCACGGCCGCGCCGACGAGGACGGCGAAGGCCGACACGCCGATCCACAGGAGTACGGCGACGGAGGCGGCGAGGGAGCCGTAGATGGTGGCGCCCTCGATGGTGTGGACGAGGTAGACCCGCAGGAGGACGCTGCCGAGGACCCACATGGCCAGGGCGACCAGGGCGCCGGGCACGTCCTCGATCCACGGGGAACGGACAGGCACGGAGACGTGGTAGAGGGTGGTCAGGAAAGCGATCGACAGGACGATGACGACCGGCCAGTACAGGACCTGCACCACCGTCTCCGACCAGGGCACCACCCGGACCACCGCGTCCGGGCCCGCCACCATCAGCGGCAGCGCGACCGAGCCGATCAGCAGCGCCACGATGAACAGCAGGAACGACATCATCCGCGTCTTCACGATGCCCCGGACGCCGTCGAGGCCGTACATGACGGTGATGGTGTCGATGAAGACGTTCACCGCGCGGGAACCCGACCAGAGGGCGAAGAGGAAGCCGATGGAGATGACGTCGGGGCGGCCCTTCATCACGTCGTGCAGGATCGGCTCGGTGATGTCCTTCACGCCCTTGTCGGACAGGACCGTCCGTGAGGCGTCGAGGATGTTGGTCTCCAGGCTGCTGATGGTGTGGGCGCCCGTCCAGGTGTCCACATAGGCGAGCAGGCCGATGAGGCAGAGCAGCAAGGGCGGCACGGACAGCAGCGTGAAGAAGGCGGCCTCGGCCGCCAGGCCGAGGATGCGGTACTCCATGCAGGAGTTGACGGTGTCCTTGAGCAGCAGCCAGGCGGTCCTGCGCTTGGAGACGTTCCGGTAGAGGGCTCTGGCCCGGTGGAGGCGACCGGCGGGCCGCTCGGGGGGTTCACTTGCTGGCTGCACGACCCAAAGGTATCCGCAGGACCGGACCGCCCTCACCTTCCGGGGCGGGCGATCGTTTCCGGCGCGGCCGGTGGTGCCGCTGTGCCACTCTGGAGGCCATCATCGCCGCCGTCCCGGGTAGGTTCGCAATCATGGCAGGCACCTCTACCCACACCGTGACGAACCAGCCGCCCCCGCTGGTCGGCTATGACGTCTTCGCCGCCGACCGGGCCCTGGTGGAGGCCGTCGCGCGGTACACGGGTCCGGACGACCTCGACGAGGTGCGTGCGGAGCTGTCCGTGCTGGGGCGCTCCGCGGGCTCGGCGCAGCTGCAGGAGTGGGGGGTGCAGGCGAACGAGCATCCGCCCCGGCTGCGTACCCATGACCGGTACGGCCACCGGATCGACGAGGTCGACTTCCATCCGGCGTGGCACCGGCTGCTCGGCAAGGGTGTCTCGGCGGGGCTGACGGCTGCCTGGAACCGGCCGTCGGGGCATGTCCGCAGGGCTGCCGGTTTTCTGGTCTGGACCCAGGTCGAGGCGGGGAACTGCTGCCCGCTGTCGATGACCCATGCGGCCGTGCCCGCGCTGCGTGCCGATTCCGGGCTCGCCGCCGAGTGGGAGCCGCGGCTGACGTCCACGATCTACGACCGGGAGCTGCGGCCCGCGCCGCAGAAGTCCGGCGCACTCTTCGGCATGGGCATGACGGAGAAGCAGGGGGGCAGCGATGTCCGCGCGAACACCACTCAGGCCCGGCCGCTCGCCGAGGCGGGCGCGTACACGCTGACCGGGCACAAGTGGTTCTGTTCGGCGCCGATGTCGGACGCTTTCCTGGTGCTCGCGCAGGCGCCGGGCGGACTGACGTGCTTCCTGGTCCCGCGCGTGCTGCCGGACGGTTCCCGTAACGTCTTCCTCATCCAGCGGCTGAAGGACAAGCTGGGCAACCGTTCCAACGCCTCCGCGGAGGTGGAGTTCGCCGGCACCTGGGCGCGCCGGGTCGGCGAGGAGGGGCTCGGGGTGCGGACCATCATCGGGATGGTCGCGGCGACCCGGCTGGACTGCGCGCTGGGGTCGGCGGGCCTGATCCGGCAGGCGGTGACGCAGGCGATCCACCACTGCACCTACCGGGAGGCCTTCGGCGGCCGGCTGGTCGACAAGCCGCTGATGCGCAATGTCCTCGCGGACCTCGCACTGGAGTCGGAGGCCGCAACCGCCCTCGCCCTCCGGCTCGCGGCCGCCTACGACGACGGCGGCGAGCGGGAGCGTGCCTTCCTGCGGCTGGCGGTGCCGGCCGCCAAGTACTGGATCACCAAGCGGTGCGCGCCCGTTGCGGTCGAGGCGGCGGAGTGCCTGGGCGGAAACGGTTACGTCGAGGAGTCGGGGCTGCCCCGGCTGGTGCGGGAGTCGCCGCTGAACTCCGTCTGGGAGGGGGCCGGGAACGTCCAGGCGCTGGACGTGCTCCGGGCGCTGCAGCGGGAGCCGGGCGCGCTGGACGCCTGTCTGACCGAGATCGGCCGGGCCCACGGCGCCGATCACCGTCTGGACCGGGCCGTGAAGGACCTCTTCACCGAACTCGCCGATCTGGACGCCGCCGAGGGCCGGGCCAGGCGGCTCGTGGAACGCCTCGCGCTGGTCCTGCAGGGGTCGCTGCTGGTCCGCCATGCGCCGCCGGAGATCGCGGACGCCTTCTGCGCCTCCCGCCTGGGCGGCGACCACGGCGCGTCCTTCGGCACCCTGCCAACGGGCCTGGATCTGAAAGCGGTTGTGGAGCGAGCGCGCCCGATCTCCTGAAGCCCGCGGCCGTCCACGCGGGTGAGGCCGTACCCCCTGCCGCGCGGCGGCCGGATCTCCGGCGAGGGTGGTGCTGCGCCGACACGGCACCACCCCCACCACCTGGGCCAGTTGAAGCCCGCGGACGCGAAGGCGCGTCGGGGTCAAGTCTCGGCCACCTTCGGACCGTCCACCAGGGTTGCAGGGGGTTGCAACTTGTCGGGGCACGTGCGCGGAGTGTGTGCCTCCGGCCTGCTCGGAGCGGCAGTATGAGAGGAACAGCCGGACCGGAAACCGCCGCCCGGACGGCTTGACAAGTATGTTCGAAGCCCTTTCCGGGAGGACTCCCGTGGTGAACCCGCCGATGAACGTGGCGCGCCTGGCCGCCGTGGACGCGACGCGGGCGGCGCGACTGCTGAGCGAGGCACGCGACGCCACACTCGCCGGTAGACGTGCGAAGATCACACCGCGTCCGGTGATCGAGCAGTCCTGGGGACGGATGCTGCGCAGCGGTGTCGATCCCGATCACGACTTCAGATCCGGGCTGCTGCCCTTCGACGAAGTGCGGCGCCGGCGCGAGGAGTCACCGCTGCGGCATGTGCTGCCGGTGCTGCGGGAGGGGCTGCTTTCGGTCGCCGATGTCGCGCAGCACATCATGGTCGTCGCGGACGCCGACGGGCGGGTGCTGTGGCGGGAGGGGGCGCCGCCGGTGCTGCGCAAGGCGGACGGCCTGGGCTTCGAACTCGGTGCGGACTGGCGGGAAGACGTCGTCGGCACCAACGGTGTGGGCACGCCGGCGGTGGTACGACGGCCCGTGCAGGTCTTCGCCGCCGAGCACTTCGTCCGCTCGCACGCCTCCTGGACCTGTACGGGCGCGCCGATCACCGATCCCAGGGACGGGCGGCTGATCGGTGTCGTGGACGTCAGCGGCCCGCTGGAGACCATGCATCCGGCGACGCTCGCCTGGGTGGACTCGGTGGCCAAGCTGGCCGAGGCGCGGCTGCGGGAGCTGCATCGGGACTCGCTGGAGCGGCTGCGGTCGGTGGCGGCGCCGGTGCTGGCCCGGCTGGAGGGGCGGGCGCTGGTGGTGGACCGGGACGGCTGGACGGCGGCCGTGACCGGGATGCCGTACGTACGGCGGATCGCGCTGCCCAAGTCGCTGGCGCCGGGCCGCCGGTGGCTGCCGTCGCTGGGTTCGTGCGCGGTGGAGCCGCTGGCCGGGGGCTGGCTGCTGCGGGCGGCGGAGGAACCACTCGGCACCGCCACACGGATCGTGCTGGACCTGGCCAGGCCGGGCCGGGGTACGCTGACCGTGTCCGCTTCGGCGGGTTCCTGGTCGCGTGAACTCAGTCCCCGGCACGCCGAGTTGCTGTATCTGCTCGCCGCGCACCGCTCGGGCCGGGGGGCGGCGGCCCTGGCCGAGGATCTGTTCGGGGATCCCTCACGCACAGTGACGGTTCGGGCCGAGATGTCGCGGATCCGACGGTATTTCGGGGAACTTCTCCAGCATCGGCCGTATCGTTTCCGCGAGGACACGGAGATCGAGGTGCTGCTCCCCGACGACCCTCGTGACCTGCTGCCTTCCTCGACGGCACCGGCGATCGCGCGGCGGCGGACGGCCGCGCCGGGCGACGGACCCGCGGCCCGGTGAGCGTGTCTTCCGCATATTTGCGGGGTCTCGGCCCTGCACGGGCCGTTGCTGCCGTAGCATCCCTTAAGGGCTTCCCCAGCCGCTCCTTACGTCAACATACTGATCGACAGGCGCAGTTGGACCGCCACCGGCCCGCGCGCCACAGCGGCGAAGGAGCCCTGGAAGAGGGGACGAGATGAAGCATCGCGGCAGACACCGGCGGCGTCGGCGCGGCGCCGCACTGCGTGCGTTTCTGACCGGGACCGCGCTGGCGCTCACCGCGGCCGCCACCCTGATCAGCGCCTCCCAGGCGGACGTCACCGACAGCCCCGGCGCGCTCAAGCCGCTCTCCTCCCCGGCGGACACCGCCCCGCTCCGGCTCCAGGAGCGGCTGGTGCCCGCGCGCACACTGGACCGGCTGTCCGCCGCGATGGGCCGCCCGGTCGGCGTGGACGCCGTCGTGGCGAACGCCGACCGCGCGATGCGCGCGTCCGCCGACTGTTCCGCCGCCGACCGCGCGTCCCTGCCCGTGACGCCGTCCGTCGCCCGCGCCTACTGCTGGGACACGGCCGACTCCGCCGGCAGCGACTGGCGGCCGGCGTCGGTGACCACGTCCGGGGACGCCGACGACGACGGCGTCTGGGGCAGCCACCGGGTCGTCCTCGCCGGCTGGACCCACAGCACCACCGCCGGCCGCGCCGCCGAGCGGGGCCTGGCCAGGGTCGCCTTCGTGGACGCCGACGACCCCGGCCGCCTCGCCTACCGTTGGGTGCTGCTGGTGGTTCCGGTCGACGGCGGCCGGGACTACCGGGGCCTGTCCTCCGCGGTCTCCGGCATGGTCTGGTACCAGGGCAAGCTGCTGGTCACCACCAGGACCGGCAGCGCCGACGCGCTCTATGTCTATGACGTCGACCGGATCCAGCGCACCAACGTCGACGGGCCCGCGATCGGCCGGGTGCCCGGCGGCTGGTCCGCCGACGGCTACCGGTATGTGATGCCCGCGGTCGGCTCGTACCGGTTCACCGGCGGCCGCTGCGCCCGCTCCGGCCCGCCCTGCCCCGGCGCGCTGGCCGTCGACCGGGGCACCGTGCCGGACAGCCTGGTCGCCGCGGAGTGGACCGAGCCGGACGGCGCCCGGAACGCCCGGCTGTGGCGGTATGCCTTCAGTACGGCTCCGGGGCGCGGCGGGCTGCTCGGCACGGACACCGCGGGCCGCGTGCAGCCGGAAGAGGCGTACCGGACCCGGGCGGCCGGGATCCGGGGTGTGCTGTCGTACCGGGAGCCCGGGGCGGACGACACGTCCTGGTATATGGGACGTCTGCCCGGCTCACGGGACGGACACGGCGGGCTGTGGCGGCAGGACGTCGCGGGGTCGAGTGCGGCCCGCTGCGGCGCGGACGGCTCGCACCGCTGCTGGGCGCAGTCGACGGGGTCCCTCTCCTACTGGCAGGAGACGGGCGAGGTGTGGTCGCTGTCGGACCACATGCTCTTCGTCCTGCCCCTGGCCGAGCTGGACCGGTCGGTGGGGTGACGGGTCCGAGCCCACGGCGACCGAGGCCGGCTCCGGTATGACCGGGAAGTCGACCGATGGTCCGCTCCGGCGTGACCGGTGTCCGCTGCTGCGTGACGTCGGCGATCGACAGGGTGGGGGGCGGGATGATTCCCTGGCCCGCATGAGCAGCGTCCCTGTCACCACCTGGTCCCTGGAGCAGACGTCCCCGGCGAGCCTTCTGCCTGCCGCCACGCCCGAGGGCGACGTCCGGATCGTCCGTGCCGAGGTGCCCTCCCCCGAGTTCAGCCGCTTCCTGTACGCCTCGGTCGGCGGGGACATCCACTGGACCGACCGGCTGGGCTGGACGTACGCGCGGTGGCAGGAGTATCTGGACCGGCCCGGCGTGGAGACCTGGGTGGCCTACGACCAGGGCACCCCGGCCGGCTATGTGGAGCTGGAACCGCAGGACGAGGGCGTGGTCGAAATCGTGTACTTCGGGCTGCTCCCGGCCTTCCGCGGCCGGCGCATCGGCGGCCATCTGCTGTCGTACGGTACGGCGCGCGCCTGGGACCTGGCCGAGCGGTGGCCCGAGCGGACGCCGACGAAGCGGGTGTGGCTGCACACGTGCAGCAAGGACGGCGATTTCGCCATGGACAACTACCGGCGGCGCGGCTTCACCCTGTTCGACACCAAGGTCGAGCCGGAGCCCGAGACGGCGGCGCCGGGGCCCTGGCCCGGGGCGTACCCCGTCTGACGTCCCTGCTGATACTGCGCTTGGCCTGCCCGGGACAAGCCCTCCTGCGGCGCATGTGAGCGACGACACCCTTGTCCCATATTCCGGGACAAGGGTGTCCGCATTCTGGATAAAGCTGGACTGTGTCCAGATCGCCGTGACACGCTTCCGTCATGTCTGGAACTGGAATTGCCTTGGTGAGTCGGCGGCACGTCGACCTCGGCCGCATGTCCAGCGCCATCTGTCCGGCGAGCTGACCGCCCCAGCACCGCCGAGAGCCCCCGCACCTGATTCCCCTTGCGCAAGGACGCGCACGCCTGCCCGCGTGCGCGCATTTTCGCAGGTCAGAGCTGATTCCCACCGGTCCCGAAGGACGTAGAACCATGGCCGCCACTCCACCGAACCCCGCCGCCTCCGCGCCCCGCCGCAAGGTGAGCCGTCACCGCGGTGAGGGTCAGTGGGCTGTGGGTCACTTCACCCCGCTCAACGGCAATGAGCAGTTCAAGAAGGACGATGACGGTCTCAATGTGCGGACACGCATTGAGACGATCTACTCCAAGCGCGGCTTCGACTCGATCGACCCGAACGACCTGCGCGGCCGGATGCGCTGGTGGGGGCTGTACACCCAGCGCAAGCCCGGTATCGACGGCGGCAAGACCGCCGTGCTGGAGCCGGAGGAGCTGGACGACTCGTACTTCATGCTGCGGGTGCGCATCGACGGCGGCGCGCTCACCACAGAGCAGCTGCGGGTGATCGGCGAGATCTCCCAGGAGTTCGCGCGCGGCACCGCGGACATCACCGACCGGCAGAACGTGCAGTACCACTGGATCCGGATCGAGGACGTGCCCGAGATCTGGGAGCGCCTGGAGGGCGTGGGCCTGTCCACGGTCACCGCCTGCGGCGACACCCCGCGTGTGATCATCGGCTCCCCGGTGGCGGGCATCGCCGAGGACGAGATCATCGACGCCACGCCGGCGCTGGAGGAGATGAAGCGCCGCGTCCTGAACAACAAGGCGTACTCGAACCTCCCCCGGAAGTTCAAGACGGCCATCTCGGGCTCGCCGCTGCTGGACGTCGTGCACGAGATCAACGACGTGGCGTTCGTCGGCGTACGGCACCCCGAGCACGGCCCGGGATTCGACGTGTGGGTCGGCGGCGGACTGTCCACCAACCCCAAGCTGGGTGTGCGGCTCGGCGCCTGGGTGCCGATCGACGAGGTCCCGGACGTCTACGAGGGCGTCATCTCGATCTTCCGTGACTACGGCTACCGCCGGCTCCGCACCCGCGCCCGGCTGAAGTTCCTCGTCGCCGACTGGGGCGCGGAGAAGTTCCGGCAGGTGCTGGAGGACGAGTACCTCCAGCGCAAGCTGACCGACGGGCCCGCCCCCGAGCAGCCCGTGCAGCAGTGGCGTGACCACATCGGTGTGCACCGGCAGAAGGACGGCCGTTACTACGTCGGTTTCGCGCCGCGTGTCGGCCGCGTCGACGGCGCCACGCTCACCAAGATCGCCGATCTCGCGGAGGCACACGGCTCGGGCCGGGTGCGCACCACCGTCGAGCAGAAGATGATCGTCCTCGATGTCGAGCAGGACAAGGTCGACTCGCTGGTGGAGGGCCTGGAGGCGCTGGACCTCACCGCGCGGCCGTCCTCCTTCCGGCGCGGCACCATGGCCTGCACCGGCATCGAGTTCTGCAAGCTCGCCATCGTCGAGACCAAGCAGCGCGGCTCGCAGCTGATCGACGAACTGGAGCGCCGTCTGCCGGACTTCGACGAGCCGATCACCATCAACCTCAACGGCTGCCCGAACGCCTGCGCCCGTATCCAGGTCGCGGACATCGGTCTCAAGGGCCAGCTGGTCCTCGACGACCGGGGCGAGCAGGTCGAGGGCTACCAGGTGCACCTCGGTGGCGCCCTCGGCCTTCAGGCGGGCTTCGGCCGCAAGGTGCGCGGTCTGAAGGTCACCGCGGAGGAACTGCCCGACTACGTCGAGCGGGTGCTGAAGCGGTTCCAGGCCGAGCGCGAGGACGGCGAGCGGTTTGCCACCTGGGCGTCCCGGGCTTCCGAGGAGGCGCTGTCGTGAGCGAGCGTGCCGCGCCTTTCTACTGCCCCTACTGCGGCGACGAGGACCTGCGTCCGGGCGAGCAGGGTCACGGCGCCTGGGAATGCGGGGCGTGCAACCGCGCATTCCAGCTGAAGTTCCTCGGGCTGCTCGCCCGGGGGCTGCAGCGGGTCGACAACGGAGGGGACGACCGGATATGACGACCGCCCAGGAACAGCGTACGACCGAGGAGTTGAAGGCGCTCGCCGAGCAGGCGGGCCGCGACCTGGAGGAGGCCTCCGCCCTGGAGGTCCTGCAGTGGGCGGTCGACACCTTCGGCACGAAGTTCTGCGTCACCTCGTCCATGGAGGACGCCGTCGTCGCCCATCTCGCCTCGCGCGTGCGGAAGGGCGAGGCGGCCGTGGATGTGGTCTTCCTCGACACCGGTTACCACTTTCCGGAGACCATCGGCACCCGCGACGCCGTCGAGGCCGTGATGGACGTCAACGTCATCACGCTCACGCCGAAGCAGACGGTCGCCGAGCAGGACGCGGAGTACGGCCCGAAGCTGCACGACCGCGACCCCGACCTGTGCTGCGCCCTGCGCAAGGTGAAGCCGCTGGAGGAAGGTCTGAAGGGCTACCAGGCGTGGGCGACCGGCCTGCGCCGCGACGAGTCCCCGACCCGGGCGAACACCCCGGTGGTCGGCTGGGACGAGAAGCGGCAGAAGGTCAAGATCTCCCCGATCGCCCGCTGGACGCAGGACGACGTGGACGCCTACGTCGCCGAACACGGCGTACTGACCAACCCGCTGCTGATGGACGGCTATGCCTCCATCGGCTGCGCCCCGTGCACCCGCCGGGTCCTTGAGGGCGAGGACGCGCGGGCCGGCCGCTGGGCCGGGCGGGCCAAGACCGAGTGCGGGCTGCACGGATGACGACTCACGACAAGCAGGAGAACCACGTGACCACCGGAGCCACCGTCTGGCTCACGGGTCTGCCGAGCGCCGGCAAGACCACCATCGCGTACGAGCTGGCCGGCCGGCTGCGCGCACAGGGCCACCGCGTCGAGGTGCTCGACGGCGACGAGATCCGCGAGTTCATCTCGGCGGGCCTCGGCTTTTCCCGCGAGGACCGGCACACCAACGTGCAGCGCATCGGCTTCGTCGCCGAACTGCTCGCCCGCAACGGCGTGAAGGCACTGGTCCCGGTGATCGCCCCGTACACGGACAGCCGGGACGCGGTGCGGGGGCGGCATGCCGAGAACGGCACGCCGTACCTGGAGATCCACGTGTCGACGCCGGTCGAGGTGTGCTCGGTGCGGGACGTGAAGGGGCTGTACGCCAAGCAGGCCGCGGGCGAGCTGACCGGGCTGACCGGGGTCGACGACCCGTACGAGGAGCCGGAGGCGCCCGACCTGCGGATCGAGTCGCAGCACCAGAGCGTGCAGGAGTCGGCGGCGTCGGTGTACGCCCTGCTGAGCGAGAGGGGACTGGCATGACGACCGTCGCCAAGGCCGCGACCGGCGGCGAGGGCACGGACAGCCCGTACGCCCTGTCGCATCTGGACGCGCTGGAGTCCGAGGCGGTGCACATCTTCCGCGAGGTGGCCGGCGAGTTCGAGAACCCGGTGATCCTGTTCTCCGGTGGCAAGGACTCCATCGTCATGCTGCACCTGGCGCTGAAGGCGTTCGCGCCGGCCACGGTTCCCTTCTCGCTGCTGCATGTGGACACGGGCCATAACTTCCCGGAAGTCCTTGAGTACCGGGACCGTGTGGTGACCGCCCATGGGCTGCGCCTCCATGTGGCCTCCGTCCAGGACTACATCGACCGCGGTGTGCTCAAGGAACGTGCCGACGGCACCCGTAACCCGCTGCAGACGCTTCCGCTGACGGAGAAGATCCAGAGCGAGAAGTTCGACGCGGTCTTCGGCGGCGGCCGCAGGGACGAGGAGAAGGCCCGCGCCAAGGAGCGGGTGTTCTCGCTGCGCGACGAGTTCTCCCAGTGGGACCCGCGCCGCCAGCGCCCCGAGCTGTGGAACCTGTACAACGGCCGGCACGCCCCCGGTGAGCACGTCCGGGTGTTCCCGCTGTCCAACTGGACCGAGCTGGACGTGTGGCAGTACATCGCCCGCGAGGGCATCGAGCTGCCCCAGATCTACTTCGCGCACGAGCGCGAGGTGTTCCAGCGGGGCGGGATGTGGCTGACCGCGGGCGAGTGGGGCGGCCCGAAGGACGGCGAGAGTACCGAGAAGCGGCTGGTGCGCTACCGGACCGTCGGTGACATGTCCTGCACGGGTGCCGTCGACTCCGACGCGACCACGCTGGACGCCGTGATCGCCGAGATCGCCGCCTCCCGGCTCACCGAGCGGGGCGCGACCCGTGCCGACGACAAGATGTCCGAGGCCGCGATGGAAGACCGCAAGCGCGAGGGGTACTTCTAGCCATGAGCACGACCACGACCGAGGCGCTCTCGGCCACCACGCTGCTGCGGTTCGCCACCGCCGGCTCCGTCGACGACGGCAAGTCCACGCTCGTCGGGCGGCTGCTGCACGACTCCAAGTCGGTCCTGACCGACCAGCTGGAGGCCGTGGAGCGGGCCTCGGCGAGCCGCGGCCAGGACGGGCCGGACCTCGCGCTGCTCACCGACGGCCTGCGCGCCGAGCGGGAGCAGGGCATCACGATCGACGTGGCGTACCGCTACTTCGCCACGCCCCGGCGCCGCTTCATCCTGGCCGACACGCCGGGCCATGTGCAGTACACCCGCAACATGGTCACCGGTGCCTCCACCGCCGAGCTGACCGTGATCCTCGTCGACGCCCGCAACGGCGTGGTCGAGCAGACCCGCCGGCACGCGGCGATCGCGGCCCTGCTGCGCGTCCCGCACGTCGTCCTCGCGGTCAACAAGATGGACCTCGCCGGATACGAGGAGACGGTGTTCGCCGCGATCGCCGAGGAGTTCACGGCGTACGCGACCGAGCTGGGCATCCCCGAGGTCACCGCGATCCCGATCTCGGCGCTGGCCGGTGACAACGTGGTGGAGCCGTCCGCGAACATGGACTGGTACGGCGGCCCGACCGTCCTGGAACACCTGGAAACCGTGCCCGTAAGCCATGACCTGGCACACTGCCACGCCCGGCTGCCCGTGCAGTACGTGATCCGGCCGCAGACCGCCGAGCACCCGGACTACCGGGGCTACGCGGGCCAGATCGCCGCCGGCACCTTCCGGGTCGGCGGGGAGGTCACGGTCCTGCCCTCGGGCCGGACGACGAAGATCTCCGGGATCGACCTGCTGGGCAAGCCCGTCGACGTGGCGTGGACGACGCAGTCGGTGACCGTCCTTCTTGAGGACGACATCGACGTCTCGCGCGGCGACCTCATCGTGCCGACGCAGGACGCGCCGCCCACCACGCAGGACGTGGAGGCGACCGTCTGCCATGTGGCCGACGCCCCGCTGACCGTCGGTCACCGGGTGCTGCTCAAGCACGGCACCCGCACGGTCAAGGCGATCGTGAAGGACATCCCGTCCCGGCTCACGCTGGACGACCTGTCGCTGCACCCGCACCCGGGGCAGCTGGTCGCCAACGACATCGGCCGGGTGAAGATCCGTACCGCCGAGCCGCTGCCGGTCGACTCCTACGCCGACTCGCGCCGCACGGGCTCCTTCATCCTGATCGACCCGAGCGACGGCACGACGCTGACCGCGGGCATGGTCGGCGAGTCCTTCGCCACGCCCGAGCCGGTCAAGGACCCGGCCGACGACGACGGCTGGGACTTCTGACCATGACGACAACCGACGTCTACTCGACGTTCGCGAAGGAGGGCGGCCGCATCGGCAGCGGCGCCCTCGGCAGCGGGCAGGGCGGAGTGGCGCGATGTGTGCGCTGACGTACGCGCACCGCTTGCGCGCCCTCACCCCCCACCGCCGTAAACCTGCCGACCTCCCGGCCACGACCTGAAAGACCGTGACCGCCGGGCCAACGAGAGGAACGCCTCCCGTGCCTGCCAAGCTCTTCCGTCGCGCGACAGCCGCGATCGCCGCACTCCCCCTGCTCACCCTGGCCGCCTGCAGTTACGGGTCCGAGGCCAAGAAGGACGACACCGCCAAGATCGCCGCCGGGGCCCAGAAGATCGACGGGCTCGACTCCGTGAAGATCGGTTACTTCGGCAATCTGACACACGCCACCGCGCTCGTCGCCAACCAGAAGGGCTTCTTCCAGAAGGAGCTGGGCGCCTCCAAGGCGACGTACCAGACCTTCAACGCGGGCCCGTCCGAGATCGAGGCCCTCAACTCGGGCTCCATCGACATCGGCTGGATCGGCCCCTCCCCGGCGATCAACAGTTACACCAAGTCCGACGGCAAGAGCCTCAGGATCATCGGCGGTTCGGCGTCCGGCGGGGTGAAGCTGGTCGTGAACCCGAAGAAGATCACGTCCCTGCAGGACGTCAAGGGCAAGAAGATCGCGACGCCGCAGCTGGGCAACACGCAGGACGTGGCGTTCCTCAACTGGATCGCCTCGCAGGGCTGGAAGGTCGACGCGCAGAGCGGCAAGGGCGATGTGTCGGTCGTCCGCACTGACAACAAGGTGACCCCGGACGCCTTCAAGTCCGGCTCCATCGACGGTGCCTGGGTGCCGGAGCCGACCGCGTCGAAGCTGGTCGCCGAGGGCGGCAAGGTGCTGCTGGACGAGGCGTCGCTGTGGCCGGACAAGAAGTTCGTGATCACGAACATCATCGTGCGGCAGGCCTTCCTCAAGGAGCACCCGAAGGCGGTCGAGGCGGTGCTGAAGGCCTCGGTCGAGGCCAACAAGTGGATCAACGCCAACCCGGACCAGGCGAAGGCTGCCGCGAACCAGCAGCTGGCGGCGGATGCCGGCAAGGCGCTGCCGGCGAAGGTCCTCGACCCGGCCTGGAAGTCCATCCAGTTCACCAACGACCCGCTGGCCTCGACCCTGAACACCGAGGCGCAGCACGCGGTCAAGGCCGGTCTGCTGGACAGCCCCAAGCTGGCCGGCATCTATGACCTCACCCTGCTGAACAAGGTCCTCAAGGCCGAGGGCGAGCCCGCCGTCGCGGACGCCGGTCTCGGCGTCAAGTAACCCCCGTAGCCGATGAGTTCCCAGGAGGTGACGACCATGGCCACGACGTTCGCCAAGGCCGCCGAGTCCATAGAGCACGCGGCGCGCATCGAGCACGTCTCGAAGTCCTTTCCTCATCCGGGCGGGCAGCAGCTCGTCCTGGACGACATCAGCCTCGATGTCGCGCCGGGCGAGTTCGTCACCCTCCTGGGGGCCTCCGGCTGCGGCAAGTCGACTCTGCTGAACCTGGTGGCGGGCCTCGACAAGCCCTCCGCAGGCAGCATCACGACGCATGGGCGGCCGGCTCTGATGTTCCAGGAGCACGCCCTGTTCCCGTGGCTCACCGCGGGCAAGAACATCGAACTCGCCCTGAAACTGAGGGGCGTGGCGAAGAACGAGCGGCGGGAGCGGGCCGAGCGCCTCCTCGCACTCGTCCGGCTGCAGGGCGCGTACGGCAAGCGGGTGCACGAGCTGTCCGGCGGTATGCGCCAGCGCGTGGCCATGGCCCGCGCGCTCGCCCAGGACAGCCAGCTGCTGCTGATGGACGAGCCCTTCGCCGCACTGGACGCGATCACCCGTGACCTGCTGCACGACGAGCTGACCCGGATCTGGGCGGAGACCGGAGTGTCGGTGCTGTTCGTCACGCACAACGTGCGTGAGGCGGTGCGGCTCGCGCAGCGGGTCGTGCTGCTGTCGTCCCGGCCGGGCCGGGTGGCGCGCGAGTGGCAGGTGGACATCCCGCAGCCGCGGCGCATCGAGGACGCGCCGGTTGCCGAACTGTCCCTGGAAATCACCGAAGTACTGCGTGGGGAGATCCGCCGCCATGGCCAGCACTGAGACGAAGACCGCCACGGACGCGGGAAGCGTCGAGGCGGGCCTGGACGCCCTGGAGACCGCGGTCACCTCCCGGGCCTCCTTCCGGCAGACCTTCGCCAACAAGATCCTTCCCCCGCTGGTCGCCACCGTCGTGGTGCTGGCGGTGTGGCAGGCGCTGATCTCCTTCAAGATCGTCGGCGATCCGACGAAGCTGCCGTCGCCCGCCGACGTGGCCGGCGAGTTCAAGAGGGCCTGGCTGCAGGGCACACTGCTCGACTACATCTGGACTTCCGTCTCACGCGGTCTGCTGGGCTTCCTGTTCGCGCTGGCCATCGGCACCCCGCTGGGGCTGCTGGTGGCCCGGGTGAAGTTCCTGCGTGCGGCCATCGGTCCGGTGCTGTCCGGTCTGCAGTCGCTGCCGTCGGTGGCATGGGTGCCGCCCGCGGTGATCTGGCTGGGCCTGAACAACTCGATGATGTACGCGGTGATCCTGCTCGGCGCGGTGCCGTCCATCGCCAACGGGCTGGTCTCCGGCATCGACCAGGTCCCGCCGCTCTTCCTGCGGGCGGGCCGCACGATGGGCGCGACCGGGCTGCGGGGGGCCTGGCACATCGTGCTGCCGGCGGCGCTGCCGGGCTATCTGGCCGGGCTCAAGCAGGGCTGGGCGTTCTCCTGGCGTTCGCTGATGGCCGCGGAGATCATCGCCTCCTCCCCCGACCTGGGCGTCGGACTGGGCGCGCTGCTGGAGAACGGTCGTAACGCCAGCTCCATGTCGATGGTGTTCGAGGCGATCTTCCTGATCCTGTTCGTCGGCATCGCCATCGACCTGCTGATCTTCAGCCCGGTGGAGCGGTGGGTGCTGCGCAGCCGCGGTCTGCTGGTGAAGGGCTGACATGCGCGCCCCGGTCCTGCTCGTCATCGCCCACGGCAGCCGCGATCCGCGGCACGCGGCGACCGTGCACGCTCTGGTGGAGCGGGTGCGGTCGCTGCGGCCGGGGCTGCGCGTGGAGACCGGTTTCCTCGATTTCAACGTGCCGTCCGTGCACGGGGTGCTGGAGTCGCTGGCGGCGGAGGGCGTCCGGGACGTCGTCGCCCTGCCGCTGCTGCTGACCCGTGCCTTCCACGCCAAGGCCGACATCCCGGCCGTGCTGCGGGAGGCGCCGGCGCGGCTGCGGATCCGGCAGGCGGACGTGCTCGGCCCGTCCCCGCTGCTGCTGGCCGCGCTGGAACGACGGCTGTACGAGGCGGGGTTGACGCCCGCCGACAAGTCCTCGACCGGGGTCGTACTGGCCTCGGCGGGGTCCTCCGACCCGGAGGCGATCGCAGTGATCGCCGACATCGCGCGGGAGTGGTGGCACACCGGTTGGTGCGCCGTGCGGCCTGCGTTCGCCTCCGCATCCCTGCCCCGCACCGAGGACGCCGTGGCCGAGCTGCGCGCCCTCGGTTGCGAGCGGGTCGCCGTCGCGCCGTACGTCCTGGCCCCGGGCTTCCTCCCGGACCGTATCGCGCGGGGCGCGGCCGGGGCGGACGTGCTGGCGGATGTGCTCGGTGCCGCGCCCGAGGTGGCGCGGGTGCTCCTGGACCGCTACGACGCGGCAGGCCGGCCGGCGCTGGCGGCACTGGGCGCCTGACGGTTCCGGTCCGGCACGCCGCGCCACACGCGGGCCGACCAGGAACGCGGGCATGCACCGTGGCCGCCCGGGGCTTGCTGCGGGCGGAGCCCCGTGGCGGCGGGGCTCCGGTGGGTCACAGGTCGAATGCGTGGGTGAGCTGGCGGGTGAAGGTGAGGCTGCCGGTCCCGGCCCCCGCCGCGATGGCGATGTTGTCCAGCGCGGTGCGGATCCGGCCCCGGTTGGGCGGCAGACCGTCCTCGGCGGACAGTGCCAGCTCCGCCTGGATGGTCTCCCCGTATCCGGCGATCCCCGGGTACTCGGCTCGCAGCGCCTGGGTGAGCCGGTCGGCGACGGCCATCAGGGTCGGGAGGTCCGGTGTGCCGTTCTTGAAGTCGATGGGCCGGAAGTCACCGTAGTTGGCCGGGCCGCCCGTGTTTCCGAAGTTGTAGGTGCTCATGTCCTGTCCTCGCTAGTGGGCCCAAGGAGCCTGCGGGTGTGGGGGGTTGGCTGTGGCTGCGGCACGGGCGGCCGGGATCCCGGGGCCCGGTCCGCGCGGGTGCGCGGGTGCTCTTCGGGGTCCGGGCTCCCGCTTGCCGCCCATGGGGATCAGGTCCCGGCTGCCGAAGGCGCCGGGACCCCTGACGTTACCGATGTCGCGGGTCCGCGTGCTGAGGGTCCGGACCGCCTCGGCGCAGGGTCCGGCGCCGTTCCGGGGCCTCGCGTGTGCGCCCAACTCCCGGACCGGGCAGGGCGGCTGGAGATTCGCCCGAGGGTCCGGGGCGACGTCCGACGTCCGCGCGCCCGGGCAGGCGCCCTGCGCCCGCGGACCGGCGTGCGCCGCCTCGGGGACGCGATACGCCTGGCTGCCGAGGCCGTGGGGCGCCCCCTTGGCCGTGGCGCCGCTGCCGGCGTGTGCCTCGGTGCGGGCTACCTCGCCGGGGCGGGGCCGGACGTCGGCGCGTGGAAGCCGCGACCCTGCCCCGACGGCTGGTTCCACCGGGGGCGCGGGCCGCCCGGCCGTACCGGACGAGGGGGCGGCGACAACACCGCCGAGTGGGCTGAAAATCGTCACCCATTCGGGTGAGCGGTGCCCGTTGACCGGGGTCCGGAGGCCGACGAGGAGCACGAACGGCACGCGCGTTCCGAGGCGGCCGGACCGGCGGTCGAAGGCCCCGAGACGGTGCGCGGCCACGCGCGCGTGCCGGGCGCGGGCGGTTGTGGAGCGGATACCCAGGCTCGGCCGTCCGAGGAGATCCGGACGAGGCGCCCCGGGCTGTCCGTGCCCAGGGCAGCGCGGCAGTGCCGGTGCTGGTTTGCCCGTCATGTTCATCCGCCCCCTCTCCGGCCGTCAGCGCGGTTCACCCTAGGGACGCTCCCCTGGGTTTGTCGCGAAGTTCGGTGAGCGGTGGTCTCGGGGGCCGGACGCGTGGTAGAGGGCCGTCGCGGTCCGGCGCTCCCCTGTGACGTCGGACCGCGGCGGCTCTTCGTTCTGCGCCGCTCGCGGCCCCTGTGTCACACGATCCGCGCACGCTCCGCACGTGAGGGGCGTTTATCAGCCAATGTGACGCCTGGTCAGTCGAAGCGCAGTCCGCCGGTGCGGGTGCGCTTGAGTTCGAAGAGGTCGGGGTGGCGGGCCAGCACCCGGAAACTGTCGAAGAGTTCGGCCGCCTCCACGCCGCGCGGAACAGCGCGCAACACCGGGCCGAACCACACCGTGCCGTCGACGTGCAGGGTCGGCGTACCCACATAGCCGCCCGACTCCGGCTCGGTGCCGGCCGCGTGGCTGCGGCGCAGCGCGGCGTCGTACGACGGGTCGTGGGCGGCGGCCGACAGGTCGGCGGGCAGCCCGAGTTCGGCCAGCGACTCGATGATCACCTGGTCGAAGTCCTTGATCTCGCGTTCGTGGATCCGGGTGCCGAACGCGGTGTAGAGGTCGCGCAGCACCGCCTCGCCGTTCCGTTCGGCGGCGGCCACCGCGACCCGCACCGGGCCGATCGAGCGGTCCACCAAGTCCCGGTACCAGTCGGGGAGTTCGTTGCCGTCGTTGTGCAGGTACAGGCTCATCACCCGGAACCGGAGGTCGAGCGGGCGCAGGCGCTCGACCTCCAGCAGCCAGCGGGAGGTGATCCAGGCGAAGGGGCAGGCCGGGTCGAAGAAGAAGTCGACGCGGGTCGGGGCGGGCTCGGCGGCGGTGTCGCGGTACGTCATGACAGCGACGCTAGTCGCCCAGCGGGCCGATGTCCCGGCCCAATCCGATCCAGGTTCACTGGTCCACTTCGTCAGGCCGGCCGGCTCCCGAGTGCCGGAGGTCAGACCACCGCCAGTGCCGGAGGATCGGACCACCTTGGTCCCGGAAGATCAGACCACCGCCTCGTCCGCCAGCCGCACCAGTTCCCCGACCGGCAACGACCCGGCGGCCCGGCGCTCTCGCGCGAACCGGTTGGCGAGCCGCTGCAGCAGTGCGTTCAGCGGGGTCGGTACGCCGTGCAGCCGGCCGAGGAGGACGATCTCCCCGTTGAGATAGTCGGCCTCGATGGTGCCGGTGCCCCGGTGGAGGGACTGCCAGGAGGAACCGCCGCCGCGCGGGGCCCCGTCCAGCGGCCGCAGGGTGACCTTGTCGCCGCGGGCCGCACGCTGTTCCCCGGCGCTCGCGTACGCGATGCCGGCCGCGTCGAGCACCGCCTCGCCTTCGGCCCGTACGCGCGCGAGCAGGGCGTGCGCCGCCTCGTCGGCGGCGGGCCCGCACACCGCTTCGAAGGCGGTGCCGAGGTTCCAGATGAGCTTGGCGTACTGCCAGCGGGCGATGTCCGGCACGACCGGTGCCTCGAAGTGGGCGGCTTCCAGGTCGGCGGAGATCCGGCGGGCGGTGTCGTCGGTGCCGTGCGGTATACGGCCGAGGTGCAGGATGCCGGTGAGCGGGCTGCCCGCGGCGGAGACGGCGCCGGGCTCCACGAAGGTCGAGGGCAGCCAGACGCAGACGCCGTACACCTGCCGGAAGCGGCGCAGCGCGAGGCGGGTGCCCTCCAGGCCGTTCTGCAGGCAGACGAGCGGCAGTCGTTCGGCTGCCGTACCACCGCCCGCGACGGGCGCCTGTGCCCAGGTGTCCAGGGTGGCCACGGTGTCCTGTGTCTTCACGGCGAGGACGAGGACGTCGTCGGCGCGCAGTTCGCCGAGCGGGCCGGGCCCGTCGACGGCGGGCAGCCGGTAGGTCAACTCGCCTTCCGGCACCCGCAGTCGAAGCCCGTGTTCCCCGAGTGCCGCCAGATGCCGGCCGCGTGCCACGAGGACGACCTCTCGTCCGGCCTGGGCCAGCCGCCCGCCGACGGTCCCGCCGACAGCTCCGGCCCCGATGATGATGTAGCGCATGGACCAGAGCCTCGCACACGCGTACGTGACCCGGCCGCCGGTATCGAGCGACGCGCGTGCCCGGCCTTGTCATTGGCCGAGGGCGCGGGTGTGGATGTGGGTGTGGGTGTGGTTGCCCCTGGGGCAAGGGGAAGCGTGCGGGGCATGGACGACTTCTCTCCGCGGCAGACGCCGTACAGCGATCCCGGCGACCTGGACGCGACCGCCCTCCCGCGCGATCCGCGTCGGCAACGATCCGACGGCTCATGGCGGTTGGCCGACCCGCAGGTCCATGACGACCGCTGCGGCGTGCCGTTCGACCCGCTGACGACGTGCCGAGGGACCAGTTCCTCGTCGCCGGGCAGGCGTGGCGGGCCTGCCCGGCCGGGCAGGCGGATCCGGGCACCTTCGGTGTCTGGTTCGAGCCGGGCCTGCGGGCCTGCCGCTGATGGCCCACGGCGTCGTACTCGATCTGGCGGCGGTGTCCGGTACCGAGCCGCTGCCTTGGGACTGCTGGGGGCGCTGGGACGCGCAGCAGCCGCACCTTTCTCGGGCAGCGGACCGTCAGGCTCCCGGAGCCGTCAACTCGACCAGTCTGACGACGGTGTTCCAGTTCCGGCTGGTGGCGATCAGGCCCTTGGTCAGGCGCGGACGGGAAAGCGCCTCGGCGAGCTTGGAGCGGCCGAGGCCGTCCGGGGCGTAGAGGTACAGGCAGCGGTCGCCGAGGCGGAACTCCTCGGGGAGATGGGCGGCCTGGTCGATGTCCGCGTAGCGGTCCGGGGTGACGGGCGCGGAGAAGTAGGTGACGTGCAGCTGCTTGGGCTCCAGGTCGGCGGCCGGGAACGGACAGGCCTCGGCGACCGCCGCGAGGTAGGCGTGGTCGCGTACGAGCACGTCGACCGGGAAGCCGAAGCGCTCCTCGATCGCCCGGGCCAGCTCCGCCGCCAGCGACTCCTCGTCACCGTGGCCGGCGGTGAAGACGGCCTGGCCGCTCTGCAGATAGGTCTGTACGCCGGTGTGGCCGAGGCTGGTCAGCAGGGTGCGGAGGTCGGCCATGGGCACCTTCTTGCTGCCGCCGACGTTGATTCCGCGCAACAGCGCCGCGTAGGTCGTCATCCGGCCACCCTAGAACGGCCGTCGTGCCCCGTGGGGGCGGGCACGACGGCCGGGCCCGCGCAGGGCGGGACTGCGCGAAACTCTCGCCGATGTGCGGGTGTCGGATCAACCTCTACACGCACCTGTGACTTGTTCAACAAAGCTTTGTAATCACAAACCGCCGCGCCGGCCGCAGAACGGACAACCCATGTCCCCCGTGCGCGAGTCCATGGTCGAGCCAGGGTGCGTGAACCCCGAGACGCGTCCCCGTGAAGGGCGGATAGGTGTAAGGGGCCGCTGTCCTCCCCAGGGGTGACGGACGGTCCGCCGAGTTCACCGGGCAGCACGACGAGCGATGTTTATCCAGCTCATACGGTCGAGGTGGAGAAAGCGCAGAGGAGGCGGCAGGGGGCCGCCACCGCACACAAGGGGGAAAGCCCGTCATGGGGAATACGGACGTGCGCGTGCGGGGTCTGGCCGCCCGCGCCGGCGGCTGGAGCGCCCGGCATCGCTGGGCGGCCGTCGGCATATGGGTGCTGTTCGTCGCTCTCGCCATGGGACTCGGCTCGGCCGCGGGCCGGGTCAACGTGGACGAGAAGGACCAGCTCAAGGGCGAGACGCACACCGCCGCGCGGATCACCGACGACGCGGGCATCAAGGAGCCGGCCGGGGAGACCGTCCTGATCCAGGCCAAGGACGGCGGCGTCACGGCCACGAGCGGCGAGTTCCGCGCCGCCGTCGCCGACGTCGTCAAGGCCGTCGAGGGCACCGGCGAGGTCACGGGCGTGACCTCGCCGTACGACAGCCACGCCGTCTCCCGGGACGGCCGCAGCGCGCTGGTGCAGTTCGACATGCGCGGAGACGCGGACACCGCCTTCAACCGGGTCCGGCCGGTGATGGACGCCGTGGCCGGGGCCCAGAAGGCGCATGGCGCGCTGCGGATCGAGGAGATCGGCGGCGCCAGCATGACCAAGCAGTACAAGGACGCCTTCGGCAACGACTTCCAGCAGGCCGAGTACTCGGCGGTTCCGGTGGCCCTCGGCATCCTGCTGATCGCCTTCGGCGCGCTGGTGGCCGCCCTGCTGCCGGTGGCCCTCGCGATCACCGCCATCATGGCGACGATGGGCCTGATGGGCCTCGTCAGCCATGTGCAGGCGATGAGCGACACCGCCAACTCCGTGATGCTGCTGGTCGGTATGGCGGTCGGCGTCGACTACTGCCTGTTCTACCTGCGCCGGGAGCGCGAGGAACGGCAGGCCGGGCGGGACGCGGGCACCGCCCTCAGGATCGCCGCCGCCACCAGCGGCCGCGCGGTCATCGTCTCCGGTGTCACCGTGTGCGTGGCGATGGCGGGCATGCTGTTCACCGGTCTCGCCACGTTCGAGGCGATGGGTCTGGCCTCGATGATGGTGGTGGCCGTCGCCATGGTCGGGTCGGTGACGGTGCTGCCGGCACTGCTGTCGCTGCTGGGCGAGCGGGTCGAGAAGGGCCGGATCCCGTTCCTGGGCCGGCGCAGGCGCCGGCACGGCGCGAACGACGGCAGCCGGTTCTGGAGTGCCGTGCTGCGGGGCGTGCTGGCCAGGCCGCTGGTCTCCGTGGTCGTGGCGGTCGGCGCACTGCTGGCGGTGGCCGCGCCCGCGCTGGGCATGAAGACGCAGCAGCTCACGCTGGACCAGGAGTTCGGCAACTCGCTGCCGATGGTGCAGACGTACGACCACCTGAACGAGGCGTTCCCGGGCGGCTCCGAGCCGGCCCAGGTCGTCGTCAAGGCCAAGGACATCAACGCGCCCGAGGTGCGTCGGGCGCTGGCGGACTTCCGGAAGCTGGCGGTCTCCTCGGGTGCCTCGCGCGGCCCGGTCGACGTCAAGCTGCACGCGGCGCAGAACGTCGCGGTGGTCTCGGTGCCGCTGGTCGGCGGCTCCGACATGGACCAGGCCGTCAAGAGCCTGGACAAGCTGCGCGACGAGGTCCGGCCGGCCACCCTCGGCAAGGTCGAGGGCGTCGAGGCGCCGGTCTCCGGACAGGTCGCAGGCAGCCACGACTTCAACGACCAGTTGCTCGGCTCCGTCGTCCCGGTCTTCGCGTTCGTGGTCGTCTTCGCCTTCCTGCTGATGCTCCTGTCGTTCCGCTCGCTGACCGTCGCGATCACATCGATCCTGCTCAACCTGCTCTCGGTGGCCGCCGCCTACGGCGTCCTCGTCGCCGTCTTCCAGCACGGGTGGGGTGCCACGCTGGTGGGCGCGGAGGGCGTCGGCGCGATCGTGACCTGGCTGCCGCTGTTCCTCTTCGTGATCCTGTTCGGCCTGTCCATGGACTACCACGTGTTCGTCGTCTCCCGGATCCGCGAGGCCCGGATGCGCGGCCGCACGACGAGGGACGCCATCCAGCACGGTGTGGTCACCACGGCCGGTGTCGTGACCAGCGCCGCGGTCATCATGGTCGCGGTGTTCGCGATCTTCGGCACGCTGTCGATGCAGTCGATGAAGCAGATGGGCGTGGGCCTGGCCGCGGCGGTCCTCATCGACGCGACGGTCATCCGCGGTGTGCTGCTGCCGGCCGTGATGGCGCTGCTCGGCGAGCGCAACTGGTATCTGCCGAAGTGGCTGCACCGGCTGCCCGACCTCACCCACGACGAGGGGCCGGAGGCGGTTGTCCCGCAGCCCGCGCACGAGGAGGGCGAGCGGCTGCCGGTCTGATCCCGCGCCGACCGCCGGGGCGCGGGAGGAGGTGCGCGGCTGCGGGGGCGTGGGGGCTGCTGGACGCAGCTCCCACGCCCCCGAGGAGTCGGCGTGCCGCCGCCGTCGAGGGCGCCGCTACTCCCCCGCGGGCCCCGGCAGTTCGGCCTCGATGAGGTCTGCCGCCCGAAGCGTTCCACCCTCCTCGGCCATGTCCGCCTGGACGTCCTTCAGGCGACGCGCCACGTCCGGGTCGTCCACCAGGGCGAGGGCGGCCGCACGGATCCGGTCGGCGGTGGCCTCCTCGGTGTCGAGGCGCTGTGCGACACCGATGCCCTGGAGCATGTCGGCGTTGCCGAACTGGTCGACGGCCTGCGGTACGGCGATCATCGGGGTGGCGGTGGCCAGCCCCTCCTGGCTGCCGCCGGCGCCCGCGTGCGTGACGAACAGGTCGGCCTGCCGCAGGATCGCCAACTGCGGGACCCAGCGGTGCACTTCGACATTGCCGGGCAGGTCGCCCAGCTCGGCGGGGTCCACATGCCGGCCGATCTGGAGGACCAGGTGCCAGCCGGGCAGCTCCCCGAAGGCGCGGACGCACTCACGGTAGAAACCGGGCTGCTTGGTGAACGCCGAGCCCAGGGAGACCAGCACGACCTTCTCTGCGCCGGCGGGCCGCTGCCAGTCGCCCTGGTCGGCGCGGTCGCCCTGGCAGGCGCCGACGAAGGTGTGGACGCGTGCGTCGACCCGGTCGGCGTGCGGCTGCAGGGCCTTCGGGATGAGGACGATCGAGCGCGACGGGCCGACGAAGGAGTCCGGGTGCGCGGTGATCCCGTTCTCGGTCAGCCAGGCCTCGAACCGGGCGTAGTACGCCTGCCCGCGCGGGGTCCTCCTCGGCTCGGCCCACAGCGGTTCGAGCACCTCGTCCTCGTACCCGTGCCAGGCGACGAGGTTCGGGGAGAGGGAGATCGCCGGGACACCCCAGCGATGGGCGAGGACACGGGCCGGATAAGAGGCGATGTCGTGCAGCACGAGGTCGGGTTCGTCGTCGGCGTAGGCCTCGGCGAGCTGCGGGAGCGCCTGGATCGCGTCCGCGAGGAACGGCTCCACGTTGTCCAGCAGCGTGCTCCCCCAGGCCTCCGGGTCGGCGTCGGGTCCGGGCAGTGTCGTGGTGTAGGGCACGGGCCGGGCCCCGGTGGCGGCCACCTTCTCGGCGAACGCCGGCGGGATGGCGTACGTGACCCGGTGCCCCCGGGCGACGAGTTCGCGGATCACCTCCAGGCTGGGGTTCACATGGCCGTGCGCGGCGATGGAGAACATGGCGATATGGGCGGGAGCGGTCATGCACCACACCGTAGGCGAGACGAGACGTCTCGTTCAAAGCGTTTTCTTCGGCCCTCCGGTGGCGGGACGGCCGAAGGCCCAGTACGACAGAAGACGGAGTCCGCCCGGCAGAAAGGGACGCTTCGCCGTGGAGACACGCATCGACGAGATCGCGGAGGGCATCCACCGCATCTCGACCCATGTGCCCGACATCGCCCCGCCCGCGGGGTTCACCTTCAACCAGTTCCTCGTCGCGGCCGAGGAGCCGCTGCTCTTCCACACCGGGATGAAGGCGCTGTTTCCGGTGGTGTCCGAGGCGATCGAGCGGGTGGTGCCGGTGGAGCGGCTGCGCTGGATCACCTTCGGGCATGTCGAGGCGGACGAGTGCGGCGCCATGAACGAGTTCCTCGCGGCCGCCCCGCACGCCGAGGTCGCCCACAACACGCTCGGCTGTCTGGTGTCCCTCAACGACCAGGCCGCCCGACCGCCCCGGCCGATGGACGACGGCGAGATGCTGGACCTCGGCGGCAGCCTGGTGCGCCGGGTGGTGCGCAACATCAACACCCCGCACGTACCGCACAATTGGGAGGCGCGGCTGCTCTACGAGGAGAACACCCGAACCCTGTTCTGCGGCGACCTGTTCACCCATCTGGGCAACGGCCCCGCGATCACCGGTGACGACCTGGTCGAACCCGCGCTGCGGGCCGAGGAGTTGTTCCGCCAGACGTCCTGCCTCACCGCGCTCACGACCACCTTGCGCGCTCTGGCCGAGCTGCGGCCGGCCCGCCTCGCGGTGATGCACGGCTCGTCGTACGACGGCGACTGCGCGGCCGCGATGACCGACCTCGCCGACGCCCTGGAGGAGCGGTTCGCTCCGGAGCGGGACTTCGTCGGCCGGCCGAGCGTGCTCCAGGCGCCGCACCCCGGGCTGGAGTGAGGCGCTCAGCGCTTGCCGCCCTGCTCCAGGCGTCCGCGCAGCCCGCAGCCCGGGGAGGCCGATTGCGCCGCTGTAGTACTCCTGAAGGCCGGGGTGGCGCCGCAGTCGGCGGAGACCGAAAGGATTTACGGGCCGACGCTCGTCAAGGGACCGTACGCACCGCCCGACCTGTACGAATGCGAGACTGGCCGGAGGGACCCGACCGCGACCGGCACACACGCGGCATCCGCACGGGGCCGGGTCCGCGTAGGGCACGGGACGGGACGACAGCGCGGCACGGAGGCACGATGGACGAGGCACGGGCACGGGACGTACTGGCCACAGCGGGAGTGCTGCCCGGCCGGGCCCGGGACGCGGCTCTCCTCGCCCTCGGCGAGAACGCGGTGTTCGCCGCCGGTGATCTGGTGGTGAAAGTGGGCCGCGACGCCGAGCTGCTGCAACGGGCCCGGCGCGAGCTGGACATCGCCGGCTGGCTGGCCGAGGCGGGCGTGCCGGCCGTACGGGCGGCCGAGCCGAAGCCGCGGTTGGTCGAGGGCCATCCGGTGACGGTGTGGCACCGGCTGCCCGAGCCCGTGCGGCCCGCCGAGCCGCGGGACCTGGCGCGGCTGCTGAAGGTCGTGCACGCACTTCCCTCTCCTTCCTTCGCTTTGCCGCCCCGCGAGCTGCTGGGCGGTGTGGAGCGCTGGCTGCGGCTCGCGGGCGATGCGGTCGACGCCGAGGACGCGGCCTATCTGCGGGCGCGGCGGGACGGTTTCGCGGCGGCCGCGGCCGCGCTGACGCCCCAGCTGCCGCCGGGCCCGATCCATGGCGACGCGCTGCCCCGCAATGTGCACATCGGGCCGGACGGGCCGGTCCTCGTCGACCTGGAGACCTTCTCGGCCGACCTGCGCGAGCACGACCTGGTGGTCATGGCCCTCTCCCGGGACCGGTACGGGCTGCCCGCCGAGGCGTACGACTCCTTCACCGAGGCGTACGGGTGGGATGTGCGGGAGTGGGAGGGGTGCGGCGTGCTCCGTGGGGCTCGGGAGACGGCCAGTTGCGCCTGGGTGGCCCAGCATGCGCCGACCAACCCGAAGGCATTGGCCGAGTTCCGAAGGCGGGTGGGCTCACTGCGGGACGGGGACGAGACGGTGCGGTGGTATCCCTTCTGAGGGTGCCGTCACCACACGCCCCGACGCACCCCGCCCGACAACGGCCGGCGGTCTACGCGGGCTGGCTCTCGGTCAGCTCCCGCAGGGGCCACGCCCCGTCGACCACCGCTTCCGTGTCCCCCTTGCGGCGCAGGAACGCCTGGAAGTCCGCCGCCCACTGCGCGTACCACCCGATCTGTCTCCGGTGCAGGTCGGCCGGGCCCAGGGACGCGATCTTGGGGTGGCGGTCGGCTATCGCGGAGGCGAGACGCGCCGCGGCGAGGGCGTCGGCGGGCGCGGTGTGGGCCGCGTCGAGGACTATGCCGTACTCGGCGCAGACCGCTTCCAGGTTCCGCTTGCCGCGGCGGTAGCGGTCGACCCAGCGGTCGATGGTGTAGGGGTCGATGACCGGGGCGGGCGGAGCGCCGCCCAGGCGGTCGGCGAGGGACGGCAGGGCGTGACGGCGCAGTTCGGCGGAGAGCAGGGTGAGGTCGAAGGCGGCGTTGTAGGCGACGACCGGGACGCCCGTCTTCCAGTACCCCACCAGGACGTCGGCGATGGAGTCGGCCACCCGGTCGGCCGGGTGGCCCTCGGCCGTCGCCCGTTCGTTGCTGATGCCGTGCACGGCCACCGCGTCGGCCGGGATCTCCACGCCCGGATCGGCCAGCCATTCCTTGCGGCCCATGGGCTCACCGGCCCTGACCTCGATCACCGCGCCGGTGACGATGCGCGCCTCGCGCGGATCGGTCCCCGTCGTCTCCAGGTCGAAGCCGATCAGCAGCTCCCGGTGCCAGCCCATGGCGGCCCCCCCCTTCTTGGTGGTGCTTTCCCCCAGTGGCCTCCACCCTCGCACGCGGCACTGACAATCCGAGGATCGCGTTCCGCTTACCGCGGTGGACGATTCAGGACACTGGGCGCGAATCCGCCCACGTCAGCTCGAATTCCTCGCGGTATGTCGGAAAGAGTCCCGCTTCGCCCACATCTTCCGACTTGACCAGCTTGCTGCCGTTGCGCAGCACCAGCACCGGCGACTCCATCCCGCGCGCCCCACGCAGATAGGACTGCACCACGCCGATGCCGTCGGCGCCGTCGCCGTCCACCAGGTAGGCGGTGAAGCGCGGTGTCTCGTCGTAGACCTGGATCTCGAAGGCGCCCGGGTCGCGCAGCCGGGAGCGGACGCGGCGCATGTGCAGGATGTTCATCTCGACGGACCGGCTCAGTTCGCCCCGTTTCATCCCGAGTTCGCGCTCGCGGCGCTTGACCGAGCTGGAGGCGGGGTTGAGGAAGAGCAGCCGCACCCGGCAGCCGGACTCGGCGAGCCGGAGCAGCCGGCGGCCGGAGAAGTTCTGCACGAGCAGGTTGAGGCCGATGCCGATGGCGTCCAGGCGGCGGGCGGAGCCGAAGATGTCCTCGGCAGGGAACTGGCGCAGCAGCCGCACGCGGTCCGGGTGGACGGCGACGACGTCGGCGTACCGGTCGCCGACCAGGTCCTCGACCGCGTCCACGGGCAGCCGGCGCGCGGAGGGCACGTCACCGCCCGCGCCGAGCATCTCCAGCAGCCGGGCCGAGGCCCGCTCGGCCTGGCTGAGGACGGCCTCGGACAGCGCCCGGTTGCGGGAGACGACGTTGCGGGTCACCTCCAGCTCGTCCAGGGCGAGTTCCAGGTCACGGCGCTCGTCGAAGTACGGCTCGAAGCAGGGCCAGTGCTGCACCATCAGTTCGCGCAGCTGGGGCAGGGTGAGGAAGCTGAGCACGTTGTCGTCGGCCGGATCGAGCAAGTAGCCCTTGCGGCGGCTCACTTCCCGCACGGCGACCGCGCGCTGCACCCACTCCTGACCGGCCGGACCGGCCGCGGCGACCACCCAGTCGTCCCCGTGGACGGGCTCGTAGATGGGACGCAGTACGGCGGCCACGACCGCACGCAGCCGCTGCTCGACGAGGTTCAGCCAGATGTAGGCCCGGCCGGCCCGCTGGGCGCGGGTGTGCACCTCGCGCCAGGCGTCGGCGTCCCAGTCCAGCTCAGGCCCGATGGATCCCGCGTCCATCGGCCTGGCCAGGGACACCGCGCCGGGCGGGACGTCTGTGGAGTTCCCCTCGTGACCGTCGTCACCAGGGGGCAGCTCCAGCCCTCCCGAGCCCACCCGTGCACCGCCTTCCGGCCCCCCGGGCCTTTCCCGTCCCAACGATCAAGGAAGGGTACTCCGCGAGGGGTCGGCGGTGCAGCCGGATGGACAGGTCGGTTTCTCAACTGCTTTCCTCAACTGCGGGGCTCCCAATGGCCGTTCTGCCACGTCAGGTCACTCGGAGTGAGCGGATTCATAGCGGTGACGTCCCGTGGGGTGATGGCGAAGCCCTGCCAGTGCACCGGCATGGGCTGCTGGTCCTCGTCCCGCGCGATGTGGTGGAAGCCGACGTTCATCCAGATCACCGGGTGGGTCAGGGTCTGTCCGCCGACCCACTTGTCGACGGAGGTGGGGTGTCCGCGGCCGCACCCGGGGTTGTTGCTGGCGAACAGTTCGCACGGGGTGTACTCGGTGACGTAGAGGTCGTGCTCGGTGAAGGTGCGGCCGAGGTACTTGGTGGTGGGGCCGGGGACGACCTCGTACGAACGGGCGTGCCCGTCCTTGTTCCTGCCGGTCGCGCTGACCACCCGCCACCAGCGGTAGGTCCTGAGGTCACCGGCGAGTTCCTTGGTGACCTGGGTGCGGGTGGTCCTGGTGGTGGGGCCTTCCTGCCCTCCGGTGCGCGGGCCGACGGCCGAGTCGTACTGCTCGGCCTTCGCCCCGGACGAGCCGTCGAGGCCGAAGTCCAGCCGCCAGAAGACGTTGTGGCTGTGGCTGGTGGCATAGGCCTTGGCGCCCTTGCCGATGGGCCAGCCGCGTCCGTCGCCGGAGTCGTAGTCCTCCCAGGACAGGCTTCCGGTCGCGCCGACGTTCATGCCGATCGTTCCGTCGTCCTGGAACCGCCACTCGGTGATGTACTCGTACCAGCCGACCTGGTTGACGGTGTAGACGAGGAAGTCCTTGCCCTGGGCCTGGTAGACCTTGTCCGCGCCGAGGTCGTGCATGCGGTAGGCGTGGCCGCGCGCGCGGGTGGTCGTGCACAGTCCGGCCACATTCGGGTGGGCCGGGTCCACGGCATCGGGGACCTTGACGGTCTTGATGGTGCCGCCAGGGCATTCGGCGGGCGACAGGCTCATCAGCGACTGGGCGAAGTCCTCGCCGGTCAGGTCGTCGTACTCGTGCTTGCCGTCGTCGTAGGGGACATGGATCTGGGCGAGTCCGGCGCTGTTCAGGACCCTGATCGGCTTCGGTTCGCCCTTGGGCTGGTAGCTGATCCTCTCCAGGACGAGACCGGCCTTGCTGTCGTAGTGCCAGCACATGCGCCAGGTCGTGCCGGTGGAGAGCTTCTGTTCGATGCGGTGGGCGGCGCCGCAGTCAGGTGCGGGCGCGGCGGCGGACGCTCTCGGGCGGGCGGCGGCCGGGCCGGCGGCGGTCGTCGCGCCGGCGGCCAGCGCGGCCACGGTCAGTCCGGCGGCCACTGCCCTGCGGGTACGCCGGATTCCGTACTCGGGCATGACGAAGGGGCTCCTTCACAGGAGGGGCGGGTGTGCGGAGACGTTCGGGTCAGCCGCGGTCGAGGGCGGCGACCTTGCGCGCGCTCAGGTCGATCACCAGCGACCTGGTGTCGATCCAGGGCCCGTTCACGGCCTTGGTGAACAGCCGGACGCACCGGTGCACACCGCATGCGTCGAGGTCCGCGGGCTGGGCGCCCGGGGCCGCCCGGTAGACGCCGCCGCTCAGCAGCAGCTGGTCCGGGGAGGTGAGTTCCCTGCCGGTGGGGTCCTTGTAGTCCGCCTTCAGGCCCGCGCCGAGCGGGGCGGCGATCAGGAGCCGGGCGGCCTCGGTGTTCTCGGCCCGGCTCGGCGGCGGCTGCACGCCCCGCTCGGTGCCGGTCCGCTCGGCCTTGCCGGTGTCCAGGTCGACGGTCCTGGTGACGAGGGTGTCGTTCCGGTAGTCGTAGAAAACGATGTCGGCCCGTCGCGGCGCGTCGGCCGCGTCGGTCTCGCCGGCCTCGGGTTCGGCGAGGTCGACGCTCAGACGCTGCGGCCCGCGGCCGCCGTCGACGTTCTCGCCGGAGTTCAGCAGCTGCCGGTCCAGGGCGATGTTCTCGACCCGCCGGATCTCGTCGTCGGTCAGCGGGTCCCGGCCGATGCCCCTGCCGCTCTCGGCGGGCGCCCGTTCCGCCAGTGCGGGCCGGACCGCGTCCGGCTCCTGACCGGCCCGGGGCCCCCGCCTCCCGGTCCTGCCGACGTGTCCGCCCCGGCCGTGCCCGGCAGCGTGATCGCGACCATCGCGGCGGTCCCCACGGCCGCGACGGCCGCCGCGGCCACTAACTTGCCCAGATGGCGATGCACTGTCTCACGCACACTGTCCCCCTGTTCCCCGTGGTACTCGGGGAGTACGTGTTGCCCCACTGGTGCGGCACACAGCGGATACGGGAGCCGCCGGATGCGCTGATCGGTGGGTAAGAGGGACGTAAGGCAGGGGAGGTTCCGTCACTTTCGGGCAGACTCGGGGGCCAACGCGGCCCCAGGGCGGCGGCACACCTGGGAGAGTCGTATCCATGCAGGTCTGGCCTGGACAGGCGTATCCGCTCGGCGCCACCTACGACGGCGCCGGAACCAACTTCGCGATCTTCACGGAGGCCGCGGACCGAGTAGAGCTGTCTCTGCTGCACGACGACGGCTCGGAGACGGCGGTGGAACTGCGCGAGAGCGACGCTTTCGTGCGGCACGCGTACGTGCCGGGCGTGATGCCGGGGCAGCGGTACGGGTTCCGGGTGCACGGCCCGTACGACCCCGGGCGCGGGCTGCGCTGCAACTCCGCGAAGCTGCTCCTCGACCCGTACGCGAAGGCGATCAGCGGCACGACCCGGTGGGGCGAGGAGGTGTACGGCTACCACTTCGGCTCCCCGGACAGCCGCAACGACCTCGACTCGGCGCCGCACACCATGGCCTCGGTGGTGATCAACCCGTACTTCGACTGGGGCGACGACCGGCCGCCGCGCACCGAGTACCACCACACGGTGATCTACGAAGCCCATGTCAAGGGCCTGACCATGCGTCACCCGGGGCTGCCGGAGGAGCTGCGCGGCACCTACGCGGCGCTCGCGCATCCGGCGATCGTCGACCATCTGACGAAGCTCGGGGTGACGGCCCTGGAGCTGATGCCCGTTCACCAGTTCGTGAACGACCACCGGCTGGCCGACCTGGGCCTGAGCAACTACTGGGGCTACAACACCATCGGTTTCTTCGCCCCGCACAACGCGTACGCCTCCTGGGGCGACCGCGGCCAGCAGGTGCTGGAGTTCAAGTCGGCGGTCCGGGCGCTGCACGAGGCCGGGATCGAGGTCATCCTGGACGTCGTCTACAACCACACCGCCGAGGGCAACCATCTGGGCCCGACGCTGTCCTTCAAGGGCATCGACAACGCGTCCTACTACCGGCTCGCGGACGACCCGCGCTACTACACGGACACCACGGGCACCGGGAACTCGCTGCTCATGCGGTCCCCGCACGTGCTCCAGCTGATCATGGACTCGCTGCGGTACTGGGTCACCGAGATGCATGTCGACGGCTTCCGCTTCGACCTCGCGGCCACGCTGGCCCGGCAGTTCCACGAGGTGGACCGGCTGTCGTCGTTCTTCGACCTGGTGCAGCAGGACCCGGTGGTCTCCCAGGTGAAGCTGATCGCCGAGCCCTGGGACGTGGGCGAGGGCGGCTATCAGGTGGGCAACTTCCCGCCGCTGTGGACCGAGTGGAACGGCAAGTACCGGGACACGGTGCGGGACCTGTGGCGGGGCGAGCCGCGGACGCTCGCCGAGTTCGCCTCCCGGCTGACCGGATCGTCGGACCTGTATCAGCTCGACGGACGCCGGCCGCTGGCCTCGATCAACTTCGTGACCTGCCACGACGGCTTCACGCTGCACGACCTCGTCTCGTACAACGACAAGCACAACGCGGCCAACGGCGAGGACAACCGGGACGGCGAGAGCCACAACCGGTCCTGGAACTGCGGGGTGGAGGGCGACAGCGACGACCCGGAGGTGCTCCGGCTGCGCGCCCGGCAGATGCGGAACTTCATCGCCACGCTGATGCTGTCCCAGGGCGTGCCTATGATCAGCCACGGCGACGAGTTCGCCCGCAGTCAGCGCGGCAACAACAACGCCTACTGCCAGGACAACGACATCGCGTGGGTGCGCTGGCCCGAGGAGGACGGAGATCCTCGGGATCTGCTGGAGTTCACGCGCGCGATGGTGTGGCTGCGCCGGGACCACCCGGTCCTGCGCCGGCGCCGCTTCTTCCACGGCCGTCCGGTGGAGGGCACCCACGACGAACTGTCCGACATCGCCTGGTTCACCCCGGAGGGCTCGGAGATGACCCAGCGGGACTGGGACTCGGCACGGGCGTCCGCGCTGACGGTGTTCCTGAACGGCAACGCGATCTCCGAGCCCGGCACGCGCGGGGAGCGCATCGCCGACGACTCCTTCCTGCTGATGTTCAACGCCTCCCCGGAGCCGCTGGACTTCCTGGTGCCGGTCAACCACGGCCGGCAGTGGCAGGTGGTCGTCGACACGGGCCATCCGGAAGGGGGGCCGCCGGGTTCCGGCGCCAAGGTCGCGGCGGGCGACCGGATCACCTTGCCCGACCGCAGCCTGACGGTGCTGCAGCGGCCGACGTAGCGAACCGGGCCGAGCCGGTGCCGGCAGCCCCCAGGAGCCCCCTAGCGGGCTGCCGGTCCCCCGCCTGGTCCTCCTCCCGAGCCGGCGGTGCGGGCGCATGCCGGGCGGGGGGCTTGGCGGGCGGCTTGGCATGGGGATGCGGGGGCGGGATCTTCGCGGCCGGGTGCGAGGGTGGGTGCCGCGCGGGCGAGTCCCTCGTGCACGGGTGTGACGTCGGGGCGTCCGTGTTCGGGTGTGGCTGCGGGCTGCTCGTGGGCAGCAGCGGTGACGGGCTGCTCGGGGGTGGGTGTGGCGCGGGGTGATTCGTGCGTGGGTGCCATGAGTCGGGCCGTGGGGTGCAGGGCGAAGCCGCTGCCGCAGGCTGCCACCAGCAGGCGGCGGTGCTCGCCCATCCGGCCCTGCCGACGAGCGGCACCGTGGCGCCCGCGGCGGCCCCCAGAAGGGCCAGGACGGGCGCGGGCGGGCCCCTGAGCGCTCCGGCGACATCAGGCGGATCACCTGACGGTAGGTGGCCCGTGCCCGACGTCGGGCAGAGGTCTCCCCCCTGGTTCCCGTCGCTCGAAGTCAGGCACGCGTGCGTGGGTCCCTGCAGGGGCCGATGACACGAAAGGCGGCGGGGTGGGTACGTACGTTTCCATGACTTCTGCGCGATCCGGACCGGGGGTGCCCACGGCCACCTACCGCCTGCAGCTCCAGCCCGCGTTCCCGTTCGCCGCCGCCGCCGCGGCCGTACCGTATCTGGCGTCGCTCGGCGTCTCGCACCTGCACCTGTCCCCCGTCCTGGAGGCCGTGCCGGGCTCCACGCACGGCTATGACGTGGTGGACCACGCGCGCGTACGCGAGGAACTGGGCGGTGAGGAGGGCCTGCGGTCGCTGGCGCGTACCGCGCGGGAGCACGGTCTTGGCCTGGTCGCGGACATCGTGCCGAACCACATGGCGATGTCACCCCGGCACAACCGCGCCCTGTGGGAGGTGCTGCGCGAAGGGCCCGGCTCGCCGTACGCGCGCTGGTTCGACATCGACTGGGAGGCGCGGGGCGGGCGGGTGCTGCTGCCGGTGCTCGGCGGTCCGGTCGGCTCGCAGCGGGAGCACCTCGTGGTCGACGGCGATGTGCTGCGCTACCACGAGCACGCCTTCCCGCTGCGTGCCGGAACCGAGCACCTGCCGCTGCCGAAGCTGCTCGACGCCCAGTGGTACCGCCCGGTGTGGTGGCGGCTGGCCCGCACCGAGCTGAACTACCGGCGGTTCTTCACCATCTCCGAGCTGATCGGGGTGCGCGTGGAGGACCCGGAGGTGTTCGACGCCACCCATGCCAAGATCCTCCAGCTGCTCGGCGAAGGCGTGCTCGACGGGCTGCGCGTCGACCATCCGGACGGGCTCGCCGACCCCGACGGCTATCTCGCCCGGCTGCACGGGGCGACCGGCGGGCGCTGGACGGTGGTGGAGAAGATCCTCGCCGACGGCGAGCGGCTGCCGGAGTCCTGGCCCGTCGCCGGCACCACGGGCTACGACGCCCTGCGCCGGATCGACGGCTTGTTCACGGATCGGACGGGGGCGTACGAACTGCTCGGCCGGTACCGGGCGTTCGCGGCTCCGCAGACGGACCGGGGCGGCAACTGGGAGGCGACGGTGCGGCGGGCCGCGTACAAGGTGCTCACGTACGAGCTGGCCGCCGAGGCCGACCGGCTCACCCGGGTCGCCACCCGGCTGTGCGCATCCTCGCCGGACCTCGCGCTGCACGACCGGGCTCCCTGGGCGCTGCGCACGGCCGTGGAGGAACTGCTGGTCCGGCTGCGGGTGTACCGGCCGTACGGCTCCGGTGACGCCTCCGCCGTCGTCACCGAGGAGGCCGCCGAGGAGGCCCGGCTCGCCTTCGTGGTGCCCGAGGAGGCGGATGCCGTCGGCGTCGTGCGCGCGCTGCTGGTCGAGCCGCCCGGTGACGCCTCGGCCCCGGACCACGCCGACCGGGAGGAGTTCCGTACCCGGTTCGCGCAGACCGCTTCGGCGCTGCGCGCCAAGTCGGTGGAGGACACCGCGTTCTACCGCTATGTGGCGTTGCTGTCGGCGACCGAG
The DNA here is from genome assembly GCF_040680235.1 of Streptomyces sp. NPDC052101. Taxonomy (NCBI): domain Bacteria; kingdom Bacillati; phylum Actinomycetota; class Actinomycetes; order Kitasatosporales; family Streptomycetaceae; genus Streptomyces; species Streptomyces sp. NPDC052101. Next base: position 572,200 of record NZ_JBFAWH010000001.1, read on the forward strand.
GTCGGCGGCGATCCCGGGCGGCCGGGGGTGTCCCCGGAGGAGTTCCACGCGTACTGCGCGCGCGTGCAGCGCGACTGGCCGGGCACCGGCACGGTGGTCTCCACGCACGACACCAAGCGCAGCGCCGATGTCCGCGCCGCGCTGGCCGTGCTCACCGAGTGCTCCGGCCGGTGGGCGGAGTTGCTGGCCGAGGTGAGCCGCTCCGACGAGGACATCAGCGCACCGGACGGACAGCTGGCCTGGGCAGCCTGGCAGACGGTGTTCGGGCTGGGGCCCGCCGAGGAGGAGCGGGTCCGGCAGGCGTTGCTGAAGCATGTGCGCGAGGCGGGCATGTACACCAGCTGGACGGAGCAGGAGCCGCCGTACGAGGAGGCGGTGGCCGCGTTCGTCGCCGCCGGTCCGTGCGGGCCGCCGGGCGAGCGCGTGGCGGCGTTCCGCAAGGCGCTGGAGCCGCACATCCGGGCCAACGTCCTCGGCACCGCCCTGGTCCATCTGACGATGCCGGGGGTGCCGGACGTGTACCAGGGTACGGAGGGCGAGTACCGGGCGCTGGTGGACCCGGACAACCGGCGGCCGGTGGCGTTCCCGCCCGGTCTCCCCGGCGAGAAGGACGCGCTGACGGCGGCGGCGCTGCGGCTGCGGGCCCGGCGCCCCGACGCCTTCGGCACGGCCGCGTCCTACGCTCCCCTGGCCGCCGAGGGCCCGGCCGCCGGGCACTGTGTGGCGTTCGCGCGCTCCGGTGCGGTGGTCACGGCGGTGACCCGGCTGTCACTGCGGCTCTCGGAGACGGGCGGCTGGCACGGGACACGGCTGGCGCTGCCGCCCGGGCGGTGGGCGGACGTGCTCACGCCGGGGCGGGAGTTCACCGGCGACGCGCGCGTGGCGGACCTTTTCGAGCGGCAGCCGGTGGTGCTGCTGGAGCGGGTCGGGGAGGGGTGAGAAGCGCCGGTCCGGGCTCGGGCCCCTCTTCGGGGCTCAGTGGGCCGGACAGGCTCTAGTGGGCCGGAGAGGCTCTCGGGGCGGGCCAGGTGGCACGCAGGAGGTCCGTGAAGGCCCCGGCCGCGCCGGTGGGCGGTACGCGCGCGTAGACGGTGAGGGAGCGCTTCCAGGCCGGGTCGGGGGTGAGGATCACACAGTCCTCGCCCACGGCACCGCGCACGACGTCGGCCGACGCGGCGCACACCCCGACCCCGGCGGCGGCCATCCGCACGGCCGTCGAGCTGTGTTCGGTCCACACGGCGGTCCGCGGCCTGAATCCGGCCTGCCCGCAGGCCCAGTCGAGGAAGCGCTCGCCGTGCACGACGGGTTCCAGCGCACAGCGGACCCAGGCCCGGTCGGCGAGTTCGGGCAGCGTCACCGTCGTACGGCCGGCGAGCGGGTCGTCGAACGGGACCACCAGGACGAGTTCCTCCTCGCCGACGGGGACGACGGTGCCGGGCGGGTCGGAGGGCTTCGGGCCGAAGGCCAGGTCGGCGGTGCCGCGCTGCACGGCCTCCTCCAGCGCCTCGGCGGTGGCGTACTCGTGCAGGCGCAGCAGCACCCGCGGGTGGGCCGCGCGCCAGCGGGCGAAGACGTCGGGCAGGACGCCCACGGCCAGGGAGTGCAGGGTGGCGACGTGCAGTTCGCCGCCCTCGGCGCCGGCGGTGGCGCGGGCCGCGCGGCGAGCCTGCGCGGCGCTGCGGACGGCGAGTTCGGCGTGCGGCAGGAAGGCCCGCCCCATCGGGGTGAGGCGCACGCCGCGGGCCATGCGCTCCAGCAGGGCGCCGCCGACCGACTTCTCCAGGGCCTTGATCTGGTGCGAGAGCGCGGGCTGCGTCACATGCAGGACGTCCGCCGCGCGCGTGAACGACACCTCGTGGACGACCGTGACGAAGTACTCCATCTGCCGCAGGCTCAACTCCGCGCCCTCCCCCGGCATCCATAAGCATCCTGCATGGCTTCCACAAGAACATTGCCTTGGACTCATGGCAAGGGACGGGCGGAGGGTGAGGGCATGAGCACATGGACCACGAACACGACGGACGTCCTCGTCATCGGCGGGGGCACGGGCGGCTACAGCACGGCTCTGCGCGCCGCCGCCCTCGGGCTGGACGTCGTCCTCGTCGAACGCGACATGGTCGGCGGAACCTGTCTGCACCGGGGCTGCATCCCGAGCAAGGCGATGCTGCACGCCGCCGAACTGGTCGACGGCATCGCCGAGGCGCGCGAGCGGTGGGGTGTGAAGGCCACGCTGGACTCGATCGACTGGGCGGCGCTGGTGGCCACGCGGGACGACATCGTGGCGCGCAACCACAAGGGGGTCGAGGCGCATCTGGCGCACGCCGGGGTGCGGGTGGTGCGGGGCAGCGCACGACTGACGGGGACGCGCGCGGTGCGCGTGGAAGGCGTGCGTACGGATACGGATTCCGCGCCGGGCACGCTGGATGTGCACGCGCAGGACCCGCACGCCTCTGTCACGCGCCCGCGCACCGGTTCCGCGCCGGGCGCGCACCCCGGTTCCACTCCCAGCGCGCGGCTCGGATCCGCGCTCGGCGTGCGTGACTTCACCGTGCGCCGTGGGATCGTCCTCGCGACCGGCTCACGCCCGCGCACGCTCCCGGGCCTCGTGCCGGACGGGCGCCGCGTCGTGACCAGCGACGACGCGCTGTTCGCGCCGGGGCTGCCGGCGTCCGTCCTGGTGGTGGGCGGGGGCGCGATCGGCGTGGAGTACGCCTCCTTCCATCGGTCCATGGGCGCGGAGGTCACCCTGGTCGAGGCCGCGGACCGGATCGTGCCGCTGGAGGACGCCGATGTGAGCCGGCATCTGACGCGCGGCCTGAAGAAGCGCGGCATCGACGTCCAGACGGGCGCTCGGCTGCTGGACGCGGAGGTGCTGGAGAGCGGCGTACGCGCGCGTGTGCGCACCGGGCGGGGCGAGATACGCACGGTGGAGGCGGAGCGGCTGCTGGTGGCCGTCGGCCGGGCACCGGTCACCGAGGGCCTCGGCCTGGACGCGGCCGGTCTGACGACGGACGCGCGGGGGTTCGTCGTACCGGCCGACTGGAACCGGCTGGAGACGGCCGTGCCGGGTGTCCATGTTGTCGGGGATCTGCTTCCGCCGCCCTCGCCGGGCCTCGCGCACGCCTCGTTCGCGGAGGGCCTGCTGGTCGCCGAGACGCTGGCGGGGCGGGTGTCGGCCCCGGTGGACTACGCGGCCGTGCCCCGGGTGACGTACTCCTCGCCGCAGACCGCCTCGGTGGGGCTGACCGAGACGGAGGCACGCGCGCGTGGGCGCGCGGTCGAGGTCAACACGATGCCGCTGACCGCCGTGGCCAAGGGGATGGTGCACGGCCAGGGCGGTCTGGTGAAGGTGGTCGCCGAGGCCGGCGGCGGGCAGGTGCTCGGCGTGCACCTGGTCGGCCCGAACGTGTCCGAGATGATCGCCGAGAGCCAGCTGATCGTCGGCTGGGACGCCGAGCCCGCCGACGTGGCCCGGCATGTGCACGCGCACCCCACACTGTCGGAAGCGGTGGGTGAGGTGTTCCTGACCCTCGCGGGACGCGGCCTGCACCAGCAGTGAGCGCACGGCACGCACCGCCCGCGCCGCGCCCCCGGGACTGTGTCCGGGCGCCCCCGGTAGCCTCCCCCGCCGCACGCTTGACAGTTCACCCGCCGCGTGCGGGACTTGGAGGGCGAAGCCGGGCGGAACAAGTCGGGGGTGAGTCTTCTGCCGGAGCTGCGCTACCCCAGCGTTCCCGAACTGGTCGCCTCCGCGAAGGCGTTGGCCGCTCAGGAACCCGGGCTGTGCTCGCTCAGGCAGGTGGGCGTATCCCGCGCGGGAAGACCCTTGCACCTGCTGTCGGTGGGGCACGCCCGGCGGGCGGTGCTGGTGGTGGCCGGCGCCCACGCCAACGAGCCGACCGGGGGCTCCACCCTGCGGGTGCTGGCCGAACGAGTACTGGCCGAGCGGGAGTTGCGGACGGACACGTCCTGGCACTTCCTGCTGTGCGCGGATCCGGACGGCGCGAGCCTGCATGTCACGCCGGCGCCGCGCAGTCTGCTCGACTACCACTTCGGCTTCTACCGGCCGACGGGCGCGGAGCAGCCGGAGTGGTCACCGTCCGTGCTGCCGCCGGACCGGCTGCCGCCCGAGACCCGGGCGCTGACCGGGGTGATCGACGAGTTGCGGCCCTACCTCCAGGTGACCCTGCACGGCACCGATCTGGGCGGCAGCTGGGTGCAGCTGACCAGGGACGTGCCGGGGCTCGCCGAGCCCTTCGCCAAGTCCGCTGCGCAACTGCACATCCCGGTGGAGACGGGCGCCTCGGACGCCGCCGGCTGGCCGGCCTCCGGACCCGGGGTGCATGTCATGCCCGGGCCGGAGACGGGCGCCGCCTACCCGAGCATGCCGGACGACGCACGGCACAGCACCTGGTACCACGCGCACCGCTACGGCGGTCTGACGGCCGTGGTGGAGGTGCCGATGTGGGCCAGCGACCTGGTGGACGACCCGGCTCCGCACCCGGCTCCGGCGGCGGCGATGCGACGCCTGGCGCAGCGGCTGCTGCGGGACGCGCTGGAGGTGGAGGGGGTGCTCAGCGAGGCGCTGCCCCGCCTCGACGGCGAGGACGGCCCGCTGCTGCGGGCGGCGCGCTGGGCGCTGGAGCTGATCCCGGGCCTGGCCGAGGACTGGATCCACACGCAGCCCGCCGGTACGACCATGGCGTATGTCGGCAGTGTGGACGCCTTCGGGCGGCGGCTGCCGCTGCGGGCGGCGGCGATGCTGCTGCGGGTGCTGCGGGAGACGGACGACCGGGCGGCACCGCGCCTGGAACAGCTCGTCACGACCTGGTGCGATGCCTTCGCGGCGCGGTTCAGGGCCCGTTGGGTGCCGTTGGAGCACCAGGTGGAGCACCAGTCCCGTACGGTGCTGGTGGCGGCGCAGCAGGCCCGCGAGCGGCCGGCCTGAGGCCTGCGCACCACCGACCGCGCCGCGCCGCCCGACAGCCCCTGCGGCGCACGGCAGCTCGTCCCGCGCCGCCCTGCGGCCGGGCTCAGTGCTCCGTGTCGAACACCGCTCCCGTCCGCGCCTCCATGGCGCACTTGCTGGTGTAGGTCTCCTGGTAGTCGACCGGCCGTCCGTTCCACTGCCCGTGCGCGCTGACGGTCACGGGGGCGTAGATCATCGGGCAGAAGACCTTCTTCTGCGGGATGCGGGCGATGTCGCCCTCCGCGGCCGAGAGTTCACCGCAGGCCTCGGCCGCGCGCGCGTACCCCAGGGGCATCGGGTCGCACAGCAGCAGCGTGCCGTGCTTGTCGCCGGACTGGGCGGTCTCACCCTTGACGACGGTGAGGTAGAGCCAGTTGTCGGAGAGGGGGAACGCTACGCGGGGGGCCGCCTGGGCCGGGGCCGCGGCGAGGAGACCGGCGCAGGCCAGCAGGGCACCGGCGGCCGCGGTCACTCGGGAGATGTACGTCATGCCCGATGCATCGGCACACCGGGCCCGGTTCCACAGCCCGGCTCACCCGATCGGTCCGGCACGCGCCCGTGCGGGTGAGCCGATTCGAACACGGGCGGCCCGCCGCTCAGCCCGTCTCAGCTCACGGCGAGCCGGAACGCCATCCTGCCGAAGGCGACCTGGTCGCCCTCGCGGACGACGACCGAGCCGATCACCCGGCGGCCGTTGACCGTGGTGCCGTTGGTGGAACCGAGGTCGCGCAGGACCCACAGGCCGCCCTGGCGCCTGAGTTCGGCGTGCACACGGGAGACGGTCTCGTGGTTCAGGCGCAGCCCGTTGGCCGGGTCGCGGCCGATGCGCAGCGGGTGGGTGTGCGCGGGGTTCGGCAGCAGCAGCTTGGGCAGCCGCTCGGCCTGCCAGGCCCGGCGCAGCCGTACGGTGAACCCGGAGACGGCCTCGACGGTGCCGAGGACCGCGCGGGAGAAACGGTTCTCTTGGGGTAGGTCGGCGACGAGGGCGGCCAGTTCGTCGCTGCGCCGGGCGGCCAGCGCCAGTTCCATGCGGCGCACGAACGTGTCGTGCGAGAGCCGGCCCAGGGCGACGCCGTCGCGCAGCACCTGCAGCGCCTTGTCACGCTCCGCGTCGGACAGCCGCGCGGGGTACGTGGAGAACTCGAAGGACGACGTCACGCTGGTGATTGTCGGTCAGTGAACCCCGGGTGTCCAGAAAACGGGGAATCGGCACCGAACCGCGCGTACGGCCACGACACCACCGGGAAAGGGCATATTCGAAGGCGGATCGATCGTCCGGGCGGGCACGATGGGGACCGCGGGACATCACGGTGAGCAGGCGATCCATCACAGACGAAGGGGAACCGTCCGTGCAGTTCGAGGTGTGGGCACCGCAGGCAGACCGAGTGACGCTCCATTGCGAGGGCGCCACGCGCGCGTTGGCGCGCGATCCCGAGCGTGCGGGCTGGTGGACGGGGGAGGCGGAGGCCAGGGACGGCGCCCGGTACGGGTTCGCACTGGACGACGGTCCCGTGCTGCCCGACCCGCGCTCGCGCCGCCAGCCGGACGGCCCGGACGGGCTGAGCGCGGTCGTGGAGCACGCGCGGCACGCGTGGCGTACGCGCTGGGCGGGGCGGGGGCTGCCGGGTGCCGTGCTGTACGAGCTGCACGTGGGCACGTACACCCCCGAGGGCACCCTGGACGCGGCGGCGGCCCGGCTGGGGCATCTGGCGGAACAGGGCGTCACGCATGTGGAGTTGATGCCGCTGTGTCCGTTCCCGGGGCGGCACGGGTGGGGGTACGAGGGGGTGTCGCCGTGGGCGGTGCACGAGCCGTACGGCGGCCCGGAGGCACTGAAACGCTTCGTCGACCGGGCGCACGAACTCGGTCTCGGCGTCGTCCTGGATGTCGTGCACAACCACTTGGGCCCGTCCGGCAACCACCTGCCCGCGTTCGGGCCGTACTTCACCGACCGGCACCACACGCCGTGGGGTTCGGCGGTGAACCTGGACGCGCCGGGCTCGGACGAGGTGCGCGCCTTCCTCGTCGGCAGCGCGCTGGCGTGGCTGCGGGACTACCGGATCGACGGTCTGCGGCTGGACGCGGTGCACGCGCTGCACGACACGCGCGCGTGCCACTTCCTGGAGGAGCTGTCGGCGGCCGTGGACGGCCTCGCCGGGGAGCTGGGCCGGCCGCTCTTCCTGATCGCCGAGTCGGACCTGAACGACCCGCGGATCATCACCTCGCGCGCGGAGCACGGCCTCGGGTTGCACGCGCAGTGGAACGACGACTTCCACCACGCCCTGCACACCGCGCTGACCGGCGAGTCGCAGGGCTACTACGCGGACTTCGCACGGGCTCCGTTCGCCGCGCTCGCCAAGACGCTGACCGGCGGCTACTTCCACGACGGCACGTACTCCAGCTTCCGGGGCCGGCACCACGGCCGGCCGCTGGACCGCGCGCGGACGGCCGGGCATCGGCTGCTCGGCTACAGCCAGACCCACGACCAGGTCGGCAACCGCGCCCAGGGCGACCGGCTCTCCGCCCGCCTCTCCCCCGGGCTGCTGGCCTGCGCGGCGACGCTGACGCTGGCCTCGCCGTTCACGCCGATGCTGTTCATGGGCGAGGAGTGGGCGGCGGGCACGCCCTGGCAGTTCTTCACCGACCACACCGATCCGGAACTGGCCGAGGCGGTACGGCGAGGCAGGCGGCGGGAGTTCGCGGCGCACGGATGGGCCGAGGAGGACGTACCGGACCCGCAGGATCCGGCGACGCGGGACCGCTCCGTCCTGGACTGGTCGGAGCCGGAACGCGAGCCCCACGCGCGCGTGCTCGGCTGGTACCGGCGGCTGATCGCGCTCCGGCACGAGCAGCCGGACCTCACCGACCCCGACCTGGCCGACACGAGGGTGGCGTACGACGAGGAGTCCCGCTGGCTCGCGTTCCGGCGCGGTGACGTACGCGTGGTGGTGAACCTCGGCAAGGAGCCGGCCGCGATCCCCCTGGGCTCCCGCCCCGCACTGGTCCTCGCGGCCTGGGACCAGGTCGAGCCGCCGGGCCCCGACGGGCTCCTCCAGGTGCCCGGCGAGTCCTGCGTGATCCTGACCCAGCCCTGAGCCGGAGCGGGCGGCCCACGGCTGTCACCGGCTACGGGCTCCGACGGGTGCCGCCGTCGGAGCCCTTCGGCTGCTACTCGTCGTCCTTGAAGTCCGTCAGGCGCTCCAGCAGGATCGGCTCCCAGGCACGGTCCAGCTGGGTGCGCAGAAGCGGCAGGGGACTGTCGTCGCGGCCCTCCACGCGGTCGGCGAGGCGGATGACGGTGTCGCAGCGGGCCAGCCACAGGCCGCGCAGGCAGGGGCGGGCACCGTAGCCCGCAAGGGTGGCCGCGCGTACCGCCGCGCCGGAGCCGACCGCGAGGACGAGCCCGGCGATGTCCTCGGCCGGGTCGCCCAGGGCCGCGTCGGTCCAGTCGAGGACGCCGCGCACCCTGCCCTCGGCGCTGACCACCAGATGCTCGCCCTTGAGGTCGTGGTGGACCAGTACGGCGGTGCCGGGCTGGGTGGCGAGCTGGGCGGCGCCGGGCGGGGTGAGCTGGAGCAGCCGGGCGGCGTCGAACTCGTCGGCGGCGGCGAGGCGTTCGGCCGCGTGCACCGCCATGCGGCGCAGCGCCTCCAGGGAGCGCGGGGCGGGGCGCGGCACGCCGAGCGCCTCGGCTTGCCGTACCGGGACCGCGCGCAGCCCGGTGAGCAGCCCGGCGAGGTCGGCCTCGCCGACGGCCGAGACGTCGTGCTCCTCGGCGGTGCCGCCGGAGATCGCGGTGTCGAGGGTGTAGCCGAGGCCCGGTGCCCACTCGCCGTGCGCCACGCTGACCGGGACGGTGACGGGGACGTGCGGCCGTACGAGGTCACGCAGGCGCAGTTCGCGGCGCTGGCGCAGGGAGGCCTCGCGGTCGGGGGCGAGCCGCAGCACATGGCGGGTGCCGACCCACCACGTGGAGTGCTCGCCGCCCTCCGTCACAGGCCGCACATCGGGTCCCGCAGTACCGTCGCCGCCCTCCTTGAGCAGCGAACGGACCAGTCTGCGGACCGTGTCCGCGGTGGGTGTCGGTGCCTGGGTCATGGGTCGCGCGTCGCCGTTCCGGGATGAAGTCGAGGATGCCTCTCCTGGGTCTCTCCGTGTCGTGTCTCAGTCCACTATGACCATCTCGCGCGTGGTGTTGTTGAGGCGGCGGCCGCCGTCCTCGGTCACCGTGACGATGTCCTCGATGCGCACCCCGAAGCGGCCGGGCAGATAGATCCCGGGCTCGACGGAGAAACACATGCCGGGCACGAGGGGCTGTTCCTCGCCCTCGATCATGTACGGCGGCTCGTGCGTGGTGACGCCGATGCCGTGCCCGGTGCGGTGGATGAAGTACGGGCCGTAACCGGCCTCGGTGATCACCGCGCGGGCGGCGCGGTCGACCTCCTGGCAGGCCGCGCCCGGCCGTACGGCCCGGAAGCCCGCCTCCTGGGCCTCGCGCACGATGTCGTGCACCCGGCGCTCCTCCACGGTCGGCTCGCCCACGTGGACCGTGCGGGTGGTGTCGGAGCCGTAGCCGTCCTTCAGGCCGCCGAAGTCCAGGACGACCATGTCGCCGTGCCGGATGACGCGGTCGCCGACCTCGTGGTGCGGATTGGCGCCGTTGGGGCCCGAGCCGACGATGGTGAAGTCGACCTGGGAGTGGCCGAAGCGGCGCAGCAGGTCCGCGAGGTCGTGGCCGACGTCGGACTCTCGGCGGCCGGCGAAGGGAACCTTCCGGATCTCCTCGAACGTTGCGTCCGCAGCGGCTCCGGCTGCCGCGAGGAGGTCGAGTTCCGCCGCGTCCTTGACGGCGCGCAGCATGGGGAGGGCGTCGGTGAGAGAGGCGTAGGAGGTGTCGGGCAGGGTCCGCTGGAGGCCCAGCAGATGCATGGCCCAGGTGTTGTCACTGATGCCGAACCGGCCGTGGCCGTCGAGAAGGGCGGCGGTGACCGCGTAGGGGTCCTTGCCGTCGGTCCAGTCGCGCAGGGTGAGCGCGGACGCGCCGGTCGCGTGCTCGGCGTCGGGGGCCTCCAGGGTCGGCACGACGAGCACGGGATCGTGGCCGGGGGTGAGGACCAGCACGGTGAGCCGTTCGGTGACGGCGGTCGGCGTGTAGCCGCTCAGCCAGACCATGTCCGGCCCCGGTGCCACGAGCAGCCCCGCGAGGCCGGCGTCAGCCGCGGAGCGCGCGGCGCGCTCCATACGGGCCCTGTAGTCGGCGGCGGTGAAGGGCGCGGGCGTACTACCGGTCATCCGGGCCTCCGAGCGCGGGTGCGGGTGCGGAAACGGGCGAGGGCGTCTCGGGCAGCATCCTGCCCGGCCGGACAGGCTCACGCGAGCCGATCGCCGGTGCTCCCCGCGAGATGCGGTCGGCGCGAAAGGGACTCGGCATGGGGCCATCATGACGCGCGGGGCGGACAGTGACCAACGGGTTTCCCGGGGTGACGGCCAGGCTGAGGGGAACGGGGTCGGGGGCGCGGGCCCCGAAATCGCGGGAGCGAGGGACTGGATCGGGGTCATGGGGCACAGAACTGCGGCCACGAGCCCGAGATCGGGGGCGCAAGGCCCGGATCGAAACCGCGCGACACGCGATCCCGGCCGCAAGGCACAGATCCCGAGCCGCGAGGCACGGAACCGCGGCCGCGGCCCCGAGGTCAGGCGTGCGAGGCACACACCGAAACGGCGCGGGACGCGGTCGCGGTCGCAAGGCACGGAACCCGAGCCGCCAAGCCCGAAACCCGAGCCGCGAGGCACGGAACCGCAGCCGCAGGCCCGAGAACAGGGGCACAAGGCACGGATCGAAACCGCGCGGCACGGAACCGGAGCCGCGAGGCCCGGAACCGCAGCCCCGGGCCCCGAGAACAGGCCCGCAAGGCACACACCGAAACCGCGCGACACGCGATCCCGGCCGCGAGGCAGCGAACGCGGCGGGCCACGGGCCCCGAGATCAGGGGCGCGAGGCACGGAACCTGGCCCCAGAGCCGGAACCGGAGCCGTGGGCCCCGGGATCGAGGGCGCTGGCCCCGGGGTACACGGAGCCGTGAGGCCCGGGAGCGGGGCCATGAGGCCCGGAATCAGGGCCATGAGATCCGGAACCAGGGCCATGAGGCCCGGAACCAGGGCCATGAGGCCCGGAACCAGGGCCATGAGGCCCGGAACCAGGGCCATGAGGCCCGGAACCAGGACCGCGAACCCCGGAACCAGGACCGCGAACCCCGGAACCAGGACCGTGCCGTGGGGGCGTAGGGCGTGGTCGGTCAGGTCAGTACGCCGGGGACGGCTGCCAGCTGTTGGTAGCCCCCGTGGCTGTGGCGGACGGTGAGGAGTACCGGTTTTCCGGGGCGTGCGTGGGCCACGGCCCGGGCGAGGTCGGCGGCGGTGTCGACGCGGGCGGAGCCGAACTGCAGCAGGACGTCCCCGCGGACCAGGCCGGCCGCATAGCCGGGGCCGGGCACGTGCACGCCCACGACCACCGCGCCCGCCTTGTCCGCGTCGACGGCCTCGATGCCCAGGGTCGCCCCGGACAGGGCGGCCGCGGCGGGGCCGGGGGTGACGGCGGGGGTGGGGGTGGTGGGTGTGGCCGTGGTCGGCGGCGCGGCCGGCCGGGACTGACGCTGCAGCTCGGCGAGCCTGCTCATACCGATCACCGTGGCACCGACCGTGCCGATGCCCACCCCCGACAACACCAGCACGGTACTGGTGAACAGCACGAACAACACCGTCCGCAGCCGCCGTCCGCGCCGGGGCGCGGCATGCGGGCGGTGGGCGGGGCCGGGGGTGCCACCCTCCCGCCGGTCCTGACCAGGCATGGGCTTGGGACGCAACGCAGTCTGTTCCATGGTTCGCTCGCCTCCGGCTGGTGCTCTACCCGGAGCACCGGGCCGCGACGAGACACGAACGAGTGAGACTGGCCGGAGGGTGGCGGAGGGTAGTCATCACACCCTGGGCTCAGCCCGGGTGTCCGTTGTGCCCCTCTCCGTGACCGCCGTGCCCGGCGCCGTGGTCGAACTTCATGGCCGCGGCCGGCATGACGACGAAGGGCCGCATCATGCCCATGTCCTCGTGCTCCAGCAGATGGCAGTGGTACATGAACCGGCCGTACGCCCCGTCGAAGCGGCCCATCACCCGCAGCATCTGGCTGCCCGGCACCCGGAAGACGTCCTTGTTGCCCCGCTCGTTGGGCGCGAGCGGGATCGCCCGGCCGGCGTCGTACCGCAGCGGTGTACGGGTGCCGCCGACGGCCGGGTCGAAGCCCGAGACGTCGTAGGCGTCCCGGCCGAGCAGCTGGAAGTCGGCCAGATGGATGTGCATGGGATGGACGATGGGCGCGAGGTTGAGGAAGCTCCACTGTTCGTAGCCGCCCTCAGCGATGGTGAAGCCGAGTCCGTCGTTGAACGTCCGGGAGGTGCGCCGGTATGTCTTCGTGGTGCCGTCGGGCCCGGTGACCTGCACGATGCCGTCGGCCGGCAGCTGCAGGCCGCTCGGATCCTCGACCTCGGTCAGCTCCCAGATCTCCGGGTGGCCGCCGGCGCCCTTGGTGGCGGGCGGCGTGAGCAGGATCAGGCGATGGTTGTGCGGGAGGTCGTGGGTGAGGCGGCGGAAGGCGCCGGAGAGCACCTCGGGCAGTTCGAAGGTGTCCTCCTCGCACGACTCGCGGACCCGGAACTCCAGGGCGTCCGGGTAGCGCACGTCTCCGGCCGGGTCGGGCACGCCCGCCGGCTGATTGCGGCCCTTGTTCACCAGCCGCACGGTCCGGCCCGCGAGCGCGCGGAAGTCGACCAGCAGGTCGAAGCGCTCGGCCGGCGCGGCGGTCAGCGTGGGCAGGTCGCCGTCGAAGTCGACCGGCACGGGGCGCGGCAGCAGCCCGCCGTCGCTGCCGATCTGGTGCACGACGCCCGGCACCGGGTTGCCGTCCTCGTCGATCAGCACGAGTTCGAAGATGCGCGCGTTCGAGGCGTTGACCAGCCGGAAGCGGTGCCAGGCGGCGTCCACTTCGGCGTACGGCCAGATGCGGCCGTTGACCGTGGTGTACGGGCCGGTGAACGGGATGGAGACCGGCTTTCCGGTCTCCGGGTTGCTCTGCTGGACGATCACCGTCTTGTGCAGCAGCCGGCCGTTGAGCCGGCCGTCCTCGTCGGTGTCGAGGTTGCGGTCGGCGAGCAGCAGCGGAATCTCCCGCTCCCCGGACGGCAGACGCAGGGCGTCCTCCTCCTCGTCACGGACGAGGTAGGTGCCGTACAGGCCGGTCATCACGTTCCACCGGGTGATGTTCATGGCGTGGTCGTGGTACCACCACTGCACCGCCTGGTGGTCGTTGGGGTACTCGGACAGCTGGGCGTCGCCGTACCCGACGGCGTTGTCCGCCCAGCCGTCGTTGCCGCCGCCGGTCTGGGCGCCGTGCAGATGGGTCACCGTCCAGGCGGGCAGGGCGGCGACGTCCTTGTCCGGCTCTACGCCCTCGCGGCCGGGCTCGGTGGTGGCGGGCGGGGTGCCGGGTGTGCGGGCGGGCACCTCGACGGAGGTGACCGGGTACTCGGCGTCCTTCGGTATGCGGTTGGTCCAGGCGATGCGGACGCGCTGCCCGCGCCGCACCTCGATGGTCGGGCCGGGCACATGGCCGTCGTAGCCCCACATCAGGGTCGGCGGCAGTTGCGGGTGCAGGCGCACCCAGGTCGGGCGGACGGCGATCTCGGTCTCGCGCAGGACGTCGTCCGCGGCGGGACGCAGGACGGGCGGGACGGGTAACGGCGTGACATACGGCGTCAGTTCGTCCGCCGTCGGCGCCTGCTTCCCCGCGGCGCCCTCTTCGGTGAGCCTGTCGATGATCTCGGTCAAGATCGAACACCCCCGTGTGTTCGCGACTGGTTGTTCCCCTTGCCCCAGAAGACTCCTGAAGGCTCACCGAAGTTCCCAGAATGCCCGATTCCGTACGCGAAGACTCCGCGACGGTCAGCCGAGCGCAACGGTCAGCCGAGCGAGACGGCCAGTGCGGCGGGCGGGCGGTCGGGCAGGAAGCCGTGTGAGCGGCGGCCCAGCCACTCGGCCCGGTAACGGTCCACGGCCCGGTGCCAGTTCAGGGTTCCGGCCATCCAGTTCTGCAGGTCGAGCACATAGCCCGCCATGGCGGCCCGCCCCTCCTCCGACAGCTCGAAGTCGTCGTACAGGACGGGCAGTTCGTGCGCGACGACGTGCTCGAACTGCCGCATGCGCTGGGTCGTCAGGTCGTGTACGACGCGGAGTGCGGTCGGGTAGTCGACGCCGAAGAAATTCTGCACCACCAGGACGGAGTTGTGGATCTCGCCCTCGTACTCGATCTCCTTCTGGTACGAGAAGATGTCGTTGACGAGGCAGCCGTAGTCGATGGCGGCGTTCTCCAGAGAGCGCACCGGGCCGCTGCGGTACACCTCCGGCGGGACGGCGGGGCCGTGGCCCATACGGCACAGGTTCAGCGTGAGGTCGGAGCCGAAGGTGGCGCGCCGCATCTCCAGGTAGTCGACCGGGTCGGGGATCCGGTTCTGGAGCTGGTTGGACAGCTCCCACACCCAGCTCTCGGTCATCACGTCCACGGAGTCCTTGAGGGTCTGCCGCTGCCCGGTGCTCATCCCGGCGGTCGTGCGCACCCACAGGTCGGTCAGCCCGCGTTCCATGGCGTTGGCGGGGACGATGGCCGGCTCGCCCTCGACAGGCATGCACTGCGACAGCCGGGCCGTGGCCAGGCGGGCGGCGACGAGGTCCCGGCGGCGGCCGTGGACCAGCGGGTAGTAGTCGTCGGCGTACGTCCCCCAGGCGAGCCACTGGGCGCTGAGGTCGAGGGCCTCGGGGGTGGCGTCCGGGTCCAAGCCGGCGGAGGACAGCGCGGGGTCGGCGGCGGCGAGCCTGTTCTCGTCCCAGACGCCGTCTTCGAGGATGCCCATACGGTGCGACCAGGCGATGAGGTTGCGCCGGGCGCCGTCCAGGTGGGGGCTCAGGCTCACCTCGTAGGGCATGTGGAACTCGGGCAGGAGCGAAGGGCCGACCTTCTGGTAGGGCACATGGGTGTGGGCGCGCAGGCGTTCCCTGGCGGCGGAGGCGAGCAGTGCGCCGACGTCGGCGGCGGAGGTGCCGGGGTGGCTCAGGAGCTGCCAGGGCGAGTCGGCGCGCGCGCCCTTGTTCATGTAGCGGCTGGAGCGCAGGTGCCATTCATGGCCGCCCGACTGCCAGTCCTGAAGTCCCTTGGCGTAGGCGGCGATCGCGGCGACCTGGTCAGGGGAGAGACCTTTCTCCAGTGCCACGGCGGGGACTTCGGTGAACGCGGTGTGCTCGAACTGGTGCAGCCGTGAGGTGAGGATGTCGTTGACGGTCTCGGCGGCCTCCTGCGTCGTACAGCCGAAGAACCTCTCCAGGACGAGGACGCCGTTGCTGTTCTCGCCCTCGTCCTCGACCTCGCGCTGGTAGGAGAACAGGTCGTTGCGCAGGTGGACGGCGTCGGCGAACGTCTCCATGAGGACGCGCAGCGGCCGGGTGCCGGCGACGGCGGCGGGCACCTCGGCGTTCGCGTACTCGACGAGCCCGGCGGACCAGGGGGCGCCGCCCACCTTGCGGCGCATCTCGATGTACTCGACGGGGTTGGCGATCCGGCCCTCGTTGATGTTCGCCAGCTCCCACATCGACTCGTTGAGCAGATGCTCGGTGGCCACGGAGAAGCGGCGGCGCCAGTCCGCGGACATCGACGGCACCGTGCGCTCCCAGAGGTCCTTCAGGCCCGCCTCGACGGGATTCTCCGGCTCGGGCACAGGAGTCGACGGGCCCAGCGGCATGAACAGCGGCAGGCGGTCCAGATGGGCCTTTCCGGCGGCGCGGTCCTGGGTGCGCTTGAACATGTCGAGGAAGTGGTCGTCGAAGAAGAACACCCACACGTACCAGTCGGTGATCAGCGAGAGAGCGGGGCCGTCGCAGTCGGGGTGGGTGTAGGCGCACAGGAGTCCGTAGTCGTGCGCCTCCAGGTCGGCCTGGTCCCAGATCCCGGAGCCTTCCAGCATGCCCATCGCGCGTGCCCACTCGGTGGAGTGGGCCCGGGCCTCGTCGAGGTGCGGGTTGAGCCGCGCGGGATACGGCATGTAGAAGCGCGGGAGTTCGAACGGCTGCGTCATGGCCGGGGCCCTACCCGCGGCCCCCGACGGCCATCCGCCGCACGGCACATGATCACACCATCGCGTGAACCGCTCGCCGGACGCGGAACTTTCGCCTTCCGAGTCCGGTGATCACGCCCGGGGAGACAGGAGTTGACCGGCGGCCCAGGCCAGGGCGTCCGGCAACGCGGGCGCGGCGACCGGAAGCCACAGCGAGACGGACGACAGCCCGGCCTCCGCCAGCCTGCCCAGCTCGTCCCGCACGCTCTCGGCACTCGCGCGCGTGCCGCCCAGCGGGGGCGCCGGCAGTTCCCCCGCGGCCGGGAATCCCGGGGGCAGCAGGAACGCCCCGGCGGTCAACGGGACGGCCGCGGGGTCCCGCTCCTCCTCCCCGGCCAGTTCCGTCAACCGCTCGCGCACCTTGACGAGTTGCCCGGGGTCGACCCCCGCGCCGTGCCAGGCATCGCCATGACGCAGGGTGCGGCGCAGGGCCGCGTCGCTGTTGCCGCCTACCCACAGAGGCGGGCCGCCCGGGGTGCGGGGCAGGACGCCGAGCCGCGCGGTGCCGTCCTCGCCGCGCCACAACCGCCGTACGGTCGTTAGGTGTTCGTCGGTACGGCGGCCCCGTCCGGCGAAGGGGACGCCGACGGCCGCGAACTCCGCGCGGTCCCAGCCCGTGCCGACGCCGAGGACCAGTCGACCGCGGGAAAGTCGGTCGAGGGTGGCGGTCTGGTGGGCGAGGACGACCGGGTCGTACAGCGCGGGCACCAGGATGCTGGTGATCAGCCGGATCCGCCGGGTGGCGCCGGCCACCGCGGACAGCAGGACCAGCGGATCCGGTGTCACGCCCACGTCTCCGGCCAGCAGGTGGCCGCTCGCGATGACATGGTCGAAGCCGAGTTCCTCGGCCGTCCGGGCGATCTCGACGACGTCGTCGGTCTCGTCCTCCGACCGGGGCCAGAGCCGGTGCGGTGCCACTCCGATGCGCATGACGTCGCCTCTCCTCCGTCGGAGCCATGGATGTGGGGCCATGCATGTGGGGCCATGGGTTCGGGTGCGGCAACACCGCGAGGACCGCCCGTATGCCCCCTCCGCGCCCTTGCCGTGGTCCTGACGGCGGGCCACGGTAGGCCCATGACCTCCTTTGTGCTGCCCCATGAGGTGCACGGCGACGGCACCCACAAGGTGTTCGCCGTGCACGGCTGGTTCGCCGACCGGTCCGCCTACGCCCCCGTCCTGCCGGACCTCGACCGCACCGCCTTCACCTACGCCCTGGTCGACCTGCGCGGCTACGGCGAGGCCCGGGACGCGGCGGGCGCGTACACGACGGCCGAGGCGGCCGCGGACCTGGTGGAGCTGGCCGACCGGCTGGGCTGGGAGCGGTTCTCGGTGATCGGGCACTCCATGGGCGGCGCGGTGGCACAGCGCCTCGCGGCCCTCGTCCCGCACCGGCTGCGCCGGATGGTCGGTGTCTCGCCGGTGCCCGCCTCGGGCGTACCGCTGGCCGGCGAGCAGGCCGCGCTGTTCACGGACGCCGCGCACCGGCCGGAGAACCGGCGCGCGATCATCGACTTCACCACCGGCGGCCGGCGCCCCGCGGCCTGGCTGGACCGGATGGTCGCCCGCTCGCTGGAGCGCAGCGACGTGAAGGCGTTCCGGGCCTGGCTGGACTCGTGGGCGGGCGACGACTTCCACGCCGACGTCGAGGGCAGCGAGGTGCCGGCCCTGGCAGTGGCCGGCGGACTCGACCCGGCCCTGTCGCCGGAGGTCATGCGGCAGACCTGGTTGTCCTGGTATCCGCGGGCCGAACTCGTGGCCCTGCCGTTCGCCGGGCACTACGCCATGGACGAGTGCCCGCTCGAACTGATCCGCGTGGTCGAGGACTTCCTGCGGGCCGACGCCGGGCAGCCGGCGCGTCCCGCGGCTGATTCCCTGGCCGAGGCCGGTGAGGCGTGAGGGTGCGCGAGGCCCCGCCGGTACCCGATGTGTTCGACCCGCGCCGGTACGCCGCCGGTGTGCCCCATGACGACTATCGCGTGCTGCGCGACCACCATCCGGTCGCCTGGCAGGAGGAGCCGGAGGTGCTGGGCTGGCCGGCCGGTCCGGGATTCTGGGCGGTCACCCGGCACGCGGACGTCGTCCGGGTGCTGAAGGACGCGACGACGTACTCCTCCCACCTCGGCGCGACCCAGATCCGTGATCCGGACCCGGAGGACCTGCCCTTCATCCGGAGCATGATGCTCAATCAGGATCCGCCGGGGCACGGGCGGTTGCGGCGGCTGGTGAGCCGGGCGTTCACTCCGGGCCGGGTCGACCGGTTCGCGGCCGTCGCCCGGCAGCGGGCGCACGCCCTGCTCGCCGGGGCGCTCCAGCGGGCGCGGGAGGAGGACGGCACGGTCGATCTGGTGGCCGCCGTCACCGACGAGTACGCCCTGCTCAACCTGGCCGACCTGCTGGGCGTCCCGGAGAGCGACCGGCGGCTGCTGCTGCACTGGACCCAGCGCGTCATCGGCTACCAGGACCCGGACGAGGCCGGCCCGCCGCAGCTGGACGGGACGGGCAGGCCGGTCAACCCGCGCTCCCCGGTGATGCTGAAGGACATGTTCGCCTACGCGCGACAGCTGGCCGCGTACAAGCGGCGCCACCCGGCCGACGACGTCATGACCACTCTCGCCGGTGACGCCGAACTCGCCGACGCCGAACTGGAGATGTTCTTCTTCCTGCTCACCGTCGCGGGCAACGACACCGTGCGCAGCGCGGCCCCCGGCGGACTCCTGGCACTGGCGGAACACCCCGGATCCTATGCGTCGTTGCGGGACGGGGAGTTCGAACTTCCCTGTGCTGTCGAGGAGTTGCTGCGCTGGCATCCGCCCGTGCTGACCTTCCGCAGGACCGCCGCGCGCGACACCGAGCTGGCGGGACAGCGGATCCGGGCCGGTGACAAGGTCGTGGTCTTCCACGCCTCGGCCAACCGGGACGAGCGGGTCTTCACCGATCCCGCCCGGCTCGATCTGGCCCGCTCCCCCAACCCGCACACGTCCTTCGGCGACGGCCCGCACGTCTGCCTGGGCGCCCACTTCGCGCGGCTGCAACTACGGCTGCTCTACGAGGAGGTGCTGCGCGCACTCCCCGAGCCACGGCTGGCCGCACCGGCGCAGCGGCTCGTGTCGAACTTCATCAACGGCATCAAGTCGCTTCCGTTGCAGGTCACTTGACGTCCACCTGGATCAGCGCATGGGTGCCGGCGGTGCGCCAGCGCCGGTCCTCGGCCGCCACCAGCGCGGCCTCGGTCGCCGCGGACAGGCCCGTGATCACATCCGACTTCAGGGTGCGCAGCGCGGCGACCGGGCCGGGGAAGTAGGCGGTCGCCTCCTGGAAGGGCGTGGTCGCAGGCCACATCCGGTCGCCGACCAGACGCCGGTAGTTGAGGTCGCCCTTGAAGACGGTCAGCATGGCCGCGGCGAACTCGGCGCGCAGGTCGTCCGGCATCCGCTCGTACGGCAGCGGGGCGCAGGAGAACGGGTGGGCGCGCACGTTGAGGCGGCCGTCCGCCATGGCCGACCAGAGCACGCGCGCGTATCCGCCGGCCGCACCCGGCGCCGTACGGAGCCGGTGCAGCGCGTCGACGACGTCGGCGGTCGTGGCGTCGGAGACGTAGTACGGGTACGGCTTGACGTGCAGCACCGCACGCGCGGCCCGGCCCTCGGCGAGGAGATGGGCGATCAGCAGCAGATCCGGGACGAGTTCGCGGCCCGCGTTGTCCGCGACCAGGACGAGCGTGG
Source organism: Streptomyces sp. NPDC052101 (assembly GCF_040680235.1). NCBI lineage: Bacteria > Bacillati > Actinomycetota > Actinomycetes > Kitasatosporales > Streptomycetaceae > Streptomyces > Streptomyces sp. NPDC052101. Next base: position 592,098 of record NZ_JBFAWH010000001.1, read on the forward strand.
CCTCGGCACCGGGTGGCAGCAGCGACCACAGGGCCGCGCTGTCGTCGGCGACCAGGGCGGGGGCCGGGTCACGGGTCTTCGCGCCTTCGGCGGAGAGCCGGAAGCCGAGGTCGGCGCGGTTGCCCCACAGCGAGCCGTGCAGCAGGGCGCGCGCCCGTTCCTCCTCCGGCAGGCCGGGCAGCGCGTCCAGCGCGGCCAGCTCCGCGTCGGTCTCCGGAGCGTCGAGTTCGGCGCGCTTGGACGGGCGGAAAGGGTCGATGCCCTGCCAGGTGCCGGGGCCGAACCAGCCGACGGCGTCGAGCAGCCGGCGGTAGAAGTAGCTCTCGGACCACAGCCACGGCACGTCGTACCAGGAGCGCCCGGCACAGTCGGCCAGGCCCCACTCCTGCCACCGGTCCCGGTCGGGCGCATCGGCGGGCAGCGGCCCGACCGTCCCCTCGGTGCAGCTCTTCAGCAGCTCATCCAGCGCCCGGTGCTGCCCGGGGCCGTACGGGAAGGCGTCCCGTACCTGCCCGATGATCGCGGGGTGCCGCTCGGCCAGCACGCCGTGCGGGAACGAGCCGGGTTCGTTGCCGAGGATCACCGGAGCGAACGGGGTGTCGGGCATGTCCGTCACCGTATCGCGCGCGTCAGGCGGTCCTGATCTCCCGCTCCAGCTGCGTCGCGAGCGTGACGTAGCGGGGGCGGCGGTGCACCGGAACCAGGCCCCGGATCAGCAGGTGCCACATCTCGGCGATCCTACGCGGAAGCCGACCGACCGGTTCCAGCGAACGTCCGGCGACCCGGGTGCCGACGAAGAAGGAGACGAGGGAGTGCGCGACGATGCCGACATCGAGATCACCGTGCACATCCGACTCCCTGACGGCTGCCGTGAACTTCCTGGTGGCAAATTCCAGCCATTCGGTGAACGGGTGGCTGAGCGGCGGCCGTACGGCGATGTCGGCGGTGGCGAGACGGAGCGCGGCACGGGGCACCGGGTCCTCCACGGCGAGCCTCGCGACCCCGAACGTGGCACGCATCAGGGCCTCCAGCGACGAGCAGCCGCGATTCTCGACCTCGGCGACGAGCTGCTGCCCGGCCTTGGCGTTGAGTTCGAGGATGGCCTGGGCCAGGTCCTCCTTGGCCGCGAAGTGGAAATACAACGCGCCCTTGGTGACCTTCGCGTGTGCGACGATGTCGCTCAGGCTGGTGGACTCGTAGCCGTGCCGGTCGAACAGATCGGCGGCGGCCGTGATGATCGTTGCCCGGGTCTGCTCGGCGCGTAACTGCCTCGCCATCCTGGGACCCCTCCTCGCGGCTTGAAACGGACGGGACATGCGGTTTCTTCTTAACCCCTTGCACACGATATCTCACCAAGCGGCAGCGGGAGTCGGGGGTGCGCATCAGTGACACGACACGTGTCACCCACGGATCCGGCAGTGCGCGAGTCCCTCGGCGGTCCATGAACGGACGAGACCAGAGGCAAGACCAGAACGGTTCCCCCTTCGTTACCCGGCCGCTCTCGGCAGCCGGGGGGCGACGGGTGCCGGACGCATGATCGCCACGATACGAGGCCGACCACCGACTCCTCAACGGGGCCTTGGAGCAGGCGCGAAACATCCCAACCGGTCGGTGCTTTCACGCCCCTGGATCACTCATGCGCCGGGGCCGGCTGAACGCGCCGAACGCCTCCGTCGTACTGGAACCCGCAGACCCCGTTCCCGCGCCCGCCGAGGAGATGTCCCGGATGACTCGGATGACCGCCCGCCTGAGCATCATGGCGGCCGTCGCGGCGGCCCCGCTTCTGCTTCTGCCGTGGGCGGCGGGGCCTGCCCAGGCGCACGGAGCCCCGACGGCCCCGGTCAGCCGGGTGTACGCCTGCTCCCCCGAGGGCGGCGACGCCGCTCGCTCGGCGGCGTGCCGGGCGGCGGTCGCAGCGGGCGGCGCCAAGTTCACGGCGTGGGACAACCTGCGCGTGGCGGGGGTCAACGGCCGCGACCGGCAGGTGATTCCGGACGGCCGTCTGTGCAGCGGGAACCTGCCGGCGTACCGGGGCCTGGACCTGGCGCGGCGGGACTGGCCGGCGACACGGCTCACGCCGGGCGGCGCACTGACGCTGACGTACGCCTCGACGATCGCGCACACGGGCACGTTCAGGCTGTATCTGACCAAGCCCGGTTACGACCCGGCGAAACCGCTTGCCTGGGCCGATCTGCCGGAGCGGCCCTTCGCCCAGGTCACCGATCCGCCGCTGCGGAACGGCGCGTACCACATCGACGCGAGGCTCCCGACGGACCGAACGGGACGTCAGATCCTGTACACCGTCTGGCAGAACAGCAGCACGCCGGACACCTATTTCTCGTGTTCCGACGTGGTCTTTCCGGAGAGGGGTAAGGCAGCCGATCCGAAGGAGGGAAGGGTGGCCGGTCCCGAGAAGGGGCACGTGGTGGCCGAGCAGAGGACGGGCTCGGGGCGCTCCGCGCACATGCTTGCGGGCGGCGCCGCCGCGGTGCTGGTGTGCACCGGGGGCGCCGCCCTCGCCGTACGACTACGACGGCGATGAACTCGTCGGCATCTGGCCCTAGTTGACGTAGACCCGGGCGCCGCCGTCCGTCGCGGGCGCGTACTTGGCGGTGAAGTAACCGTTGGCGAAGCAGAGCGACGAGCCGGACGACTTGGTGAACTGCTGGCTGGTGAAGGTGATGCTGCTGTCGGTGTTGTCCGCCTTCCCGGTCAGGGAGGGCGCCTGGTAGACGCAGGTGATGGAGCCCAGCAGGGTCTTCAGCTTGACCGTGGTCTGGATTGTCGAGCCGCTGGCCGGGGAGACGATGAGGGTGCCGTCCGAGGCGACCGTCGCCGTGTAGGGCAGGTTGTCGACGGTGATGCTGCTGACGCCGGTGACACCGATGACGTTGCTGGTGCATGAGCCGGCGTCGAAGGTGTGCCCGGTGACGGACTCGGTGGCCGTGCCGGGGGCGGTCGGGTTGCCGGTGACCGTGGCGGTGAACTGGGAGGTCTTGCAGGTGACACCGCTGGTGCCGGTCGCGCTGGAGTAGAGCGTGGCGGACGTGCCGGATGCCAGGGGCGCGGTGAGGGTGTCGCCGACCGCGGCGGCGGTACCGCCCGCGCTGCCGGTGGTGAGGACGGCGCTGCCGTCGGCGGAGGCGGGGGTGGCCATCGCGAGGGCGAGTGCGGCGGCGGTGCCGGCGAGGGCGAGAAGGGATCGCGTGCGCATGCGGGTGCCTCTTTCCTGGGTGGGGTCCGGATGAGGTGGGGTGGGGGGTGGCAGGTGATGCCGTGCGGCAGAGCGCGACGGATGCCGTACGGCAGGGTGCTGGGTGCCGTGCGGCAGGGTGCGGTGGGGCGCGTGGTGCCGCCGACGCCGGGCCGTGGCGTCTTCTCCGTACGCGACGGACCGGCGACGGCGGCAGTCCGGGCACCGGCCGAAGACCTCGGGGGGAGGGTCTTCGGCCGGGCCGGCGGAGCGGTCGGGCACGGCCGGAGGAAGGGACCGTGCACGGCCGCGGTGATGTGAAACGGTTTCCGTGAGCCGAGGTGAGCGGCCGGCTGAGAGGGCCGGGAGAACACGGCCGGTGCCGCTCGGCGGATCCGGCGCCACGGATCCGTGAAGCAGGGCAAGTTGTAGACCTGATCAACCGTCAACGTCAAGGCGGGAAAAGGGAGTTGCCGGACTGCGGTCGCTTTCCGCGCACATCCGACACCCTTTTTTCACATCTCCCTTGACCCTCCGAAGTAACCGGCGGTAACTTCCTCGGAAGGCTACTGCCGCGTAACGAGAAAGCCCTTGCTCCACCGGGGTGCGAGGAGGCGTACGCGACAGTCGCTGTCCGCGCCAGGACACCGCGCCGCTGAAGCCCAACCCGCATTGATCCATGCCCATGGGAGCAGACATGGCCTCGTCCCCGGACGTCGCGTCCGCCGGCAACACCCCCGAGAACCCGGGAAACGGTTCACCCTCCGAAGCGCCGCGGACCGCCGGGACCACCGGTGGCGAGAGACGGGGCCGGGTCCGGGCGCGCCGGGTCGCGGTCATGGCGGTGCCCGCCACCCTCGTCGCCGCCGGTCTTGCGGTCCTCACCGCGCAAGGGGCGCTGGGCGTGCAGTTCGCCATCTCCGGCATGCCGTTCACGGTCACCGCGACGGAACTCGACGGAACCGGTTTCGAGCAGTTCGGCGGTCTCGACACCATGGCGGACGGCAGTCCGAACGCCGGGGACACCGGCGGACAGGAACTCATCGTCACCTCCGCGATCAAGAACGCCACGCTCACCAAGCTGTGCCAGAGCGTCGACCTCGGCGGCACCAACCTGCTGATCACCGCGGGAAGCGGTTCCGACAAGGTGACCGCGAGCGACCTGACGACCGACTCCTCGCAGCTGTCCGGCGACGCGGCGTTCAACAACATCGAGATCGGCACCGACGCCAGCACCCTGACCAAGGCGGGCGTGAAGGGTCCGATCGGGGTCTTCAGCCAGCAGGCCGACACCGTGCGCATCGCCAATCTGCGGCAGACCAACTACGCGACGACCGCTGGCGTGTTCAAGCTTCCAGGCCTCAAGCTCCGCTTCAGCGACTCGGGTTGCTGAGCACCGTGGCCGACCGTCCACATCAGGGAGCGCGGGCCGCGTTCCGCGGATGGCGGGCCCGTCGGCCGTTCTGGGGCGGGCTGCTGCTCGCCCTGGCCGGCGGCGAGATCCTGCTGACCGAGAAGGCCTCGCTGAAGGTCGTGATGCACATCGGCATGCAGGGGCTGGCCGGGTATCTGCTGCCGTCGGTGATGGCGCTGCTGGGACTGCTGATCCTCTTCAACCCCGCGCAGCGGCTGTTCTACTCCATCACCGGCGTCCTGCTCACCCTGGGCACCTGGGTGACCTCCAATCTGGGCGGCTTCTTCATCGGCCTCCTGCTGGGTGTCACCGGCAGCTGCCTCACCTTCGGCTGGCTCCCCGACCAGGAGCCGCGCGTCAGCCGCCGCGAACGCCGTGCGCAGGCGAGGGCGGCGGCACACGCCTTGCCGGAGGAGGCGGAGGGCACGGCCGCCTGACGGGGTGTGACGTAGCGGAACACGATCGCGACGAGACCGGACGAGACGAGCAGCAGGCGATCAGCAGGTGCCGGGGCGGGCCTTCGCCGCAACGAGCGCGAGGGCGTACAGGCCGAGGACGGCCGCGAGCAGCAGGTAGTACGCGGCGGGCAGGGCCGTCATGCCGAGCGCCGCTCCCAGGGGACTGGGCGGTACGGCCACTCCGACGACGGCGAGGAGAGCCGCCGACCGGTCCGGGCCGACCGCCGCGCGCGAGGCGCCGGCCGTCGCGCAGGAGCAGCATGACCAGCGCCTGGGTGAGCAGGTTCTCGGTGAACCAGCCCGAGTGGAACTCGGCCTGGTCGTCCAGGGCGTCCGGACCGTCCAGGGCGAGCGCGAGGACGCCGAAGGTGGACCTCGCGGGCGCGCGGGGCGTCGGTGGCGTCCGTGCGGCGCAGCACGGTGGCCGTGCCGGCTACCAGTTCGCGCGGCGCGGCGAGCGAGCGGTCGGCGCGCCGCTCGCCGGCCGCGCGCGGCGCACAGCTGACGGTGACCAGCGCGAGGATCACCGCGGCGGTGCCCCAGGAGGCGACGGACGCCGAGACCAGGCCGAGGGCGAGAAGCACGGCGGTGAACGGGTCGCGCAGGCCGCGCCGGAGCGCGGAGGTGGTGCGCGGGTGGGGCGGGGTGTTCTCGCCGTGGGTGACGAGCCGGGCGGCGGCCTCGGCGTCGGTGAGCCCGCGCGGGCCGGTGTCCAGGCGCCGCAGCACCCGCAGGGACGTTCCGGTCACCGGCTCAGAGGCCACGGAGGCGGCGGGCCGGGACCGCGGCGGCCGCCTCCCGTTCGGCGAGGCGCCCGACGAGCAGGCGTACGACGTCCACGACGGCGGTCTGTCCGGCGGCGTCCGCGAAGTACACCTGGCGGCGGCCCTCGCGGCGGGAGTGGACGAGTCCGGCGAGCTTCAGCTTGGTCAGGTGCTGGCTGACGGCGGGCAGCGCGCCACCGACCCGCTCGGCGAGCCCGGTGACATCGCTCTCGAGTCCGAAGGCGACGGCCGCCTCGGTGAGCACCTCGGCGGAGGGATCCTGGTGGCCCGTGCCGGGCGCTGTCACCCCTGTCGCCTTCCTCTGTGTCATGTGTGTCGAGCCGCGTGTCGGGCAGTGTGCGGTCTGTACGCGGGGAATTCAGTCCAGGACGGCTGGAACTTTCCGGTCGTCCCGTTAGTTTCTACGGTGCTGTAGAAGTTGTGGCCGGTGTGCCGGGGGAGCCTCCGGCCGTGGATACGAGGAGTGCGCATGGCCCTGTGGGACCGCATCAAGGAGTCGGCGTCGCAGATGCAGACCCAGCTGGAGGCGAAGAAGAACGACCTGAAGAGCGGCGCGTTCCGCGACGCGAGCATGGCGATGTGCGCGCTCGTGGCCGCCGCGGACGGGACCGTCGACGCGTCGGAGCGGCAGCGGGTGGCCCAGCTCATCGCGACGAACGAGGTGCTGCAGAACTTCCCGGCGGACGACCTGCGCCGCCGCTTCGAGGAGAACCTGAACAAGCTGACGGCCGACTTCGCCTTCGGCAAGGTGAGCGTGCTGCAGGAGGTCGCCAAGGCGAAGAAGAAGCCTGCCGAGGCGCGGGCCGTGATCCAGATCGGCATCGTGATCGGCGGCGCGGACGGCGACTTCGACAAGACGGAGCAGGCCGTGGTGCGCGAGGCGTGCTACACCCTGGACCTGCCGCCGCACGAGTTCGACCTCTGAGAGTGCCGGACCGCGCGAGGATGGGGGCATGCTCGACGAACTCGACCGTGCCCTCGTCCATGCGCTGCACCTGGACGGCCGGGCGCCGTTCAGCAGGATCGCCGAGGTGCTCGGGGTCTCGGCGCAGACCGTCGCCCGGCGCTACCGCCGGCTGCGCACGGAGGCCGGGCTGCGCGTGGTGGGCCTCGCCGACCCGCACCGGGCGGGCCGCACGCAGTGGCTGGTCCGGCTGACGGCGACGGCACGCTCGGCACAGGACATCGCCGGGGCGCTGGTGCGGCGGCCCGACACGTCCTGGGTGAAGCTGACTTCGGGTGGCACGGAGATCACGGCGGTGATCCACGCCCCGGCCGAGGACTCCTCCCCCGGCTCCCTCCTGCTGCACGACGTCCCGCGCACCGGCGGCATCACCGCCGTCTCCGCGCACTGTCTGCTCCATACCTACCTGGGCGGACCGGCCAACTGGCGGCGCAGCGCCCAGGCTCTCGACGAGGAGCAGCGGCAGGCGCTGGCGTACCGGGGCCCGGTGGCCGCGACGGGGCACGGGCAGCCCGCCGAGCCGCCCCGGCCGGAGTGCGACGACGGGACCGAGGGGGTACGGCAACCGGGGCCGGGGGACGCTGAGTTGCTCGCCTCGCTGGAGCGGGACGGGCGTGCCGGGCAGGGGGAGCTGGCCCGGGCGACCGGCTGGTCGCCCACGACCGTGGCCCGGCGGCTGGCCGAACTGCGGGCGGCGGGCGCGCTGTTCTTCGACGTCGAAGTGGACGCGGCGCGTTTCGGCGTCCGCACCCGGGCGCTGCTGTGGCTGTCGGTGCGGCCGGCGGATCTGGAGAAGGTCGGACTCGCCCTGGCCGGCCATGACGAGCTGGCCTTCGTGGCCGCGACCACCGGCCGCACCAATCTGGTCGCGCAGGCCCTGTGCCGCGACCCGGCCGACCTGCACCGCTACCTCACCCGGCGGCTGGGCGCGCTCGGGGAGATCGATGCGCTGGAGACCAGTCCGGTGCTGCGTACGTTGAAGGCGGCGAGTCCGGTACTGACGGATCTGGCGCGCGCACGAGGCCGCGGGACGGCGCCCACCCACCGGGCCGGGTGAGACCGCCTACTCCCCCTCCCCCGTTCCGACCCGGCTGGCGGCCGCAAAGGCCACCGCCAGCAGTGCCGCCGCCACCCAGCAGGCGGTCTGCGGGGTGTGCGCGCCCTTGCCGGACAGGTACACGCTGCCGAGCATGGCCACCCCCAGCGTGGCGCCCAGTTGCTGGACGGCGTTGAGGAGTCCGGCCGCCGAGCCGATCTCGTGCGGTCGCAGGGGCCGCAGGGCGAGGGTGAAGAAGGCGGGTGTGAACAGGCCGGCGCCGAGGCCGACGAGGGCGAGGGCGGGCAGCAGCGGGACCGGGAAATGCCCCGGCGCGGTCGTCCGGTAGGCGGCCACGGCTGCGAGCAGTCCGGCCAGCAGCACCCCGAGTCCGTACGGCATGACCCGGCGCCCGTACCGCCGTACCAGCCGCGAGCCCGCCCACCAGGACGCGAGGGCGAGCCCGGCGGACCACGGCAGCAGACTCAGGCCCGACGCCAACACACCTGTGTGCGCGTCGAGTTGCAGCTGGAGGACGACCACGACGGTCAGCCCGTTGGTCACCGCGAAGAAGGCCGCGGAGGTCACGAGAGCGGCGGGGAAGCCGCGGTGGGTGAACAGGCTGGGCTCCAGCAGGGGGCGGGCCGTGCGCCGCTGCTGCCGGGCGAAACCGGCGAGCACCAGCACTCCGGTGATCAGCAACAGCCAGTCACGCACGGCGAGTCGGCCGAGGTCGCCGCCGATCAGCGGGTACACGAGCAGCCCGGTGCCGAGGGCGGCCAGGGCGGTGCCGGGCCAGTCGAGGGCCGGGCGGTGCGGGGCGCGGTTCTCCGGCAGGTTCCGGGCGAGGATCAGCACCACCGCGGCGACGGGCACGTTCACGAAGAACGCGGACCGCCAGGACGAGCCGAACAGGTCGGCGTGGGTCAGCACACCGCCGACGACGGGACCGCAGACGGCGGCCAGGCCCATCACCGGTCCGATGCTGCCCAGCGCCTTCGCCGTCTCCTCCCCCGAGAACATCGCCTTGATCAGCCCGATCGTCTGCGGAATGATCAACGCCGCCGCGGCGCCCTGCACGGCCCGGAAGGCGATGAGCGGGCCCGGCGCCGGTGCGAGCGCGCAGGCCACGGACGCGGCCGTGAACACCGCGACGCCGAGGACGAACATCCGGCGCCGGCCCGCGATGTCCCCGAGCCGCCCGCCGGTGATCAGCAGCACGGCGAACGGAAGGGTGTAGGCGGCGCCGAACCACTGCACCTCGGAGACCGGTCCGCCCAGGTCGGCACGGACGGCCGGCGCGGCCACCTGGACGACGGTCGCGTCCAACAGGTTCATCGCCTCGCCGAGCAGCAGGGCGGCCAGGCCGGCCCAGCGCCTGCGGCAGGGAGTGGCGACAGCCACCGCTTGCGTGGTCATGGGGTTCCTCTCAGGCTCGCTACGGGACCGGAATCGGCCCCGGGCCAGCGTGGGAGGACCAGGGAGGCGGACTCCACCGGGAGCGGCGAGCCTGCGGATTTCTTCCATCGACCCGCCCCTTGACGCGGAAATCCCACACGGTGTTCCGCGGGGTCGCGTGGGCGTTGGCTCAGCGCCGTAGGAGTGTCCAGCGTCGGCCGAACCGCCCCGGGTCACAGGGTGAACCGGGGCGGGGACCGGGCCTCAGGCGAGGCCCGCGGAGTTCAGCCAGGCCTTGGCGACGTCCAGCGGGTCCTTGTTCTGGGCCTGCACCTGGGTGTCCAGGTCCAGCAGGGTCGCGGTGTCGAGCTTGGCCGAGACGGCGTTGAGCGCGTCGACGCCCTTCTTGGGCAGTGCGCCCTTGTGGACGAGCGGCTGGACGTTCTCGAAGCCGAAGAGGTTCTTCGGGTCCTGCAGGACGACGAACTTCTCCTTGGAGATGGTCGCGTCCGTGGTGAAGATGTCCGCCGCCTGCACGGCGTCCTTCTGCAGCGCCGCCTGGGTGAGCGGGCCGCCCGCGTCCAGCGCCCGGAACGACTTGAACTGGAGGCCGTAGACGGACTTCAGGCCCAGCAGGCCCTGCTGACGGGTCTGGAACTCCGGCGAGGCGCCGATGACCAGGTCCTTCGCGATGTCCTTCAGGTCGGCGATGGTGGACTTCTCGGTCAGCTTGTACTTCTTCGCGGTGGCCGCGTTGACCGTGACCGAGTCCTTGGACTGCGCCGCCGCGGGCTCCAGCAGGGTCAGCCTGGAGTCCAGCTTGGCCTCGATGGCCGTCGTGGTGGCCTCGGTCGTCGTCGGCTTCACCTTCGGGTCGAGGTAGGCCAGCAGCGCGCCGTTGTACTCGGGCAGTACCTTGATGGAGCCGTTCTTGATCAGCCCGTAGGTGGTCTCGCGGCTGCCGATGTTCGGCTTGTACTCGACCTTGATCCCCTTGGCCTTGAGGGCCTCGCCGTAGATGTCGGCGAGCAGGGTGCTCTCGGGGAAGTTGTTGGACCCGACGACGACGGTGCCGTCGGCGGCCTTGCCGTCGTCCGTCAGGGGGTTGCCGGACTTGTCGCCCTTGGAGGAACAGCCCGCCAGCAGAGCCGTCGCCGCCGCGAGGGCGACCACCGCCGCGCCTCGGTTCCTCCGGATGGACCTGCTGATGCGGTTGGTGGAAGTCACCCACTGATCCAATCCAGCCAGTTCTCCATCAGTCAAGTGCCACATATCACCGACTGGCTTCAATCTGTGCTCACTTGCGGGCAGGTAACGGTCTCTTCGCCACGGATTCCTGATCCGGTCTCCGTCAGCCGCTGCGGCGTACTCCGGGGGAGACCGTGAGCCGGGACAGGGCCCAGAACACCACGAGGGTGGCCAGGGCGAGACCGGCGACCAGGGTGGCGCCGCCCACGACCTTGTCGTAATTCTTCTGGTAGAGACCGTCGATGATGTACCGGCCGAGGCCGCCGAGGCTCACGTAGGCGGCGATGGTGGCGGTGGAGACGATCTGGATGGCCGCCGTGCGCAGGCCGCTCAGGATGAGCGGGAGCGCGACCGGCACCTCCACCTGGAACAGCACCCGTGCCTCGGACATGCCCATGCCGCGGGCGGCGTCCACGGGCGAGGGGTCGACCGAGCGGATCGCCTCGTAGGTGGTGACCAGGATCGGCGGTACGGCGAGCACGACCAGCGGGATCATCACCGGCAGCAGACCGAACCCGATCCAGATGAACATCAGGACCAGCAGACCGAAGCTCGGCAGGGCCCGGCCCGCCGTGGCGATCAGGGCGAGGGCGTTGCCGCCACGGCCGTAGTGGCCGGTGACCAGGCCGATGGGCAGCGCGATCGCGGCGGCGTACAGCAGCGCCTCCAGCGAGTACGTGATGTGCTCGACGAGCCGGGTGGGGATGCCGTCGTAGCCGTGCCAGTGGGCGCTGTCGCTGAAGAAGGCGTGCGCGAAGTTCAGGACGTTCACCGGCCGGCACCCTTCGTCGGCATCCAGGGGGTGAGGAGACGGCGGACGAGGACCAGCAGGGCGTCGGCCAGGATGCCCAGCACCGCGGTGGTCAGCACCGAGTTCACGGCCAGGGCCGGCCGGTGGTAGGTGGTGGCGGCGTAGAGCATGTTGCCGAGTGCGCCCTGGTTGCCGATGAGCATGCCGACGCTGACCAGGGAGAGACTGGACACGGTCGCGACCCGCAGGCCCGCGATGATGGCGGGTACGGCGATGGGCAACTGCACCTGGAGATAACGGCGTACGGCGCCGAAGCCCATGGCCTGCGCGGCGGCCAGGGTCTCCTGCGGCACCGAGCGGACACCGTCAACGATCGCCGGGACCAGCACCACCAGGCTGTAGATCGCGAGCGGGACCATCACCGTGGTCTCGCTCTGCCCGAAGTAGTCGATGAGCACGACGAAGAAGGCCAGCGACGGGATCGAGTAGAGCACGGTGGTGACGCCGAGGACGGGCGGGTAGACCCAGCGGAAGCGGACGCACAGCTGGGCCACGGGCAGTGCGACGAGCAGCCCGGCCAGCACCGGCAGCAGGCCTTCGCGCACATGGAGGCCGACGAGGCCGAGGTAGCTGTACTGCAGATCGCTCGGCAGGTCGAAGAAGCCGTTCATCGGGCGGCCCCGGCGTCGGCGGCCCCGGCCGCGTCCGTGGCCTCGGCGGTGACCGCGGTCCCCGTCACGCTCGCGGTCCCCGTCACGCTCGCGGTCCCCGTCGCGTTCGCGGCCCGGCTGTGGGCCGCCCGGATCGCCTCGCCGATGACCTGCTGGGAGACGGCACCGACGGCGCGTCCCTCGCCGTCCACCGCGACGGCCCAGCCGGTCGGGGAGAGGACGGCGCCGTCGAGCGCGGTGCGCAGCGAGTCGCTGCCGGGCACGAACGGCCGCCCGAAGTCGAGGAGTTGCTCCCGGTCGACGGCCCCGGCGGTGAGCCGCTCGGGCTCGCTCCAGCCGAGCGGACGGCCGTCGAGGTCGGTGACGAGGAGGTAGGGCGCGTCGCAGCGGGCGGCGAGCGTGTCGGCATCGGCGTCGATGCCCACGATCGGCGCGGTCTGCAACTCCAGGTCGGCGGAGGGGAAGAAGGACAGCCGGCGGATACCGCGGTCGGCGCCGAGGAAGTCCTCCACGAAGGCGTCGGCGGGTGCGCTGAGCAGGTCGGCGGGCGGGGCGAACTGCGCGAGCCGGCCGCCGGTGCGCAGCACCGCGACCATCGTGCCGAGCTTGATCGCCTCGTCGATGTCATGTGTGACGAAGACGATGGTCTTGCCCAACTCGTCCTGGATACGCAGCAGTTCGTCCTGGAGCCCCTTGCGTACCACGGGATCGACGGCGGAGAACGGCTCGTCCATCAGCAGCACCGGCGGATCGGCGGCGAGCGCCCGGGCCACGCCGACGCGCTGCTGCTGGCCGCCGGAGAGCTGGTACGGGTACCGCTTGGCGAGCGCGGCGTCGAGCCCCACCCGCTCCATCAGTTCGGCGGCCCGGCCCCGGGCCTCCTTCTTGGGCGTACCGAGCAGGCGGGGCACGGTGGCGATGTTGTCGAGGATGGTGCGGTGCTGGAAGAGCCCGGCGTTCTGGATGACGTACCCCATCGAGCGGCGCAGGGTGTTGACCGGCTGCTGCCGGATGTCGGTGCCGTCGAGGAGAATGCTGCCCTCGGTGGGCTCCACCATCCGGTTGATCATCCGCAGGGTCGTCGTCTTGCCGCAGCCGGAGGGTCCGACGAGGACGGTGATCGCGCGGTCCGGTATCTCCAGGGACAGCCGGTCGACCGCGACCGTGCCGTCCGGGTACCGCTTCGTGACTGAGTCTATCCGTATCAAAACGCCGAATACCCTTCGGGTCTGGCAGGTTTCCGCCCGTTTTCGGCCGAGGTCGTCGGTGCGCAGGCCGTTGCGGGGAGAGTCTAGACCGCGAGTGTTTCAGCGTTTTGGCGGGTGAATGGCTACGCCACCGGAATCCCGGGGGTGCGGATCACGCGGCGTGCGGTGTCGACCGCGAACACCTCGCAGCCGGTACGGGCGGCGGCCCAGGCCGGCCCGTCGGCGCCCAGCGCGAAGGCGGCCGTGGCGGTCGCGTCCGCCTCGGTCAGGGTCGGGGCCAGCACGGTGAGGCTGAGCAGTCCGGTCGCGGGGCGCCCGGTGCGGCCGTCGAGGATGTGGTCGCCGCGCTCGTACCCACCGGACGTCGCCACCGCCGCGTCGGTGACCGCCAGCACGGCGCAGAGCCGGTCGGCCTGTTCCGGATGCCGTATCCCGACCCGCCACGGCCCGCCGGAGACGACCACGTCACCCCCGGCGTTGAGGCAGAACCGCCGCGCCCCGGCCGCGGTCAGCAGCTCGGCCGCCCGCTGCACCGACCAGCCCTTGACCACCGCGCACGGATCGAAGTCCCGGCCGGGCAGCCGGACGTCGAAGGCGCCGCCGGTCGCGCCGCGCAGGTCCGCGCACAGGCCGAGCACCTCCGTCAGGTCCGCGCTCAGCCCGCCCTGCGCCAACTCGCCCCGCCCGTACCGGGACACCTCGCTGTCGGGCTTGAACGGGCTGAACCGGTCGTCCACTTGGCGCAGCCAGACGAAGACAGCGTCCGCCGCCGCGTCGAAGTCGCCCTCGTCGTCGATCCGCAGCGAGACCGGGAACCCCATGACGTGCTCGACACGCCGCACGTCAGGCGCCCTTGGCGTCGAGCGCGGCCTGGAGGGACTCCCTGTATCCGTGGCTCGTGACCGTGGCCCCGGACACCGAGTCGATGTGGGCGCTCTGCGCCTTCAGCGTCTCCGCGATCAGCTCGGGTACGGCCCACTTGGTCTGCGGATGGTGCGGCGCCTGCAGCATCCGCACGGAGGCGATCCGGTCGCCCCGGAAGGTCACCTCCACCTGGAAGACACCCTTCACGGTGTCCACCGCGGTGCCCGCCACGACCTTCGAGGACGAAGAAGAGGACGACGACGAAGACGACGAGGACGCGGAGGGCGAGGAGGACGCGTGGGTCGTGGAGGACGTGGGGGGCGCGGCGGGCTCCACGGCCTGTGTCGCCGTGGTCGGGGTGCCGGTCGACGGGTGGTAACGCCACACCGGTATCAGACCCGCGACGGTCAGGACGAAGACGGGAATGGCTCGCTTCACGGTGGGATGCCCTCTCTCAGCCCGCGAGGCTGAAACGCTCGAAGTGGATCTGCCGCTTGGGCACGCCCAGGTCGGCCAGGCTGCGCAGCACGGCGGCCATCATCCCGGGCGGCCCGCACAGGAAGACGTCCCGGTCGCCGATGTCGGGCACGAGCCGCGCCAGCTCGCGCGGGGCGAGCTTGTCGGGGACGACCGGTCCGGTCACCAGGTGCAGCTCGGCCCCCTTGGCGAGGGCGAGGTCGCGCAGCTCGTCGTAGAGGACGGCGTCACGGTCGGTGGCCACCCGGTAGATGACCACGGCGTGGCCCTGCAGGTCCTCCAGCAGCGCCCGGATCGGTGTGACACCGACACCGCCGGCGATCAGCACGGACTCCGGGCGGGTGCGGTGCAGGGTGGTGAAGGCGCCGTAGGGGCCCTCGGCGAAGACGCGGGTGCCGGCCTTGAGCCGGCGCAGGCCCGCGCTGCCGTCGCCGACCGCCTTCGCGGTGAGGCGCAGGGTGCGGCCGTCGGGGGCGGCCGACAGGGAGAACGGGTTGGCCTGCCACCAGCGGTCCCGGGTGAGGAACCGCCACAGGAAGAACTGGCCGGCCCGGGCGGGCAGCCGGTCCAGGTCGCGGCCGGTGATGTACACGGAGACGACGTCGTCCGACTCGGGGACGACCGCCGAGACCCGCAGCCGGTGCCGCAGGTTCCGCCACAGCGGCAGCGCCACCCGGCCCAGCGCCACCGCGCCGAGGGCCACGCCCCACACCGTGTACCAGTACGTCCTCGCGGCCGCCGACGAGGTGAAGGTCGTACCGGTCGCGACCTGGTGGGTGAAGGCGAGGACCACGGCGGCATAGGTGTACAGATGGATGAAGTGCCAGGTCTCGTAGGCGAGCCGGCGGCGGGCCCAGCGGCCCGAGACGGCGCCGACCACGACGATCAGCGCCAGCGCGACGATGGCGCGGAGCACGCCCTCGGTGGTCTCGGCGAGGTTCACGAGCTGGTTCACCGGGTCCATCGAGGACGCCTCGGCGTAGCCGAAGGTGATGAACACGGCATGCGTGAGCAGGGTCCACAGGATGCCGAAGCCGGTGCGGCGGTGCCAGGAGGTCAGCCGGTCCATGCCGATACGGCGGTCGAGCCAGGGCAGCCGGGCCACCAGCAGCAGCTGGAAGGCCATGAGGAGCGCGCCGTACAGGCCGGCGAGGCGGCCCAGCACGATCAGCGTGTTCGAGGCGAAGCCGGCCTGGACGAAGAACCAGGCGACCACCGCCGCGTTGGCGGCCAGCAGGGTGTACAGGCCGGTTCGGGCCGCGACCCGGGGGCGGATCGCTGTGGGGGAAGCGGGACGGGTCTGGAGGGTCGTCACGGACGGCATCTCCTTGATCGGGTCCTGGGTGACGAGCTTCGCCCGCGGATGCTGTCGTTCTCCTGTCGGACGACTTTCACTTGAGTATCGATATGACCGGTGGGGGCGGGCAGCTCGGGCGGGGCCGTTCGGGTGTCGCAGGATGGGCGGGTGCAGAAAGTACGACTGCTGGTCGTGGACGACGACCCGCCGATCGCCGATCTGGTCGCCACGGTCGCCCGGTACGAGGGCTGGGAGGCGGTCACGGCCTACTCGGGCGAGGAGGCGCTGCGCCGTGCCGCCGAGTTCGGACCGGACATCGTGGTCCTGGACCTGATGCTGCCGGACCTGGACGGCTTCGGCGTCCTGGACCGGCTGCGCCGCTCGGGGACGATGGTGCCGGTCGTGTTCCTCACCGCGCGCGACGGCGTCGCCGACCGGGTCGCGGGGCTGACCCGGGGCGGGGACGACTATCTGGTCAAGCCGTTCGCGGTGGAGGAGCTGATGGCCCGGCTGCGCACCGTACTGCGGCGCAGCGCCGGGCCCGGCTATGAGCGGTCCGTGCTGCGGGTCGCCGATCTGACGCTGGACGAGGACACCCGCGAGATACGGCGCGGCGAGCGGCTGCTCGCGCTCACCCCGACCGAGTTCGAGGTGCTGCGCTATCTGATGCGCAGGTCGCCGTCGGTGCTCACCAAGGCGCAGATCCTCGACCATGTCTGGGAGTACGGCTTCGGCGGCCGGTCGAACGTGGTGGAGCTGGTGGTCAGCCGGCTGCGCCGCAAGCTGGACGGTCCGGACGAGGAACCGCTGCTCCACACCGTGCGCGGCTTCGGGTACGTGGTCCGGCGGGCGGCGAGGTGACCGGGGGCGGCCCGGCGGGATCACGGGTGACCGGGCGGCTGCGCCGGACCTACGGCAGGCTCCGCCTCGGCACCCGGCTGGCCCTCGGCCTCGGCGCGCTGTCCCTGCTGGTGTTCGCGGTGCTCGGCACGGCCCTGACCACGTACATGCGCGGCTATCTGGAACGGCAGCTCGGCGACCAGCTGAGGCTGGTGCAGGTCGTGCAGGCCAAGGACGCCTCCGCGCACGGCACGGTCACACGCCAGCCGTACTACGGCTGGTACACGGCCGTCTACGACGTCTCGGGCGGCTCGGCGCGGCTGCGCACCCCCGCCGACGTGCCCGCCGACACCGCCCCGTTCACCGCGCTCGCCGAGACCCGCGCCCACTCCTCGACGGAGCTGTTCCGCACCGTGGACATCGCCGGGGAGGGCACCTACCGGCTGCGCGCCTGCGAGGTCGCGCCCGGCGTGGTCCTGGTGAGCGCTGCCCCCATGGCGGACGTCGAGGCGACCGTGCGGCAGCTGGTCACCGTCCAGGTGGTCGCGTTCACGCTGGCCCTGCTCGCGTTCGTGGTCATCGGCCGCACGATGCTGCGCCGGGGTCTGCAGCCGCTCAGCGACATGGCGCACACGGCCCACGGCATCGCCTCGCACGATCTGACCGACCCGGCGGCCCGGCTGCCGCTGCGCGCCGACCGCAAGGGCGGCGGCCCGGAGGTGGAGGAGCTGCGCACGGCCTTCAACACGATGCTGGAGCACATCGACGACTCCCTCGCGGTGCGCGCGCGGGCCGAGCAGCGGCTGCGCCGGTTCGTCGCGGACGCCTCCCACGAGCTGCGCACCCCGCTGATGTCGGTGCGCGGCTACGCCGACCTGTTCCAGTACGCGGCCGCCAACGAACCCGCCGAACGCGACCGCCACTTGACCCGCCTACGCGCCGAGGCCGCCCGGATGGGCATCCTCCTGGACGACCTGCTGCTGCTCGCCCGGCTGGACGCGGCCGAGGTCGACACGCCGTTGCGCTGCGCCGACACCGACCTGACGGAACTGGTGCGCGAGGCCGCGGACGCCTTCCGCGCGGGCCACCCCGGTCATCCGCTGACCGTCGACACCGGCGCCGGGCCGCTGCGGCTGCGCCTGGACCCGGTCCGCATCCGCCAGGTGCTGGACAACCTGCTCACCAACGCGGCCGTGCACACCCCGCCCGGCACGCGGGTCTCCCTGACGCTCTCGGCCGACGCCTCCGGCGCATGCGCGCGGGTCGCCGACGCGGGCCCCGGCATCCCGGACGCCGACCGGGCCCGGGTCTTCGACCGCTTCTACCGCGTGGACAAGGCCCGCAGCCGCGACCGGGGCGGCAGCGGGCTGGGGTTGTCGGTGGCCCGGGCGCTGGCAGAGGCGCACGGGGGAAGCCTGCGGCTGGAAAGGGAGACGGGCTCGACCGCGTTCACGCTACGACTGCCCAGCGACACGGCCGACGGAGGTGCGACTCCCTAGTGCCCCTGCCGGCAACGCTCGCCCTTGAGGAGCGGCGTCCGGTGCGTGCTCCGGGGGTCCCCCCGGCCGTGGCTGGGGGAGTGCCGGCCGGAAGCCCTCGTACTGGGCGTACGTGGGCTTTCGGCCGGTGCGGCGAGAGTGGGGGTACCTCCCACGCCCTTAAGGCAGTGGGGGAGTGCCCAGCGTCGCGACGGGGCGAACGTTGCCTGCCGGGGCACTACGGGCGCGGGGCTGTATCCGATATGCGCCTACCGCCGCGTGGGCGCGAGCAACCACCCAGGACGCTCAGCCGGCAGACGAACGGCACTCCTACGGCGAGACCCCCTGTCGGCTGTGCGGCCGGCAGGCCAGCGCGGCGACGTCGTCCTCCGCGTGCCGCGCGTCCAGCCGGCTGAGGATGGTGTCCAGGACGTCTTCGAGCCCGCCCCCGACGGGGAAGCGGACGGCGGACAGCCGGGCCAGAGACCGGTCGATGTCCTCGCCGCGGCGTTCCACCAGCCCGTCGGTGAACAGCACCAGGGTCTCCCCCGCGGCCAGCGGATACGTGGCCATCTCGTAACCGCCGAGCCCGGTGCCCAGCGGCGGTCCGACGGGGACGGGCAGGATCGAGGCCTGGCCGTCCCGTGCAATGAGCACCGGCGGCAGATGCCCGGCGCTGGCCAGCGTGACCTGATGGCGCCCCGGGTCGACACGGGCGAGCAGACAGGTGGCAGGCCTGAGGTCCGCCTCCTTGGAGGCGATCTCGTCCATCTGCCGCAGCACCCGGTGCGGAGGCAGGTCGGCGGAGGCGATGTAGCGCAGGGAGGAACGGAAGGCGTTCATGTCGACGGCGGCCTCCAGGCCGTGCCCCATGACATCGCCGACCACCAGCAGGGTCCGCCCGAAGTGCAGCCGTACCGTCTCGCACCAGTCGCCGCCGACCAGGACACCGCCGCCGGCGGGGAGGTAGCGGATGGCGATGTCGAGGTTGGGGTGCGGGCGGCCGGGTTCGGAGAGCAGGGCGCGCTGCAGGTCGCCGGCGGTGCGATTGACGGTCTCGTAGGCGCGGGCGTGCCGGATGTGGGAGGCGGCACGCTCGGCGAGCAGGCTGAGCAGCTCGCCCTCCGCGTGGCGCAGCGGCTGCCCGGAGCGCGCCCACACCAGGACGCCGTACCCGTCGTCGCCGCTGGTCAGCGGCGCGCACAGGGCGGCCCGGGGCCGGGTGCCGGCCGGGTGCTCCAGCCAGCGCTCCGGCTCCGCGCCGAGCGCCGGTACGCCCGCCTCGCGGGCCACCGCGGCGGCCCAGCGGGCGTCGGGCAGCGCGTCGGCGTCCCCGGTGATCGCCTCGTACCCGGAGATGGTCTCGCCGGTGCGGCGCATCACGGCGGCCGTGCCGCCGGCCAGCCGTACGGCGGCCCCGGTCAGCTCGGCGCAGGTCGTGGCCTCGTCGAGGGTCGTGCCGATCCCGGCCAGCGCGTCTCGCAGCGCGCTCAGCCGCGCGCCGGCCGCCTCCGCCCCGGTGGCCGGCCCGCCCTCCGCCGTCTCCTCGGCCCCAGGGGCGGCCGGGGACTCCTCGGCCCGCGCGGACGTCGCGGTTCCCTCGTGGCCGGTGCCGCTCTCGCGGTGGTGGCCGCCGTCGGCGGGCACCGGCCTGCGACGGGACTGGATCCAGCGCGCCACACCCAACACCCTCACAGAATCTCAAACCGGAGCGAGTGGGGCATAAGCCTCATCCATCCCCGCGCCCTCGGCAGCCCCGTACGGCCACCGGCCGTCTCCCTGGTTTCCGATGGTGTTCATCTTCAACCGAATGGGCCGCGTCCAGCATCTCTTTTGCCAGATTCGGAGTGTCGATCGATCGAGGCCTGGGCCGGCGAGCGCGGTCAGCCCTCGTCGGGGTCCAGCCGCAGGGAGATGGAGTTGATGCAGTACCGCTGGTCGGTCGGGGTCGGATAGCCCTCGCCCGCGAAGACGTGCCCGAGGTGGGAACCGCAGCGGGCACAGCGCACCTCGGTGCGGACCATGCCGTGCGAGCGGTCGTCGACCAGTTCCACCGCGTCGGTGTCCTTTGGGTCGTAGAAGGACGGCCAGCCGCAGTGCGACTCGAACTTGGTGTCGGAGACGAACAGTTCGGCGCCGCAGGCACGGCAGGAGTAGACACCCTTGGTCTTGGTGTCCGTGTACTCACCGGTGAAGGCAGGCTCGGTGGCGGCCTGGCGCAGCACGGCGTACTCGGCCGGGTTCAGCTCCGCTCGCCACTGCTCGTCCGGCTTCTCGACGTCGTACGACATGAGCCTCAGCCCCTTATTACTGCGACAGGCGGTCCAGGATCAGCGGGCCCAGGTCGGTCACGTCGCCCGCGCCCATGGTGAGAACGAGATCACCGGGCTTCGCCATTCCCGCGATCACTGCGGGGATCTCGGCCTTGTCGTGCACGGCGGTGACGTCGGCGCCGGCGGCGCGCGCGGCCTCGATGATCAGCTCGCTGGTCACACCGGGGATCGGGTCCTCGCGGGCCGGGTAGATGTCGAGGACCACGGAGGCGTCGGCGAGGGCCAGCGACTGGCCCATCTCCTTGCCCAGCTCCTGGGTGCGGGAGAACAGGTGCGGCTGGAAGACGACGAGGATGCGGGAGTCGCCGGCGGCGGCGCGCATGGCCTCCAGGTCGGCGGTCATCTCGGTGGGGTGGTGGGCGTAGGAGTCGATGACCTGCACACCGGCGGCCTCGCCCTTGAGCTGCAGGCGCCGCTTGACCCCGGTGTACGAGGCGAGCGCGGGCGCCAGCTCCGCGGCCGGGATGCCGAGCGCGGCACCGGCGGTGAGCGCGGCGACGGCGTTCAGGGCGTAGTGCCGGCCGGGCACGGAGACGGCGAAGGTCAGCTC
The DNA here is from genome assembly GCF_040680235.1 of Streptomyces sp. NPDC052101. NCBI lineage: Bacteria > Bacillati > Actinomycetota > Actinomycetes > Kitasatosporales > Streptomycetaceae > Streptomyces > Streptomyces sp. NPDC052101. Next base: position 613,063 of record NZ_JBFAWH010000001.1, read on the forward strand.
CTGCCCGTTGAGCAGGACGGTGACCTGGCTCTTGAGCCCCTGCGGTACGACGGCCGTCACCCGTACGTCGGCGTCCTCGGCCTCGCCGTACGTCACGGTCCTCACCGAGCCCGCGAGCCGCCGGGTCAGCTCCCGCGCCCCCTGCTGGTCGGCGGAGACGACGAGCGTCCCGCCCGGCACGATCTTTCCGGCGAAGGTCTCGAAGGACTCGTAGATCTCGTCCATCGAGGCGTAGTTGGCGTGGTGGTCCAGCTCGACGTTGAGGACGATCGCGACCTCGGGCGCGTACTTGTGGAAGCTGCGGTCGGATTCGTCCGCCTCGGCGACGAAGATGTCGCCCTCGCCGTGCAGCGCGTTGGAGCCGGGCGCGTCCAGGTCGCCGCCGATGGCGTACGACGGCTCAAGGCCCAGCTCGGTCAGGGAGACGGCCAGCATCGAGGTGGTCGTCGTCTTGCCGTGGGTGCCGGCCACGGCGATCGGCCGCAGGCCCTCCATCAGCGCGGCGAGCGCGTCGGAGCGGTGCACCACCGGGATGCCCAGTGCGGCCGCGCGGGCCAGCTCGGGGTTGTCCTCGCGGATCGCCGACGACACGACGACGCAGCTGGCGTCGTCGGCGAGGTGCTCCGCGGCATGCCCGATGTGCACGGTGACCCCGAGCGCCCGCAGCGCCTCGGCGGTCGCCGACTCCTTGGCGTCGCTGCCGGCCACCTCGGCCCCGCGCTGCGCGAGGATCTTGGCGATCCCCGACATCCCGGCGCCGCCGATGCCGATGAAGTGCGGTCGGTCCATGGCGGCAGGAAGGCCGGGTGCCATGTGGTTCTCCCCAGGGGACGGTACGTACGAGAGCGGCCCTAGCCTATGCGCTGAGGCACCGGGTCCCTCACACCTTGCTGTGCGAGAAGAGCTTCAGCACCGGCACCCCCACCTTGTGCCGCGCCCGCGAGGCCCAGTCCCGGTGGAAGAACTCCTCCACATAGTGCGGATCGGTCAGCACGATCACCTCGTCGGCCGACGCCTCGGCCACGAGCGACTTCAGCGCGTCCAGCGGATGATCCTCGACCAGCCGCCCCTCCGCCTGGCTCCCCGCCGAGCGCAACGCCTGCACGGAGACGTCCAGCGCCTGCTGTCCGACGCTCCTGGCGTCCTCGCCCTCGGGCGTCTCGCCCTCACGGACCGCCTCGTCGAGTTCGCCGAGCGCGATGTCGTCGATGGCCCGCAGCAGGCGGTCCGCCTGGTCGCCGCGCGGCTGGAGGAGCACGTGGAATGCGACCGGCTCGTCCCCGTGCAAGGTGGTGACGAACTCCACGTCGGCGGACGTCAAGGCCTTCTCGATCATCAGAACGCTCGTGAACACCAAACGCCTCTTCTCCTCCGTGGGCCCTGACGGAGCCCCTGCGGAAACCATCCTGCCCCGTGATCGCACGGGTTCTGCCGGACTAAGTCTGCCCTCCGGAAACCAAACGGAACGACAGATTCCGCTTATTTAGGACCGACGGTAACGGCCGAACAGAAATCCGGCCTCCTCAAGGAGGGACACCAGCTCGAACCGGCGCGGCACGGCGACCGACGGCCCCCCGGCGATGCGCTGCGCGTCGCCCGCGGTGAGCATGGGCGAAAGGGTCAGGCACATCTCGTCCAGCACCTCGGCGGCGATCAGCTGGCCGAGCAGCCGGGGGCCGCCCTCGGTGAGCAGCCGGGTGTGGCCGAGGCCGGCGAGGGCGCGGACCGCCCGCGCGGGCTCGATGCCCATGCCCTCACCGGCGATCACCACCGTGGCCCCGGCCTTCTGGGCGGCGGCGACCCGGTCGGGGGCGGCCGCGGCCCCGGTCAGGATCAGCGTGGGCACCTGGGGCGAGGTGAACAGCGGGAGCGAGAGGTCCAGCTCCAGGCTCGCGGAGACGACGGCGATCGCCGGTGCCGGGGCCTGCCCCGCGGCCTTGCGGGCTCCGGCGAACTCGGCACGCGCGCGTGCGGGGCGGTACCCCTCCTGCCGTACCGTTTCCGCGCCCACCACGATCACGTCCGCGAGGGCTCGCAGCGTGCCGAAGATCCGCATGTCGGCGGCGCTGGAGATGGGCTGGGAGCGCCCCTCGTGCTGGGCGGCGCCATCGAGCGTGGAGACCATGTTGGCCCGCAGCCAGGGCCTGAGGGCGCCCGGCTCCGGCTCGGGGTAGGCGTAGGCGGCGGCCAGCTCGGCGAGGCTCCACTCGCGATCGACGAGTGCGGTGACATCGGGCGCACCGGGCACATCCGTCTCCCGGGCCCCGTCCGTCACTCGAACCCCGGGCCCATCCGTCACCCCGGCCCCCGAAATCCCCCTCGCCCCCGCCCCCTCCGGCGTCCCGCCGGAGGCCTGGGCTGCTGTTTCGTCGGTCACAGGGAACAGGCGTCGCATGACGTGCAGTGTGACACGGCGCTTAGCATGGGTAACCGTGTCGTCCTCCACCGCCGCCCCCGGATCCAGCCCTGTGATCGACGCGGGCCCCCTCTCCCTGTGTGAACGTGAGCCGCGTGTCCCCGCGGACCGGCTGGTCGCCGAGATGGTGCCGCCGCCGCGCTTCGACTCGGTCCGTTTCTCGACGTACATACCGGACCCCAACCAGCCCAGCCAGACCGAGGCAGTAGGGGTGCTGGAGGGGTTCGCGGCCGGGCTCGGCGGGGCGCACGCCTCCGGCGCCGGCAAGCGCGGCTTCTTCGGCTTCAGAACCAGAACGCCCAAGGCCCCGGCCGGCCCGCGCGGGGTCTACCTGGACGGCGGCTACGGCGTCGGCAAGACCCACCTGCTCGCCTCCCTGTGGCACGCCACCCCCGCCGAGCCGTCCCGCAAGGCGTTCGGCACCTTCGTGGAACTGACGAACCTGGTCGGCGCCCTCGGCTTCCAGCAGACGGTGCAGACCCTGTCCGGCCACAGCCTGCTGTGCATCGACGAGTTCGAGCTGGACGACCCGGGTGACACGGTCCTCGTGTCGACGCTGCTCGGCAAACTGGTCGAGGCGGGCGTCGCACTGGCCGCCACCTCCAACACGCTGCCCGGCAAGCTCGGCGAGGGCCGGTTCGCGGCCGCCGACTTCCTGCGCGAGATACAGGGGCTTTCGGCCCACTTCCGCACGCTGCGCATCGACGGCGAGGACTACCGGCACCGCGGTCTGCCCGAGGCCCCGAAGCCCTTCTCCGACGAAGAGGTGACGAAGGCGGCCTACGCCACCGCGGGCGCCTCGCTCGACGACTTCCCGCATCTGCTGGAGCACCTGGCCAGGGTCCACCCGAGCCGGTACGGCGCACTGACCGACGGCGTCACGGCGGTGTACCTCACCGATGTGCGGCCGGTGCCGGACCAGTCGACGGCACTGCGGCTCGTGGTGCTCGCGGACCGGCTCTACGACCGCGAGGTCCCGGTGCTGGCCTCGGGGCTGCCGTTCGACAGGCTGTTCAGCGAGGAGATGCTGAACGGCGGCTACCGCAAGAAGTACTTCCGCGCCATCTCCCGGCTCACCGCGCTGGCCCGTGACGCGAAGGGGCTCGTCGGCTCGTAGTCAAGAGCCGGATCGCGCCACGCGACCGGCGGTTTTCACGCTCTCTTGCGCTCGTAACGTGCTGTTAACCCTGCAAAGGACTTTGCAGGGTTAACGTGTTTCTTGACCATCCATTGACCAGTGTTTGGTCTGGACAAGAGGCGTGAACTTCCGAAGGGGGGCGCATGTTCCGAGGTACGACGACCCGGCCGCGCTCCGCCCTCCTCGCGGTACTGCTGTTCACGCTCCAGCTCTTCGCCCTCACCGCGACCTTCGCAACCGCGCACACGCCCAGTCACGTTCAGGCCACGACTGAGTCCGTCGTTCCGGCGAATCCGTCCTCCGTACCGCCGGTGCGCGAGGAGAAGGAGTCGGTCCGCACCCCGGGCGTCCCGGGCGCACCCCTGGCTCTTTCGCGTCTGCGCGACCGGCAGCGCTGCTCGGCCCCCGGCTGCGCGCAGACGCACCCCCTCATATCCGGCCGGGCAGCCGGTACGGGCCCTTCGCACACTCCCGGCACCGCGCACGACCCGGCCTCCAGAGCCCGCGGAGCGCACATCCCGGCAGCGCTTCAGGTCTTCCGCTGCTGACCTGCGCTGCGCGCTCCCCCCCACACCCGTCGTTCAAGTCCGACGCGCCGCTCAGGCGCGCCAGGAGGAACTCACGCATATGCAGCCCCTCATCGACAACGCCCGTACCTTCGGACAGCGCCCTGAGGAGTTCGCCAAGCTCGCCGAAGGCCAGTCCCCACAGGTGCTGTTCATCACCTGCTCCGATTCCCGGGTCGTCCCGGCCCTGATCACGGGCGCCCGCCCCGGCCAGCTCTTCGAGCTGCGCACCGCGGGCAACATCGTCCCGCCCCACACCTCGCTCCACCCCACCAGCGAGGCCGCCACCATCGAGTACGCCGTGGAGGTGCTCGGCGTCCGCGACATCGTCGTCTGCGGTCACTCGCACTGCGGTGCCGTCGGCGCGCTGGTGCGCGGCGACGACCTGACCGCCGTACCCGCCGTGCGCGACTGGCTCGCGCACGCCACCCCGCGCCCCGCCGGCGCGGTCGAGGACCCGGAAGTCGCCCAGGGTGTGCAGGCCCATGTCCTGACCCAGTTGCTGCGGCTGCACTCGTACCCGTGCGTCGAGCGGAAGCTCGCCGAGGGCCAACTCGGCCTGCACGCCTGGTACTACGAGGTGCACACCGGGGCAGTACGGGCGCACCGCCCGCAGACCGACACCTTCGAGTCCCTGTGAGCGCGCCGATGACCAGCAAGAACACCACTCTCATAGCCCGCTTCCCGTATCTGCGGCAGGACTTCGCCGCCTCTCTCGTCGTCTTCCTGGTCGCGCTGCCGCTGTGCGTCGGCGTGGCCGTCGCCTCCGGGGTCCCGGCCGAACTCGGCCTGATCACCGGCATCGTGGGCGGACTCGTCACCGGGCTGATGCGCGGCAGCAGCCTTCAGGTGTCGGGTCCGGCGGCCGGCCTGACAGTCCTCGTCCTCGAAGCGGTCAAGGAGTTCGGGCTGCCCGTGCTCGGCGCGATCGTGCTCGTCTCCGGACTGCTCCAGATGGGCATGGGCCTGCTGAAGCTGGGCCGTTACTTCCGCGCCATCTCGGTCTCCGTCGTCGAGGGCATGCTGGCCGGGATCGGACTGGTCCTCATCGCCGGGCAGTTGTATCCGGCGCTGGCGGCCAAGGCCCCCGGCTCCGGACTGGGCAAGATCGCCGGGCTGCCCGGGGCGTTCCTGGACGCCCTCGGCGACGGCAAGGCGGTGGCCTCGATCGCGGTGTGCGCGGGCACGATCGCGGTGCTGCTGCTCTGGAAGCATGTCCCGGCGAAGGTGCGGACGCTGCCCGGGCCGCTGGCCGCGGTCGGCCTCGCCACGGTGGCCGCGTTCACGCTGGACCTGCCGGTGGCCACGGTCGAGGTGCAGGGCCTGCTGGAGGCCGTACAGCCGCCGCCGCTGAGCGCCTTCGGCGAGCTGGCGGGCGTCGGGGTGCTCGGCACGGTCGTCGCCTTCACGCTGATCGCCTCCGCCGAGTCGCTGTTCAGCGCGGCGGCCGTGGACCGGCTGCACACCGGGCCGCGCACCGCGTACGACAAGGAGCTGCTCGCCCAGGGCGCGGGCAACACGCTGTGCGGGCTGCTGGGCGCGCTGCCGATGACCGCGGTGATCGTGCGCAGCGCGGCCAACGTCCAGGCAGGCGCCCGTACGAAGGCCTCCCGGGTGCTGCACGGGGTGTGGCTGCTGCTGTTCGCCGCGCTGCTGCCGAACGTGCTGGCCTACATCCCGATCCCGGCGCTCGCCGGCATCCTGGTCCACTCCGGCGCCAAGCTGGTCCCGGTGCGGGCACTGGCCGGGCTGTGGCGCGAGCACCGGGGCGAGGCGCTGATCCTGTCCGTCACCGCCCTGTCCATCGTGGCGGTCAGCATGTTCGAGGGCGTGCTGATCGGCCTGGCCCTGGCCGTGGTCAAGACGGCCTGGGAGGCCTCGCACATCGGGCTGGAGGTGATCGACAAGGGCGCGGGCCCGATCGACGCCCATCTCACGGGCAACGCGACCTTCCTGCGGCTGCCGAAGATCCTGGACAGCCTGGAGTCGCTCCCCCAGGACCGCCCGGTCCGCCTGGACCTGTCCGGCCTGCACCACCTCGACCACGCCTGCCGTACGGCCCTGGAGAGCTGGGCGGAACGGCACAGCGCGGTGGGGACGGAGCCGGTGAGACTGACGGTGCCGGTGGGCTGAGGCCGCCCGCGGTGGCCGGTCCAGCGGGGCCTGCGCCCCCTGGACCCGCGGCCGCGGCCACCTCCGGCTCGGTTGGCCTGGAAGTGGCATATCGTTACAGCAGCGGACAAACACCGGCCTCTCTGTGAGGAGGTCATCATGGTCCAGGAGCTGCTGGGAGCGATCGCCGCGGCGGGTTGTGCCGGACTGGTGTACCTGGGGATGGCGGCCCGTGTGGTCAAGCAGTACGAACGGGGCGTGCTGTTCAGGCTCGGGCGCCTCGCGGGTGACGTACGGTCACCGGGGTTCACGCTGATCATCCCCTTCGTGGACCGGCTGCAGAAGGTCAACATGCAGATCGTGACGATGCCGATCCCGGCCCAGGAGGGCATCACCCGCGACAACGTCACCGTCCGCGTGGACGCGGTCGTCTACTTCAAGGTGGTCGACGCGGCGAGCGCGCTGGTGAAGGTCGAGGACTACAAGTTCGCGGTGTCGCAGATGGCGCAGACATCGCTCAGGTCGATCATCGGCAAGAGCGATCTGGACGATCTGCTCTCCAACCGCGAGAAGCTCAACCAGGGCCTGGAGCTGATGATCGACAGCCCTGCCGTCGGCTGGGGCATCCAGGTCGACCGGGTGGAGATCAAGGACGTCTCCCTGCCCGACACGATGAAGCGGTCCATGGCCCGCCAGGCCGAGGCCGACCGGGAACGCCGGGCGCGGATCATCAACGCCGACGCCGAACTCCAGGCCTCCAAGAAGCTGGCCGAGGCCGCCCAGCAGATGGCCGACACACCCGCCGCTCTCCAGCTGCGGCTGCTGCAGACGGTGATGGCGGTGTCCGCCGAGAAGAACTCCACTCTGGTCCTGCCCATCCCGGTGGAACTGCTGCACTTCCTGGAGCGGGGCAACCAGCAGCCCACGCCGAACGGTGACGGGGAACCGCGTTCCGGCTAACGCTCCGGCTAGCGTGCCGGGTATGCGCAGGAACCGGTTGATCATCATGGCCGTCGCGAGCGCCGTCGCCGCGACGGCCGTAGTGGCGGGCTGCGGCGACGGCGGTGGCGCACCGGCCGCCACCGCCTCCCCCACCGCCGCCCGCCGGCTGACCGTCACCAGTTCCGCGTATGCCGACGGCGGCACCATCCCGCGCCGCCACACCTGCGACGGCGCGGACGTCTCACCCCCGCTGGCCCTCGGCGCCGTACCCGCGCGGACTGCCTCGCTGGCCCTGCTTCTGCTGGACACCGACGCCCAGCACGGCACGTTCACGCACTGGCTGGCGTGGGACATCGACCCGCACACGAGGCAGCTGTCCGCAGGAGAGCATCCGCGAGGGGCGACCGAGGGCCGCAACGACTTCGGCAGGCCCGGCTACGGCGGCCCCTGCCCGCCGCGCGGAGACCACCCGCACCATTACGTCCTCACGGTCTACGCCACCGACCGCCGCATGTCGCTGACCGCGCGGGCCTCGTCCGCCGAGCTGCTGCGGGCGCTGTCCGGCCATACGCTCGCCGCGGGCACGCTGACAGGCCGGTACGGCCGGGGGTAGTGCGGGTGGTGCCGCGGCCGTCGCGCGCGGGCACGGATGCTGGACAGCGCCTGAATTAAGATCAAAACACCGGCGCGTCGTGTCCGCTTTGGGTGATTTTCACACTAATCTCCGTGACTGTAAGAAGTCGATCTGCTGCAGACCGCTTCCCCGCTCACACCATGGAGATGACATGCACAGACTTCGCAAGGCCGCCGTTCTGGTCGCCGCCGTCAGCACCGTCGGACTCGCAACCGCCGGCACTGCCTATGCCGGCGGAGGACACGACCACGACGGCGTCATGCAAAGCTCCCAGTGCAAGGACCACGACCTGAACCTCGACGTCCTCGGCGAGGTCGGCATTCTCAACGGCCTGCTCGGCAACGCGCTCAACGGCGAAGGCGACCCGGGCGCACAAGGCACCCACATCGGATCGTCCATGGGCTGCAACAACAGCGCCGGCGACTAGAAGGCCCGTTCCCAAGCTCCTGGCGGCGGAAGGCGGGGGCCGGTCCGGCGACCGGTGGACCGGCCGGCCTCCGCACCGCCGACAGGGGACATGCGTGGCGACCTCACGCGCACACGGACAGATCCGTGAGCAGCTCCGGAGGTGCACGTGAGGTCGCCACGCCTCAGCGGCAGCGGAGTCGCGGTATGCGCTCCGCTGCCGCTTCCATGTGCGGATCCGGGTCGCCTGGACGCCAACTCCCGTGCCGGCGGCGGGAGTAGGGGGACACCGCCGTGCGGGTGACCGTATCGCCACGCCGACGGCCATAGCATCACAAAACGGCTATCCAGTCCTATTTTCCTACAGTGATCCCTCAAGTACGCCGCCTCACCGCCGTCTGCGCCCTGGGCGCGGCCCTCGCCGCCTGCGGTAGCGCGGGCCCCACGGGCAGTGCCCGCCCGGCCCCCGCCGAGCCCCCCGCCTCCGCCTCCCCGTCCGCCTCGCGCCCGCCCGTGCTGGCCCCGGGCCCCGGCGGTCTGACCCCGGTCTTCGAGCACGGCCCGCGCACCCAGGGCAAGACCGTCGCGCTGACCTTCGACGCCGACATGACCGCGGACCAGGGACCTCGCGCGGCCGCCGGCGAACACTTCGACAACCCGGACCTCATCGGCACCCTGCGGGCGCTGAAGGTGCCGGCGACGATCTTCATGACCGGCCGGTGGGCCGACGAGTACCCGACCGAGGCCCGCAGCCTCGGCAACGACCCGCAGTTCGAGGTCGCCAACCACTCCTACAGCCACTACGCCTTCACCGACGACTGCTACGGCCTGCCGACGGTGGCCGCCGACAAGATGCGCTCGGACGTGGAACGGGCGTACGCCTCCCTGCACAACGCGGGCGTGCCGCGCCCGCTGCCCTACTTCCGCTTCCCCGGCGGCTGTTACGACCAGCGGGCACTGCGCGCGCTGAGCGGGCTCGGGGTGACCGCGGTGCAGTGGGACGTGGTGAGCGGCGACGCGTTCGCCACGGACGCCGACGCCGTCACCCAGCAGGTGCTGGACGGGGTGAAGCCCGGCTCGGTGGTGGTCATGCACTGCACCCGCAGCGCCGCCCCGACCACCGAGCGGGTCGTCCGCGCGGTCGTACCGGAACTGCGGGGGCGCGGCTACCGGTTCGTGAAGGTCTCCGAGCTGATCGGCGAGAGCCGCGGACACCGCTGAGCGGCCCGCGCGGGAAGCCGGGGCACCGCCCGCTCAGGGTGACCGGCGGGCGGTGAGCCGGGCGGCCACGGCGAAGGCCGCAGCCGTGAGCAGGGCCGCCCCGCCCAGCGGCAGCACCGGCACCGATGCCCGGCCGGTCTGCGAGCCGGTGACCAGGCCCTGGACCGCGGCCTGCGCCGGGGAGCCGGTGAGCACCACCGCGAGCAGCGCGCCCAGCAGCATCGCGGGCACGGCCCGGCCGGTGGAGCGCAGCAGCGGCCGGTTGGTGAGCGCGCCGACGGCCGCGCCGAGCAGCGCGCAGGTGAGCGTGGCCGGCAGTCCGGCGGCGCCCGCCCGCAGCAGGGACACGCGGACCTGGTGCCCGTTGCTCGCCGGATCGCTGATCAGCGTCACCACCGCGGTCGCCACCAACCCGAGCGCCACCGCCGCGAGCAGCGCCGTCAGCAGACAGGCGAGGTGGGCCCGCATCGGGCCGCGCGCGGCGGCGACACAGGCGCGGGCCGCGTCCGGCTCGCCGGTGACGCAGATGCGCACCAGCCAGGCGGCCACCGGGAGCAGACCGGCGGCGGTGTAGCCGAGCGAGTCGAGGATCGGCTGGCCGCTCTGCACACCGATCCCGAGGAACGCTGCGTACAGGATCACCGGCGGCAGCCAGCGCTGGGAGCGCACCAGCAGGTCGGCCTGGTAGCGCAGGAGTGCGGTCATGAGCGGCTTCCGGGGTTCGGTTCGGGATCGTCCGGGGGCGGGGTGACACTCACCACGTGCCAGGGCGGGCGGGCCGTGAGCAGGGTGCGCAGGACGACGTCGGAGTGGGATGCGGGCACGGCGAGGCGGTGGACACCGGGCGCGGTCTCCTCGGCCGAGGCGGCGGTCCGGGCCGCGTCGGGCGGCAGCTGTCCGCCGGCCGGCCCGCGCACGGTGACCAGGGTGAGCGGCCCGGTCGGCGAACTCCCGCCGCGCGTAGGGCGCTTGAGAGCGCCGCCGAGCACGGTGTATGTCGCGTCGGGCGCCCCGGCCAGCCGGCGCGGGTCGTGGTCGACGAACACCACGGCGCCCCCGGCGGCGGTCCGCTCGGCCACCGCCCCCTCCAGCTCGGCCCGCGCCGCCGTGTCCAGGCCGGTCCAGGCCTCGTCCAGCACCAGCAGCTCCGGCTCGCCGAGCAGGGCCTGCGCGACGGCCACCTTCTGGCTGCTGCCCTTCGACAGCTGCGCCAGGGGCGTACCGGCGTACGCCCCGGCGCCGAAGCGCTCCAGCCAGGTGCCCGCGGCGCGTTGTGCCGTCCGGCGGCTCAGGCCGTGCACCGTCCCGAGGCGGACGAGATAGCCGAGGGCGGTGAAGGGGAGCGCGGACGGGAACCGTTCCGGGACGTACGCCGTGCGGGGGCGGCCGGTGACGCGGCCCTCGCTGGGGGCGTCCAGCCTTGCGAGGAGGCGGAGCAGGGTGGACTTTCCGGTGCCGTTCGCTCCTTCTATGCGGGTGAGGGTTCCGGGGGTGACGGTGAGGTCGATGCCTCTTAACACCCAGGGGCCGCGCAGGCCGTAGCGGCGGCCCACGCCCGCCAGCCGTAGATCACGTTGCATGGGGGCATTGTGGCCGCGGTGGCCGCATGCCGGATACCACCCCGCGCCCCTTAGGGTTGGCTGGTGTGAGCCCTGCTTCGACGTCCCCCAGCGACAGTCCCTTCCACTGCGAGCGCAACCCGCGCGACGAGGCGCCCCAGTTCGTGCTGCCTCTCGTCGCGCGGATCGAGAAGAGCGCGCCGCCCGCGCGTACCGATGCGCTGGAGACGGCCGCGCGGGCGGTCCTGGTGCTGCTGGCGGACGAACGGGCGCACGGGGACGGGGAGTGGGCCGAGGCGGTGCGGAGCTGGGAGGACGCCCGGATCCGCAAGGTCGTCCGGCGGGCCCGCGGCGCCGAGTGGCGGCGGGCCGAGGCGCTGCCCGGGGTCACGGTGACCGGCAAGTCCGCCGAGGTGCGGGTCTTCCCGCCGATCCCGCTCGACGGCTGGCCCAAGGACCTGGCCAAGCTCCAGGTGTCGGGCACCGAGCTGGACGACCCGGAGCCACCCGTCGCCGCCGGCCCGGTACAGCCCGCGCTGTGGCTGAACCCGGAGCTGGAGATGTCGGCCGGGAAGGCGATGGCCCAGGCCGGGCACGGCGCCCAGCTGGCCTGGTGGGCGCTGTCCGACGCGGAGCGCGCCGCCTGGCGCGACGCGGGCTTCGCGCTGGCCGTCCGTACGGCCGACCCCGCCGACTGGCCCCTGCTGACCGGCAGCCGGCTGCCGGTGGTCAGGGATGCCGGGTTCACGGAGATCGCGCCGGGCAGCTGCACGGTCGTCGCCGACCATCCCGCGCTGCGCTAGGAGAGACCGATGACGCGGGTCGACGGGCGGGTCGAGCGGGGCAATCGCACCCGTCGGCTGGTGCTGCGCCGCACGGTGGAGATCGCCTCGGTCGAGGGCCTGGAGGCGCTCACCGTCGGCCGCCTCGCCGCCGAGCTGGAGCTGAGCAAGAGCGGGGTGTTCGCGCTCTTCGGCTCCAAGCAGGAACTGCAGCTGGCCACCATTCGGGAGGCTGCCCGGATCTACACCGACCGGGTGCTCCGGCCCGCGGCCGAGGCCCCGCCCGGTGTCGGCCGGGTGTGGCGGCTGTGCGAGCTGTGGCTGGAGTACTCGCGCGGCCGGGTCTTCCCCGGCGGCTGCTTCTTCTACGGCGCCATGGCCGAGTTCGACGCGCGGACGGGGCCCGTGCACGACGCCGTGGTCCGCGCGCAGCGCGACTGGTCGGCCCGTGTCGAGCGCACGATCGAGGAGGCGCGTACGGCGGGTGAGCTGCGCGCCGACACCGATGTCCCGCAACTCGCCTTCGAACTGGTGGCGTTGCTGGAGACGGCGAACGCCCTGTCGGTCCTGCACGGCGAGGAGACCGCGTACCGCAGGGCCCGGGTGGGCATCGCGGAGCGGCTGCGCGGCGCGGCCGTGGACGGTGTCACGCTCCCCCAGGTCCCCTGACCTTCCCCAAGCCTCCCGACCTTCCCCAAGTCCTCTGACCTGGAGCCCAGTTGAAGCTGCGGTCGGCCTCCAAATAAATGAGCACGATCGTTCGCTTTGTTTTATGCTCGGGCCATGACTGTGACCGGAACGGACTTCGTGGAACTCGACCGGATCGCCGTCCAGGAGGCCGTGCGCGTGGTGGACCTGGCCACGGACGCGGACTGGACGTCGGACACCCCCTGCGCGGGCTGGACCCTGCGCCGGCTCGTCGCGCACATGACCGCACAGCACCTCGGGTTCGCCGCCGCGGCGCGCGGGGCGGGACAGGAGCCGGAGCATTGGCGGGAGGCGGAGGAGATGAGCGCGCCCGCCGGGGCCCACCGGTCGGCCGCCGCCTCGGTGCTCGCGGCCTTCGCCGAACCGGGTGTGACAGCAAGGGAGTTCACGCTGCCGAACCTGGGCGGCGTTCCTGGCCACCGAGCGGTCAGCTTCCACTTCGTCGACTATGTCGTGCACGCCTGGGACGTCGCCTCGGCCCTCGGTGTCCCCGTGGAGTTCCCCGAGCACGTCCTGGTCGCCGCGCTCGCCGTGGCCCGTGCGGTACCGGACGATCCCGGCCGACGCGGCCCGGGCTTCGCCTTCGCCCCGGCACTGGAGGTACCCGGCGGATCCGGCCCGCTGGAGGAGGCGCTGCGCCTGCTGGGCCGTAGCCCCGAGCGGTGGCCGGCACGGGGCTGAAGCTCAAATGTTGCTCTGAACACGACATGGAGGAGGTTCGGGTCCGGGCGCGAGGGCCATACCCCCGTCATTCGACGGAGGGGGGAGTCGTGCGGCGACTGGGCACGGGGATCGGCTGGCGGCCGGAGATCGCGGACGCCGTGGAGCGCATGCCGGGCATCGACTGGGTGGAGGCAGTGGCGGAGAACGTCTGCCCCGGCCACCTTCCGGAGTCGCTGCTGCGGCTGCGCGAGCGCGGGGTGACCGTGATCCCGCACGGGGTCTCCCTCGGCCTCGGCGGCGCCGACCGCCCCGACGAGGCCCGGCTGACGGCGCTGGCCGAGCGGGCGCAGGCCCTCGGCTCGCCCCTGGTCACCGAGCACATCGCGTTCGTCCGCGGGGGCGGCCCGCTCACCGCCTCCCCGCCTCTGGAGGCCGGGCACCTGCTGCCGGTGCCGCGCACCAGGGACGCCCTGGACGTGCTCTGCGAGAACGTGCGCATCGCCCAGGACGCCCTGCCCGTCCCACTGGCCCTGGAGAACATCGCCGCGCTGTTCTCCTGGCCGGACGAGGAGCTGACCGAGGGGCAGTTCCTGTCCGAGCTGGTCGAGCGCACCGGCGTACGACTGCTGATCGATGTGGCCAACCTGCACACCAACCACGTCAACCGGGGCGAGGACCCGGGCGAGGCGCTGGCCGCGCTGCCCGTGGAGGCGATCGCCTACGTCCATGTCGCGGGCGGCTTCGAGCGCGACGGCGTCTGGCACGACAGCCACGCACACCCCGTGCCGCGCCCGGTGCTCGACATCCTGACCGACCTGGCCTCCCGCACCGCCCCGCCCGGTGTCCTGCTGGAACGGGACGAGAACTTTCCCGAACCGGCCGAACTGGAACGGGAGTTGACGTTGATCCGAGAGGCGGTGACGGCCGGCCGGGAGAGGGCCGGTGCCGGTGGCGGTACGGGGGCCGCCGCCGGCACCTGCCCGGCGGGCAGGGGTGTCGCCGTGCTCACACGGCCGGTGGTCGGCGCGCGGGAGCGGGTCGGCGTCGCCCAGGCCGCCGTACTGTCCTCGCTGGTGGCCGGGACTCCGGTGCCGGAGGGGTTCGACCGGGCGCGGATGGGGGTGCAGGCGCGGGCGCTCGCGGCGAAGCGGGCGGACGTGGTGGCGAAGGTGGCCCCCGAGCTGCCGGTGATCCTCGGCGAGGGGTACCGGACGGCGTTCCTGGAGTACGCGCGGCAGCGGCCGATGAGCGGGGGCTACCGGCGGGACGCCCTGGACTTCGCCGGGCATCTGCTGCGGGCCGGGCGACCGGAGGACGCTGGTTCCCGGCGGGCCCTGCAGGAGTGGTGGCTGGACCGAGCGGGCCCGGCCCCGAGGCCCGGCGGGCGGGTGGCCCGGGCGACGCGGAGGGTCCTGGTACGGCGCGGGGGCTGACCGGGGGTCGCTCACGGGCGTCGGCGGCGTGCCGCGAAGGCGACGGCCCTGCGGCTCCCCAGGGGCGCGGGGCTGTATCCGATACGCGGCTCCGCCGCGTGGGCGTGACCGGCCACAACGCACCCGCGGCCGCCGACGCAGCGTGGCAGGACGACGACCCTGCGCAAGCGGTCGGAACCCCGCAGGGAACTCGCAGTAATATGCCGCCCGCACCCACCCCCCAGGCACATTCGCGTGCGGTGCGCTACAGGAGGCGCCATGCGACCCCGACCCCCGATCAAGGGCCGAGGCATATTCAGCGGCACCGGGCTCGTCATCGCGGCCCTCGCGGCGACCGCGGCGGCGCTGCTCTACCCGCTCTGGTCCTACGCCGACCGGCAGGACGCGGCCGGCGCCGACGTGCTGAGCACGCAGACCGTGACGACCCCCTACGGCCCCCTGTCCACGGAGGACCGGGACTTCATCACCAAGGTCCGGCTGGCGAGCCTCTGGGAGCTGCCCGCCGGTGAGCTGGCGGAGCGGAAGGGGACCACGGCGGCCGTCCGTACGGCGGGCCAGCACCTGGTCGACGGGCACACCTCGCTGGACGCGCATGTCCGCACCGTCGCCACCCAGCTCGGCGTACCGCTGCCCAACGAGCCGAACACGCAGCAGAACCAGTGGCTCGACACCCTCGGAGCGGCACAGGGGGAGGACTTCGACCGCCAGTTCGCCGGGGTCGTGCGGCTTGCGCACGGCCGGGTGTACACGCTGACCGCACAGGTCCGGGCCGACACCCAGAACTCCCTGGTCCGCGATCTCGCCGACGACGCCAACGCGACCGTCCTGGACCACATCAAGGTCCTGGAGGCGACGGGGTACGTCGACTTCGCCGCGCTCGCCAAGGAGCTGGCCGCCTCCCCCACCCCCGTGCCGACCCCGCCGGCGGTCGCCCCCAGCGCCGCCGTGCCGGTCACGCCCGCGCCGAGCGAGTCGTACTCCATGCCGCCCGCCACCACCAGCCCGCCGCCGAGCAGCCCCTGACCCGGCCCGACCTGGGCGGGAAACGGAACGTCACAGACCGCTAACACTGTGTCCGGATAATGAACAAGGCATGGCGTTCACCCAGGCCTCTGGCATAGAAACACGTCATGTTCTGGGTCCTACTCCTGCTCCTGGCCTGGGCTTTCGCCGGTACGGCCTGCACCCGGCTGTGTCTGGCGGCCGTCCGCGCGACGGCCCTGGACACGGATGCCGCGACGGCGGACCAGGCGCACAAGCACAGACATGAGCACAGGCATGAGCACGAGCTGACGCTGTACGAGGCCGCGTTCCTCTCCGGCGGCCCCGCCCGGGTCGCGGATGTGACCCTTGTCTCCATGGCCCGCCAGCGGCGCCTGCTGCTCGCGCACACCGGCTGGGCCACGGTCGTGGACCCGCGGGGGCGCGACGAGATCGAGCAGTCCGTCATAGGGGCCATAGGGCCGGAGGGGCAGTCGCGGATCGCGCCCGTGCGGACCCGGGCGGCCGGCGCCGAGGCGGTGCGCCGGCTGGCCGACCGGCTGGTGCGCGCCGGTCTCGCCGTCCCCGACGGCGCCGCCGCGACCGTGGGTGCGGCCGTCCGCCAGGTGCGTGCCGCGGTCCCGGCCGTGGTGGTCCTCGGCCTGACCGCGCTGCTGCTGCCCATCCAGACCGGCACACCGCGGCTGCTGGTCGGCCTGTGGTTCGCCCTGCCGCTCATCCTGTCCCTGAGCTGCCTGGCCATCGCCCGGTTCGAGGTGCATCCGTACGCGCGCTGGGCCTCTCCGGCCGGGCAGCGGCTGCTGGGCGCGCTCGTCCGCAGGCCGGCCGGCGACGAACGGTCGTTCCTCACCTCGGTCGCCGTCCGCGGGATCCGCGCGATCGGCGAGCCGCAGCTGCGTGCCGCCTTCACGCACCGCGACCAGCCCTGGCGGGAGTGAGGGCGGCCGCGGGGGCGCATAGGGGGCATTGGCGCCGACACCGGCCGCGCGGTGCTTGCCTTCACCTACGGCCGTACGAAATATCCCTTTTGTTGTCGCCGGGCGTGGCAGCCATGCCATCGCCGCCGCACCGAAGGGATTCGCGATGAGAGCTGCCGCCCTGTATTCGGCCGCCGGGACCCTGCTCCTGACGACCCTGGCCGCGGCCCCGGCGGGCGGCGCACCCGCCGTCGGCGGGGCGCCCGGTGGCCCCGGCACGGCCGAGCTGCGCGGCACCGAGGTGGCCGTGGCCCGCGCCCTGGCGGCCGGCATCGACTTCGGCGCGTGTTCCTCCGCCGACGTGCCGAAGGCGCCGAGCGGCATGCGGTGCGGCACGGTGACCGTCCCGCTCGACTACGCCCACGCGAACGGCGAGCAGATCAAACTGACCGTCAGCCGGGCCCCGGCCACCCAGAAGGACCCGCGCAACAGCAAGCGGAAGGTCCCCCGGCAGGGCGCCCTCGTCTACAACCCGGGCGGCCCCGGCGCGTCCAGCATGTTCTTCCCGCTGGTCGGCGCGCTCCCGGAGTGGAAGCGGATCGCCGCCGCCTACGACCTGGTCGGCTACGCCCCGCGCGGGACGGGCCGTTCGGCGCCGCTGTCCTGCGAGGACCCGAAGCGCTTCGTCGAGGCGCCCACCGCATCGCCGACGCACCCGTCGGAGGAGTACAAGCGGCAGCGCATGGCCCAGGCCAGGGCATACGCGCGCGGCTGCGCCCAGCGTGCCGGGAACAGGCTGCGCTTCTACACCTCGCTGAACAACGCCCGGGACCTGGACGTCCTGCGGGCCGCGCTGGGCGAGGACCGGCTGACGTTCATGGGGGCGTCGTACGGCACCTACTTCGGCGCGCTGTACGCGACGATGTTCCCCTCGCACGTACGGCGCATGGTGCTGGACTCGGCGGTGAACCCGGACCCGGAGAAGATCTGGTACCGCAACAACCTCGACCAGTCGGCCGCGTTCGAGGAGCGCTGGGCGGACTTCCGGGACTGGATCGCCCGCCACGACGACGTCTACCGGCTCGGTGACACCCCCGCGAAGGTGCAGCTCAGCTATGACACCGTACGGCAGCGGCTGGCTGGCAAGGCGGCCGGCGGGAAGGTCGGTCCCGGCCAGCTGCAGGGCGCGCTGCTGAAGGCCGGGTACTCCGACAGCTACTGGCCGAGCCGGGCCCAGGCCCTCTCGGCGTATCTGCACGGCGACCCTAAGCCGCTGGTGGCGATGGCGGCGCCGGACCTCAAGGGCGCCGCCGAGGCGGAGAACCTCAACGCGGTCTACACGGCCGTGGAGTGCAACGACGCGTCCTGGCCGACGGACTGGAAGGTGTGGGACCGGGACAACACCCGGCTCGCCCGGGTGGCGCCCTTCGAGACCTGGGACAACGTGTGGATGAACCTGCCGTGTGCCTACTGGCCGGCGCCCCGCCGGCAGCCGCTGGACGTGCGGACCGGGCGGGGTGAGCTGCCGCCGGTGCTGATCCTGGCGGCCGAGCGGGACGGGGCGGCGCCCTACCCGGGTGCGCTGGAGATGAACCGGCGGCTGGACGGCTCGGTGCTGGTGACCGAGCGGGACGCGGGGACGCACGGCCTCGGGGGCGGCGCGAACAAGTGCGTCAACGAGCACCTGGACGCGTATCTGCTGGAGGGCCGCGTCCCCGTGCGGCGCGCGTCGTGCGCACCGCACGAGGAGCCGGTTGCCTCCGGCGGTCCGGCCCCGAAGAAGCCTCAGGAAGGCTCTCCGCGAGCCAGGACCGGCCGGCACTAGGCGCTCTGTACCGCGCCGCGCCCCCAGGGGGGTCAGGCCAGGCCCGCCACCAGCTCCGCGATGTCCTTGCGGCGGCCCGTGTAGAACGGGATCTCCTCGCGGACGTGCCGGCGGGCCTCGGAGGCGCGCAGGTGGCGCATGAGGTCGACGATGCGGTACAGCTCGTCGGCCTCGAAGGCCAGGATCCACTCGTAGTCGCCGAGGGAGAACGAGGCGACCGTGTTGGCGCGCACGTCCGGGTAGCCGCGGGCCATCTTGCCGTGGTCGGCGAGCATGCGGCGGCGGTCCTCGTCGGGCAGCAGGTACCAGTCGTAGGAGCGCACGAACGGGTAGACGCTCACGTAGTTGCGGGGCGTCTCGTCGGCGAGGAACGCCGGGATGTGCGAGCGGTTGAACTCGGCCGGGCGGTGCAGCGCCATGTTCGACCAGACCGGCGCGAGGGCGCGGCCCAGCTTGGTGCGGCGGAAGAGGTTGTACGCCTCCTGGAGCTGGTCGCTGGTCTCGGCGTGCCACCAGATCATCAGGTCGGCGTCGGCGCGCAGGCCGGAGACGTCGTAGGTGCCGCGGATCGTCACGTCCTTGGCGGCGAGCTGGTCGAACAGCTCCTGGACCTCGTCGGCGTAACCCGCGCGGTCCTCGGGCAGCACGTCCTTCAGCTTGAAGACCGACCACAGGGTGTAGCGGATGACCTCGTTGAGGTCCTTGGCCAGCTTGCCCTTGTTCGGGATCCTGCCGGACTCGGTGGTGGGGGCGTCGTCACTCATGGTCCCTATTCTCCTGCTCCGCCGTGCAGGCTCTGCACCGGGTTGGCCGCAAGCTCCCGGATTCCGCTCAGGTCGCCGCCCAGCTGGTCCACGGCCGCGTACGCGCTGGCAATGCACGCCGGGATGCCGACGCCGTCGTACTGCGCGCCGCACACCGCGAGCCCGGGCAGCTCGGCGACGTGCTCGCGGACGCGGGCCACGCGCGCGTGATGCCCGACCGGGTACTGGGGCAGGCCGTCGGTCCAGCGGGTGACCCGGGTCTCGAGAGGCTCGGCGTCCAGGCCGGTGGCCTCGCGCAGGTCGTGCCGGGAGACCTCGACCAGGGCGGCGGCGTCCCGCTGGAGGATCTCCGTCTCGCCGTGGCGGCCCACGGAGGTGCGCAGCACGACCACGTCCGGGTCCTGCTCCGCGATCCAGCCCCACTTGTGGGAGGCGAACGTGGACGCCTTGATCGTGCGGCCGTCGACCGGCGGGACGAGGAAGCCGCTGCCCTCGGGCAGGTTCAGCCCGGAGCGGCGGTAGGCGAGGGTGACCAGCGCCATCGAGGCGTACTCGACGGCGGCCAGTTCGGCGGCGGCCGCCGGGGACTCCTCGCGCAGCAGCCGCGCGGCGGCCGGGGCGGGTACGGCGACGATCACGGCGTCGGCGTGCAGCACCCGCTCCGCGGCCACCACCCGCCAGCCGCCGCCGGCCTCGCGGCGCAGTCCGGTGACCGGTGTGCCGGTCAGGATCTCGCCGCCGCGTGCCCGGACGGAGTCGGCGACCGCGAGCGGCAGGGTGCCCACGCCGCCCTCGATGCCCATGAAGACCGGGCCGGTCTGCTGACTCGCCGCGGCCTTGGCCTGGATCTCGCGGACTCCCTGGGTGAGGGACGCGTGCGCGCGGGCGGCCTGGAAGAGCTGGGGGACGGCCGAGCGCATCGAGATGCGGTACGCGTCGCCCGCGTACACCCCGCCGAGCAGGGGCTCGACCAGGCGGTCGACGACCTCGCGGCCGAGCCGGGCGGCCACGTACTCCCCCACGGCCACGTCGTCGCCGATCTCGGTGCGGGGCAGGTCGGCGTCGCGCTCGATGCGGGCGAGGCCCTCGTCGGACAGCACTCCGCAGAGCGCGGCGGCCGTGCCGGGCACCCCCATCACATGGCCCTTGGGCATGGGGCGAAGGGCGCCGCGGGTCCAGATGGAGGCGGTCGCGGTGGCCGGCGGCTGCAGCCGCTCGGCGAGGCCCGTCTCGCGCGCGAGGGCCACCGCCTCGGGGCGGCGGGCGAGCATCGACTCGGCGCCCAGGTCGACCCGCACGCCCGCGATCTCGCCGGGCAGCAGCTTGCCGCCGACCCGGTCCGCGGCCTCCAGCACGGTCACGCGCGCGCCGCGTCCGAGCAGCCGGTGGGCGGCGGCCAGCCCGGCGATACCGGCTCCGATGACGACGACATGCCCTGTACGCGTACCCGTTGCGCTCATGGCCCCACTCTCTCAGACCCCACTGACACTCCCGCCGCCGCCCGGTGATCGCGACGAGTCCGGACCGTGACCGCTTCGGGACCCGGCCTGCCAAACGTTCCCGCCCGCCCCGCCGTCGTAGGACCGTCACAGATCACCGTCTTCCGGGGGTACCGCCCATGCGCACACCGTGTTCCGTACGACGACGCCCCGTCCGCGCGCTGGCCGGGCTGCTGCTCGCCGCCTCCCTCGCGCTCGCCGGATGCAGCGGCGCGGACGACTCGGGCGGCGGTTCGGCGAAGTCCGCCGCGGACCGCGCCGAGGCGGCGGCCGGATCGGCCAAGGCGCCCCGGAGCGGGTCCGCCCGGGGCACCTCCTCCCCGAGGACGCCGGACCTCGCCCCGAGCGCGATCATCCGCACCGCGTCCCTCACCGTCGAGGTCAAGGACGTCGCCAAGGCCCTGCGGCAGGCCCGTACCGCCGCCGAGAGCGCGGGCGGCTATGTCGGCAAGGAGGACACCGGCAGGGGCGCCGACGGCCATGAGCACACCAAGGTCGTCCTGCGGGTGCCCGGCGCGAAGTACGACGAGGTCCTCGCCGGCCTGCAGGGAACGGGCAGGCTGATCGACCGCACCGCCGAGGCCGAGGACGTCACCGACCAGGTCGTGGACGTGGACAGCCGGGTCAGGTCACAGCGGGCCGGCGTGGACCGGATCCGCGCGCTGATGGACCGTGCGGCCAAGCTGAGCGATGTCGTCACGCTGGAGGGCGAGTTGAGCAGCCGTCAGGCCGACCTGGAGGCGCTGCTGGCGCGGCAGGCGTCCCTGAAGGACCGCACGAGCCTTGCCACGATCACGCTGTCGCTGTCGGAGACGCCGGTACGGAAGGCGGCGAGGGACGCTTCCCCCGGCATCGGGGACGCCTTGGCGGGCGGCTGGCATGTGTTCGTCACCCTGCTGCGCTGGGTCGCCCTCGCGCTCGGCGCCGCCCTGCCGTTCGCGGCCTTCGCGGCCCTGCTGACGCTGGTGTGGCTGCGGGTCGTACGGCCCCGGCTGCCGCGCCGCCCTGAGCCCGGGCCGGCGATGACCGCGGTGGGCCCGCTGCCGTCGGCGCACCCGGTGGCGGACCCGGACGCGCCCGAGACCCGCCGGGACTGAAATGCCGTGGCCCCGTAGCGTGTTCCCATGAGCATGAGCGGTGGGCGGGGCGGGACGGAACGGCTGGTCGTCATCGGCGGCGACGCCGCGGGCATGTCCGCGGCATCGCAGGCGCGCCGGCTGAAGGGACCCGACGAACTGGAGATCGTGGCCTTCGAACGCGGCCACTTCACCTCCTATTCGGCGTGCGGCATCCCCTACTGGGTGGGCGGTGACGTCCCCGAACGGGACGACCTGATCGCGCGCACCCCCGAAGAACACCGCGCGCGGGGGATCGATCTGCGGCTGCGCACCGAGGTCACCGAGATCGACGTGGCCGGACAGCGAGTACGCGCGCGTGACGTCGATTCCGGCGCCGAGTCCTGGACGCCGTACGACAAGCTCGTCATCGCGACCGGCGCGCGTCCGGTCCGTCCCGACCTGCCCGGCGCGGACGCCCCCGGCGTGCACGGCGTGCAGACCCTGGACGACGGCCAGGCCCTGCTGGAGACGCTGGCACACACGCGTGGCCGCAGGGCGGTGGTCGTGGGCGCCGGCTACATCGGTGTGGAGACGGCGGAGGCGCTGATCAACCGCGGTTTCGAGGTGACGGTCGTCAACCGCGGCAAGGAGCCCATGTCGACGCTCGACCCGGACATGGGCCGACTGGTGCACCGGGCCATGGAGGGTCTCGGCATCACGATGGTGAACGACGCCGAGGTCACCAAGATCCTCACCGGGGAGGACGGCCGGGCCCGCGCGGTCGCCACCGAGGACGCCGAGTACCCCGCGGACGTGGTGGTCCTCGGCATCGGTGTCCGCCCGGAGACCGCGCTCGCCCGCGCCGCTGGTCTGCCCCTCGGCGCCCACGGCGGCCTGCTCACCGACCTCGCGATGCGGGTGCGCGGCCACGAGGACATCTGGGCGGGCGGCGACTGCGTGGAGGTGCTGAACCTGGTCTCCCGCCAGGACCAGTACGTCCCCCTCGGCACCCATGCCAACAAGCACGGCCAGGTCATCGGCAGCAACGTCGGCGGCGGTTACGCCACCTTCCCGGGCGTGGTCGGCACGGCGGTCAGCAAGGTCTGCGATCTGGAGATCGCCCGCACCGGCCTGCGCGAGAAGGACGCGGACCGGGTGGGCCTGCGGTACGAGACCGTCACCATCGAGTCCACCAGCCGCGCCGGCTACTACCCCGGCGCCTCCCCGATGACGGTCAAGATGCTCGCCGAACGCCGCACGGGCCGGCTGCTGGGCGTCCAGATCGTCGGCCGGGAGGGCGCGGCGAAACGGGTCGACATCGCGGCGGTGGCGCTGACCGCGCGGATGACGGTGGAACAGATGACAGCCCTGGACCTGGGCTACGCCCCGCCGTTCTCACCGGTGTGGGACCCGGTCCTGGTGGCGGCGAGAAAGGCGACGGCGAAGGTACGCGTCTCCTAGGCGGTTCCGCTGATGCGGGGCAGGGCGGAGACGGCTGCGGGCGGCTGCTCCGCCGCGGGTTTGGCATGGGTGGCGGACGGCCGGGTGGAGCGGAGCCGGTAGCTGACGGCCTCGTCCAGGGTCACGGGCCGCTGCATCTGCGCGGCGAGCCGCCCGGCCTCCTGGCCGAGCCGCGCGACGTCCTCCCAGGGGAGCCGTACGACCAGGGAGATCTCCGCCTCGCCGTCGGGCAGAGCATGCATGGGAAGAGTGATTCGTTCGCTCATCGCCTGTCCTCACGTCGGTTGACAGGAGATACGCGCGCCTGCCCCGCGGCGTTCACCGATTCCGCCCGTCGGATCCCGGGCACTCCTTCTGTGTGGTCATCCCCGTCCATGACGTGAACCCGGTGCGCCGCACCCCCCGGGTGACGTACGCGCTGATCGCCGTGAACGTCCTGGTGTTCCTCAGCACGCCCGGCATAGCGGGTTCCGTGGCCGGCGGCAGCGATCTGGCGCAGCTGTGCCATCTGCAGGCCTTCATGGACCACTACGCGGCGGTCCCCAGAGAGCTGATCCACCAGCAGATGCCCCGGCTGGTCCCGACGGGAGACACCGGCGTGGGCCCGCACGGCCCGGGCTGTGTCGTGGCCCCGCCGTCCTACGACAAGTCGCCGCCGCTGTCGGTCCTCACGGCGATGTTCCTGCACGGCAGCTGGCTGCACCTGCTCGGGAACATGCTCTTCCTGCTGATCTTCGGCAACAACGTCGAGGACCGGATGGGCCACATCCGTTACCTCGTCTTCTATGTCGTGTGCGGTTACGCGGCCGGATACGGTTTCGCGCTGCTCAACGACACGTCGGGCGACCCGCTGATCGGTGCCTCGGGCGCGATCGCCGGGGTCCTCGGCGCCTACATCGTGCTGTGGCCCAGGGCGCGGGTCTGGGTCCTCGTGCCGTTCCTGATCTTCCTGCCGCTCCGGCTGCCCGCCTGGCTGGTGCTGGGCTTCTGGTTCCTGCTGCAGGCGGTGTACTCGTCCGGGCACGGCGTGTCCGGGGCGGGCACGGTGGCGTACTCGGCGCATGTGGTCGGCTTCGTGGCGGGCATGCTGCTGGCCTGGCCGCTCAAGCCCGGCACGCCGCCCCCGCCGGAGCCGCGCGGCCTGCTGTTCGGCAGGCGGGCGCGGCCCCGTCACACCTGGTGAGTCAGCGGGCGGTCGCGGAGTGGACGTAGTCCACGAGGCGGGTCAGCGCGTCCGGGTCGGTGTTCGGCAGGACGCCGTGGCCGAGGTTGAAGACATGGCCCTCCAGACCCGCGGCCGCGTCCAGCACCTCGCGGGCCCTGCTCTCGACGGTGTCCTTGTCGGTGAACAGGACCGTCGGGTCGAGGTTGCCCTGCAGCGCCTTGCCGGGGCCGACGCGGCGCACCGCCTCGTCCAGCGGGACGCGATAGTCGACGCCGACGACGTCCGCGCCGGCCTCGCCCATGAGCTTCAGCAGCTCACCGGTGCCGACACCGAAGTGGATGCGCGGGACGCCGTAGCCGGCGACGGCGTCGAAAACCTTCGCGGAGGCCGGCATGACCGAGCGCCGGTAGTCGGCCGGGGCCAGGGCGCCGACCCAGGAGTCGAACAGCTGGACCGCGCTGGCGCCGGCCTCGATCTGCACCTTCAGGAAGGCGGCCGTGATGTCGGCGAGGCGGTCCAGCAGGTCGGCCCACAGCTCGGGGTCGCCGTACATCATCGCCTTGGCGTTCTCGTACGTGCGCGAGGGACCGCCCTCGACGAGGTAGCTCGCGAGGGTGAAAGGCGCGCCCGCGAAACCGATCAGCGGGGTGGCGCCCAGCTCCTTGGTGAGCAGGCCGATCGCCTCGGTGACGTAGGAGACGTCCTCGGGCGTGAGGTCGCGCAGCCGGGCCAGGTCGGCGCGGGTACGGATGGGCTCCTCGACGACCGGGCCGATGCCGGGCTTGATGTCGAGGCCGAGGCCGATGGCCTTCAGCGGGACGACGATGTCGCTGTAGTAGATCGCCGCGTCCACGCCGTGCCGGCGCACCGGCTGGAGCGTGATCTCGGTGACCAGCTCGGGCCGCATGCAGGACTCCAGCATGGGGATGCCCTCGCGCACCTTGCGGTACTCGGGCAGGGAGCGGCCGGCCTGACGCATGAACCACACAGGGGTGTGCGGCACGGGTTCGCGCCTGCACGCCCTGAGGAAGGCACTGTCGTACGTCGCTGTCGGCTGCATGCTGTCGTTGGCGGTCACGGGGCCAGTCTCGCATGCCGTCCGCAGGGGGCCGACCCGGTGTGCGGGTTGCCGCCGGGGTGGGCCGCCCGCCCGTCGCCGGGTACGTCGTCGTGGTGTCTTGCCCTGCACGAAGGCCCCGTTCCCCTTACTCTTCCCCGCATGGCTGCGGCTCACGGACGAATGTCGGACAGCGCTGACGGATTGGACGACGTGAAGGACACCGAGGAGGCGGACCGGCGCTCCAGTACTCCGGGTCCGCCGGCGTTCCAGGCCGCGGTCGACGCCCTGCGCAGCAGCCGGCTGCGGCCGCAGGTCGAGGTGGAGCCGACGCCCGCCCCGCAGCGGCTCGCCCCGTACGCGTACGCGCTGGAGGCCGTCGTGGTCGACGGCGATCAGGAGCTGGCCGACGGGCGGCTGGTCCTGCTGCACGACCCGGCGGGCCACGAGGCCTGGCACGGAACGTTCCGGCTGGTGACTCTGGTGCGCGCGGAGCTGGAGTCGGAGATGGCGGCCGATCCGCTGCTGCCCGAGGTCTGCTGGTCCTGGCTGACCGGGGCGCTGCAGGCGCGTGGGCTGGGTTACGGCGAGCCGAGCGGCACGATCACGCGCGCGAGTTCGCACTACTTCGGCGGGCTGTCCGAGCGGCCGGCCGCCTCGCAGATCGAGATCCGGGCGTCCTGGACGCCTCGCGAGGGCCTCGGCGGGGTGCCGGACACGGCGTCCCATCTGGCCTCCTGGTGCGATCTGCTGGCCCAGGTCGCGGGGCTGCCGCCGGCCGGACCGGGGGACGCCTCGGTGGTGACACTGCCGCAGCGCAGGGGCCCGCAGCCGCGGTGAGCCGACCGGCGGGCGGGGCGGCTTCATCCGCGTGGGCGCCTTATTGACCATCCCTTTGTCGATACGGCCACTTTCCGACCCTGAATCGCATCAGCTCGAGCCGACTCGATCTTCGGATGATCGATCGCGTGTCCGAATTGCGCAGATTGTTACTCACTAGATCGTGATCATTCTCTAAAGGCGGGCGAGTTTGCTGCCGAAGACGACTGTGACCTTGAAAGCACGGTTCGTCCCGGCTTCCTCCCCACAAGCCGGCCCCGTCCCCCCACCCAGGAGGCCTGGTGTCCGTTCTCCTCGAGCAGCCCGCAAGCCTGGTCGCCTACCGCCCGAACAAGCCGACCGCCATGGTGGTCGTGGCCGACCCGCGCGTCCGCTCCACCGTCACCCGCCATCTGTGGGCGCTAGGCGTGCGCGATGTCATCGAGGCCTCGTCCATCGCGGAGGCTCGTCCCCGCATCGGCAACCCGCGCGACATCTGCGTCGCCGACGTCCATCTGCCCGACGGCTCCGGCCTGACCCTGCTGTCCGAGACCCGCGCCGCGGGCTGGCCCAACGGGCTGGCGCTGTCCGCCGCCGACGACATCGGCGCGGTGCGCAACGCCCTGGCCGGCGGGGTCAAGGGCTATGTCGTCACCGGCACCCGCACCAACATCGGCCTGCCCACCCGGCCCGGCGCCGCCCCCCTCGGCGCCGCCCGCATGCACCGCCGCCCCCCGGGTGCCCCGAGCCACCCGGGCGGCTACCGCGAGCTGTCCGGACGCGAGGTCGAGGTGCTGCGGCTGGTCGCGGAGGGCCAGTCGAACAAGGCGATCGGCGTCTCGATGGGCCTGTCCGCCCTGACCGTCAAGAGCCACCTCGCCCGGATCGCCCGCAAGCTGGGCACGGGCGACCGGGCCGGCATGGTGGCCGTGGCCCTGCGCACCGGAATCATCCACTGAGCCGTTCGGAGCACCGCCCGGCTCACCCAGGTGAACCGCAGCTTTCACCGGCCTGACTGGTTTACGACCCTCCCGCGCCCGTCGACGGAACGTTACGTCGACGGGCGGCGTCCACACACGGATACCCTTGACAGGTGACCGACGCCCAAGACACCGCAGCAGACGGCTCCCTGCGCACCACCGGAGGCACTCCTCCGGACGACGCCGGATCTTCTGTGACGGGGGCGCCGACTCCGCTGCTCGAACCCCGCGAGGGCATTCCGCCCGTGATCGCCGACGAGGCCGCCCTCGCCAAGGTGATCGCCGCCTTCGCCGCGGGCTCCGGCCCGGTCGCCGTCGACGCCGAGCGCGCCTCCGGCTACCGCTACGGCCAGCGCGCCTATCTGGTCCAGCTGCGCCGCCAGGGCGCCGGGAGCGCGCTGATCGACCCCGTGGCCTGCCCCGACCTGTCCGGGCTCGGCGAGGCCCTGTCCGGCGTCGAGTGGGTGCTGCACGCGGCCACCCAGGACCTGCCCTGCCTGCGGGAAATAGGTATGGTCCCGACCCGGCTCTTCGACACCGAGCTGGCCGGCCGGCTCGCCGGGTTCCCCCGGGTAGGCCTCGGCGCCATGGTCGAGAACGTTCTCGGGTTCGTCCTGGAGAAGGGCCACTCCGCCGTCGACTGGTCCACCCGGCCGCTGCCCGAGCCGTGGCTGCGCTATGCCACGCTCGACGTGGAACTCCTCGTCGACCTGCGCGACGCCCTGGAGAAGGAGCTGGACCGGCAGGGCAAGCTCGAGTGGGCGCTGCAGGAGTTCGACGCGATCGCGGCCGCGCCGCCCGCCGAGCCGAGGAAGGACCCCTGGCGTCGTACGTCCGGCATGCACAAGGTGCGCAGGCGCCGGCAGCTCGGTGTCGTACGGGAGCTGTGGGAGACCCGGGACCGCATCGCGCAGCGGCGGGATGTGTCGCCGGGCAAGGTGCTCAGTGACGCCGCCATCGTGGAGGCCGCGCTCTCCGTGCCGGCCAACGTCCATGCGCTCGCGATGCTGAACGGGTTCGGGCACCGGATGGGGCGGCGGCAGCTGGAGCAGTGGCAGGCGGCGGTGGAGCGCGCGAAGGCGCTGACCGAGTCGCAGTTGCCGCAGCCGGGGCAGCCCGTCACCGGGCCTCCGCCGCCGCGGGCGTGGGCCGACAAGGACCCCGCCGCCGCGGCACGGCTGTCCGCGGCCCGGGCCGGGGTGACCGCCCTTGCCGAGCAGCTCGCCATGCCCCAGGAGAATCTGGTGTCCCCGGACACGGTCCGGCGTATCTGCTGGGAGCCGCCGAAGGTCGTCGACACCGGGTCCGTGGCACTTGTCCTCGCCGGGTACGGGGCGCGGCCGTGGCAGGTGGAGCAGGTGACACCGGTGCTGGTCTCGGCGTTGGCGACCAACTCGTGACGACGAGATCAAGCCATACCGCAGGTCGCGGCGCAGGCTCGCCGGTGTGACCTTCGCCGCTCCCTCTCACAGGGCTGTGCAGCTACGTTACTCGTAAGTAGCATGGGTCCTGAGCGCGCGCTCAGTGCAGCGTTGCGCAGCAGTGCCATCCCGCACCCTGGAGGAGAGCCATCGTGCCTCGTACCGTCAGGGACGTCGTCTTCGTCGACGGCGTCCGCACCCCGTTCGGCAAGGCGGGCCCGAAGGGCATCTACCACGAGACCCGCGCCGACGACCTCGTCGTGAAGGCGATCCGGGAGCTGCTGCGCCGCAACCCCGGTCTGGACCCGAAGAAGATCGACGAGGTGGCCATCGCGGCCACCACGCAGATCGGCGACCAGGGCCTGACCCTCGGCCGTACGGCCGGCATCCTCGCCGGTCTGCCGCAGTCCGTGCCCGGCTACTCCATCGACCGTATGTGCGCCGGCGCCCTGACCGCCGTGACGACCACGGCCGGTTCGATCGCCTTCGGCGCCTACGACGCCGTCATCGCCGGTGGCGTGGAGCACATGGGCCGCCACCCGATGGGCGAGGGCGTGGACCCGAACCCGCGGTTCGTCTCCGAGAAGCTGGTCGACGAGTCCGCCCTGTTCATGGGCATGACCGCGGAGAACCTGCACGACCGCTACCCGCACATCACCAAGCTGCGCGCCGACGAGTACGCCGTGCGCTCGCAGGAGAAGGCCGCCAAGGCGTACGCCAACGGCAAGATCCAGCAGGACCTGGTGCCGATCTCGGTGCGCCGCACCAACGCGGAGGCCGGTGAGACCGGCTGGGGCCTGGTCACCGCCGACGAGCCGATGCGCCCGGGGACCACGCTGGAGAACCTCTCCGGCCTGAAGACCCCGTTCCGTGTGCACGGCCGGGTCACCGCCGGCAACGCGGCCGGTCTGAACGACGGCGCCACCGCGTCGATCATCGCGAGCGAGGACTTCGCCCGCGAGAACGACCTGCCGGTCAAGATGCGCCTCGTCTCGTACGCCTTCGCGGGCGTCGAGCCGGAGGTCATGGGCTACGGCCCGATCCCGGCCACGGAGAAGGCCCTCGCCAAGGCGGGCCTGTCCATCTCCGACATCGGTCTCTTCGAGATCAACGAGGCCTTCGCCGTGCAGGTGCTGGCCCTCCTCGACCACTACGGCATCGCGGACGACGACGCGCGCGTCAACCAGTACGGCGGCGCGATCGCCTTCGGTCACCCGCTGGCCTCCTCCGGCGTCCGGCTGATGACGCAGCTGGCCCGCCAGTTCGAGGAGCAGCCGAACGTCCGTTACGGCCTGACCACCATGTGCGTCGGCTTCGGCATGGGCGCGACGGTCATCTGGGAGAACCCGCACTTCGACGGAGGCGACAAGTGAGCACCACCGCTGAACTCCTGAAGGGCGCGGCCGAGCTGTTCCCGGACGAGGTCGTCACCGAGGCGCACGTGCGCCACTTCGACCTGCCGTTCGGTGCCGGGCGCTTCGCCCTGATCACGCTGGACAACGGCCTGGACCACACCAAGCCGACCACCTTCGGCCCAGCCTCGCTGGCGAACCTCAACACCGCCATCGACCAGGTCGAGAAGGAGGCCGCCGAGGGCACGATCGTCGGCGCCGGTGTCACCGGCAAGCCGTTCATCTTCGCCGTCGGCGCCGACCTCAAGGGCGTCGAGCTGCTGACGAAGCACGAGGACGCGCTGGCCATCGGCAAGGGCGGCCACGAGGTCTTCAAGCGCCTCGCGGGACTGGCCGTGCCGACCTTCGCGTACTACAACGGCGCCGCCATGGGCGGTGGCGTCGAGGTCGGTCTGCACTGCACGTACCGGACCGTCTCGAAGGCCATCCCGGCGTTCTCCCTCCCCGAGGTCTTCCTCGGCCTGGTCCCGGGCTGGGGCGGCTGCACACTGCTGCCGAACCTGATCGGCCCCGAGAAGGCCGTCTCGGTGATCATCGAGAACAGCCTCAACCAGAACAAGCAGCTCAAGGGCCAGCAGGTCTTCGACCTCGGTATCGCCGACGCGATCTTCGAGGGCGCCGACTTCCTGGAGCAGTCGCTGCTGTGGACCGCGCAGGTCCTCAAGGGCGACATCGAGGTCGAGCGTCCGGTGATCGACCGCGGCGAGGCCTGGGACCAGGCCGTCGCCAAGGGCCGCTTCATCGCGGACGGCAAGGTGCACGGCGCCGCCCCGGCCGCCTACCGCGCCCTGGACATCGTCGCGGCCGCCAAGAACGGCGACCTGCAGCAGGGCTACGACGCCGAGGACCAGGCCCTCGCCGACCTGATCATGGGCGGCGAACTGCGCTCCGGCATCTACGCGTTCAACCTGGTGCAGAAGCGCGGCAAGCGCCCCGCGGGCGCCCCGGACAAGAACCTGGCCCGCCCGGTCAGCAAGGTCGGTGTCGTCGGTGCCGGTCTGATGGCCAGCCAGCTCGCGCTGCTCTTCCTGCGCCGTCTGGAGGTGCCGGTCGTGCTGACCGACATCGACCAGGAGCGCGTCGACAAGGGCGTGGGCTACGTCCACACCGAGATCGACAAGCTGCTCGGCAAGGGCCGGATCAACCAGGACAAGGCCAACCGCCTCAAGGCGCTGGTCACCGGTGTCCTGGACAAGGCCGAGGGCTTCTCCGACGCGGACTTCGTCATCGAGGCCGTCTTCGAGGAGATCGGTGTCAAGCAGCAGGTGTTCGCGGAGGTCGAGGCGGTAGCCCCGGCGCACGCGATCCTCGCGACCAACACCTCCTCGCTGTCGGTGACGGAGATGGCGTCGAAGCTCAAGCACCCCGAGCGGGTCGTGGGCTTCCACTTCTTCAACCCGGTGGCGGTCCTTCCGCTGCTGGAGATCGTGCGCGGCGAGCAGACCGACGACGCCTCCCTGGCCACGGCGTTCGCCGTCGCCAAGAAGCTGAAGAAGACCGCGGTTCTGGTCAAGGACGCCCCGGCGTTCGTCGTGAACCGCATCCTGACCCGCTTCATGGGCGAGATCCAGAACGTCATCGACGAGGGCACCCCGGTCGAGGTCGCCGAGAAGGCCGTCGAACCGCTCGGTCTGCCGATGTCCCCGCTGGTGCTGCTGGAGCTGGTCGGACCCGCGATCGGTCTGCATGTCTCGGAGACCCTCAACCGGGCCTTCCCGGACCGCTTCACGGTCTCTCCGAACCTCGCGGCCGTCGTCAAGGCGGGCAAGCGCGGCTTCTACGTCTACGACAGCGGCAAGCCGGAGCTGGACCCGGAGGTCGCCGCGCTGCTGAAGCAGGGCGATGTCGTGCTGACCGAGGAGCAGGTGCGGGCCCGGGTGCTGGACGCGGTGGCGCAGGAGATCGGGCTCATGCTCGAGGAGGGCGTCGTCGCCGAGGCCCAGGACATCGACCTGTGCCTGATCACGGGCGCCGGCTGGCCCTTCCACCTGGGCGGCATCACGCCGTACCTGGACCGTGAGGGCGTCTCGGAGCGCGTGAACGGCAAGACGTTCCTGGCGCAGGGCGTGGCGAGCGTCCCGGCGTAACACCGGATACGTCAGGAAGGGCCCCCGCGGCGGCGGGGGCCCTTCCGCGTGCTCAGACCTGCCGCCACGCCTCCAGCGCGAGCCCCGGCTCGTCCTTCCGGCGGGTCAGCAGGAGTTGGCCGGTCGACGGTGACAGCGTTGCCGCGGCCACCCGGCCGTCGGCGTCGGTGGTGAGGGACACCCGTGCGTCCACGGGCAGCGGCGGGCCGGACTCGGTCCACCAGGCCCCCGCCGACTCCTGTTCGGTCGGGTGGGCGGCGAAGGCGACGCGGCCGCTCGCCGAATGCTGGGCGAGCAGGGTGCAGTCGTGGCCGTCGAGTGTGCAGCGGACCGCCGAGACCGGGCCGGAGCCGGCCGAGGGCAGCACGGTGGCCGGCTTGCCGCCGGGGCGCCAGGCGCACAGGTCGCCGAAGGTGTCGGTGTAGTGGACGGTCGTGCTGTCGGGCGAGGTGGCCAGGGCGTGGAGGGTGCCCGGGCGGACCGGGGCCCGAAGGGTCTCATGGAGGACCGGCGGGGCGCCCGCACCCTCCTGGCGCCAGTGCAGGATCCCGTCGGGGACGGCAGCGTACAGCTCGACGAGGCCGGACTCCCCGGTGACCGCCGCGAGTCCGTCGCGCACCTCGCCGCCCTTCAGGTCCCGCCAGGCCTCCCAGCCGCCCTTCTCCTTCTGCGCGAGCAGCCGTACCCCGCCCTGCCCGTCGGGCACGAAGACATGGGCGCGGCCCTGTGCGTCGACGGCGACCGCGGGGGTGCCCGTGCGGTCGCCCTTCTTCAGCGGGTGGCCGAGGGCGTTCCAGTCCAGGGCGGCGAGGCGGGGGTGGAAGTGGGTGGAGTGGACCAGGCCCGACTCGCCCTGGCCGGTGGGCCGCCAGGAGACCAGGTGGGCGTAGCCGTCGGCGCCCTGGCCGATCCCCAGGACGGGGTGGAGCCTCTGGTCGCCGCCCACCGTGCGCACAGTGGTCCAGGGGCCGCCGGGCTCGCGCTCCGCCCGGCACCGGACGACGTCGCCCGACACCTGGTAGACGCTGAGCCGGCCGTCACGGCCGCGCAGGAACCAGTCGCCGTTCACCGGTTCACTCCGCGCCGGGGCTCCGCCGCGGCCCGCGCCCGCCTGGTCACAGCCGCTTCGCGCTGCGGAACAGCCCGGCGTAGAAGCCGTTGCCGTCGAGCCGCGAGACACCGCCCTGGTCGCCGATCGTGGGGCCGTTCTGCTCCTTGCGGCTGGAGATGAAGACCTTGTGGCCCTCGGTGTCCGGGCCGAGGTAGATCGCGGAGTGGTCCATGTGGTTGGCGGTGCGGTGGTCCATCTTGAAGAACAGCAGGTCGCCGGGTTGCAGGACGTCGATGTTCTTCGGCCGCACGTACCAGGGGCTCGGGCCCTGGAGCTTGATGATGTCCACGCCCTCCTTGCCGCGGGCCATGCCGTCGGCGGTGCGCGGCAGCCCGTTGCCGTGGGCGTTGTCGGACATCAGCGGGAAGCGGGCCCGGTAGCCGTAGACCAGGCGCAGATAGCCGGAGCAGTCGACGGCGCGCAGGCGGTCCTTCTGCGGGTACACCGTGACACCGTCCCGGAAGGTGTACGGGATGCCCAGGTAGTCGTAGAAATCGGTCTGCTCGTAGCGGTCGACGCCGTCGGACTTGAGGGGGCCGTAGGTGGCGTGCCCCGCGTACTGGATGCCCTGGTCGTCCTTCTTGACCGGCGCGCCCACGGCGTACTGGAAGGCGAACGCGAAGACGTCGTCCTCCTCGCTGCCGTAGTACTGCTTGAACCAGTCCTTGAACCACTGCTGCTTCTCGGACCCCTTGGTCCACGCCTCCGGCATGAGACGGACCCAGTCGTTGGTCACCACCTTGGTGGTGGTGTTGACGGGTTCGGTGAAGGTACGCGTCGGGCCCTTGAGAGTGGCGGTGCGGGCGCCGTCCGTGAAGGCGGCGATGACGTCGCCCTTGCCGTCGCGCAGCACCGAGCGCGCCGGGTTGTTCAGCCGTTCCCAGGTCTGCTTGCCGGTCGCCCCGCCCGAGCTGTGCAGGTTCTCCGTGATCGTCTGGGCGGCGGGGAGCTTCGCCTTCTCGTCCTTGCGCAGCTCGTAGGTGAAGAAGGCACTGCCCGCGAGCAGGGCCAGGACCGTCACCGTGTGGACGACGGGGCGGCCTTTGCGCTTCGGCATGGTGGGGGCTCCAGGAATGCGTCGGATACGGGCGGGTTCAGGCGGACGGCATGGCGCCCAGGAGAATGCCGGCGGTCAGCACCACATAGGTGGCGAGGGTGACCGTGCCGACGGACAGCAGGGTGGCGCCCTTGGGCTGGCGGACCAGTTGGTAGCCGACCAGGCCGGGGACGATGAAGCCGAGCGTCTGGTTGGCGTACAGCAGCGGGAACTCCATCTGCAGCACGATGATCACGGTGGCCTGGATGAGCACGCCGCTGAGCACGACGGCCGCGAAGAGCCGCTTGCCGTAGAGGATCACGAACTTCTGCAGCAGCAGCGTGGCGAGGTACGTCAGCACGGTCACGCCGACGACGAGCGCGGCGCGCTGGAGATCCTCGATGAGGGTGAGCGCGAGCCAGCCCGGGGTGATCATGCCGCCCGGCGACAGATTGGTCGTCAGGTAGCACATGAGCGAGAACATCAGGCCCAGGCCGATGCCGATCGCGGCGATCTCGGGGGTGAGGACGGAGGGGATCAACGCGGTTCTCCTGGGCTGTGCCACTGCTGGCTGTCGTCGGCGGAAGGCTGGGGCGGAACGCGGGGTTCGAACAGGCCGCGGGACTCGGGCTGTCCGGCCACCGGGCCGTGGCCGTGGTACGGCCGCGGCTCGGTCCAGGTGTCGTGCGAGGTCTCGTACGACACCTCGTACGCCGTCTCGTACGAGGTCTGCTCGGGGAGCTGCGGGACGTACGGCTGCGCCCCCGCGTACCGGGCCTCGTACGCCTCCGGGTAGCGCTGGTAGGGGTCGATGCGGGGGACGTACAGCTGCATGGTCTCGACGTGCTCGACCACGGCGGGTGCCGCGGCGGCGCCGCTGCGGGCCGGGGCCGCGGCGGCGGGCTCGTCGGCGCTCTCGTCCGGCGGCAGTTCGGCGAGGTGCTCCAGCAGGATCTCGCCCTGGCCGTGGATGTTGCCGATCGCGACCATCGATGTGTCCGGGCCGAGCATCTCCAGCATCTTGCCCATGAACTCCTCGGGGTCGCGCTTGTCGCCGCCGAGGTCGACGGCGCGCGAGCGGAACTCGGCGGGGATGGCGTCGATGGCGGACTTGGCCGGGTGGCCGATGACGAAGACGCGCTCGGGATCGAGGTCGGGGATGATCTCGCCCATCTGCCCATTGCGTTCGACGCGGTCGGGGCGGCAGTTGATGACCACGTTGAGCGGGCGGTGGATGGCGCCGAGGTCGAGCAGCTGGTTGATGTTCATCAGCGTCGACTCGGGGTCGTTGGCCGCGAAGACGTTGGCGAAGCGCAGCTTCTTGCCCTCGTGCGTCAGATAGCGCTCGACGGAGAGGACACCGGGGTCCGGCGGGGCGTCGTACATGCCCTGCAGGGCGGTCTCGCGGTCCACGCCGAGGAGTTCGGCGACGGCGAGGGCGATGGCCACGTTCTCCTTGAAGGTGAACCAGCTGAAGCCGCGCAGCTCGTCGTCGGTCACCGTCTCCGGGTCGGCGTAGACCAGCTTGCAGTTCCGGGCGTCCGCCTCCTCCTGGAGGATGTGGAAGCGGTCCTTCTCTGCGGTGACACAGATGCCGTCCTCGGGCATCGAGCGGCACAGCGAGCGGGCCACGTCGTCCAGGGTGGGGCCCATCTCGGCGAGGTGGTCCTCGCGGACGTTGCACAGCACGCCGATGGTGGAGCGGATCAGCTTGGACTGGTTGATCTCCTGCAGGGCCGGCATGACGGCCATGCACTCGATGACCAGCGCGTCCGGCTTGTAGGCGGCGGCCCGCCGCACGATGCCGATCTGCTCGACCACGTTGGCGATGCCGAACTTGCGGTAGACCGGCTCCTCGGTGGCGTCCGGGTGGATGAACCGGGCCGCGGTGCCGGTGGTCTTGGCGACGGTGACCAGGTCACCGCCGCGCAGGGCGCCCGCGCACAGCCGGGTGATGGAGGACTTGCCGCGGATGCCGTTGACCAGGACCCGGGTGGGTATGTGGTCCAGGTTGCCGAAGTGCCGCCGCTGCTCCACGACGCCCGCTGTGACCAGGATCGCGCAGCCGACCAGCAGCACGGTGTAGAGGAAGAACACGGGTGATCAGTTCCTTGTGTGCTGCTGGGGCGGGGTGCGGCGGGGCTGGTGCCGGCGCTGGTCCTGCAGCTGCTGCCGGATGAGTTCCAGCGAGCGGGTGACGGCGCCGACCTCGTCGTGGTGCTGGGGGAACAGGACGGTCTTGTGGTCGCCGCCGGCCAGCGCCTCGGCCCGGTCGGCGAGGGCGCGCAGCGGCCGGGCGACCACGATGTGCAGCCAGCCCAGGCAGGCCACGGCCGCGGCGGCGCCGAGCAGTCCGGCGAGGACGGTGCGGTTCTGGGCGTCGTACTCCGGGATGGCGAGGCGGTCGACTGGCTGCCAGCTGACCACGCTCCAGTGCAGCGACTCCGCCGAGCCGCTGCCGGAGAACGGCGCGGCGGCGGCGATCCGCACCCCGCTCTCTCGGTACAGCACGCCGCTCGGGCGCGGCTTCTTGCCGAGCCGCTGGGCGCTGGCCGCGACGAGGTCCTTCAGATGCCGGTCGGGCAGCGACTGGAAGGCGAGGAAGCCGGTGTTGCCGGCGATGATCTCGTGCCGGTCGTCCACGAGCCGCACCACGCCGAGACCCGGCCGGGTCAGCAGCGCGTTGAGGAACTCGACGCGGAACTCGCCGACCAGCTGGGCCCCGCCCCGGCCGGGGATCTCGGCGGAGGCGACGACCACGGGCTCCTTGCCGCCGTGGCCCAGCAGCCGCAGGGGCTTGCCGGAGGCCCGGTCGGACCGGATCACCTTCGGGTCCTTGCCCTCGCGAGCCTGGATCTCGCCGTCCGAGTTCACGACGTAGAGGGAGCGGTAGCGCCTGTTCTCGTTGTAGGTGCGCTCCAGCACCGTCTCCATGCCCTCGGGTGAGGTCTTGTCGCCGATCAGGGAGGCGACCGACTGCAGGTCGGCGTCGCCCTCGTTGAGCGCGCGGCGCACCCGGTCGCTGAGCGTGTCGGTGCGTTCACGCTGGTCGTTGACGAGCTGCCGGGGGACGTCGGCCGTGCTGTCGGCGCGGTTGAACAGCAGCATCAGCGGCGCGGCCCAGGCCAGCAGCAGTACGGCGCAGATCGCGAGGAGGGCGCTCGTGCCCACCCGGCGCGCCCCGCGCGAGGGCTCGGCCGGGCCGGTGGCCTCGGCGCTCTCGCCGAGCAGCTGCCGGCGCAGCCGTTCCAGGGCGCCCCCGATGCGGCGCGCCTCGCCGTAGCCGGGGACGGTGACGGGCCGGGTCAGATCGCCGCGGGTGAGCCGGCGGGACTCCAGGAACAGCCGGATGAGCGGGCGCTGCACGGTGCCGAGCAGCACCGCCACGGCCAGCGCGCCGACGACGAGCAGCGCGCCGGCCGCCGCCAGTCCGAACAC
This sequence comes from Streptomyces sp. NPDC052101, assembly GCF_040680235.1. Lineage (NCBI taxonomy): Bacteria > Bacillati > Actinomycetota > Actinomycetes > Kitasatosporales > Streptomycetaceae > Streptomyces > Streptomyces sp. NPDC052101. Next base: position 650,694 of record NZ_JBFAWH010000001.1, read on the forward strand.
CGGGGAGCCGGCCCGGCCGGACTCCTCGGTGACCTTGACCATGGAGACCACGGACAGGCCGAGCCCGCCGGCGGTGGTGACCTCGCCGGGTTCGGGTGCGGCGAGGGTGGCGTAGCCGGCGACGGAGCGGTCGCCGAGCAGTCTCCCGCCGAGCAGGCTGCCGCTGACGCCCTGGTAGCCGCCGGCGCCGGGCTCCTTGCTGCTGCGCGGATCCTGGCCCGCCCTGCGGGCGGCGAGCTGGGCGAAGTCCTTCAGCTGCTTGGTGGAGTCCTTGATGTCCTTGCGGTCGACGCTGTTGCGCGCCGACTCTGGGGCGGCGATGCCGTCGCTGCTGAGGATCGCGCCGGCCGAGTCGACCACGGCGATGGAGCGGAACTGGCCGAGGCTGATGCCGGGGAACTTCAGGTTCCGGGAGGCGACCAGCAGCAGCTGCGGCTTGCCCGGCCAGGTCAGCAGCCCGAAGGACAGCAGCCGCACCTCGCCGTTCTTCAGCCGCACCATGCGCGGGGTCAGCCCGTCCTCGCCGCTGAGCGAGGCGAGGTCCACGTCGGTCAGCGGCACCGTCTCGCCGCGGGCCGCGACCAGCTTGCCGCTGCGGACCTCGACGACGGCGGTGCCCATCCACTTCTGGTAAGTGCTGCCGAGCTTGTCGAGGACCGCGTCGCCGGAGACCGGCTCTCCGGCGCTGAACAGCGCGGCGGAGCGAGTGACGTCGGTCGCGGACTCATCGATGGAGGCACGCAGCGCGATGGCGCCGTCCTCGGCGAAGTGCTGCTGGGACGTCAGTACCGCCTTCGACACCCCGGCGTCATCGACCCGGCCGAGGACGAGTGCCGTGATGCCGGCGAGCGTCAGCAGCAGGGCCGAGAGGACCGCGATCGGCGGACGGATGCCTCCGATCAGCGACATGTCGGCTCTGCGGCGGGCTCGGTGCTGCCGCGCCGGGGGCGATGACGCCACGGAAGGGTCCTCTCTTGAATCCGGTGCGAGCGCGCCAATGGTAAGAGCACGCCCAGAAACCTGAGACAGATAAGAGAGGGGTTAAGTTGCCGTAAGTCCTACGTGATCTAGGCAACATCGCTCAACCGTTGAACGAGAGCGGACACATACGTTTCCGACGTGAAGCTGACTCCGGCTAGGGCAGCGGGGTCAGGGGCTTCAGCCCGTCCGCGCCCGCGCCCCGGTTCAGCAGCGTGCCCTGGGTGCGCTCGAAGGCCAGCCGCAGCCGGGCCCTCTGGGCATCCGTCAGGCCGTGGTCGTCGCGCAGCGCGGCCGGCACGTCCAGCAGGCGGTAGTCCCGCGCGTCGTCGTCGGCGTAGTCGGCGGTGCCGCCGTCCCGGACGTTCTCGGCGTCCGGCGGGATCGTCAGCAGCGTCGGCTCGTAGCGCGGCTGGACGTCCCAGTGCCCCTTGCCCCGCTCGGTGAACGTGAACCAGGCGATCACACCCTCCTCGGTCAGCCCCGTCGGCACCTCGTGCCGGGCGATCTGGTTGCCGAGCCCGTAGCTGATCCAGGTCCCCTCGACCTTCTCCATCGGCTCCACGACATGCGCGTGATGGCCGATGACCAGGTTGATGCCGGTGTGCCGGGCGATCTGCCGGGCGAAGGAGAGCTGCCCGCCGGACGGCTCCGGATGGTGCTCACGGCCCCAGTGCAGGGAGAGGATCACCACCTCGGCGCCTGCCTTGCGGGCCCGCTGCTCGGCGGCCTTGATCCGGCCCAGGTCCTGCTGGTTGGCCAGCCACAGCTCGCCCTTCGGCAGCTTGTGCGGCTCGTTGAAGCCGTAGGCGAAGGAGAGCTGCGCGACCTTGACGCCCTTGACGTCCATGACCAGCGGGGTGATTGCCTCCTTCGCGGTCCGGGCGGAGCCGGTGTGCCTCAGTCCGGCGGCGTCCAGCGCGTCCAGGGTGCGCTTCACTCCGGCGTAGCCGTGGTCGAGCGTGTGGTTGGAGGCGGTGGAGCAGGTGTCGTAACCGATGTCTTTGATCGTCTTCGCCTGCTGCGGCGGCACCTGGAAATCCGGGAAGCCCTCGAACGGGCCCTTCGCCGGGCCCATCACCGGCTCGAAGTGGCAGATCGCCAGGTCCGCCTTGCTGATCACCGGCTTGATACCGGCCATCATCGGCCCGAAGTCCAGCCCGTCCACGCCCTTGCCGGTGCGCCCCGCGTCCTTGCGCGCCTGGTCGACCAGTTCGGGATGCATCAGGATGTCCCCGGCGGCCGCGACGGTGAAGGAGCGCCCGCCGCCCTGGGCTCCGGCGTCGTCCGAGAGGAGACCACAGCCGGAGACAGCGGCGAGCAGGGAGAGCGGGGTCAGCAGGGACAGCAGGGTCCGGCTACGGCGAATGTTCACCGGGATATCTTGGTACAACCATGAGACCCCATCGCTCACGCACCCTGACGATCGCAGCAATTCTGCTGGTCATCGCCGGTCTCGCCACAGGTCTCACCGTCCTGCTCCGCGGCCCGGGCGGCGCCGCGCACGACTCCGGCCGGCCCGCCCCGCAGGGTGCGGCGCAGATCGACCTGGCGCGCGAGGTGGCCGACTACACGAGCCGGTTCGCCCCCGGCCGGGGCTACCGGCGGCCCGGCCCTGCCGACCGCGAAGGCATCGCAGCGGCGGTCGGCCTGTTGCTCGACGGACACCGCGAACAAGCGGTACAGCGTCTTTCGGAACGGGACTTCACCGTGCGCACGGTCCTCGACCGGCCCTCCGGGCACCGCTACACGGAGGTGGCCGACCGCACCGATTCGGCCGTGGCTCCGCGCGGCTGGGGCCGGATCTATCTCGATCTGGACCACCGCCCGAGCTGGTCGGTCCAGGTTCCGCATCCCGGCTTCGACCTGGGTACCGAGCAGCTGGGCGTGCGGGTGCTGCGCGGCTCCCCCGGTGGGATCCTGGTGATCGCCGGCGCGCATCGCAAAGCCGGAGTCGGCAACTCCGCGGATGTGGCGCACCGCACGGACACCGTCTTCCACGCCATCTGCGCCGAGCTTGCCCGGCGCGGGATGCCCGGGATCCAGCTGCACGGTTTCGCCGCCTCCGCCGCGCCCGACTACGACGTGATCGCCTCCACCGGGGCCGGGACGGCGGCCCGGCCGGAGGGCAGCGAACTTGCCGACGCCCTGCGCGGCCACGGCTTCGAGGTGTGCCGGGCCTGGGTGCGGTCCTGCCCGCTGGAGGGCAGGACGAACGTGCAGGGCCAGACGGCCGACGCCGACCGTGTGCCGTTCCTGCACGTCGAGTTCTCCCCCACGATCCGGGACGGCGGACAGCCCGCCGATCGGGCGGCCGCCGCGATCGCCGAGATCACGCGCCGGTGGGCGGAGAAGCCCGTGACACAGTGAGTCGGCTACGAACTCGGCGAACGTGACGGAACAGAACGGAACAGGGCTGTTGCCGGACATGACAGACACCTCGGGTGCGGCCGACGAGGCCCTTCCCCTGCTCCTCGTCGACGGTGCGAACGTCGTCGGGTCGGTGCCCGACGGCTGGTGGCGCGACCGCCGCGGTGCCGCCGAGCGCCTGCGCGACCGGCTGGCGCCCCTCGCGCGGTCCGGAGTGGCCGGTCTGCCCGGTCCGGTGGAGCTGGTCCTGGTGGTGGAGGGCGCGGCCCGGGGCGTGGCCCCGGTCCCCGGGGTGCGCGTCGAGGAAGCGCCCGGCAGCGGCGACGACCACATCGTGGCTCTCGCGGCGGCCGCCGGAGACCGACCGTGTCTGGTGGTCACGGCCGACCGTGAGCTGCGCCGCAGGGTCCAGGAGCACGGCGCACAGGTCACCGGCCCCCGCTCGGTACTGGCCTGAGCCCGCCGCCACTCCCCCGGCAGCCGGCGCAGGGCCGGGACGCGGTTGAGGGCGTACGGCTTCCCTCGCGAGTCCCCGACGACCAGGGCCGGGGTGGCGGTCCAGCTCCTGCCGGAAGACCGGCCGGGCGCCCGCGACGGCGTACTTCTCGCTGACCTCGGGGCCGTCCCGACCGCCGCTGGAGTCGGTGAGCAGGCCCGCGGCGAGGCAGCGGACGGCGGGGGTGCGGCCGCGAGCCGCTTGGCGTGGGCGCGTTCGGGGCGTGGGGCGAAAGAGCCCTGGGCGAGGTCCCGGCCGACGCGCGGACGGCGGCCGCACGGCGCTCGGCGCGCAGGACATGCGGCGTGGCCGTGGCCAACAGGGCGAGCGCGGGGTGAGTCGCAGGTAGTAGTGGACATGGAGTTCGGAGCCCGCCGCAGGAGGCGAGCAAGGCTACGCCCGGCATCGGCAACGGCAGCGGCACCGCGGTGATGGGCGAGGAGGGCTGGCGGGCGTGTCCGGTACGCCGTCCGGGTGACCGCGGAGGGATCGGTTACGGGGTGTTTCCCGCGGCCTGCTGAGCCTCCTTGTCCCGCAGGGCCAGGCGGCTGTGTGTGCGGCCGTACAGGAAGTAGACGAAGAAACCGATCACCATCCAGATGGCGAACCGCAGCCAGGTCTCGGCGGGCAGGTTGAGCATCAGCCACAGCGAGGCGCACACCGACAGGACCGGGATGACGGGGACCCACGGGGTGCGGAAGGCACGCGGCAGGTCGGGGCGGGTCCGGCGCAGGATGATCACGCTGATCGCCACGACGACGAACGCGAAGAGCGTGCCGATGTTCACCAGTTCGGCCAGCTCGCTCAGGCTGGTGAACCCGGCGACGATCGCGATGATCACGCCGAGCAGGATGGTCGGCCGGTGCGGGGTCCTGAAGCGCGGGTGGACACGGGAGAAGAAGCGCGGCAGCAGTCCGTCGCGGCTCATCGCGAAGAACACCCGGGTCTGGCCGAGGAGAAGGATCATGCAGACCGTGGTCAGACCGACGGCGGCGCCGAAGCTGATGACGCCCGCGTACCAGGGATGCCCGATGGCCTTGAAGGCGTCGGCGAGCGGCGCCTCCACGGACAGCTTGGAGTACTTCTCCATGCCGGTGACGACGATGGACACGGCGACGTACAGGACGGTGCAGATGAGCAGGGAGCCGAGGATGCCGCGCGGCATGTCCCGCTGCGGGTTGCGGGTCTCCTCGGCGGCCGTGGCCACGATGTCGAAGCCGATGAAGGCGAAGAACACCACCGAGGCGGCGGTGAAGATGCCCATCACGCCGAAGTTCGCGGGTGCCCAGCCGAACATCAGCTGGATGAGCGGAGCCTTGAGGTTGCCGCCCGCGGGCACCGGCTGGGCGGGCGGGATGAACGGCTTGTAGTTGTCGCCGTGGATGAAGAAGGCACCGGCGACGATCACGATGAGGACCACGACCACCTTGATGGCGACGACGAGCGAGGTGATCCGGGCGGACAGCTTCATGCCGAGGACGAGGATGCCGGTGAGCACCAGCACCAGGGCGGCGGCGAGGATGTCGAAGCCGAAGCCGGACGCGTTGTCCCGGCCGGCCAGATAGTCCGGCAGATGCCAGCCGGCGTTGTCCAGCAGCGAGCGGATGTAGCCGGACCAGCCGACCGCCACCACCGCCGTGCCCAGCGCGAACTCCAGGACCAGGTCCCAGCCGATGATCCAGGCGGGCAGCTCGCCCAGGGAGGCGTAGCTGAACGTGTACGCGGAGCCCGCCACGGGGACCGTGGAGGCGAACTCGGCGTAGCAGAGGGCGGCGAGCCCGCAGACCACGCCGGCCGCCACGAAGGCCAGGGACACCGCCGGACCGGCGTTGTTCTTGGCGACCTGTCCGGTGAGGACGAAGATGCCGGTGCCGATGATGACACCGACGCCGAAGACGGTCAGGTCGAGTGCGGAGAGGGACTTCTTGAGCGAATGCTCGGGTTCCTCGGTGTCCTGGATGGACTGCTCGACATTCTTCGTCCTGAACAGCGCGCTGCTCACGTGCCTACCTCCCACGCTCGTGGGTTTCCCGGCATGCCACGGCATGATCGGGAGGGTCGGGAAGCGTATGCCCCGGCACAGGCAGGTTCACGCAAACGGGCCGGTTCCGCCACCGCAAGGAGTGGCGGAACCGGCCCGTGAGGCCGCGTTCCGGTCAGTCGCGCGCGGGCTCCACCGCGTCCACCTCGGCGGCCGTACCGTCGTACCGGCCGTCCAGCTTGGCCACCAGGCCGGTGACCTGGCGGGCGATGTCCGGCGCGGTCAGGCCGATCTCGGCGAGCACCTCGCCGCGGGAGGCGTGGTCCAGGAAGCGCGGCGGGATGCCGAAGTCGCGCAGCGGTACGTCCACGCCCGCGTCGCGCAGGGCCTGGGCGATCGCGGAGCCGACACCGCCGACGCGGCTGTTGTCCTCGACGGTGACGACGACCCGGTGCCGCTCGGCCAGCGGGGCCATGGCCTCGTCGACGGGCTTGACCCAGCGCGGGTCGACGACGGTGGTGGAGATGCCCTGCTTGTCGAGGAGCGCGGCGATCTCCAGGCACATCGGGGCGAGGGCGCCGACCGAGACCAGCAGCACGTCCGGCGTGCCGGTGCCCGGCTCGCGCAGCACGTCCATGCCGCCGACGCGGCCCACGGCGGGTACGGCGGGGCCGACGGCGCCCTTGGAGAAGCGGACCACGGTCGGCGCGTCGTCGACCGCGACGGCCTCGCGCAGCTGCTTGCGCACCTGCTCCGCATCGCGCGGAGCGGCCAGCCTGAGGCCCGGCACGACCTGGAGGATCGACATGTCCCACATGCCGTTGTGGGAGGCGCCGTCGGTGCCGGTGACGCCGGCCCGGTCGAGCACGAAGGTGACCCCGCACTTGTGCAGGGCCACGTCCATGAGGACCTGGTCGAAGGCGCGGTTGAGGAAGGTGGCGTACACGGCGAAGACGGGGTGCAGCCCGCCGTGCGCGAGGCCGGCCGCGGAGACGGCGGCGTGCTGCTCGGCGATGCCGACGTCGTAGATCCGGTCCGGGAAGGTGTCGGCGAACTTCTTCAGGCCGACCGGCTGGAGCATGGCCGCCGTGATCGCCACGATGTCGTCGCGTTCCCTGCCCAGCTCGACCATCTCGTCGCCGAAGACGGAGGTCCAGTCGGCGCCCGAGGCCTTGACCGGCAGACCGGTGTCGGGGTGGATGGGCCCGATGCCGTGGAACCGGTCGGCCTCGTCCTGGAGGGCGGGCTGGTAGCCGCGGCCCTTCTCGGTGAGGCAGTGCACGATGACGGGCCCGCCGAACCGCTTGGCGCGGGCGAGGGCCGACTCCAGCGCCTCGATGTCGTGGCCGTCGATCGGGCCGACGTACTTCAGGCCCAGGTCCTCGAACATGCCCTGCGGGGCGATGAAGTCCTTCAGGCCCTTCTTGGCGCCGTGCAGGGTCTCGTACAGGGGCCGGCCGAGGACCGGGGTGCGCTCCAGGATGTCCTTGCCACGGGCCAGGAACCGCTCGTACCCGTCGGTCGTGCGGAGCGTGGCCAGGTGGTTGGCGAGACCGCCGATCGTGGGGGCGTACGACCGCTCGTTGTCATTGACGACGATGACCAGCGGGCGGTCCTTGGCGTCGGCGATGTTGTTGAGGGCCTCCCAGGCCATGCCACCCGTGAGGGCGCCGTCTCCGATGACGGCGACGACATGGCTGTCCCGCTTCTTCAGCTGGTTGGCCTTGGCGATGCCGTCGGCCCAGCCGAGCACGGTCGACGCGTGGCTGTTCTCGATGACGTCGTGCTCGGACTCGGCCTGCGCGGGGTAGCCGGACAGGCCGCCCTTCTGCTTCAGCCGGGAGAAGTCCTGCCGGCCGGTGAGCAGCTTGTGCACATAGGACTGGTGGCCGGTGTCCCAGAGCACCTTGTCCTTCGGCGAGTCGAAGACCCGGTGCAGGGCGATGGTCAGCTCCACCACACCGAGGTTGGGGCCGAGGTGGCCGCCGGTCTTGGAGACGGCCTCGACGAGGAAGCTCCGGATCTCCCCCGCCAGCTGGTCCAGCTCCTCCTGGCTGAGCCGGTCCAGATCGCGCGGTCCCGTGATGCGGGTCAGCAGCGGCACCCGTGCCTCCTTGCAGTAGAGCTGATCGAGCTTTCGCCGGGCTCGCCCGAGTCTAATGTTCCGGCTTTACAAGACATGACAGCGCCCGGCACCTTTACGGCGCCGGGCACGTCGAGTGAGCGAAGACAGGCGGCGCCTTTACGCGCGGCCGGCCGTCTTCTGCGTCTTGCGGGTGATGGAGTCGATCACGACCGTGGTCAGCAGGACCGCGGCGGTGATCATGTACTTCACCGGCTCCGCGATGGACTCCAGCTGCAGCCCGTACTGGATCGAGACGATCACCAGCACACCGAGCAGCGCGTTCCAGGTGCGGCCGCGGCCGCCGAAGAGCGACGTACCACCGATGACGGCGGCCGCGATCGCGTTCATGAGCAGGTCACCGGTACCGGCGCTCTGGTTGGCCGACGCGATCTTCGACGCCAGGAAGAGGCCGCCGATCGCCGCGAACCCACCGGAGATGGCGAACACGGAGATCCGCACCGCGGTGACGTTGATGCCCGCACGGCGGGACGCCTCCACGCTGCCGCCGAGCGCGAAGATCTTGCGGCCGTAGGAGGTACGGCGCAGCACGAAGTCCGTGGCGATCAGGAAGGCGAGGAAGATCACCGTGGCCAGCGGCAGGCCCTTGTACTGGTTGTACATGTAGGCCGCGGCGAAGGAGATCACGGCCAGCAGCACGGTCCGCAGGAGCGTGTCGGTGAGCGGCCGGGCCGGGATCCCCGCGGCCTCCCGGCGCCGGTTGGCGAGGAAGGAGGTGAGGAAGAACACGGCGACCACGACGACGGCGAGCCCGTAGGCGGCGGCCACGTCCGAGAAGTAGTACGTGGTCAGCCTGCCGACCAGGCCGTTCGGGTCGAGGTTGATCGTGCCGTCCGCGCCCAGCACCTTCAGCATGAAGCCCAGCCAGAACAGCAGGCCGGCCAGGGTCACGGCGAAGGCGGGAGCGCCGAGCACCGCGAAGAAGAAGCCGTGCAGCGCGCCGATGGCGATGCCGGCGGCGATGGCGATGAGCACCGCCGTCCACTCGGGCCAGCCCTGGTTGACGGCGAGGACACCGGCGAGGGCGCTGGCCGCGCCGCTGACCGAGCCGACGGACAGGTCGATCTCACCGAGCAGCAGCACGAAGACGATGCCGACCGAGATCATGCCCGTGCCGACCATCGTGATCGTGATGTCGTTGATGTTCTGCGCGGACAGGAAGTTGGAGTTCAGGACCTGGAAGATGATGCAGATGACCGCGAGGCCCACGACGACCGGGAGGGAACCCAGCTCGCCGGCCTTCATCTTCCGCTTGAACTCGTGCCAGTAGCCGACCAGGCCCTCCTGCTGCACCAGCAGGCGGGGGTCGACCGCGGTGACCGCGGCGGCCGCGGCCTCGGGGTTCTCGACGACGGGGTCGTCCTGCGAGGGCGTCTCGTCGACGTTCGCGGAGGTCTTGTCGACGCTCACTTGGAAACCTCCCCGTTCGAGCGCGCCGCACGGCGGGTCACGGCGTTGTCGGTGGCGCCGGTGATGGCGGAGATGATCTCCTCCTGCGAGGTCGTCTTGACCTCGAAGACGCCGTTGTTGCGGCCGAGGCGCAGCACGGCGACCTTGTCGGCCACCGCCTTCACGTCCGCCATGTTGTGGCTGATGAGGATGACGGCGTGGCCGCGCTCGCGCAGGCGCTCCACCAGGTCGAGGACCTGGGCGGTCTGCTCGACGCCGAGGGCGGCGGTGGGCTCGTCGAGGATGACCAGCTTGGGGTCGCCGAGCATGGAGCGGGCGATGGCCACGGTCTGGCGCTGACCGCCGGAGAGCGAGGCGATCGGGATGCGGACGCTGGGGATGCGGATCGACAGCGTGGTCAGCAGCTCGCGCGAGCGGCGCTCCATCTCGACCTCGTCCAGGACGCCCCACTTCCTCAGCTCACGGCCGAGGAACAGGTTGCCGACGACGTCGATGTTGTCGCACAGCGCGAGGTCCTGGTACACCGTCGCGATGCCCAGGGCCTGGGCGTCGTGCGGCCTGCTGATGGAGACGGGCTTGCCGTCCCACTCAATGGCACCCTCGTCGATCGGGTGCACGCCGGCGATCGTCTTGACCAGCGTGGACTTTCCGGCGCCGTTGTCGCCCACCAGGGCGACCACTTCACCGGCGTGGACCTCAAGCTCTACGTCGGTGAGCGCCTGAACGGCACCGAATCGCTTGGAGACCCCGCGCAACGCCAGCACGGGCGTAGCGGACACGTGAACCATCTCCTTCGCCGCCTGACCCGGCGGGAGGTTGTGCAGAAAGATTGGGGGGAGTTCCGTCCGGCGCCCCGCGCCGAGCTTGCGGGGCTGTGTGTTGCGCGGGACGCCGGAGGAGCCTGGGGAGCGGGCAGTCGGCTTCCCTACGGGCATTCAAGGACGAACACCCGGGTACGGGAAGGGACTTGACGCCGCTTACTTGAGGCCGAGCTTGTCGCAGGCCGCCTTGTAGTCGGCGGTGCAGATGTCGGCGACGGTGTAGACGCCGTCCTTGATGACGGTGTCCTTGATGTTGTCCTTGGTCAGCGCGGTGACCGGGACGAGGACCGAGGGGACGTCCTTCTGGGAGTTGCTGGAGACCTTGTCCTTGGAGACGGAGTCCAGCGCCTTGCCCTGGGCGAGGTAGACGGCCATCGTGGCGGCGGCGTCGGCCTCGGGGGCGTACGGCTTGTAGACGCTCATGTACTGCGTGCCGGCGACGATGCGCTGCACGCCGGCCAGCTCGGCGTCCTGGCCGGTGACCGGGACCTTGACGCCCGCGGCGCTGAGGGCGGTGATGATACCGCCGGCCATGCCGTCGTTGGCGGAGTAGACACCCGCGATCTTGTCCTTGCCGACCGCGGAGATCGCCGCCTCCATCTCGGAGTTGGCGTTGTCCGGCGACCACTCCTTGGTGTCGTACTCCTTGGCGATCGTGACCTTGCCGTTGAGGACCTTGTGGGCGCCCGCCTTGAACTGGGCGGCGTTCGGGTCGGTGACCGAGCCGTTGATCATGACGATCTGGGAGGACTTGTTGGCCTTGCTGCCCAGCGCCGTCAGCAGGGCCTGGCCCTGGGTCTCGCCGACCTTCTCGTTGTCGAAGGAGGTGTAGGCGCTGATCGGGCCCTCGGCCAGGCGGTCGTAGGCGACGACCTTGATGCCGGCGTCCACGGCCTTCTGCACGGAGTTCTGGATGGCCTTGGCGTCCACCGCGTCCAGGATCAGGACGTCCACCTTGTTGGTGATCATGGTGTCGACCTGCTGCGCCTGCAGGTTCACGTCCTGGCGGGCGTTGTTGTACTGGATGGTGGCCTTGCCGTTCGTCAGTTCCTTGATCTTCTTCTCGATCAGCGGCCTGTCGAACTTCTCGTAACGCGCGGTCTTGTTCTCCGGAAGCAGGAGACCGACCTTGATGTTGTCGCCCTTCTTCGGCGACGAGGAGGAAGAGCTGCCGCCCTTCGACTCCTTGGCACTGCCACAGGCGGCCAGCGAGACCGCCATCGCACCGGCGGCTACGGCAACGGCGGCACGACGCATACGTGCGTTCACTTCACAAACCTCCCTGACGAGGCCGCGTCGTTGCGGCCGAGGTGGCTGGAAGTCAACTCGGCCACACGTGCGACGTCAAGAAGTAAATCCTTAACGAGATGGCAACGGTGCCATCCGTTCTCTAAGTGAAGGCAGGGGTCGCCATCGACAGTGATCCGTCCAAAAGAGTCGAATCGCCCATCTCGCTGAGGGCGAGGGCGAGCGCTCCGAGCACTTCCGCACGGCCCCCAAGTGCCCCCGGGAGAACGGACAGTTGGCGCGCCGCGCTGGGAATGGCGTAGCGGCCGACGGACTCCCTGATCGGCCCGAGCACCAGCTCACCGGCCTCGGCGAGATCACCGCCGAGGACCACCCGGCTCGGGTTCAGCAGATTGCACAGGTTGGCCACCCCGCTGCCGATGTGGCGGCCGACGTCGGCGATCACCCGACGACAGCCCGGGTCACCGTCCCTGGCCAGCCGTACGACGCCTTCCATCGTCAGGTCGGGGCCGTGGCTGGGCTGGAGCAGCGGGAGCACATAGCGCGCGGCCGCGAACGTCTCCAGGCAGCCGCGGTTCCCGCAACGGCAGACCGGGCCGGATTCATCGAGTGTAATATGCCCGATTTCTCCGGCCGTGCCGCCCGGACCCCGGTAGATCTTCCCGTCGATCACCAGACCGGCGCCGACACCGCTCGCGACCTTGATGTACGCGAGGTCCCGCACGCCCTTCCCGCTGCCCCAGACCAGCTCGCCGAGGGCGCCGAGGTTGGCGTCGTTGTCCACGTGCACGGGCACGCCCAGCCGCTCGCGCAGCTCCTCGGCGGGCTTGGTGCCGGTCCAGCCGGGCAGGATGGCGGTGGACCCGAGGGTGCCCGACTCCACGTCGATCGGGCCGGGCACGCCGAGGCCCACCCCGGCCACCTTGGACCGGCTCACGCCGGTGGCCGCGATCAGGCGGCTGACCAGCTGTTCGGCCCGGTCGAAGCCCTGTGCGGCGGAGGCGTCGACGTCCAGCGGCTCGGACTCCTCGGCCAGTACCTGATGGGCGAGGTTGCCGATCGCGACGCGCATGTGGGTGTGCCCGAAGTCGACGCCGATCACAATCCCGGCGTCGCCGCTCAGGCTGACGCTGCGAGCCCGCCGCCCGCCCGCCGACGTGGGCGTGACCTCGACGGTTCCGCCGTCCTTCAGCTCCCGCACGATATTGGAGACCGTGGCGGCGGACAGACCGGTCGTCCGCGCGATCTCCGCCTGCGTGAGGGACCCGGCCAGGCGAACGGCCCGTACGACCCGCTCCAGGTTGGCTCGGTGCAGCGACGACTGCGACCCTGGAGTCTCCACGACGACCTCCTGAGCGCGAGGCCGCTTCGGCGAGGCCCCGCGTATGTCCAACTAGTGAACTCTAAGCTGAGCCGTTCGGGGCTGCTTACGTCAAGAGGTTGAACCGTTTCGGGACCCTCGGGAAACACACGCGCACGCCGCCCCCGCAAGGGAAGCGGCGTGCCTCGGACGGACGCGGGGCGTCACCCCACCGGGCTCAGCGGGCTATTTCAGCGCCCCCGCGGTCAGGCCCTGGACGACCTGGCGCTGGAAGACGATGTACGCCCCGAGCACCGGCAGCATGGCCATGACCAGGCCGGCGAAGAGACCGGACCAGTCGCCCTTGTAGCCCTGGCTGACCGCGAGCTGGACCAGGCCCTGGGTGAGCACCTTCTTGTCCGGGTCGGTGTTGAGGACCGTGGGCAGCATGTACTGGTTCCACTGCCCGAGGAAGTTGAAGATGCCCACGCTGATCAGGCCCGGCTTGGCCATCGGCAGCATGATCTGGAAGAACGTACGCGTGTGCGAAGCGCCGTCCACGAAGGCCGCCTCCGCCACCGAGGAGGGCAGGGTGCGGAAGAAGGCCGTGAGGAAGAACACCGTGAAGGGCAGCGAGTACGCGATGTAGACCAGGATCAGGCCGTGGATCGTGTTCAGCATGCCCATGTTGTTCACGACATAGAACAGCGGGACCAGCGCGAGCATGATCGGGAAGCTCATGCCCCCGACGAACAGGTAGTAGATGAACCGGTTGCCCGGGAAGTCGAAGCGGGCGAGGACGTACGCCGCCATGGAGCCGAGCACCAGGGTGCCGATGAGCGAGCCGCCCACCACCAGGACGGTGTTCAGGAAGTAGTCGCCCATGTTGGCCTGGGTCCAGGCCCGCGACCAGTTGTCGAAGTGCAGCTTGTCCGGCAGGGACCAGGGCGAGCCGAAGATCGAGCTGTCCGACTTGAAGGACGTCATCACCGCCCACAGCAGCGGCATGACCACCATGATCGCCCAGATGATCAGCACGCCGTGCGAGAAGACGTTGAGGACACCGCCCTCCTTCTTCTGCCGGGCGGGCTTCGGGGCGGGTGCGTCGACCTTGGAGACGCTGGCGCCGGACTCGGCCGGCCGCGGTGCGGGGGTCTCGGTCGTCTTCATCGGTTCTCAGGGCCTCTCTTTCGGATCCTGCCGGGGTCGCGGGCCCTGGCACGCACATCTGCCGCGTTGTCGTACTCGCCGACTCCCCCACGCTCGAATGGGGCTCGCGCGGGGGTACCCCCACGCGTCGACTCCCTCCTCCGCCTTGCATCTGCACGCACCAGACCCCGCTCGGGTCGGGTTGGCAGGCGCCGTCCCCTGAGGCCGGCCTGATCCGAAAGAAAGGCCCTAGAACTCCAACCGCTCGCGGCGGCCCAGCCGCATCACGATCGCCGCGAAGGCGAGGGTGACGACGAGCAGGGCGACGCCGATGGTGGTGGCGTAGGCGGCCTGACCGTCCCGGAACGCCTTCTGGTACACGTACAGGACCATCACCGTGGTCGAGTAGTCGGGCCCGCCCGGGCCGGTCGTCATGATCTGTACGACCGCGAACGACTCGGCGCCGAGCGCGAGGATGCCCATGTAGACCCAGCCGGACTGCACGGTGTCCCACAGCAGCGGCAGGGTGATGCGGAAGAAGGTGGTGGCCCGGCCCGCGCCGTCGAGCAGCGCCGACTCGTACAGCTCCGTCGGGATCGAGGCCATGCCCGCCGAGAACAGGACCACGAAGAAGCCGGTCGTGGACCACACCAGCACCGCCATCACACACCACAGCGCGAGGCTCGGGTCGCCCAGCCACAGCGGCTGGACGCTGTCGAGGCCGATGCCGCGCAGCAGCGAGTTGATCGCGCCGCTGTCCGGGTTGTACGCGAACTGGAAGAGCAGCGCGACGATCGCGATGGACAGCACCTGCGGGAAGAAGTACACGATCTTGTAGAAGGACGAGCCCCGGACCCCGGAGATCACGGGGCCGCCCTTCCTCCGGCGCCCGCCCACATTGATCATGAAGGCGAAGAACAGCGCCAGACTGATCGTCACCAGCGGGAGCACCAGAGCGAACAGCAGACTGTGCTGCAACGACTTCCAGAAGATGTCGTCGTGGAGCATCCTCTTGTAGTTGTCGAAGCCGACCATCTTGAATTCGGGGCTCAGGCCGGTCCAGTCCGTGAACGAGTAATAGATGGACTGGATGAACGGCCACACCACGAAGAGCGCGTACAGTCCCAGGGGCAGCGCCAGAAACCCCACAATGAACCGGTACTTGCCGTGCTGCATCGCCACTCCGGTGCGTTGAAAGGGTGCTGGTTACTGGTGCTTGTAGTGCTTGATCGAGGTGTCCTTGGCCGCCTCGTCGGCGAATCCCTGGATCTTCTTGACGGCCTCGGCGGGAGTGAGCCGGCCGGCCATCATCTCCCCGAGACCGGCCACACCGATCTTCTCCTTCTGCAGCTGCACATACCAGTCCTGCAGGCGCGGATTCACCACGTTGGATCCGGCCAGCTTCAGCGCCGCCACGCCGGATTTCAGACCCGGGGTGAGGGTGATGCCGGTGGTGCCGCCGTTGTACGCGGTCAGCGACTTCACCTTGGCCGTGAAGTTCTTCGAGGACGCCTCGGAGAGCATGATGCGCAGCTGCTCCATGCCGCCCTCGGCGTTCGCGGCATGGGCGGGCACGATGAAGGGCTCACCGCCGGAGGCCCAGATGGTGCCGAAGGGCAGTTTGTCGGACGAGTCGATGCCGGAGGGCGCGGAGACGGCGAGGTCGAAGTCGCCCGGGATGACGTTGGCCGACTCGTTCTCCACCCAGGAGCCGTTCGGGATGAACAGCGCCTCGCCCTTGGCCCAGGCGGTCTGGGACTGGATGTGGTCCAGGCCCGGGGTGCCCTTGAGGACGTAGCCCTTCTGGTACAGCTCGTAGTACGCGTCGAGGCAGGCCTTGACGGCCGGGTGCTTCCAGGCGTTCGGCTCCAGGTTGTCGATGGCGTCGAGCACCTCGCGCCCGCCGACCTTGCCGATCATCGGGTACAGCGAGAAGGGGAGGTAGTACGGGTACTTGCCCGCGTACGTCCAGCCCGCCATGCCCTTCTTCTTGGCCTTCTCGCAGACCTGCAGCATCTCGTCCCAGGTCTTCGGGTATTCCGCGTCGAGCGAGTTCAGGGCCTTCTGGGAGTACCAGACGCCGTACACCGTGTAGGCGTAGTAGAGGATCCAGACCGGCTTGCCGTCGAACTGGCCCATCTCCACGATGCCGGGGCGCAGGGTGTCGCGGACCATCTTGTTCGGGTCGTCGTACGACGGCGCGTCCAGCAGCGGGGTGAGGTCGGTCAGCTGGCTCTTGCCGACGAGCACGCCCATGTCCATCTGCTCGGCGCCGGAGTTGTCGATGAGGTCCGGCGGGTTGCCCTGGTTGAAGCGGGGCTGGAGGGTGGACTGGATCTTCTGGGTGGCGGAGAACTTCACATGCGCCTTGGGGAAGTCCTTCTCATAGATCTTCACCGCGTCCTGGGCGTACTCCTTGCCGAAGCCGCCGTCGAAGAGGACGAATTCCATCTGGGCGGTCTCATTGACGCCGAGCGGGTTCTTGGCGGTCTTCTTTCCCGCCTTGTCCTTGGTCTGCCCGCCCCCGCCGCTGCTCGCGCAGGCGGAGAGCAGGCCCATGCCGGGGGCCGCGACCAGGCCGAGTACGGCGGACCGCTTGATCAGATCACGACGGCCGACGCCTTCGGCACCGTGGTGAGAGGTGGATCCCATGCTCAAGTCCTCGCCTTCTCCAGGACTCAGGCGGTGAACCGGATCCTCCCCGGCACCGCTGTCGGGTAGTGCTGGGTCGTGCAGGGTCATGCTGGAAGTGCCGACAGGTATAGTCCACTTTCGGTCGACTGAGCAAGATCGAATGCAGGGTTCGCGTCGGGTCTTTTCCGAGTTGAGACCTCGGGGAATGATGAGCCCCCCGCAGGTGGCCTGGCACAAAAATTCGCGACATAAGTCCCTGAATGCCACACCCAACACCCTTGACATCACGGGCCACTTGGCGACCTACTGGTTCCTGCGCCTCATGGTGACAACGTTGTCGGGAGGGGGCGCAGGAGGGGAATCCGTAGATGCAGCGGAGAACTCGGCACAGATGGGGTCCGGCGGTCGTCCTCACGGCCGCCTTTGTCATGGCCGTCGGCGCACAGGGTGCGGCGGTCGCCCTGCCCGCCAAGGCTCCGGCCGCCGACCGGGCGTTCGCATCCTCGTTCGAGACGGGCGATCCGGCACCCGACTGGCTGAACACCGTCGACACCGGACCGGACGGCAGGAAGCGCGCCTCGGGTGTCGACGGCGGCTACAGCACCGGCATCCCGGGCAATGTGACCGACCATGTCACCGATGTCCGGGCGAGCGGCGAGAACACGGGCGCGGGCGAGGTGAAGGAGAACCTGGTCGACGGCGAGCCCGGCACCAAATGGCTGACCTTCCAGCCCACCGGCTGGGTGGAGTTCGACCTCGACCAGCCCATCAAGCTCCGGACGTACGCGCTCACCTCGGCCAACGACTACGACCAGCGCGACCCGAGGGACTGGACGCTGCTCGGCTCCACCGACGGCAAGGACTGGAAGACGGTCGACACCCGCTCGGACGAGAACTTCACCGAGCGCTTCCAGACCAAGTCCTACGACCTGGCCGAGCCGGCCGCGTACCAGCACTTCCGGCTGGAGGTCACGAAGAACAACGGCGCCCCCGACATCCTGCAGCTCGCCGATGTGCAGTTCTCCACCGGCGGCGCGGGCGGCCCGGTGCCGCAGGACATGCTGACACTGGTCGACAAGGGCCCGACCGGCTCGCCCACGGCCAAGGCACGGGCCGGATTCACCGGAACGAGGGCACTGCGCTACGCCGGGCGGCACACGGCGGGCGGCCGGGCGTACTCGTACAACAAGGTCTTCGACGTGCGGGTGAAGGTCGGCGACGACACCCAGCTGTCGTACCGCATCTTCCCGTCGATGGCCGACGGCGACCGCGACTACGACGCCACGAACGTCTCCCTCGACCTGGCCTTCACGGACGGCACCTATCTGAGCGACCTGGGCGCGCTGGACCAGCACGGATTCCCGCTGTCGCCGCGCGGGCAGGGCGCGTCGAAGTCGCTGTACGTCAACCAGTGGAACAACGTGGTCGCGCGGATCGGCTCGGTGGCGGCCGGCAAGACGGTCGACCGGATCCTCGTGGGGTACGACTCCCCCGACGGGCCGGCGAAGTTCCGGGGCTGGATCGACGACGTGTCCCTGAAACCGGTTGCCGCGGAGAAGCCGAAGGCGCATCTGTCGGACTACGCGCTGACCACGCGCGGCACCAACTCCAGCGGCAGCTTCTCGCGCGGCAACGACTTCCCGGCGACCGCGCTCCCGCACGGTTTCAACTTCTGGACGCCGGTGACCAACGCGTCCTCGCTGAGCTGGCTGTACGAGTACGCGCGTGCGAACAACGACGCGAACCTGCCGACGATCCAGGCGTTCAGCGCGAGCCATGAGCCGAGCCCCTGGATGGGTGACCGGCAGACCTTCCAGGTGATGCCGTCGGCCGCCGCCGGGACTCCGGACACCGGGCGCGAGGCGCGCGAGCTGCCGTTCCGGCACGAGAACGAGACCGCGCGGCCGTATTACTACGGAGTCCGTTTCGAGAACGGCCTGAGGGCCGAGATGACCCCGACCGACCACGCGGCGGCGCTGCGCTTCACCTACCCCGGCGACGACGCGAGCGTGCTGTTCGACAACGTCACCGAGCAGGCGGGGCTGACCCTCGACAAGGAGAACGGGGTCGTCACCGGTTACTCGGACGTGAAGTCGGGCCTGTCCACCGGGGCGACCCGGCTGTTCGTGTACGGCCAGTTCGACAAGCCGGTGACCGACGGCGGATCGAGCGGGGTGAAGGGTTACCTGCGTTTCGACGCGGGCGCGGACCGCACGGTCACACTGCGCCTGGCGACCTCGCTGATCAGCGTCGACCAGGCCAAGGACAACCTGCGCCAGGAGATCCCGGACGGCACCTCCTTCGACACGGTCAGGCAGCAGGCCCAGCGCACCTGGGACAAGCTGCTCGGCAAGGTCGAGGTGGAGGGCGCGACCCCGGACCAGCTGACCACGCTGTACTCCAGCATGTACCGGCTGTACCTGTACCCGAACTCGGGCTTCGAGAAGGTCGGGGACGCCTACCAGTACGCCTCCCCCTTCTCCCCGATGCAGAGCCAGGACACCCCGACCCACACCGGTGCGAAGATCGTCGACGGCAAGGTGTACGTCAACAACGGTTTCTGGGACACCTACCGGACCACGTGGCCGGCGTACTCCTTCCTCACGCCCTCGCAGGCGGGCGAGATGGTCGACGGGTTCGTGCAGCAGTACAAGGACGGCGGCTGGACCTCCCGCTGGTCCTCCCCCGGCTACGCCGACCTGATGACCGGTACCTCCTCGGACGTGGCGTTCGCCGACGCCTATGTCAAGGGCGTGCAGTTCGACGCGAAGGCGGCGTACCAGGCGGCCCTGAAGAACGCGACCGTGGTGCCGCCGATGTCGGGCGTGGGCCGCAAGGGCATGACCACCTCGCCGTTCCTCGGCTACACCAGCACCGCCACCACCGAGGGCCTGTCCTGGGCGATGGAGGGATACGTCAACGACTACGGCATCGCGAAGATGGGCGAGGCGCTGTTCCAGAAGACGGGCGACAAGCACTACAAGGAGGAGTCCGAGTACTTCCTCAACCGCGCCCGCGGCTATGTGAACCTGTTCGACCCCAAGGCGGCCGGAGGCTTCTTCCAGGGCCGTGACGCCCAGGGCGACTGGCGCGTCGACTCCTCGACGTACGACCCGCGCGTGTGGGGCTACGACTACACGGAGACCAACGGCTGGGGTTACGCCTTCAGCGTCCCGCAGGACAGCCGGGGCCTGGCCAACCTCTACGGCGGCCGGCAGGCTCTCGCCGAGAAGCTCGACGCGTTCTTCTCCACCCCGGAGACCGCCTCGCCGGAGTTCGTCGGCTCCTACGGCGGTGTCATCCATGAGATGACCGAGGCACGGGATGTCCGGATGGGCATGCTCGGGCAGTCCAACCAGGTCGCGCACCATGTGTCGTACATGTACGACGCGGCCGGCGAGCCCTGGAAGACCCAGTCGGCGGTCCGCGAGATCCTCTCCCGGCTCTATGCCGGCAGCGAGATCGGGCAGGGCTACCACGGCGACGAGGACAACGGCGAGCAGTCGGGCTGGTACCTCTTCTCCGCGCTCGGCTTCTACCCCCTCGTCATGGGCAGCGGCGAGTACTCCGTCGGCTCCCCGCTGTTCAAGAAGGTCACCGTGCATCTGGAGAACGGCCACGACCTGGTCGTCAAGGCGCCGCGGAACAGCGCGAAGAACGTCTACATCCAAGGTGTGACGTTCAACGGCCGCCCCTGGAACTCCACTTCGCTCCCCCACGCGCTGCTGTCCAAGGGCGGGGTGCTGGAGTTCGCCATGGGCGCCGAGCCCTCGACATGGGGCACGGGCAAGGACGCGGCCCCGGTCTCCATCACCCAGGACGACAACGTCCCGGCGCCCCGGCAGGACGTCCTGAGGGGCGACGGGCCGCTGTTCGACAACACCTCGGCCACGGACGCCACGGTCGGCTCGGTGGACCTGCCGGTGCCCGGGGCGGTGAAGGCCGTCCAGTACACGCTGACCTCGTCCACCGACCACACCAGGGCGCCGACCGGCTGGACCCTCCAGGGCTCCGCGGACGGCAGCTCCTGGAAGACCCTGGACCACCGCTCCGGGGAGTCCTTCACCTGGGACCGCCAGACCCGGGCGTTCACCATCGCCGCGCCGGGCACCTACACGAGGTACCGGCTGGTCCTGGACGGCACGGCGACGCTGGCGGAGGTGGAGCTGCTGGCCTGACCCGGGCAGGGAAAGAGGGGCGGGCCGGTCCGGGTCCGCCCCTTTCCTGTCCTGGGTCAGCCGGTGGCCAGGGTGAACACGTGCAGGTCGCCGTCGTGCGGGAGCCGGATGCTCGCGACGGCCTTGCCGTCCGGCGCCGTGAACGGCTTGGTGGCGAAGACGTAGGACGCCACCGGGTCCCGGCCGCCGCCCGCGACATTGCGGTACGGCGCCCTGGCGACCACCTCGTTGCCGTACCGGACGGTGCCGGCTCCGCCGCCGACGGTCCAGTCGGTGAAGGACAGGTCGACGGTGTCGGTCGTGCCGTCGGTGTAGGTGACGGTCGCCCTGGTCCGCTGGTCGCCGTTGACCGCGCTGCCGATGAAGGACAACGCGCCTGCGGGGCGGGGCAGTTCGATGGCCTGGCCGGTTCCGGAGGCGTTGTCCGGGCGGCCGTCGGGCGAGCCGGGCCAGGTGAAGGTGAGCCCGTCGACCGTGGACCGGCCGCCCGGGGTCAGGCCGGCCGCGGCGAGGGCCTGGCGGGAGTAGCTCCAGCCGCCGCCGTCGTAGTCGGCCTCGTCGTGGTTGCCGTTGTCGTCCGAGATCCCGGTGTTGTCGTAGGCGGCGAGCAGGGTGCCGGGGGCGGCCACCGTGAGCGAGACCGGCTGCTCGTACGACGTGTCGCCCGAGGTCACCGTGACCTCGGCGTCGGCGAAGCCCTGCGCGGCGTCCCCGGCGGCGGTGAGCGTGATCTCCTGGACGCCGCCGGTGACCGTGCCCCCGGCGGGCGTGGCGGTGACGCCGGGCGGGGCGTCCACCCGGAAGCGCACCTCGGGGCCGGTGCCGCCGTTCAGGGACAGGGCGCGGATGACGGTCTTGGTGCGGGCGCCGGGCGCGAGCGTGGCGGCGGTGGGGCCGACGCCGATCTGGTAGGGCTGCTCGCCCTCGCGGAAGGACGGCGGCGGGCTGTCCGCGCCCCAGGCGCGGTCCGGGGTGGCGGACAGGGTGTAGTCGAGCCGGCCGCCGTCGCGGACGAAGGAGGCCGGCAGCCAGGGACGGTCACTGGTGCGGCCGTCGACCCGCAGGGACCGGACGTACGGTGCGCCTGGTGCCGCGCCCCTCGCGTGGATGGAGATGTCGTTGCCCTGCGGCCGGCTGATCTCCACGCGCTCGAACAGCGGTGAGGCGAGGACGAGTTCGGCGCGGGAGGGCACCTGCGGGTACATGCCGAGGGCGGCGAAGACGTACCAGGACGACATCGCGCCGAGGTCGTCGTTGCCGGGGATGCCACCGGGCGCGGCCGACCACAGCTGCCGCATCGCGGCCCGTACGGTCTCCTGTGTCCTGTAGGGAGCGCCCGCGTAGTCGTACAGGTAGGGGACGTTGATCGACGGCTCGTTGTCCAGCTCGGACTTGGTGCCGCCGTGGCCGGTGAAGGCCCAGCCCCCGTGGGCGTCGTGGAAGAAGTCGTCGAGCCGTGCGAGGGCCTTGTCCCGGCCGCCCATCGCGGCGAACAGGCCCGCCGGGTCGTGCGGGACCATCCAGGTGTACTGGGCCGCCGAGCCCTCGACGAAGCCGTTGCCGGTGTCCGGGGTGAAGCCGGTGACCCAGCTGCCGTCGGCCCTGCGGTCGGCGATGTAGCCGCCGCCGGGGTCGGCGGCGATGTCGAAGCTGTTCTGCCACCAGTGGGCGCGCCGGGCGAAGGCGGCGGCGGTCTCTTTCTCCCCTGCCGCCGCCGCGAGCTGGGAGAGCGAGAAGTCGGCCGTGGACATCTCCAGGGTCTCGGCGGCGCCGCCCCAGGCGCTGGAGACGCTCGGCATGTAGTGCAGCCTGAGGTACGTGTCCAGGGACGGCCGCTGGCCGGCGGACAGCACCGGCCTGCCCGCCGGGGAGCGGTCCTGCTCGGTGGGGACGGTGGCCGCCTCGACGAGGGAGCCCAGCGCGCCGGGCAGATCGAAGTCGGTGCCGCCGAAGGCGCGGATGCCGGCCAGCGCGGTCGGCGAGGGGTCGCCGTTCATGACATGGGTGCCGCTCGCGCCGTGCAGCCAGCGGTCCCAGACCCCGCCGTTCTGTCCGGCCAGCTCGTACAGCGACTGGGCGATGTCGGAGCCGGTGCGCGGGTCGAGCAGGGTGAGCAGCTGCACCTGGTCGCGGTAGACGTCCCAGCCGGAGAAGGTGCCGTACTGGGCGAGGTGGCCGTGGCCGACCCGGTGCGGCCTGCCGTCGCTGCCCCGGTAGCGGCCGTCGGTGTCGCTGATGACGTTCGGGTGCAGCAGCGCGTGGTACAGGGCGGTGTAGAAGGTGGTGCGGTCGGCGTCCGTGCCGCCGCCGACACGGATCGCGCCGAGCCGCTCGCGCCAGGCCCCGCGGGCCGCGCTCGCGACCGCGTCGAAGGAGCGGCCGGGCGGGTTCTCGGCGGCGAGGTTGGCCTCGGCGGCCGCCTTGCTGACGTAGGAGATGCCCACCTGGACGCCGACCGGGCCGGTGCCGGGTACGAACTCGACATAGCCGCCGGCGCCCTTGCCCGCGACGGGTCGCCCGCCGTGCGCGAAGCCGCCGGTGCCGCCGGACGCCGTCAGGGAGCCGGGGTTCAGCTTGTCGTCCCGCCAGGTGCCGGCGTTCTTGAAGGCGCGGTCGAAGCGGGCGGTGAAGTACAGGGTGTAGTAGGCGCGTCGGCCTTCGGGGTCGAGGTAGCCGCAGAAGTCACCGGAGGTGACCGAGCCGGAGACGGTACGGCGCCGCGGGTCGATCGTGACGGACGAATCCGCCGAGCCCACCTCGGAGTTGGCGGTGCGCACCAGCAGCGAGGCGGGCTTGCCGGCCGGGAAGGTGAAGCGGGCCGAGCCGGTGCGTGCGGTGGCGGTGAGGTCGGCGGTGGCCCCGGAGGCCAGGCCCACCTTGTAGTGGCCGGGCTCGGCGGTCTCGTCGGCGTGGGTGAAGCCGGAGGCGTAGACGGCGTCCTCGGTGTCGCTCGCCGGGGAGGAGGTGACCTCGCCGGCGTACGGGAAGAAGGGGATGTCGCCGCTGCCGCCCGCGCAGCCGGTGCCGGACATATGGGTGAGGCTGAAGCCCCGGATGCGGGTGGTGTCGTACTGGTAGCCACCGGGCGCGGCGGTTCTCGTGGCGGCCCCCGGGGTGTTCTCGGGGCTCCAGGAGAGCATGCCGAAGGGCACGACGGCGCCCGGGAAGACGTTGCCGCCGTTCTTGGTGCCGATCAGCGGATCGACGTAGCGGGTGGGGTCCTTGACGAGGTCGGGGGGTGCGGCGGCCGCCGCGAGGGCGGGGGTGGCTCCGCCGAGCGCGAGCACGGCGGCCGTCAGCAGGCACAGGGATCTGAAACGCATGGGGCCCTTCCTGACGGACGGGCCGCGCACCACAGGTCGCACAAGCCGCAGGGACAGTAACGTGCGCCACCGGTACCACGGGAGACCACATACGCCCCGGCTGACACCCGCCGGGATCACCCGGTCGGGCTACTCCAAGTGGGTTGACATCGTTGTCGGTTGAGGCGGTAGAGTCGTGTACGGACCATTGGACAACGTTGTCTCACTCCGCAGGACGACGTCACAGGCCGGCACCACCCGGGCGGGTGTCCAACCGACCCCCCTCCCCCGTCCGGCTCGCGGACCCGGTGCACACGACCGCCGGGTCCGCCCAGAGCGACCGGGATTCCCGGGCCGCACAAACCCGCCGCCACCGTGACCCGAGGGGTGAGAGTCTCCTTGTGCGACGCACGAGGCGAGGAAAATGTGCCCGCGTCACGAAACGGCCATAGGCAGCGGGACCGACCAGTGCTACAAATGCCGCATGTCGGATGCATCCGCCCGATTCAGGCGTAGCTTCTGGCGCTTCAAGGCCGGCAGGAGTCCGCGCAGTGTCGCCGGGCAGGTCTTCCTTCTGCAAGTGGCGCTTGTGGTCCTGCTCGTGGTCTGCGGCGTCATCGCTCTCGTCCTGCAGTCGGAACGTGACACCAGCACCGAGGCCAGGCGCCGGTCGATCGCCGTCGCGCAGACCTTCGCGCACTCCCCCGGCGTGGTGCAGGCGCTGCACACCCCCGACCCGTCCAAGATCCTCCAGCCCCTGACCGAGGCGGCACGCAAGTCCGCGGGCGTCGACTTCATCGTGGTCATGAACACCCAGGGCATCCGCTACACCCATCCCATGCCGAGCAAGATCGGGCATCGGTTCGTGGGCCGGATCGGCCCGTCACTGGCCGGGAAGGTCTACACCGAGGAGGTCCACGGGCCGCTCGGCCACGAGGAACAGGCGACCGTCCCGATCTACGACACCCACGGCAAGGTCGTCGCCCTCGTCTCCGCCGGGCTCAAGGTGAAGAACGTGAACGTCCAGGTGGACCGCCAGCTGCCGATCATCCTGGCCGCCGGGGCCGGAGCGCTGGTGGTGTCGACCGGCGGTACGGCACTGGTGGGCCGGCGGCTGCGGCGGCAGACGCACAGCCTGGGGGCGGACGAGATGACCCGTATGTACGAGCATCACGACACGGTGCTGCACTCGGTGCGCGAGGGCGTGCTCATCGTCGGGGACGACGGCCGGCTGCTGCTGGTCAACGACGAGGCCAGACGGCTGCTGGAGCTGCCCCCCGACGCCGAGGGGCGCACCGTGCGGGAGCTGCCGGGTCTCGACCCCGCGACGGTGGAGCTGCTCGTCTCCGGGCGCGCCGCCTCCGACGAGGTGCACTTCGCCGGGGGACGGCTGCTGGCCGTCAACCAGCGGCCCACGGACCGCACGGGCGGCCCCAGCGCGGCCGTGGTGACCCTCCGCGACTGCACCGAGCTGCAGGCCATCACCGGCCGGGCCGAGGTGACGCGGGAGCGGCTGGAGCTGCTGTACGACGCCGGACTGGGCATCGGCAGCAGCCTCGACGTGGTCCGGACGGCCGACGAGCTGACGCGGGTCGCGGTGCCCCGCTTCGCCGACTTCGTCACCGTGGACGTGGCCGACGCCGTGCTGCACGGCGAGGAGCCGGCGCCCACGGCGACGGACATGCGGCGCATCGCGGTGAGCGGCATACGGGACGATCACCCGCTCTACGAGAAGGGCCGGCTGATCGACTTCCTGCCCTCCACTCCGCAGGCCCGCGGCTACAGCGCCGGCCGGTCCGAGCTGGTGACCGACCTGTCGACCGCCGACGGCTGGACCGCGCAGGATCCGCAGCGCGCCCGGCAGATCCTCGACTACGGCATCCACTCGCTCATCGCCGCGCCCATCCAGGCCCGCGGCATCGTGCTGGGCATGGCCAACTTCTGGCGTTCCAAACGGGAGCCCTTCGACGCGGAGGAGCTGTCGCTGGCCGAGGAGCTGGTGGCGCGTGCCGCGGTCAGCATCGACAACGCCCGCCGGTACACCCGCGAGCACGCCCTGGCCGTGACCCTGCAGCGCAGCCTGCTGCCGAGGGCGCTGCCCGCGCAGAGCGCCCTCGACGTCGCCTACCGCTATCTGCCCGCGCAGTCGGGTGTGAGCGGCGACTGGTTCGATGTGATCCCGCTGCCGGGGAGCCGGGTGGCGCTGGCCGTCGGCGATGTGGTCGGGCACGGTCTGCACGCCGCCGCGACGATGGGCCGGCTGCGGACCGCGGTGCACAACTTCTCCACCCTCGACCTGCCGCCCGACGAGCTGCTCAGCCATCTGGACGACCTGGTCGGCCGGATCGACCAGGACGAGGCCTGTCCCGAGACGGCCGGTGAGATCGTCGGCGCCACCTGCCTGTACGCGATCTACGACCCGGTGACGCGCCGCTGTGTGATGGCGCGGGCCGGGCATCTGGCGCCCGCGCTGATCGCGCCCGACGGCAGCGTCACCTTCCCGGATCTGCCGGCCGGGCCGCCGCTGGGCCTGGGCGGCATGCCGTTCCAGACGGCCGAGTTCGAGCTGGCGGAGGGCAGCCAGCTCGCGCTGTACACCGACGGTCTGGTCGAGGACCGCTCGCGCGACCTGGACGTGGGGATGGAGCTGCTGCGCCGGTCGCTGGCGGGTCACCCCGACCGGCCGCCGGAGGAGAGCTGCCGGGCGGTGCTGGAGGAGCTGCTGCCCGAGCGTCCCGCGGACGACGTCGCCCTGCTCATCGCACGCACCCGGGCGCTGCCGGCCGAACAGGTCGCCGACTGGGACGTACCGCACGACCCGGCCGCCGTGTCCGGGATGCGCGCCGCCGTGTCCGAGAAGCTGGCCGAGTGGGGCCTGTCCGAGCTGGGCTTCGGCATGGAACTGGTGCTGAGCGAGCTGATCACCAATGCCATCCGCTATGGCTCCGATCCGATCCATGTGCGGCTGATCCATGACCGCACGCTGATCTGCGAGGTGTCCGACGGCAGCAGCACCTCGCCGCATCTGCGGTACGCGGCGACGACCGACGAGGGCGGCCGGGGCCTGTTCCTCGTCTCCCAACTGGCCGAACGCTGGGGCACCCGGTACACCCCTCAGGGCAAGGTGATCTGGGCCGAACTGACCATCCCGGACCTGGACGCACTCCTGGCGGAGTGAGGAGGGGCCGGGGGTCAGGCCGACGTGCTCAGGGGGTGGGAGGTGGGGCGGCCGGCCGGGGGTGGTGGAGCGGGTGCCGGGAGAGCGACCGTGAACTCGGTCCGGCCGGGCACGCTGTCCACGTGGACGGCGCCGCCGTGCGCGCGGGTGATCGCCGCCGTCACGGCTAGCCCCAGCCCCGAGCCGCCCTCGCCGAGGCCCGCGCGGGTACGGGAGGCGTCGGCGCGGGTGAACGGGTCGAAGACCGCGGGGAGCAGGTCGTGCGGGATGCCGGGGCCGTCGTCGCGGACCCTGACGGTGTGGTGGCCGGCGGTGGTCCCGACGCTGACGGTGACCGTCGTACCGGGCGGGGTGTGCACCCGGGCGTTGGCCAGCAGCGCGGACACCGCCTGCCTCAGCCGTGGCCCGTCGCCCATGACCGGGAGCGGGGGCCTTGGGGGAAGCTCGATGCGCCACACGTGGTCCGGGCCGGCCGCGCGAGCGTCCCGTACCGCCTCCGCGACCAGTATCGCGAGGTCCACCTCGGCCGTCTGCGAGGGCCGGTCCTCGGCGAGGCGGGCGAGCAGCAGCAGGTCCTCGACCAGGCCGGTCATCCGGGCCGACGCCACGCCGATCCGGCGCCAGGCGAGATCCGCTGTGGCCGGTGCGGCGCCGCGGTTCATCAGCTCGGCGTAGCCGGCGATGGAGGCGAGCGGGGTGCGCAGTTCGTGACCGGCGTCGGCGATGAAGCGGCGCATGCGTTCCTCGCTGCGCCGGCGTTCGGCGAACGAGGCCTCGACCTGGTCCATCATGCGGTTGAGGGCGGCGCCGACCTGGCCGGCCTCGGTGCCGGGGTCGGCATCGGGTGCGGGGACCCGGGCGAGGCCGGCGGGCCGGTCCGGTCCGAGCGGCGTCCGGGCGACCTCGGCGGCGGTGGCGGCGACCCGGCCGAGCGGGCGCAGCTGCCGTCGTACGGCGAGGGCGCAGCCGCCGCCCGCGAGGGCGAGCGCGACGGCGGTGGCCGCGGCCTCGATCCGGACGAGTCCGTCGAGGGTGTGCCGCAGGTCGTCCATGGGCAGGCCGGCCAGGACGCGGATGCCGCTCGCGTCGAGGACGGTGACGCGGTAGGTGCCGAGGCCGGGGACGGTGCGGGTGCGGGTGGTGCCGTCGTCGGGAACGCCGGTGAGAGCGGAGCGCTGGGCCGCGGTGAGCGGGCCGGGACCGTCGTCCCGGCGGACGACCGCTCCGGCCAGGATCTGTCCGCCGGGGCCGAACCGGGCGGCGAGCAGTCCGGACGGATGGCCGCCGGTGCGCAGGAAGGTGAGGTCGCCGGGGCGTTCGGGGTGGCGCGCGGCACCGGTCACCCCGTGCACGGCGGCGTCGTTCACCCGGTCGTCCAACTCACCCATCAGGTAGGCGCGTTGGGCGAAGACGGTGGTCAGCCCGAGCGCGCCGCACACGCAGACGACGATGGCGGTGAGCAGGAGCAGCAGGCGGCGCGTCATCCTGGGGCTCCTCTGCGCGTTCTTGCCGGCATGGAGCAATGCTGTACCGGTCCGCTGAGGGAAGGCTGTGTTCCACCTGAGCCGCGGCGATGACCTGGTCGCGGTACGGCTGAGGGCCGCACCCCCGGCTTTCGGGGATGCGGCCCTCAAGTGCCGTGCCGTACCGCTTACTTGCGGATCAGGTTGCGCAGCACGTACTGCATGATGCCGCCGTTGCGGTAGTAGTCGGCCTCACCGGGGGTGTCGATGCGGACGACCGCGTCGAACTCGACACCGGTGTCGGTGGAGACCTGGACCGTGCTCGGCGTGGTGCCCTCGTTCAGCGTGACGACGTCGATGATGGAGAAGGTCTCCTCACCGGTCAGGCCGAGGGACTCGGCGGACTGGCCCTCCGGGAACTGGAGCGGCAGCACGCCCATGCCGATGAGGTTCGAGCGGTGGATGCGCTCGTACGACTCGGCGATGACGGCCTTGACGCCGAGGAGGGCCGTACCCTTGGCCGCCCAGTCGCGGGACGAGCCGGAGCCGTACTCCTTGCCGGCCAGGACGACCAGCGGGGTGCCGGCGGCCTGGTAGTTCTGCGAGGCGTCGTAGATGAAGGAGACCGGGCCGCCCTCCTGCGTGAAGTCGCGGGTGTAGCCGCCCTCGGTGCCCGGCGCGATCTGGTTGCGCAGGCGGATGTTGGCGAACGTACCGCGGATCATGACCTCGTGGTTGCCTCGGCGGGAGCCGTAGGAGTTGAAGTCACGACGCTCCACACCGTGCTCGGTGAGGTACTTGCCGGCCGGGGTGTCGGCCTTGATGGCGCCGGCCGGGGAGATGTGGTCGGTGGTGACCGAGTCGCCCAGCTTGGCCAGGACGCGGGCACCGGTGATGTTCTCGACCGGGGCCGGCTCCATGCCCATGCCCTCGAAGTACGGGGGCTTGCGGACGTAGGTGGACTCGGCGTCCCACTCGAAGGTGTTGCCGGTCGGGACCGGGAGCGCCTGCCACTGGGCGTCGCCCGCGAAGACGTCGGCGTAGGACTTCTCGAACATGTCCTCGCCGATGGCGCCCGCGACGACCTCGTTGACCTCGGCCTCGGTCGGCCAGATGTCCTTCAGGTAGACCGGGTTGCCGTCCTGGTCGTTGCCCAGGGCGTCACGGGTGATGTCCACCTTCATGGAGCCCGCGATGGCGTACGCGACGACCAGCGGCGGGGAGGCCAGGTAGTTCATCTTGACGTCGGGGTTGATCCGGCCCTCGAAGTTCCGGTTGCCGGAGAGGACCGAGGTGACCGCGAGGTCGTGGTCGTTGACGGCCTTGGAGACCTCCTCCGGCAGCGGGCCGGAGTTGCCGATGCAGGTGGTGCAGCCGTAACCGACGAGGTTGAAGCCCAGCTTGTCCAGGTACGGGGTGAGGCCGGACTTCTCGAAGTAGTCGGTGACGACCTTCGAACCCGGGGCGAGGGTGGACTTGACCCACGGCTTGCGGGTCAGGCCCTTCTCGACCGCCTTCTTGGCGACCAGGGCGGCGCCGATCATGACGTACGGGTTGGAGGTGTTGGTGCAGGAGGTGATCGCGGCGACGGTGACGGCGCCGTGGTCGATCTCGTACGTCGTGCCGTCGGGGGCGGTCACGGTGACCGGACGGGACGGGACGCCGTCGACGGAGGCCGGGGCGTCGGACGCCGGGAAGGACTCCTTGCCGGCCTCGTCGGCGGTGTCGACGTAGTTGCGGACGTCGAGCGCGAACTGCTGGGCGGCGTTCGCGAGGACGATGCGGTCCTGCGGGCGCTTCGGGCCGGCGATGGACGGCACGACCGTGGACAGGTCCAGTTCGAGCTTCTCGGAGAAGTCCGGCTCGGCCTTCGGGTCCAGCCACAGGCCCTGCTGCTTGGCGTAGGCCTCGACGAGCGCGACCTGCTGCTCGCTGCGGCCGGTCAGGCGCAGGTAGTTCAGGGTCTCGTCGTCGATCGGGAAGATCGCGGCGGTGGAGCCGAACTCCGGCGACATGTTGCCGATGGTGGCGCGGTTGGCGAGGCTCGTCGCCGCCACACCCTCGCCGTAGAACTCGACGAACTTGCCGACCACACCGTGCTTGCGGAGCATCTCGGTGATGGTGAGCACGAGGTCGGTGGCGGTGGTGCCGGTGGGCAGCTCGCCGGTCAGCTTGAAGCCGACGACGCGCGGGATGAGCATGGAGACCGGCTGGCCGAGCATGGCGGCCTCGGCCTCGATGCCGCCGACGCCCCAGCCGAGGACGCCGAGGCCGTTGACCATCGTGGTGTGCGAGTCGGTGCCGACCAGGGTGTCCGGGTAGGCCTTGCCGTCGCGGACCATCACGACACGGGCCAGGTGCTCGATGTTCACCTGGTGGACGATGCCGGTGCCCGGCGGGACGACCTTGAACTCGTCGAAGGCGGTCTGGCCCCAGCGCAGGAACTGGTAGCGCTCCTTGTTGCGGCCGTACTCCAGCTCGACGTTCTGCTTGAAGGCGTCGTTCGTGCCGAACTTGTCGGCGATGACGGAGTGGTCGATGACCAGCTCGGCCGGCGCCAGCGGGTTGATCTTGGCGGGGTCGCCGCCCAGCTCCTTCACGGCCTCACGCATGGTCGCGAGGTCCACGACACAGGGCACGCCGGTGAAGTCCTGCATGATCACGCGGGCCGGCGTGAACTGGATCTCCTGGCTGGGCTGGGCCTGGGAGTCCCAGCCGCCGAGGGCACGGATGTGGTCGGCGGTGATGTTCGCGCCGTCCTCCGTGCGGAGCAGGTTCTCCAGCAGGACCTTGAGGCTGTACGGCAGGCGGGCCGAGCCCTCCACCTTGTCCAGCCGGAAGATCTCGTACGACTCGTCGCCCACCTGCAGCGTGCTGCGGGCGTCGAAGCTGTTCGCCGACACGACAGTCTCCTTCATTGATGTGCGCGTACCACCGTCAATCGTGCCGCCATGCCTACTTGGCCGATCCAGTAAGGTAAGGCTAAGTTAGGTCACCCTTACCGGAGTGGCGGCTACGGTGCGCCTCGGCAGATATCTCGATGTCGAGATAACTCTAGTACATGGGGGCTGGATGGTCATGCCCGGCCGGGCCCAGGGCTCAAGCAAAGGTGCACCCATCCGTTGATAACGGCACTTCGCCGACAAAGGGGAACACTGCGGCATTCGACACGGAGTGCCGCGTCCGGACCGGTCACTGACGTGTCGTCACTCGAATGGACCCCCTTGACGGGCACCATCTCATATCTGAGATAGCCTCAACCCCATGGCAGACGACTACCTCGTACGCATCGGCAAGCTCATCCGTGACGCTCGGCAGCACCGAGGCTGGACACAGACACAGCTGGCCGAGGCGCTCGGCACCAGCCAGAGCGCGGTGAACCGTATCGAGCGCGGGAACCAGAACATCAGCCTTGAGATGATCGCCCGAATCGGTGAAGCCCTGGACAGCGAGATCGTGTCGCTGGGCTATGCGGGTCCGATGCACCTGCGCGTGGTGGGCGGTCGCCGTCTGTCCGGCGCCATCGACGTGAAGACCAGCAAGAACGCCTGTGTGGCGCTGCTGTGCGCCTCGCTGCTGAACAAGGGCCGCACGGTGCTGCGCCGGGTGGCCCGCATCGAGGAGGTCTACCGCCTGCTGGAGGTGCTGAACTCCATCGGCGTGCGAACCCGCTGGGTCAACGACGGCGTCGACCTGGAGCTGGTGCCGCCCGCCGAGCTGGAGATGACGGCGATCGACGCGGAGGCCGCCGTACGCACCCGCTCGATCATCATGTTCCTCGGCCCGCTGCTGCACCGCATGGACGCCTTCAAGCTGCCGTACGCCGGCGGCTGCGACCTCGGCACCCGGACCATCGAGCCGCACATGATCGCGCTGCGCCGGTTCGGCCTGGACATCGCGGCCACCGAGGGCCAGTACCACGCGCAGGTCGACCGCACGGTCCGCCCCGTCCGCCCGATCGTGCTGACCGAGCGCGGCGACACCGTGACCGAGAACGCGCTGCTGGCCGCCGCCCGCCACGACGGCGTCACGGTCATCCGCAACGCCTCCTCCAACTACATGGTCCAGGACCTGTGCTTCTTCCTGGAGGCCCTCGGTGTCAAGGTCGAGGGCATCGGCACCACCACGCTCACCGTGCACGGCGTGCCGAACATCGACGTCGACGTCGACTACTCCCCCTCCGAGGACCCGGTCGAGGCGATGAGCCTGCTGGCCGCCGCCGTGGTGACCGAGTCGGAACTGACGGTCCGCCGCGTCCCCATCGAGTTCCTGGAGATCGAGCTGGCGGTCCTGGAGGAGATGGGCCTCGACCACGACCGCAGCGCCGAGTACTTCGCGGACAACGGCCGCACCCGCCTGGTGGACCTCACCGTGCGCCCCTCCAAGCTCGAAGCGCCCATCGACAAGATCCACCCCATGCCCTTCCCGGGCCTGAACATCGACAACGTCCCGTTCTTCGCGGCCATCGCGGCGGTGGCGCAGGGCAAGACGCTGATCCACGACTGGGTCTACGACAACCGCGCGATCTACCTCACGGACCTCAACCGCCTCGGCGGCCGCCTGCAGCTGCTGGACCCGCACCGGGTACTGGTCGAGGGCCCGACCCGCTGGCGCGCCGCCGAGATGATGTGCCCGCCGGCCCTGCGCCCCGCCGTCGTCGTCCTGCTGGCCATGATGGCGGCCGAGGGCACCTCGGTGCTGCGCAACGTGTACGTCATCAACCGGGGGTACGAGGATCTCGCCGAGCGCCTGAACTCTGTCGGGGCGCAGATCGAGACCTTCCGGGACATCTGACCTCAGCTCTGCCAAGTACCGCCGCATACCCGCCTATTCCGCTTATCGGCGAAATAGGCGGGTATGTCATGTGATGAACGGTCATCAGCTCGCTCGCCCCTGAAGAAGCTGGAGGGTCCATGGAGACACCGTGGGCAGGGCGTTACCAGGTGATCCGCGTGCCGGTACCCGACCCTCAGGTCCTGGCCGACTACGCCTCGCTTCCGCTTGACCCGTACGCCGGCGGCAAGCAGCGGCATCGCCGCTTCGCGCAGTACCGCATGGTCTTCGACCGGGCCCATGACGACTGGTCGCTCGAACTCCTGCCGCACCGTCCGTTCGTACAGTCCTCCCGGATCAACGGCTTCGCCGGTGGGGTGCTCCGTCACTTCGATCCGCTGCGCGTGAGCCTTGCCCCGCAGATCCTGGCGGGGGCCCGGGCACTGGGTCTCGACCGCGACGAGGTGTGGCAGCTGAACGTCCACCAGAACCGCCTGGTCGCCCGTGCCGGTGAGCGGGGTGTCTCGGTGCCGGAGGGACCGCACCGGGACGGCCACGACTTCAGCATGATCGCGGTGATGGACCGCAGGAACGTCACCGGCGGCCGCAATCAGCTGATGCCCTCCGGTGGCGGCGAGCCCTTCTTCGAGGTCACCCTCGAACCCGGCCAGGCTCTGGTCTTCGACGACGGTGCCCTGTGGCACCACGCCACCGACATCGCCGCGACCGGCCCCGCGCCCGGTCATCGCGACCTGTGTGTCGTGGCCTACAACCGCTGGTGCAACCGTGAATACGGCGCGGAGTACGAACGGCACGCCCTGGCCTGCGGCGAAAGCACACCCGTCGGCTGACGCGCATCGACCGGCGGCCGTGGTGCGGCCGCCGGTTCGTTGTGCGCGGTTCAGGACTCGGGCAGGTCCGCGCAGAGTTCGCGCAGCGTGGTGCGGGTGAGGATCTGGGCCAGGGTGACCGGCACGCCTCGTTCCTCCGCCGTCAGTACCGCCCGTACGGCGAGCAGCGAGTCACCGCCCAGTTCGAAGAAGTCGTCGTCCAGGGCGACCCCTTGCACGCCCAGCAGTTCCACCCAGATGCCGGCCA
Organism: Streptomyces sp. NPDC052101; assembly: GCF_040680235.1. NCBI lineage: Bacteria > Bacillati > Actinomycetota > Actinomycetes > Kitasatosporales > Streptomycetaceae > Streptomyces > Streptomyces sp. NPDC052101. The sequence goes on from NZ_JBFAWH010000001.1 coordinate 685,216, forward strand.
TGACCGCCTCGGTCCGGGACAGCCGCCGCCTCGCCCGCGCGTCGTACGTGCCGTCCGCCTCCTGGGCGCCCGGCCGGCTCAGACGGACCAGGGCCTCCCGGTCCACCTTGCCCGTCAGGCCGCGCGGCAGCTCGGCGTGGCCGGCGTACGCGCTGGGCCTCATGAACTCCGGGAGCAGGTCGGTCACATGGGCCTTGAGAATGCGGGTGAGGTCCGTTCCGGGTGGTTCGGGCACCACATGGGCGACAAGTCGTTCGGCGCCCGACTCGTCCCGTACGAGGACGACACTCACGTCCCGCACCCGCGGGTGGTCGCGCAGGGCGGCCTCCACCTCGCCCAGCTCCACCCGGTAGCCGCGCACCTTCACCTGGTCGTCGAAGCGTCCGGTGTACTCGATCAGGCCGTCCGGGCGCAGCCGCCCCTTGTCGCCGGTCGCGTACATGCGGGCGCCGGGCGCACCGGCCCAGGGGTCGGGGACGAACCGCAGGCTGGTGGCGCCGGGGCGGCCCAGGTAGCCGCGGGTGACGGCCGTGCCGCCGATGAAGATCTGGCCCTCCTCACCGGGGCGGACCCTGCGCAGCCGTTCGTCGACCAGCCACAGCGACACCCCGGTGATCGGGGTGCCGAGCGGGGGGTTGGTCTCGCCGGCCGGGATCCGCGCCATGGAGTGCGCGCTGACCAGCGTCGTGGCCTCGGACGGCCCGTAGCCGTTGATGATCCGGTTGTCCGCGCCGCGCCGCCGGTGCCGTTCGGTGAACTGCCGGGCCCGGTCCACGGACATCACGCTGCCGCCGACGATCAGCCGGCGCACACTGTCGAACGCCTCGGGCCGTATGTCCCACAGCACGTTGAAGAGCGTCGTGGTGATCAGCATCGTGGTGACACGCTCGCGGATGAGCACGTCGGGCAGTTCCTCGACGGCCTGATAGGAGGGTGCGGCGATGACCAGCCTGCCGCCGTTGGCCAGCGCGCCCCAGATCTCGAACGCGGCCACGTCGAAGGCCAGGGGAGCGAGCTGGAGGAAGGTCTGCGCCGGTCCGAAGTCCACATAGGACTGGCCCGGGTCGACGAGATTGACGGCGCCTCGGTGCGTGACTCCGACCGCCTTGGGGGTGCCTGTGCTGCCGGAGGTGTACACGAGATAGGCCAGGTTGTCCGGGGAGAGGGGGGCGGGGTCCGGCAGGGGTGCCGGGGGGTGTCCGACGGTCGCCCCTTCCTGCGGCTCGTCCTCCCTCTCGTCCTCCAGGTGGAGCGTACGGACCGTCTGAGGGAACGGGCCGGACGTCACCGCGCGCCGGGTCACCACCAGCGTCACCCCGGAGTCCCGGAGCATGAGGGACAGGCGTGCGGCGGGGTAGTCGAGGGGCAGCGGCAGATAGGCGGCCCCGGCCTCCAGCACAGCCAGCATGGTGATCACCGCGTCGGCACAGCGGTCCAGATGGATGCCGACGACCGTGTCGGGACCGGATCCGGCCGCTCGCAGCCATGCTGCCCGGCGTCCGGCGCGCTCCCGTACCTGCGCGTAGGTGAGGTTTCCGTCGTCCGAGGTCAGCGCCACGGCGTCGGGCATGGCGCGGGCCACGGCGGCGAACCTCTCATGGAGCAGGGGCGGGAGCGCGGACAGCGGGGTGCCGGCGTCCGCCGGAGCGGTTCGCGCGGCGGTACGTGTGCCGGCGGAGGTCTGCTCAGTGGTCACTGCGGTGGTCTCCTGTCCTTCCCGTCCTGGCCGGTGTCCCCGGGGCGGGCCGGGCGCCGCGACGCGGAGTGAACCGCACCGGCAGCCCGCTGAACCCCTTCATGAAGGTCGAGTAGACCGGTGTCGGTTCGCCGGTGACCTCCCAGCTGTCCGCATGGGTCAGGAGCGCCTGGACGAGGGCGGTCAGCTCCAGCCGGGCCAGCCGGGCACCGGGGCAGATGTGCGGACCGTGCAGGAACGCCAGATGCCGGTTGGGGGTGCGCCCCAGGTCGAGCCGGTCGGGGTCGGGGAACTGTGCTTCGTCGAAGTTCGCCGCCGCGTTCCACACCGTGACCACATCGCCCGCGGCGATCCGCGCCCCCGCCAGCTCGCTGTCGCACAGGGCGGTGCGGCCCGAGTGCATCGAAGCCGTCGTCCAGCGCAGCAGCTCCTCCACCGCGGACTCGACGCCCACCTCGCCCATGACCAGCCGCCGCCACTCGCCGGGCCATTCGGCCAGGGCCTGGACGGCGCCGCTCATCGTGTAGCGGGTGGTCTCCTCGCCGCCCAGCAGCAGGCTGTAGCAGTTGTAGAGCAGCTCGTCCTCGGTCAGTTCGACCGCGCTGTCCGTCAGCCGGACCAGCAGCCCCAGCAGGTCGTCCCCGGGCTCCCCGCGGTAGGAGCGGACCAGTTTGGCGAAGTAGAGCAGGATCTCGTTGCGGGCCAGCCGGGTGTCCAGGTCCGCGCTGACGGGCACCTCGGAGGCGAGGGCTGCGCTGGCGTCCGCGTACAGCGCGGGGCGGTCGGCCTCGGGGACCCGCAGCAGATCGCACACCACGGCCATCGGGACGGGACGGGCCACCTCCTGGGCGAAATCGCTGTCCCCGCGGGCCACCGCGGCGCGCACCAGCTCCCCGATGCCCGCGGCGATCCGCTCCTCGTAGGGGGCGAGGGCCTGCGGGGTGAAGGCCCGCCCGAGTTCCCGGCGGATGCGCTTGTGCCGCGGGCCGTCGGAGACGGCGAGCATCCGGCCCCCCGCGGGGTCCCCGCCGCGCAGCAGGGTCGCGATGTTGTTGCCCCGGGCCGAGGTGAACCGGTCGAGCCCGGTGAAGACCTCGATGGCCAGGCCGTACGACGCCACGACCCAGAACCCGGGCCCGCCGGGTACCGGATGCCGGGCGACCGGACCGCGCTCCCTGAGCAGTCGCCACACCGGCCGCAGCTCGCGTTCGGCATGCACCACCGGGTTGGTCAGGTCGATCGCGTGCAGTGGGCCCCGTCCGAACTCCAGTAGTTCCGCCACACCTCACCGTCCCTTCCGCAGGCGGCTCGCGCCCGCCTGCTCCATGGCCCGGCGCAGCGACAGGGGACGCATGTCCGTCCAGTGCGTCTCCACGTACTCCAGACACTCCTGGACCGTCCCGGTCCGGCCGGTCGTCCGCCATCCCGGCGGCAGGGGCCAGGAGGCCGGGACAGTGGCGTACTGGAGTTCCTCGTTGACCACGACCTGGTACCGCTCGTCCTCTGCCACTGAGCATCTCCGTCCTCATGGGAGCCCTCGTCGGCCTTCAGTGTGTGAGGCCGGCGGACGGGCTGCCATGGGACACAGGTCCTAGCCGGTCTGTACGGCGAGGAGTCCGTCGCGCAGTCCGACGACCAGCGCCTCGGTGCGGTCGGACACCCCCAGCTTCGCGAAGAGCGAGGTGATGTGGTTCTTGACGGTCTTCTCGGAGATCCCCAGCATGGAAGCGATCTGACGGTTCGTCAGGGCCACGCCGATCAGCCGCAGGATCTCGTACTCCCGGCCGGTGAGGTCCAGCTCCTCGGGCGGGGTGGACGGGCCGGGCGGGGGCGCGAGGTGTGGTTCCGCCTCAGGGACCGCCCCGCTGCCGGCCGCCAGGACCGCCGTGAGGTCCGCCAGTTCGGTGGCGCGGCGCACCGTGTGCTGGGCCTTCTCGTGGACGGCCCGGGCGTATTCGACGAGGACGTCCAGCACCAGGGGCGGGGGTGCGCCACCGCACTCGTCGCACAGCCACAGCACGGCGGTCGCGACCGGGCCGGCCGGGTCCGCCCGCCGGGCCGGCCCGCACTGCTGGGTCCTGCCGACGAGCAGCGCCGCGAGCGTCATGCGGTCGAGGTCCGCGAGCCGGAGCCATTCGTCGAAGCGTCCACAGTCCTGGCGGTGGGTTCGGTGGCCGTCGCCGAGCATCGCGTATCACCGGTCCTCACGTCGCGTGGAGCAGGCAGACCCGAGGCCGTCCAGAACGGCGTCCAGGACACCCGGATGTTCGTGCAGGAAGTGGTGGCCGCCCTCGAAGCGTTGGACGGAGCAGTGCCCGCTGGTCATCCGCGCCCATCGCGCCGCGTCCGCCGCGGGGACCATCGGGTCGCGTGTGCCGCACAGCACCGTCAGCGGGACGCTCAGCGGCGGGCCGGGATCCTGGTGCCGGTAGCGGTAGGTCTCGGTCAGCTCCAGGTCCGCGCGCAGCACCGGCAGCAGCAGCTCCCGTACGTCCTCGTCCTGCGCGATCTCCCGGGGCAGTCCCAGCAACGCGCCCGCGCGGTCGAGGAGTTCGTCGGCGGCGAGGGCGTGCAGGGGCGGCCGGGACGGCCAGGACGGGGGCGCCGCCATCCCGGAGACCACGATCCGCTCGGGCTGTTGCTGTCCCGTGCGCCGCAGGCGGCGGGCGGTCTCGAAGACGATGAGCGCGCCCATGCTGTGCCCGTGCAGTCGGTACGGCCGGTCCAGGAGCGTGAGCAGGGCCTCGGACAGCTCGTCCGCCACCTCCCCCAGCCGCCGCAGCGGCGGTTCGCCGAAGCGGGACCCCCGGCCGGGCAGCTCCACGGGGCGCACCTCGACGCCCTCGGGCGCCGCCCGCACCCACGGCCGGTACGCGGCGGCGGACGCCCCGGCGTGCGGAACGCAGAACAGTCGCACCCGTGGTCGGGTGCGACTGCCGAGTGAGCTGGTCCCGGTGCCGGTGCGGGAGTCCGCCGAGGAGTCCCCGTGAGAGGGGAACCACGCGGAGCTGCCGCCGGAGTGCGGCCCGGGTGAACCCTGTAATCGATGGCGCACGTCTGCCCCCCAGATGCGGAGTCGGCAAAGATGCCTTCCTTGCTATACCGGCTGTCGCGCTTGACGAAAGTGGGGAGTGAGCCAAGTCGGCGGGCCGGGTCCGCGGCCCGTCCGGGACCAACGGCCCGCCACCGCTCCGCGCCGCCGTACGCACCAGGGACCTGCGTCCCATAGCCGGGCGTGCCGGGCCCGGCACAGACTGGTGCGCCCGTACGGGGTGTTCACCGCGTCAGGAGGCGACGGAGTGTTCAACGCGACCCCAGCCCCTTTGCTCTCACCGCACGGCCGGTCGACCGTCCCGGAGCGCATCGCCGCCCATGCCGCCCGGCGGCCGGACGCCGTCGCGGTCACCGACGGGGCGGCCACCCTCAGCTATGCCCGGCTGCACGCCCGTACACGCGAGCTGGCCGGACGGCTGTGCGCGGCCGGAGTACGGTCCGGCGACGTCGTCGCCGTCCTGCTGGAACGGTCCGTGGATGCCGTGGCCGCCTGTTCGGCGGTGATGTCGGCCGGAGCCGGGTATCTGATGCTGGACCCCGGGCAGCCCGCCCCGCGGACCCGCTATCTGCTGGGCGACAGTACGGCCCGGGCGGTGGTCAGCAGACCGGAGCTGCTGAGCCGGGTCGATCCGGAACGCCTGCCCGGCATGGCGTACCTGGACTGCGGGGAGAGCGACCGCGCGGAGGGTGCCGGGCCCGCTCCCGCCGCGGCAGGAGGGCCGGAGCCGGACGGGCCGGCGTACCTCAACTACACCTCCGGGTCGACCGGCAGGCCCAAAGGAGTCCTCATCGGCCACCCGGGCCTGGCGAACCTCGTCGACTGGTACCGGCACCGCTATCAGGTGGAGCCGGGCGACCGGGTCAGCCAGCTCGTACGGCCCACGTTCGACGCGTTCGCCCTGGAGACCTGGACCTGCCTGGCCGCCGGAGCGTCCCTGCACATCGCGCCCGACGGGGTACGGCAGGACCCCGAGCGGCTCCGGGACTGGCTGTGCCGCAGCGGCATCACCGTGTCCTTCGTGCCCACGCCGCTCGCCGAGCACCTGTTCACGCTGGACTGGCCGGGCCCGGACGAGGGGTGCGCGCTGCGCGAGCTGCTGGTCGGCGGCGACCGGCTCACCCGCCGCCCGCCGGCCGGGCTGCCGTTCCGCGTGCACAACAACTACGGGCCCACCGAGTGCACCGTCGTCGCCACCTGCTCCCTCGTCGACGAGCGGTACGAGCCGGCCGGCGATGTGCCGCCGCCGATCGGCCGGCCGCTGCCCGGTGTCACCGCCTACGTGCTGGACGCGCAGCTGACGCCCGTGACCCAGGGCGCCCCCGGCGTACTGCACGTGGGCGGAGTCGGCGTGGCCCTCGGCTATCTGCACGCGCCGGGCGACGACGACGGCCCCTTCCGGACGGACCCGTTCCGGGCGCTGCCCGGCGCGAGGATGTACGCCACCGGCGACCTGGTGCGCCAGGACGAGGCAGGGCAGCTGCACTATCTGGGGCGCCTGGACGAGCAGGTGCAGATCCGCGGCGTCCGGGTGGAGCCGGCCGAGGCCGAGGCCGTACTGCGGCGTCACCCGGAGGTGGATCGCGCCGTGGTCGTCGGCACCGACGAGGCGGAACCGCGGCTCGCCGGCTATGTCACCGCACGCGGCGGGGCCCCCGACCCACGGCAGATCAGGGCCTTTGTCGCCGAGCGGCTGCCGGACCACCTCGTGCCCGCGACGATCACGGTGGTGCCGGAGCTTCCGCTCACCCCGGAGGGCAAGGTCGACCGCCGCGCCCTCGCCCGGCGTGAGCCGGAGTGCGCCGACGGCTCAGGAGGCCGGCCGGCGGCCGGGCCCCCGCGCACCGGGGACGACTCCGGCGTCCGGGCCCTGGTGGCACTCTGGCAGGACGTCCTGGGCGTCCCCTGCGTGGCCGCCGAGGACGACTTCTTCGAGATCGGCGGCGACTCGCTCCGGGTGATCCGGCTGGTCGCCCGGGCCCGCCGGCAGGGCATCGCGCTCCGTCCGGACGATGTGTACGCCCACCCCGTACTGGCCGACCTCGCCGCGTCGGTCGAGGCGGCGCGCACCGCCGCGGAGGCGATCGCCTCATGACCCGGGTCACCTTCGTCGAACTCAGCGTCTACGAGAACACCGTCCCGCTCGTCTCGGGCTACCTCCAGGCGTACGCGTCGCAGGACCCCGCCATCACGGACAGCTGCGACTTCGCGTTCTTCTCCCGCGGGCTGCGCGAGGACCCCGGAACACTCCTCGCCGACCTGCTGTCCGAGGACAGCGACGTCTACGCCTTCAGCTGCTACATCTGGAACATGGGGCTGGTCCGGCAGCTGCTCGGCGAGCTTCTGGCGCGCCGCCCCGATGCCTGGTTCCTGCTCGGCGGCGCGCAGGTGATCGGCCACGCGGAGCAGTACATCCCGCCCGGCACGCGCAACGTCGTCGTCTGCAACGGCGAGGGCGAGCAGCCGTTCTACGAATTCCTCCACCAGGTGGCTGTGCGGGACGCGCCCGATCTGACCGAGGTCTCCGGGATCAGCTACCGCGGCCCGGACGGGGCACTGGTCACCACCGACAAGCCGCCCCGCATGCGGGTCCTCGACGACGTGCCGTCGCCGTTCGCGGCCGGCCTGTTCGACGAGGGTGAGTACACGTTCACCGTGCTGGAGACCAACCGCGGCTGCCCCTTCCACTGCGGCTTCTGCTTCTGGGGCGCGGCCACCAACTCCAAGGTGTACAAGTTCGAGGAGGAACGCGTCCGCGGCGACATCCGGTGGATCGCCGAACACGGCATCGTCAGCGTGTTCATCGCCGACGCCAACTGGGGGCTCTCCCCGCGCGACGTGGAACTCAGCCGCCATATCGTGGACTGCAAGGAGCAGTTCGGGTTCCCCACGTCCCTGGTCATCGCCGCCGCCAAGAACCGGCCGGAGCGGGTCGCCGAGATCACCGGGATCCTCGTCCGCGGCGGACTGGTGACCAGTCAGCCGATCTCCCTGCAGACCGTCAACCCCGAGGCCCTGCGCCTCATCGACCGGCAGAACATCCGCGAGACCACCTACACGGACCTCCAGCGCTCCCTGAACGCGAAGAACATCAGTTCCTTCATCGAGCTGATCTGGCCGCTCCCCGGGGACACCCTGGACACCTTCCGGGCCGGAGTGGCGCGGCTGTGCCGGATGGAGGCCGACACCCTGACGATCTATCCGCAGCTCCTGCTGCACAACACCGCGCTGTACGACCAGCGCGAGATCTTCGGCATCGAGACCGAACGCGCCCCCGACCCCGCCGCCGAAGCCGATGTCGTCGTCGCCACCCGGTGGGTGAGCAAGGAGGACTGCGAGCAGGGCACCTGGTTCTACTACGTGGTGCAGAGCCTGTACAACGCCCGTGGCGCGTACTGGCTCGCCCGCTATCTGGACCGCGCGGGCATCCAGCCGTACGACGCGTTCTTCGCCGCGGCCACCCGCCACTGGCAGCGGTCGGACCACGAACTCAGCCGTTTCGTCGCCGACTCCGTCTCCACGGCCGACAACTACGATCTGCTCAACATCGGCAAGGCCGCTCATCTGGTGCTGCACTCGCACCGGGAGCAGTTCGACCGGCTGCTCGCCGAGTTCGCCCGTACGCAGCCGTGGTGGTCGGACCCGGCCGCCCGGCTGGCTCTCGACCTCGATCTGGTGGCCCGCCCCTACATCTACCGCGAGTCCGTGCGGCCGCCCGGCGTCCCGCTGTCCGAGGCGCGGCTGCTGGAGACCGGGGACACCACCCTCACGATCGCCCTGCCTGAGAAGCACGCACAACTGCCGGCCCGGCTCGGGCTGTTGCCGGACGGCACCGCGGCGAGCACGGCCGTGCGCTTCACGCATCCGGGGCAGGGCAAGATGCCCGTGCCGCGGCACCGCACCATGGAGCAGAACGCCGGCTACTGCCATGTCATGATCCAGCGGCTGCGCACCCTGCTGCCCGACTGCCGCCCCCTGGACGGCGCGGGGACGAAAGGCCCGGGAGGCAGCCGTGCGGCGTGACATCTTCACCGCGGAACACGAGGCGTTCCGCCAGGTCGTACGGGAGTTCGTGGCCCGCGAGATCACCCCCAACCTGCCCAAGTGGGAGGAGGCCGGAGCCGTCGACCCGGAGGTCTGGCGCGCCGCCGGCCGGCAGGGCCTGCTCGCCCCGGACATGGACACCGCCTACGGCGGGGGCGGCGTCGACGACTACCGCTTCCACGTCGTACGGGGCGAGGAACTGGCCCGCGCCGGGACCCTCAGCCCCGCGTTCAACCTGCACAGCGAGGTGGCGGGCGGGTATCTGGCGCAGCTCGCCACCGAGGAGCAGAAGCGCCGCCTGCTCCCCGGCTTCTGCTCCGGCGAACTGATCGCCACGGTGGCCATCAGCGAACCGGACGCCGGCAGCGACGTCGCCGCGATCCGCACCACGCTCCGGCCCGCCGGGGACGGCTCCTATCGTCTCAGCGGCCGCAAGAGCTTCGTGACCCACGGCCTGCTGGCCGGGCTGTTCATCGTCGCCGCAGCCGACCCCGGTGCCCGCCGGCCGGGCGGCCCGGCGGCCGCCACCCTCGTCGCACTGCGGCCCCAGGCGCCCGGTCTGACGATCGGCAGACCGCTGTCCAAGATCGGTATCCACTCGCTGGACACCGTGGAGATCTCCTTCGACGAGGTCCGGGTCGCGCAGGAGGACCTGCTCGGACAGCGCGGTCTGGGTTTTCTGTATCTGCTGCGGAACCTGCCCCGTGAACGCCTCTCCATCGCCGTCACCTCTCTGGCCCTGGCCGAGCGGGTTCTGGAGGAGACGCTGGCGTACTGCCGGGACCGGCGCGCCTTCGGGCAGCCGATAGGCCACTTCCAGTACAACCGCTTCCAGCTCGCCGAGATGACGACGGCCCTGCGGGTCGCCCGGGCGTTCACCGACCGGTGCGTGATGGCGCACGACCGGGGCGAGCTGTCGGTGGAGGAGGCCTCCATGACCAAGTGGTGGAACTCCGAACTCTGCGACGACGTGATCCGGCGCTGCCTGCAGTTGCACGGCGGATACGGCTTCAGCACGGACTCCCTCGTCGGGCGGGCGTACACGCAGGCGAGGGTGCAGACCATCTACGGAGGCACCACGGAGATCATGAAGGAGATCATCGGCCAGTCCCTGCCCCTGTGAGTCGTCGTCCGAGGAAGGAGGCCACCGTGCTGGTGATCGACGCCGCAGCCGTACGCAGGCTCTACCCGATGACCGACGCGATCGCGGACATGCGCACCGCGTTCACCCTGTACAGCTCCGGGCGGGTCCGGCAGCCCCAGCGCCGTATGACCCCGGGCGCCGAAGGCGAGGTGCTGGCCACCATGCCCGCGTACGTACCCTCGACCGGGGACGGTGAAGTGGGCGGGCCGAGCGGGGGGTTCGGTCTGAAGGCCATCGCCGTGCAGCCGGGGAATCCGGCGCGGGGACTCGACCCGCACCCGGGTGTCGTCCTCCTTCTCGACCCGGTGACCTGTGTCCCGCTGGCGCTGCTCGACGCCACGAGCATCACCGGGATCCGGACCGCCGCGGCCTCCGCGGTGGCCACCGACCTCCTTGCCCGCAAGGACGCGGAGGTGCTCGCGATCCTCGGCACCGGCGTCCAGGCCCGCGCCCACATCAGGGCGATCTCGCGGGTACGCCCGCTCAGGGAGGTCCGGGTGTGGGGCCGCGACGCGGCTCGCGCACGCGACCTTGCGGCGGAGTGCGGTTCCCTGCTGCCCGCGGGCAGCGCCGGGACCACGGCCCGCGCCGTCACCCGGGCGGCGGACGCCGTCGCCGGAGCGGATGTCATCTGCACCGTCACCTCCGCCGCCGAACCGGTGCTGGACGGTGCTCATGTCGCGCCCGGCACGCATGTCAACGCCGTCGGAGCGGTCTTTCCCGAGCGGCGGGAGCTGACGGGCGATCTGGTCGCCCGGTCCACCGTGCTGGCCGACAGCCGGGAATCGGCTCTCACCGAGGCCGGTGACCTTCTCGTCCCCCTCCGCGAGGGACGCCTCGGCGCCGAGCACCTCCGGGGCGAGATCGGTGAGGTGCTGCTCGGCAGGTGTGCGGGCCGGACCTCGGACGACGAGATCACCGTCTTCGAATCCCTCGGTCTCGCCGTCCAGGACGTCATCAGCGCCCGCAGCGTCCATCGGCGGGCGGTCGGCGAGGGTACGGGCATCGAGGTCGCGCTGTCCTCTCCCGGCAAGGACGACGAAGGATGACCGGGCCCGCCGGCGGGACGCCCGCCGTGTCCCCGTGGCTGGTGTGCCGGCAGCCGCGCCCGCAGGCCGCTCTGCGGCTCTACTGCTTTCCGCACAGCGGGGGTTCGCCGGGTGAGTTCCTGCGCTGGGCGGACGAACTCGGTCAGACGGAGATCCACGGCGTGCAGCTGCCGGGCCGGGGCTCGCATGTGCGGGCCGCGCCCCTCGACGCCATGTCCGAGGTGGTCGCCGGGCTGCTGGACAGCGTCACCTTCCGGGCTCCGTACGCCTTCTTCGGGCACAGCCTGGGCGGGCTGACGGCGTACGAGACGGCCCGCCGGCTCCAGGCCGCGGGCCGTCCCGGTCCCGAGTTCGTTCTGGTCTCCGCCTGCGCCCCACCGCACCATCCGCGCGACGACGGCCTGCGCCACCTGCCGGACGAGGACCTGCTCGCGGCCATCGACGAACGGTACGGGGGCGGCGTGCCGCTCGCCCTGCACCAGGACCGCGCGGTGCGCGCCCTGCTGATGGGGGTGTTCCGAGCGGATGTGTGCGTGTCCGAGACCTACCGGCACGCACCCGGGCCCGTGTTGCGAAGCCCGCTGTACGTGGTCGGCGGCCGGCGGGACCTGCCGCGCGAACTGCTGGCCCAGTGGGCGCGCTACACCACGGACCGTTTCCAGCTGACGCTGCTGCCCGGCGGGCACTTCTATCTCCGGGAGCCCGACCAACACCGCGCCCTGCTCCGGCTGCTGACCGCCCTGACCCGATCCGCAGCGGTGCGGTGAGGAGTCGTCCGGGGTCGGGCCCCCGGACGACCCGTCCCCTACGGCGCGGGGGCCACGACCTTGCCGATGCTTCCCAGGGCCCGGGCGGCGCGCTGGCCGACGTACGCCTTGCCGCTCGGGTCCAGCGCCACTCCGGAGGCATGCGCCAGACCGCTGGCGACTGTCCTCTTCTCGCCGCTGTGCAGGTCGACCGCGATCAGCTGCCGTCGTTCCAGTTGCCGACATAGGCCTTGACCGCTCCGTCCAGCGCGACGCCGTACGCCGCGGGGACGCCGGCGACCAGGCGGGAGGAGCCGTTGGACAGGTCCACCGCGAGCAGCCGGGAGCCGCCGTAGTCCGTGGTGAAGGCCATGCCGTTCCCGTCCACGGCCACCTCGCCGATGTCGCCCAGGCCGCTCGCGACGACGCGCTGAGCGCCGCTGGCGAGATCCACCGCGGACAGCTTCTGAAAAGAGGGGGCCGAGGAAACCCATCACGTCGAACGCCTCGTGCGCCGTCTGCCGGACGAGCCACGGGTCGCGCTCGCCCTCCAGATCGCGCACGGACCCCGAGACATCCCCGGCGCCAGGGTGTCGCTGTTGAGTGCCTGAGTGGACTGCTCGGCGGAACCCGGCCATCCCCTTCTGCAGGAACCTCTTTCCTTCGTCGGCCATGTCGAAATTGCCGCTCTGCTTCTCGATGAGGGGCACGCCACGGTTTACCTCCTCCTGCGGAAAGCCGCCGTAGCGCACCTGGTTCAGAGAGAAACCGACGGGTCCGATCGGATTTCTTTCAGATGAGGGGACGCGGTAATCGCACGAGATATAGGTGCGAACAGAATTGGCCTGGAACGGGGACTCGCCGCAGACAGATGACATCCGGTCAAACACTGGCCGACGCGCCGTATGCCCCTTCCCCCGTCGGGCACAGCGGGTGATGCTCTGCTCACCGGGGGACATCAGGAGTTCACGACCCACCCACGGAGGTCAGGACGATGCCGCTCGGAACCATCGCCGTGTACAACGACGCCGACGGCGTGGGCGTCATCACCGACGAGGACGGTGAACGGCGCCTCTTCTCCGGCATGGAGACACAGACCACGCGCGAGGGCCAGCGGGTCCTCTTCGACGTGGTCGGCGAGAAGGCCACCAATGTGATCGCCCTTCGGTGACGCGCCCCGGCCCCGCGCCCGGTTCCGCCGTCGGCCGGGGCCCTACGCGTTCTCGTGCGCCGCAGCCGGAGTCCCGGCGGCCGGAGCGGAGTCGCGGTCGGCCCAGGGGATCCGGAACGCCGTCAGCGTGACGATCAGCGCCGATGCGACGACCGTGGTCATGCCCAGGGTCAGGTCGGTCGCGCCCGCCACGAAACCGATCAGGGCGGGGCCCGCCAGCAGGCCCGTGGTGCCCATCGCGGCGACCAGGGCCAGGGCGTCGGAGCCGTGGCCGGCGGCCGCGACATAGACGCACGGGGTGATGGCGGCGGCACCGAGGCCGACACAGGCGAAGCCGAGGAGGGTCGGGGCCACCCCGCCCGCCGCCAGGGCCAGGGCCAGCCCGGCGGCGGCCACCGCGCCGCCGGCCCGGACCACCCGCCCGTCGCCGAAGCGGGTGCGCCAGCGGTCCGCGCACACCCGGGCCAGCAGCATCATCACCGAGACGACGGCGATGCCCAGCGGCGCCACCGTCGCCGACGCCCTGACCACGACCTTCAGATAGAGCGTCGACCAGTCGTTCATCGCGCCCTCGGCGATGGTGCCGAAGGCCATCGCACAGCCCATCAGCAGGGTCGTCCCGGACGGCAGAGCCCAACCTCGATGCTTCTTGGGCTCGTTGGGCGTCCGGGACTCCGGGTGGGTCAGCAGGCCGGGGCGGGCGAGCGCGAGCAGGAGCAGCAACAGGGCCCCGGCCGCGGTGAAGTGGGCCGGGACGGAGGCGGTCAGGGTCGTCACGCCGGAGCTGAGCAGGGCGGCGGCGAGCAGGCCGGCGCTGAACGTGGCGTGCAGCTGGGCCATGGCGGTGCGGCCGTACGCCTGCTCCAGCGCCGCCCCCTGGGCGTTCATGGCGACGTTGAGGCAGCCGACCGCCACCCCGTCGACGCAGACGGCGAGCAGGGCGAGCGGGTAGTCCGGGACGGCGGACAGCGCCGCCAGTACGGCGACGAGGCAGGCGGCCGAGGCCAATGACAGCCGCCGCGACCCTAGGCGGCGCGTCAGCGCGGCGACGAGCGGGAAGGAGGCCGCCGCGCCGGCCCCGCAGGCCATCAGCAGCAGGCCCACCTCCCCGGCTCCCAGGTCCAGCCGGGTCCTGAGCGCGGGGAGGCGCGAGACCCAGGTGCCGTACTGGAAGCCGAGGAAGCAGAAGAGTGCCGCGATCGACCACTTGGCGCGCTGGAAGGAGGGTGTCGTCATCAGCTCGCCTTCCGCAGCGCGGCCAGCCGCGTCGACATGTACACCGCGCCCCGGCCGTAACCGGCGGGCAGGGGTGCCCCGTGGTGCGGGCGGTAGCCGTTGGCCCGCCAGAAGGGCTCCTTGCCGGCGACCGCGATCAGCGACATGGTCGCGAAGCCGCGGGTGCGGGCCGCGTCCGCGAGATGGCCGGCCATACGGGTGCCGAGCCCTCTGCGCCGCAGGGACGCGGTGACGACGAGGTCGTGCAGATGGAGGTTGGTGGCAAGGCGGTGGACGGCCGGTTCGGGCATGCCGAGGTCGGGGTAGCGGAATCTCGGGTAGGGCAGGGCCAGGACGTAGCCCGCGATCCGGCCGTCGAGGTCGAGGACGAAGCAGGTGCCCGCCGAGGCCCGGGAGCGCAGCGCAGCCTCGCCCTCCGTCAGCGAGGTGTCCGCGTACGCCTCCGCTTCCAGGGCCGCGACCTGAGACCAGTCGGCCTCGGTGACGCCCCGTATGAGGTCTCTCATGTCAGTGGTGTCCTTCCTGACCCTCGTACGCAGACGCAGGGCAGCGGGCGTATGCCGTTGAACCCCTGGGTCATGTAGCTGGTGGCGTAGGCGCCGGCGGACAGGATCCAGACCGGGTCGCCGGAGGTGACCGAGCGGGGCACGCGCACCGGGTGCCGGCCGTCGCCGTAGGCGTCGTCGCTGTCGCAGCTGGGGCCGGCGACGATCGCGGAGACGTGGTCCTGTGCGTCGAGGTGGTCCGGGAAGACCATCCGGTGCGTCAACTGGTCCATCTCGTACAGGCCGTTGAACTTGCCGCAGCTCAGGTACAGCCAGTGCGTGTCCGTGCCGTCCGGCTGGCGGCGCCGGGTGAGCCGGGAGACATGGGCGCGGACGGCGCCGTGGTCGGCGACCAGATGGCGGCCGGGTTCCATGACGAAGGCGAGCGGCGAGCAGCTGAGGGCGCGCAGCCGGGCCATACCCTCGCGGAGCACGGTGAAGATCTTGTCGAGGGGCGGGTCGAGGGGGTTTCCGCGGCGGTCCCGGTAGCCGAGCGCGGGCAGGCCGCCGCCGAGGTTGACGTGGTCGGGTGCGATCCCCTGCCCGGCCAGCGCCGTCAGGGTCTCGGCGAGGGTGTCGAAGGCCTGCTGCCAGCCCTCCGCGGTCATCTGCTGGGAGCCGACGTGGACGGACAGCCCGGCCGGGGTGAGACCGGCCGCGCGGGCCGTGGCCAGCACGCGGACGGCGTCTCCCGGGGCGCAGCCGAACTTGCGGTTCAGGCCCCACAGGGCGCCCTCCCCGCTGGTGGCGAGGCGGCAGAACACCCGGGCGCGGGGCGCGTGCGCGGCGACGGCGGTGACGTCCTCGACGCTGTCGGTGGCGAAGGTGCGGACACCCAGGCGGTGGGCCTCGGCGATGTCCTGGTCGGACTTGATGGTGTTGCCGTAGTGGATGCGGGCGGCGGGGGCGCCGGCTCGGAGGGCCTGGGTGATCTCGGCGGGGCCGGCGGCGTCGAAACCGGCGCCGCGCTCTGCCAGGCAGCGGAGGACTTCGTCGACCGGGCAGGCCTTGAGGGCGAAGCGGATGCGTATTCCGGGCAACTCGCTCAGGAGCGCGTGGTACTGATGCTCGATGCCTGTGAGGTCGTAGATGATGCGGTCGGACTCGGCTGCGGCGAGTTGGGTGGCGAGGGGTTCGCGCAGTTCTCCGCGCCCCTTCAGGTCGGTCATGTGCGAGCTGCTTCGATCAGTGACGGCCAGACCTCGGTCAGGTAGGCGAAGTCATTGATGTCCGATGCCGCATTGCCGATCAACTGGTCGCGCTCTACGGCGAGTTGGTCGGCCAGGACGGCGTACCGCCCGCCGAGCTTCCGGTACGCGGTGTCCACGCGGTCCAGGCGCCAGGCGTTCTCGGTCCGGTCCAGGGCGGTGCTGTCGCGCAGGAGCCGGGCGATCCGGTCGGCTCGTATCCGGCCGTGGTCGTCCAGGAGGCGGTCGCCCTCGGTGGTCATGCGGGCGTAGACGTCGTGGAAGTAGAGCATCGACAGGAGGAACTTCACGAACCGCCGCTGGTAGGCGGGGAAACCGGTGTCGGTGCGGCGTTCGGGGGTGTGGAAGTTCTCGATGTTCCGGTTGTGCAGGATGCCGGGCAGGCGGGCGTCGTGGACCACGTGGAGGAGGAAGTAGTCGCTGCCGATGGTGTCGGTGGCGGGCGGCAGCGGGATCCGTTCGTACACCGCGCGGTCGAAGGCGATGTTGCACATGTCGACCCGCATGGGGTCGACCCGGGTGAGGGTCGCCCGGTCGCCGGTGAAGGGTGTGGTGCCCGCGCCGGTGAAGGACTCCTCGACCAGCTCCCGTTTGCGGTCCTCGCTCCAGTCGCCGGGTGCCCAGAGGCTGACGACGTCGTGGTACACGCCCTCGTCGAGCTGCCGTATCTCCCGGATGTCGACGGAGAGTTCGCCGATGAAGGAGGCTCCGGCGAGGGACACCGGGCGGCGCGAGAGCGCCTGGTCGAGGTCGGTGCGCAGGCCGCCGGCCGCAGCCTCGGCGGCGGGGCGGCCCAGCCAGGGCAGTTCGTGGTGGACGGGGAACACCGGTTCCCCGGCGTGGAGTTGGTAGGTGCTGTCGGAGTCCCTGCGGTGCAGCGAGGCGCAGCCGAGGGCGGCGGCCAGCAGGAAGGCGCGGTTGGTGCAGGCGCCGTAGGAGACGGCGGGCGGGAGCAGGAGGCGGAGCAGGCGGTCGGGGCCGGGCAGGCCGGCCCGTTCGACGGCGCGGCGCAGGAAGGCGCGCTGGGCGTCCTCGTCGAGGTGGTGGACGGTTACGCCGGGCACCGGGTGGAGTCCGGCGACGACCCGGGCGTGCGCGGCGCGGGTGCTCTCGTCGCAGGAGTCGAGGATCAGGAGCTGGACGTCGGCGCCGAAGCGCTCGGCCGCGTAGGCGGCTTCCTGGTGGGTCGCGGCGATGGTGGCGGGGCAGGCCCGGTTGGTGGGCAGGCAGAGGCAGATGCGGTTCACTGTGCCTCTTCCGTGGCGGCGGTCCAGGAGTCCAGCCCGAGCAGTCTCCGGCCGAGCGGGTTGAGCGTGGCCGGTCCGTAGCGGTGGGCCTCGGGCTCGCGGGCGTCGCCGAGGAGGGTGGCGTTCCACTCGGGGGTGGCGAGGGTGCGCCAGGAGTCGATCCGGGAGTCGCGCAGCGCCGTGTGCTCCTCCAGGGCGGGCATCATCGACAGGTACTGGACGGCTCGGACACCGTTGTCAGAGAGGTTCGGTGCCACGCCGTGCGCCAGCAGCCCGTTGAAGATGAGCAGGTCGCCGGCCTGGAGGTCGGGGCGGACCACCGGGAACGCGGCGCGGTCGGTGCCGGGGCGGACCGGGTCGCGGCCGGGCGGCTGGGCCACGCGCCATTCCTCGAAGCGGCGGAAGAGTTCCGGGGCGCACTGGAAGCCGCCGAGTTCCGGCCGGGTGTCGCCCAGGGCGATGATGCCCTGGACGCGCTGCGGCAGGACGGCGAGGGTGGTGTCGACGTCCCAGTGCAGTTCGATGTCGAAGCCCTCTTCGGTGGGTTCGATCAGGGAGCGGGACCGCGTGCGTATGTTGGGCGGGTTGAGGTTCAGCCGGTCCAGGGTGACCCACAGCTCGTCGCAGTCCCAGACGTCCGCGAAGGCGTCGTGGACCCGCCGGGTCTGGCGGCTGTCCCAGATGAGCTGGTGGTGGTAGGCCTCGACGAAGCCGTAGATGAACAGGTGCTGGTCGAGTTCGGAGCGGAACTCCGGTTCCTCGTACCAGGTTTCGGGACGGTCGGGGTCGAGGCCCTGGAACTGCCAGGCGAAGTCCAGGAGTTGCTTGGCCTCGCCGGGGGTGATGGCCTCGCGGACGACGACATAGCCGTACGTCTGCCAGAACGCGAAGTCGTCCTCGGAGAGCACCCTGAGGGGCTGGGACTTCTCGATGTGGCGCAGTGGGGTGGGCGTGAGGTAGGTCTCGCCGTCGGCGCTGAAGTAGGGGCGCGCGGAGGCGGCTCGGTGCAGGTGGGGGTGGGGCGTTCGCATGCGGTTCCTCTGGAGCACAAGTGCGGTTTGAGATCCGGGAGAAGAGCAAGAGCGAGCAGGCCGCCCGCACCGGCGGGCGGCCCGTGGCGTACGCGGGTCAGCCCGCGACGACGGCCTCCGCCGCCGCCACACCGCAGACCCGGGCGGCGCCGTAGGTGGCGATGTGCAGGGCGCCGCGCGGGGCGGCCTGCGGCAGGCCCATCTCCACGACGACGGTGTCGGGGCGGGCGGCGAGCAGGGTGTCGAGTGCGGTGCGCATCCAGTCGTGCCGGTGTTCGTCGCGCACCACGGCGACGATCCGGCGGCCGCCGGCGGCGGGGAGGGCGGCCGCTCCGGCGCCGTCGCCGGTGAAGGAGGCGGAGTCGGTGCCGGGCAGCAGCCGCTCCAGCTCGGCGGCGACGCCCCAGGGGGTCTGGTCGCCGACGGCGATGTTGCGGGCCGGCTCGAACTGGGCGACGTACACCGGTGCGGTGAGCGGTGCGGCGCTGCCTGCCCGGGTCACGGTCAGGGCGCGGCGGGCCGCGACCAGGCCGATCTCCGGGCGGGGCTCGGTGCCGGCCGCGTCGCTGCGGGCCTCGGCCGTCCAGCGGGCCAGCGCGCGCACCCGGGCGGCGGCGTCGGCGAGCCGCTCCTCGGGCAGTTCGCCGGAGCGTACGGCGGCCACGAGCGCGTCCCGCAGGTTCAGCACGGTGGCCTCGTCGCACAGCCCGCCGCCGACGCAGATGGCGTCCGCGCCCGCCGCGATCGCGAGGACCACGCCGTGCTCCAGGCCGTAGGTGCCGGAGATCGCGCGCATCTCCATGCCGTCGGTGACGATCAGGCCCTGGTAGCCCAGCTCCTCGCGCAGCAGCTCGGTGAGGATGCGGCGGGAGAGGGTGCCGGGGCGGTCGGGGTCGAGGGCGGGCACGAGGATGTGCGCGCTCATGATCGCCCGGGTGCCGGCGGCGATGGCCGCGCGGAACGGGGGGAGTTCGCGGGCGTACAGGGTGTCGGCGTCGACGTCGATGCGGGGTACGGCGTGGTGGGAGTCGACGTTGGTGTCGCCGTGGCCCGGGAAGTGCTTGGTGCAGGCGGCGACGCCGGTGGACTGCAGGCCCTCCACCCAGGCGGCGGTGTGCCGGGCGACGAGGTCGGTGCTCGCGCCGAAGGAGCGCACGCCGATGACGGGGTTGGCGGGGTTGGCGTTGACGTCGGCGGAGGGCGCCCAGTCGAAGGTGACGCCGCAGGCGGCCAGGCGCCGGCCCAGCTCGCGGGAGACGGCCCGGGTGAGGCCGGGGTCGTCGACGGCGCCGAGGGCGTGGTTGCCGGGGAAGGAGGAGCCGGTGCGCACGTCGAGGCGGGTGACGTCGCCGCTCTCCTCGTCGATGGCGACCAGCAGGTCGTCCCGTTCGGCGCGCAACTGCGCGGTGAGTGCGGTGACTTGTCCCTCGGTGACGACGTTGCGGCCGAACAGGGCGACGGAGGCGAGGCCCTCGCCGAGGCGGCGGCGCACCCAGTCGGGCGCGGTGGTGCCGTCGAAGCCCGGCTGGAGCACCGCGAGGGCGTCGCGGGTGAGGGTGTCTGCGCCGGTGGCGAGTGTGGTCATCGGGGCGTCATCCCTTCACGGCGCCGTCGGTCAGACCGCTGACAGCCTTGCGTTGCAGGAAGATGAAGAGGATCAGGATGGGCAGCGCGAACAGCGACGAGGCGGCCATCGTGGCGCCCCAGTCGTCGCCGAAGGCGGTCTGGAACTGCGACAGCCACAGCGGCAGCGTCTGCTTCTCGATGTCCTTGTTGAGGATCAGGACGAGCGGGAACTCGTTCCAGGCGGTGATGAAACCGAACAGCGAGGTGGCCATGAGGCCGGGCGCCAGCAGCGGGAGGATGACCCGGACGAAGGCCTGGAAGCGGGTGCAGCCGTCGACCATGGCCGCCTCCTCCAGGTCCTTCGGTACGGCTGCCACATAGCCGCGCAGCGTCAGGACGGTCAGCGGCAGCACCATCATCGTGTAGAAGACGGTGAGCGGGACGAGGCTGTCCAGCATGTCGTTGTCGCGGACGATCATGTAGATGGCGATGATCATGACCTCCCAGGGGGCCATCTGCGCCAGCATGAACGTCACGATGAGCCCGCGTCGGCCCCGGAACCGCATCCGGGCCAGGGCGAAGGCCGCGAACAGGGCGATGACGAGCGAGAAGAGGACCGACAGGACCGTGACGGTGACGGAGTTGACGACCAGCGTCCAGAAGTGGTCGGCGTCGACGGCCTTCTTGAAGTGGCTGAGGGTGACGTTCGTCGGGAACCACACCGGGTTCTCGGAGATGATGTCATTGGTCGGCTTGAAGGCCGTCGCGAACATCCAGTAGACGGGGAACACGAAGCCGACGAAGAGGACGGCGGCGGTCGCGTTGGGCCAGATGCGGCCGAAGAGCGAGCGCTTCACAGCTCGTCCTCCTCTTGCTTGAGCACCATGCGCAGGTAGTACGAGGTGATGGCGAGCAGGACCAGGATGGTCAGGAAGGAGATCGCCGCGCCGACCCCGAAGTGCTGGTTGCCTACGCCCTCGACATAGGCGTAGATCGGCAGGGTCTCGGTGAGGCGGTCGGGGCCGCCCTGGTTGATCGCGAAGATCTGCGTGAACGCCTTGAAGACCCAGATGACCTCGAGGAAGGTCGTGGCGTACAGGAAGGGCCGCAGGAAGGGCAGGGTCACCGAGGTGAAGCTCTGCCAGGTGCCGGCGCCGTCCAGGGACGCCGCCTCGTACAGCTCCCTGGGGATCGTGGTGGTGGCGGCGTACAGGTTGATCGCCACGAACGGGATCGACTGCCACACGATCAGCAGGATGACCACGGAGAACGTGGAGAACTGGCTGCCCAGCCAGTTGTAGTCGGCCATGGAGTGCCAGCCGAGCTTGTCCAGGACCCAGTTGACGACGCCGAAACGCTGGGCGAACAGCCACTGGTAGACGGTGGTGGCGGCGACGTAGGGCATCGCCCAGGCCAGCACGAGGCCCACCATGAGCAGCAGCCGCATCCTCTTGCCGAGCCGGGCCAGCAGCAGCCCGATCAGGGTGCCGAGCACCATGATGAGCACGACGTTGGCGGCGGTGAAGAAGACGGTGCGCTCGACGACGTGCCAGAACTCCGACTCGGACAGCACCTGGCGGTAGTTCTCGATGCCGTTCCACTCGGTGAGGTGCTGGATGAGCTGGCGCGGGTTGAGGTTCTGGAACGACAGCATGCCGTTCTTGACCAGGGGCCAGCCGAGCAGAACCAGCGTGGCCAGCAGTGCGGGCAGCAGGAGCAGGTAGGGGGCGGCGGCACCGCGGCGGGACGGGGTCCCGGAGTCACGGTCCGCACCCCGCGGCGGCCTCGGTATCCGGGCCTTGCGGACAGCGGGCTCCCCGGCCGTGTCCGTGCCTTGGGTCTGCACTGACATGAGTCATCTCTTCCATGGCCGAACCGGCCGTACGGACGACTGAGCCGGGGGCGTCCGCGGGCGCCCCCGGCGCGGGTCGTCAGTTCTGCTGGGCCAGGCGCTTGTTGATCTCGCCCTCGACGTCCTTGGCGGCCGCCGCGGGGTCCTTGCCGTTCAGCACCGCGGTCATGTACGACTTGATCGGGTTCGGGGTGTTCTCCACCGCGGCCCACTCCGGGATCAGCGGGGTGGTGCCACCGCCGGCGGCGGCGGGCGCGGCGGCCTCGGCGGCGGCGTTGCCCTTGAGGTTGCTCTGCAGGGACGTCTTGTTCGGGACGATGCCATTGAGCTTGGCCAGTTCGCCCTCGTACTGGTCGGACAGGGCGACCTTCAGGAACTCCTTGGCGAGGGACTGCTTCTTGCTGTTCTGGGCGACGGCGAGGTTGGAGCCGCCGAGGAAGACACCCTCGGGCTTGTCCGCGGTCGCGCCGGGGACGGTGAAGTAGCCGAGGTCCTTCTCGATGGACTTGTTGGTCTGGATGGCGGTGCCGGCCTCCCAGCCCATGCCGATGATGGCGCCCGTCTTGCCCTTGGCGAAGATGGTGGCCTGCTGCGGGGTGGCCTCGTCCTTGTCCTTGGGGGCCTTGGAGTAGGAGGCGTACTTCTTGTAGGTCTGCATGGCGGCGGAGACCTTGGGGTCGGCGAGGTTGGAGACGTACTTGCCGCCCTGCTTCTTCACCAGGTCGCCGCCCTGGCCGATGATCAGGCCGTCGAGGAAGTACCAGTTCTGGCCGGGCAGGTAGAGCGGCTCGGCGTCGGTCTTCTTGCCGATGGTGTCCAGGTCCTTGAAGAACTCGTCGCGGGTCTTCGGGGTGGACGTGATGCCGGCCTTCGCCCAGATCGCCTTGTTGTAGATGACGACGCGGTTGGCGAAGTACCAGGGGGCGGCGTACTGCTTGCCCTCGTAGAGGGAGGACTGGGAGACCGAGGGGGTCCAGTCGGCGCCGACCGCCTGCTTGACGTCGGCGAGGTCGGCGAGGCCGCCGGTGGCCGCGTAGGCGGGGGTCTGGGTGTTGCCGACCTCCAGGACGTCCGGCGGGTTGTCCTCGGAGAGGGCGGTGGTGATCTTCTGCTGGATCCCGTCCCACTTCTGGATCTCGAACTTGACCTTCGCGCCGGTCTTCTTCTCGAAGGCGGTCTGGACGTCCTTGGTCCACTGCGGCGGCGCGGAGCCGTCCATGGTCCAGACCGTCAGCGTCTGGCCCTTCCAGCCGGCCGGTCCCGCGTCCTTGCCGCTGTCCTTGCCGCCGTTTCCGCCACACGCCGCAACGGAGACCATCATGCCCGCGATCACGATCGCGGCAGCGAGCTTGCGCTTCACGCCACCCTCCTCAGGGATGCCACTAACCCCCCACGCCCTCGGCGGTGACCTGCGTACGACGCTGTTGCACGTAGGGCTCGGGACCTGGCCACTAATGGTGTAGACCAGTACGGTGGAGCTTGGCCTAGACCTTTCGGGGTGTCAAGGGTGGTCCAGGAAGGCGATTCCGGCCGTTACGAGAACGTCACCGGAGCGCGTCCGTCCGTTTCCACCCCTTTCGCCCGGGCGTCCGGATGGACCGGACCTGCACGGGCGAGTTGGACTAGACCATAGGGCAGTCGGTCGCTATAACGGGAGACCGTCGACACAGCCGGGAAGGCAGGCATGACCACCGACGTCAGCAGCGCCCAGCCGCACAGAGCGGCGTCCGGCCGCACCGCGCGCGTGCCGAAGTACTACCGGATCAAACAGCGGCTGCTCGCCATGGCCGAGGAGCTGCAGCCCGGCTCGGCCATGCCGGCCGAGCGCCTGCTCGCCGTCCGCTTCGACACCTCCCGGACCACCATCCGGCAGGCGCTCACGGAACTCGTGGGCGAGGGCCGCCTGGACCGCATCCAGGGCAAGGGCACCTTCGTCGCCCAGCCCAAGCTGTACCGCACGCTCCAGCTCACCTCGCACACCGAGGACATGCGGGCGCAGGGCCTCACGCCCGCCTCACAGGTGCTGGACATCGGGGAGGTGCCGGCGGATGAGCGGCTCTCGGGGCTGCTCGGCATCGGCATCGGGGAGCGGGTGCTGCGCATCGAGCGGCTGCGGCTGGCGAGCGGCGACCCCATGGCGATCGAGACGACCCATCTGTCCGCGCGCCGCTTCCCCGGTCTGCGCACGTCCCTGGCCACGTATCCGTCGCTGTACACGGCGCTCGCCGAGGTGTACGGCGTCCATCTCGCGGAGGCCGACGAGACCATCGAGACCTCGCTGTCGACCCCGCGCGAGGCACAGCTGCTCGCCACCGACGTCGGCCTGCCGATGCTGCTGCTGTCCCGTCATTCGCGGGACGCGGAGGGACAGCCGGTGGAGTGGGTACGGTCGGTGTACCGGGGTTCGCGCTACAAGTTCGTGGCCTCGTTGCGCCGGCCGGCGGCGGGAGCGGTGGTACTGCGGGGTGCGGTCGCGCGGGAGCAAGGCGGACTCGACCACAGGTGACTGGGCCAGGTGCGGGTGGATCAGTCCAGGAACGCCGTCTCTATCCAGCGGCGGACCGCGCGTGGGCGCATCCGGTGCAGCCGGTCCACGGTGTCGGCGACCTGCTGGGCGCCGCCCACCGACAGGAACTTCTCCCGCACCAGCTCGGCATGGCCCGCCCGGGTCTCCGGTCCGGCGGCGCCGACGGGGATCAGCCGGGTGCGCGAGACCGTACGGCCGTCCGTCAGGCGTACGGTGACGCGGGCACCGGTCGCCTTGGTGGACCGGGAGAAGTCCCGGTCGTCGGCGGCCGACGCGCCCACCAGGTCGACCAGTTCGTCGCCGCCGAAGCCGCGCAGCCACGGCACGGCCAGCTCCCCCGCCTCCCGCACCGCCTCGCCGAACGGGGCGTCGGACAGGAAGAGTTCGCGGGTCATCTCGGTGTCGTGCTCCAGTCGTATCCGCTGGGCCAGCGCCCACCGGTCGGGGTCGTCCAGGAGCGGCGGGGAGAAGTCGTCGACGCCGAATCCGCCGGTGAGCAGCGTGGTGGCGACCGGGTAGGGCACGTCCAGGACCAGCGCGCCCAGCGGGGAGCCCGGCCCGGTGACATAGCGGGCCGCCCGCTCCCCCGCGAACAGCGTGTACAGGGACGCCTCGACCACCACCTCGGCCACGTCCCGCGGCCGGAGCGCGCCGAGTTCGCGGTGGATCTCGGCCGCGCAGTCCACGGCCGCGTCGATGCCGGGGCCGCCCGGGTGCATCTTGAACGACAGGGTGTCCGTGTGCCAGCGGCGGCCGAGCCCCTTGGCCAGCGCCTGCGGCAGCGGCACGGTCGCGAAGCGGGCCAGGAAGCCGTCGCTGTGCTCCATGATGTCCGGCGCCCCGCGCAGCCCGGCGTACGCGGCGTCGCAGGCGTCCATCGCGGTGCGCACCGGTGTGAAGGTGTTGAACAGGCGGGCGTCGCTGGCCAAGAAGGCCCGCATCAGCGGCCAGTTGGGCATCGCGAAGGCCAGCCCGAAGGCGTTCTCGAACAGGGTCGCCGGGGCCCGGTCGCAGTGCAGCCGGCCGGCCACCGCCCCGGCCAGATGGGTGTGGACGGCGCTCTGGCCGCGCAGGGGTCCAAGCGTCGCCGACGCGGTGATCCGGGCCGCGCACTCGTTGGCCGCGACCACGGCGGTGAGCAGTGAGAGCCCGTCCAGCTGACGGGCGTAGGCGAAGGCGAGCGGCACGGCCACGGTGGAGTTCGACAGGTGTCCGGCGTACGCGGTGTCGTCCAGGTTGAGCCAGGAGCCGAGCGCGGCGAAGACGCCGGCCGCCTGGCGCGGGTCGCGCTGCATGGGGTGCCCGAAGGCGGCCACCAGCCTTCTGCCGAGCGGGTGCTGGAGGCCGGCCCGGATCGAGGAGATCTGGGACAGCACCTGGCTCGCGGCGAGCTTCAGCACCCGGCACGGGATGTCCTGCGGGCGCAGGGTCGCGGCCCAGTGCGAGAGTTCCCGCAGCGGGGTGTCGGCGGGGGCGCGGCCACGGGCGGCCCGGGCGGCGGTGCGGGCCTGTTCGGCCCAGTCGGCGCACAGCGTCCGGGCGACGCTCTCCGCGAGGACGGCGGTCATGGCGGCTACACCTTCCGTGCGTGCGGCTGGACGTCCGGGGGGCGGAACACGGCTGCGGGAGCACCGTCGCCCGGTGCTCCCGCGTGTGCGTGGGCGGTGTTACGCGGCCGGGACCTTGTCCAGGAAACCGTAGACGCCCTTGATCCGGCCCTGCTCGTCGGTGACGAGGACGTCGAAGCCGATGGCGATCGGCTCGGCGCCCGGCTCGGTCACCAGGCCCCACTGGAAGCGGGCCTGGTTGTGGTGGGCGTCGACGGCGCCGTGCAGTTCGAAGCTGAGGCCCTTGAACTGGTCGCGGGCGCCGGCCACCACGGCCCCGAAGCCCTCGTGGCCCTCGACCGCGGCGAGCGGGTCGATGTACGGGGCGTCGGCGGTGAACAGCTCGGCGATGGCCGCGGCGCGCTTGCCGGCGTCGGCCTCGTTCCAGATGTCGAGGTAGCGGGTGACGGTGGTGGTCAGGTCGCTCATGCGGGCGATCTCCTTAACGGCGTGCTTCTTCGGTTCTTCGGACAGGTGGTTCAGGGGGTGGCGGGCGCCCACACCGGCAGGGCTCCGGGGAGCACCTCGAAGGTGGCGGTGGCGCCGATGCCGTGCTGGTACTCGCCGTCGTGCTCCAGCGG
Organism: Streptomyces sp. NPDC052101; assembly: GCF_040680235.1. Classification (NCBI taxonomy): domain Bacteria; kingdom Bacillati; phylum Actinomycetota; class Actinomycetes; order Kitasatosporales; family Streptomycetaceae; genus Streptomyces; species Streptomyces sp. NPDC052101. The sequence goes on from NZ_JBFAWH010000001.1 coordinate 711,518, forward strand.
GAGCCGGTGGCCGTCGGTGCGCTCGACGGTGATGGTGCGCCCGCGGGCGTAGACGGTCGCCGGATGGTCCATGTGCCGTGCGTCCAGGGTCAGTCCGGGCACCTCGGCGGCCGGGACGGCGCCGCCGATCACACAGACGTCGAGCAGTCCGTCGTCGAGCAGCGAGTCGGGCAGCACCAGGAACCGGCCGCCGCGGTAGCGGCCGCCGCCGACGTTGGCGAGGACCGTGGGCCCCTCGTGCACGACACGGCCGTCGACGGTGACCCGGCCCGGGTAGGGCAGATAGCCGGCGGCCGTGTCGGCGAAGGCGCGGGCGTAGCGCTCCCGCCCGGTCAGCGGCAGGTCCCGGGCGGTGATCAGCGCGTCGGCGATCACGCCCGAACAGGCGCCCAGATACACATGGTTGCGGGTCTCGGCGAGGCGGGCCAGGTCCAGGCGGCGCAGCCGGGCACTGCCGCCGATGCCGTAGTCGGTGAGGATCGCCTTCAGGGACTCGCTCCAGGGGCGGTCGCCCCACAGCATCTTGTAGCCGGAGTTGCCCGTGCCGCCGGGCACCACCGCGAGGGTGGCGTTCCCGGTGACGGGCACCAGGCCCTGGACGGCCTCCCGGACGGTGCCGTCCCCGCCGATGACGACGATCAGGTCGGGTGTCCCGGGGGACGCCCCGGCGGGCCGTTGCAGGGCCCTGCGCACCGCGGCCGTGGCATCGCCCGGGCCGGTGGTCAGGTGGACCTCGGTGTGCTCCAGGCAGGAGGCACACAACTGCCGTACGTCCTCGACCAGTTCGGGCGAGTGGCTGCCGGAGGCCGGGTTGGCCAGGACGAGGGCCCGGGTGGGAGCCGGGGCTGCGGTGTCTGCCATGGCTGGCGTACTCCTTCCCGTCGGTCGCACCGGCGGCGGACCGGTCAGCAACCACTCTGCCGAGCACCGCTGATCCGGCGCTGACGCGCCGCTGACATCGGGCCGCGCGCAGTCGGTCGCGTCAGCTTCCGGTCAGATCCGAGGGTTCGAATGAACGGATCGGCGCGTCGACGGCACCTGTTCCGTCCGCCGCGCGCACCGACTTCCGCACCCGTCTCGAAAGGAGTGATGCCCATGACCGCGCCGACCCGTGCGGCCCTGACCATCCGCCGCCGCACCACCGAACTCCGCCGGGAGGCGGCCCTGTTGGCCGAGGCCGGCCGTACGATCCCGCTCACCGAGCCCGTCCCGACCTGCCCGGGGTGGACGCTGGGCGACCTGGTCCGGCATGTGCGCCAGGGCCATGACTGGGCGACCACGATCCTGACCACCCGCACCACCGAGTTCATCCTGCCCGGCGGTGACCTCTCCGGTGACGCGGCCGGTGATCCCGCCGAGGACAGGAGCTGGACCGAGCGCGTGGCCGAGCTGGGGACGCGGGGTGCCGCCGAGGAGAGCCACCTCGCCGACCCGGAGCTGCGGGCGCGGTTCGTCGTCGAGGGAGCGGACCGGCTCGTCGAGGCGATCGACGGGGTGGGGCCCGAGGTGCCGATCTGGGCACCGCACGGCAAGCAGAACAAGGAGTTCTGGCCGCGTTGGGCGGTGTTCGAGACGGCCGTGCACCGGGCCGATGCGTCCCTCCTGGCCGGCCTGCCGTTCGCGATGGACACGGAGGTCGCCCTGGACTGCGTGGACTTCTGCCTGGTCGCCTTCGGGGTGCCCGAGGCCAGGCCGTTCCTCTCGCCCCGGTTCGCCGAGGTGCCACGCGGTGGCGAGACGCTGTGCTTCCGCTCGGCGGAGGAGCCCGCGAACGGCCCCTCCGGCTGGCTGGTCACCTGCGCCGCGGGGGGCGTCCAGGTGACCACGGGTGCCCCGGACGGCTGGCGGGCCGACGCCACCGTGATCGCCTCTCCCTCGGATCTGCTGCTCGTGGTCAAGGGGCGGCTGCGGCCCGAGAGCCCGCGGATGACGGTCCTGGGCGACCGCCGGCTGCTGGACTTCTGGCTCAGCCACGCCATCTCCTGAACACGGGTCGACCGCCGAGGGCCCGGGGCCGCCGTGATCTCGGCGGCTCCGGGCCCTCGGTGTCTCGGGCGTCGTCACCAGGTGACCGAAAGCTCCTCCAGCCCGTACACGATCGTGTTCTCGCGGAAGCGGACCTCCTGCGGCTCCACGGCCAGGCGCAGCGTGGGAAAGCGGGCGAAGAGGAGGCTCAGGCACACCTCCAGCTCCACGCGGGCCAGCGAGGCGCCGGGGCACAGATGGGCGCCGAAGCCGAAGGCGAGGTGGCCGGAGGCGTTGCGATGGATGTCGAGGCGGCCGGCGCCGGGGTACACCGACTCGTCGTGGTTGGCGGCGGGGATCGCGACGATCACGCCGTCCCCCTTGCGGATGCTCGCCCCGCTCAGCTCGACGTCGTCCACGGCGGCGCGCACCTGGTTGTCCTGCGAGATGGACCAGTAGCGCAGGAGTTCCTCGACGGCGGGCTTGAACAGGGCGGGGTCGGCGCGGAGTTCGGCCAGCTGGTCCGGGTCGCGCAGCAGGCTGAGGACGCTCAGGCTGATCTGGTGGGCCGTGGTCTCGTGCCCGGCGACGAGGAAGAAGCGGGCCATGGCGACGAGTTCCTCGTGGGTCAGCTCGCCGCTCGCCACATACCGGTTGGCCAGCCGGCTGATCAGGTCGTCCCGCGGCTCGGCGGTGCGCTGCGCGGCGAGCCGGTCCAGGAACCGGGACATCGTGAGGAAGGCCGCGTACGTCTCCTCGGGGCTGGCCTCCTGGGACAGGATCACCCGGCTCTGCTCGGTGAAGTCCGCCTCGTCCTCCTCCGGTACGCCGAGCATCCGGGCGATCACCAGGGCGGGCAGCCGTACGGCGAAGTTCGCCACCAGGTCGACCGGGTTGGGGCCCGCCTCCAGCTCGTCCAGCAGCTGTGTCACGAGGAGTTCCACCTCGGGGCGCAGGGCGCGGGTGCGGCGCGCGGTGAACTCGGTCATCGCCATGCGGCGCAGCCGGCCGTGCTCCGGGTCGTCCATCCGGCTGAAGGACATCACGCCGGGCTCGGGCGGCAGCTGGATCCGGATCGGGAAGCCGGGCTGCTGGTCGTCGGCGCTGAAGCGGTCGTCGTTGAGCACCTGGCGCACATCCGCGTGGCGGGTGACCAGCCAGGCTTCGCCGCCGCGGATGCGTACCTTCAGCGGGGGTTCGTCACGCAGATCGGCGTAGTCGTCCGGGGGCGCGTAGGGGCAGGAGCGGGGCATGGGCCATAGGGGGAGTTCTGGCATGTCGGCCTCCGTTTTTCCGGTGCATGAGTGACGGGCACGCGGAGGTCTCGATTCGCGTGCCCGTCGGGTGGGTTGTGCTATTCGCCGTGGGGGGTGGGGTTGCGGCTCAGGAGGTCTCCGCCTTGCGCGGGAGCAGCTGGACCAGGAGGGCCACGACGGCGCAGATGCCCGCCTGGACCAGCAGGCCCGTGCTGAAGGCGTGGGCGTAGGAGTGGGCGGTGACGTGGTGGCCGGCGGCGCCGAAGAAGACGACGCCGATGACCGCGATGCCGACGGCGTTGCCCATCTCCTGGGCGGTGGAGAAGACACCGGAGGCCGCGGCCGCGTGGTGCGGGGCGACGCCCTCCAGGACCAGCGAGGCGAGCGGGGCGACGACGAAGCCCATGCCGAACCCGGCGACGACCATCGCCGGGATGCACCAGGCCACGGCACCGCTGCTGTCCAGCTGCCAGGCGGTCGCGGCCAGCGCGATGTTGCCGACCGCCTGGATCAGCGCGCCGACGGTGAGGACCTGCTTGCCCAGCTTGGCCGCGGCCTTGGGCGACTGTGCGGAGCCCATGAAGAAGCCGAGGCCGAGCGGGATGAACAGCAGACCCGACTGGAGCGCGGACAGGCCGCGGCCCTCCTGCAGATACAGCGCGAGGACCAGGAAGAAGGAGGCCATCGCGGCGAAGAACACCAGCAGCGAGACGACGCCCACGCCGAACGCGCGGTCCTCGAACAGGCTCGGGTGGATCAGCGGCGACTTGTCACGGGCCGCCTTGCGGCGCTGGGTCCACCAGAACGCGGCCAGCAGCGGCACCGCTGCCACCAGGCACTCCCAGGTCCAGGTCGGCCAGCCCTGCTCACGGCCCTGGACCAGCGGCAGCACGATGGCCGTGAGGCCGGCGGTCACCAGGATCACACCGGTCCAGTCGAGGCCGGTGTGGCCCTCGGCCCGGGACTCGGGCACCGTCTTCGGCGTGAGCAGCAGGACCACCGCGCCGATCGGGGCGTTGATCAGGAAGATGGTCCGCCAGTCCCAGCCGAAGAGGTCGGCCTTGATCAGCAGGCCGCCGATCAGCTGGCCGAACACGGCCGAGGCGCCCAGCGTGATGCCGTAGGCGTTGAACGCGGCGACCCGGGCCTTGCCCGCGTAGGCCGTGGTCAGGATGCCGAGGACCTGCGGGATGACCAGGGCGGCCGCGGCGCCCTGCACCGCGCGCGCCACGATCAGCTCGGCCATGTTCGGGGCGATGCCGCAGGCCAGTGAGGCGAGGGTGAACAGGGCCAGGCCGATGGAGAAGACCTTCCGGCGGCCGTAGAGGTCGCCGAGCCGGCCGCCGGTGATGAGCATGGCGGACAGGCCGATGTTGAAGGTGGCGGCGACCAGCTGGATCTCGGCGCTGGTCGCGTGCATGTTCCGCTGGAGCGAGGGGATGGCCACGTTGACGATGAAGAAGTCGACGTTGGTGATGAACAGGCCGGCCAGCACGACCCAGAGCGCACCCCAGGCGGGCTTGCCTTCAGCCTCCTCGATGTCCGGTGGCGAGGCGGCCGAGGCCGCGCTGCCGGTCAGTTCCGCTTCGGTGGTCATGGACGACCCTCCTAGGTCGTTTTGTGCTGGTGGGGGGTGTGCCACAGTGTCCGCGGCGCATGCGACGGACACGGGACGGCGCTCGGTACGACGGTCCTCCGAGCACTGTCCCGCGCCGCGCTGACGCCGCGCTGACGCGGGCCCGGGACGGTCAGCGCACCGTGCCGGCGGCCAGTCGCTGGAGCCGGTGCGCGAAGTGCGCGGTGACGGCCGGGGCGTGGGTGTCGATGTAGAAGTGGCCTCCCTCGTACTCGTGGTGACCGTGGTAGTCGGGGGTGCGGCCGGCCCAGTGGGTCATGGCGTCCGGGGCCTCCTGGAGCGGGTCGCTGCGGCCGCCGTAGGAGGCGAGCGGGCAGCTGACGCCGGCGCCGTCGTCGTCGTAGTCCCCGGCGACCCTGAGGTCGGCGCGCAGGGCGGGCACGACCAGGGCGAGCATCTCGGGGTTGTCGTAGATCTCGGCCGGGAAGGACCCCAACTTCTTGATCCATTCGATGAGTTCGGGCTCCGGCATCCGGCTCTGCTCCTCGGTCGGCTTGAAGAAGCCGACGGGCGACCAGCCGGACATGCCGACCATGACGGGAGCGGGGCCGCCCTCCTCCTCCATGCGGATCGCCAGCCGGAAGGCCAGCTGGGCGCCAAGGCAGTGCCCGAAGAAGGCGAAAGGCCGCTCGTCCAGGTCGTTCAGCACCGCCTCGTGCAGCGCGTCGAGCAGCGGCCAGAAGTTCTCGTACGTCTGCTCCTCGCGGCGGTTGTGGCGGCCGGGCAGGGTGACGGCCTGCGCGGCGATGTCCGGCGGCAGCAGCCGTTCCCAGTCGCGGTAGATGATGGCGCCGCTGCCGGCGTGGGGCAGCAGGAACAGCCGGATCGAGGCGTCGGGCGAGGGCTCCACGGGGTGGAACCAGTGCCCTTCGCTGGACATCTGGCTGCCGAGGGTGCCGGGGGCGGTGGTCACGACTGGGTACTCCCAACGGTGGTGGACGGGCCGAGGGCGCGTACCGCGGGCAGCAGCACCTCGGCGATCTCCTTCAACTGGGGCTCGGGGTCGAGGGATCCGATCCGCACGACCAGGTGCCGGGCACCGGCCCGGACATAGCCGCCGAGCCACTCCGCGCACTTCTCGGCGCTGCCGAAGGCGTAGGCCTGGATGCTGCTCATCTGCTGCAGGGAGCGGCCGTAGTAGTGGCTGATGTAGTGCTCCAGTTCGGCCTTGGCCGCCGCCTCGTTGCTGTTCACGGTGATCGTGGCGTACAGCGCGGGGGTGACCGACCGGCCCGCCTCCTCGGCGAGTTCGTGGATACGGCGGCGGGCGCGGGCGTAGGCGTCGACGTCCGGGAGGAAGGGGAGCCAGCCGTCGTAGCGGGTCGCGGCGCGGGCGAGGACCTTGGCGGTGTCGCTGCCGGCCAGCCAGAGGGGCGGGCCGCCGGGCAGCGCCGGTGCGGGGAGCCGGTCCAGGTGGTCCGCCTGCCAGAACCTCCCGTCGAACTCGGTGGGTTCGCCGTCCTCCCCGGAGCGCCAGGCCGTGCGCCACAGTGCGGTGATCTCGTCCAGGCGGCCGACGCGGCCCTGGAACGAGGCGCCGACCGAGGCGAACTCCTCCTCGGTCTCGGCCATGGGGAAGCCCGAACCGAGGCCGAGGATCAGCCGGTCGGCGGCGACATGGCTGAGGCTCGCGATCATGTTCGCGCCGATGAGGGGGTGGCGCAGGGCGGGGGTGAGGGCGGCGGTGCCGACGGTGATGCGCTGCGTGGCCGCCGCCGCGGCCGACAGCACGACCAGGGGGTCCAGGCGGGGGCGGGCGGTCAGGGAGTCGCCGGCCCACAGGGAGTCGAACCCGAGGGCTTCGGCCCGGCGGGCGAAGTCCAGCAGCGGGGCTGCCGCGTAGGTGCCGTTGATGGCCTGCTCACGGGTGGGCAGGAGGATGCCGATCCGCAGTGATGTCACAGTGTGCTCCCCAGGGGGTCCCTCGCCGGCGCTGTCAGCCGGTCGCGCACCGCGCGGCGCAGGATCTTCCCCGACGGGTTGCGGGGCAGGGCGTCCGCGAAGTGGTAGGTGTTCGGGATCTTGTAGTCGGCGATACGGCCCCGCAGGGAGAGCAGGAGTTCCCGGGGGGTGGCCGTGGTGCCGGGGCGCAGGACCACCACCGCGTGGACGCTCTCGCCCCAGCGGTCGTCGGGCAGGCCGACCACGGCCGCCTCGGCGACCGCCGGGTGCGCGGCGAGGGCCTTCTCGACCTCCGCCGGGTAGATGTTCTGCCCGGCGACGATGATCGTGTCGTTGATGCGGTCGCAGAGGTGGAGGTAGCCGTCCTCGTCGAGGTAGCCGGCGTCGCCCATGTGCAGCCACTCCCCCACCAGGGTGCGGGCGGTGGCCTCGGGCAGGTTCCAGTAGCCGAGCATCCGGGAGGGGGTGCGGACGCAGATCTGGCCGATGGTGCCGGGCGGCACGGGTGCGCCGTCGGGGGCGATCACCTTGACCTCGGTGCCGGGGCAGGGGCGGCCCACCGAGGTCAGCCGGGTGCTGCCGGGGTGGTGGGCGTCCGGCGGGAGGCACACCGCCACGCTGCCGGTCTCGGTGCTGGCGTAGATCTGCGCGAACTCGCAGTCGTAGGTCTCCAGGCACTGCTTGAGCAGCGTCTCGGACATCGGCGCGGCGCCGTAGGCGATCTTGCGGAGCGAACCGAACGCCTCGGGGCCCGCCTCGCGTTCGCCCGCCATCGCCTGGAGCATCGCGGGGGCGGCGAAGGTGGTCGTGACGCGGTGGGCGCGGATGAGCCGTACCGCTTCCTGCGGGTCGAACCGCGGCATGATCACATTGGTGCCGCCCGCGTTGAAGGTGTGCAGGAACCAGCCGATGCCGGCCACCCCGAAGCCCGGCAGCGAGATCAGGGCCACGTCCTCGGGCCGCCAGTCGATCCAGTCGACGCCCTCGGCGCGGCTCGCGTGCGGCAGCGTGAAGAAGCTGCGGTGGGCGAGGACGGCGCCCTTGGGCAGGCCGGTGGTGCCGCTGGTGTAGATCTGGATGACGGCGTCGTCCGGGCCGGTGCCGGGCGCGGGGTCGGTCTCGGGCTGGTCGGCCGCCCAGGCGAGCAGTCCCGCGCCGCGCGCGGGTTCGCCGTCGGCGTCGGTGCCGTCGACCCGGATCACCCGGCGCAGTCCGCGCAGTTGGTGGCGGACGGTGGCGACGGTGTCCCAGAACTCGTCGTCCACGAAGATCAGCGCGGCGCCGGAGTCGCGCAGGATGTGGTCGACCTCGTTCGGGGTGAGCCGCCAGTTGACCGGGACCAGGACCGCGCCGGCCTTGGCGCAGGCGATCATCACGAGGTAGTAGTTCGCGGACTCGCGGCCCAGGTAGGCGATCCGGTCGCCGCGCCGGACGCCGCTGGTGTGCAGGGCGTGTGCGGCGCGGTTGCTGTCGCGGTGGAGCTTGTCGTAGGTGGTGACCCGGCCTTCGCAGACGATCGCGGGATGGTCCGGGCGGCTGCCGGCGTGGGCGCGGGCGGAGTGGTGGAGCGTCCAGCGCTCCCTCGGTATGTCGGTCATCTCGGTTTCCCGTCCCTTGCTGTTCACGCTGCGGGGGCGAGCTGCCCGAAGACGAACCGGGCCAGCGCGCGGACCGTGGGGTGGTCGTGGGTGAGGGAGGCCGGCAGGGGCAGCCGGAACGTCTGCTCCAGCGCGGCCTTGACCTGCTGGGCCATCAGGGAGTCCAGGCCCAGCGAGACGAACTCGCTGTTCGTGTCCAGTTCGTCGCCCTCCTCCAGGTGCAGGGCGGCGGCGACCTTGTCGCGGACCACGGAGGTGACGGCGGTGAGCCGGTCGGCCTCGGGCAGCGCGGCCAGGGCCGCGAGGTCGAGGCCGGTGGCGGTGTCGTCGGGGGTCTGCCGGGCGAGCCGGTCGTAGAACAGGTCGCCGGTGACGCTGCCGGAGACATAGCGGTCCCAGTCGAACTCGCCGACGATCCGCTGGGTGCGCGGGCGCCCCCAGAGCCGGGCGAGGGTGTCCAGGGCGCGGGTCGGGGAGAAGAAGCGGACGCCGCTGCGTTCGATCTCCTGGCTGAGGTGTTCCTCCAGCCGGGCGGACATGCCGACCCGGGCCCAGGCGCCCCAGTTGACCGACAGGCCCGGCACCCCGCGCCGGCCGCGCCACTCGGCGAGCGCGTCGAGGGCGGCGCTGGCGGCGGCGTAGTGGCCCTGGGTGGCGCCGCCGAGGACGGAGGCGATGGAGGAGTAGGTGACGAAGAAGTCCAGCTCGGGGAGGGATTCCTCGGCGGCCTCGTGCAGCAGCCAGCCGCCGTAGGCCTTCGCGGCGAGCTGGGCGTCGACGGACTCCCAGGTCAGCTCGGAGATCAGTTTCTTGTCGTAGGAGCCGGCGGCGTGCACGATCCCGCCGACCGGGTACGGCCCGGCCGCGAGGTGCCGGACCAGGCGCCGGACGTCCTCGGGGCGGGAGACGTCGGCGCGTACGACGTCGATCTCGGCGTCGGCGGCGAGGTCGGCGAGGAGTGCGGAGGCCTCCTCGGTGGCCCGGCCGCTGCGGCTGACCAGGGTCAGGTGCCGAACGCCGAGGGCGGCCAGCTTGCGGGCGGTGACCAGGCCGAGGCCGCCGAGGCCGCCGGTGACCAGGTAGGTGCGGTCGGCGCGCAGTCCTCCCGGGCCCTCCTCGACCGTGTCGGGCTGCTCCTCGGCCGGGTCCTCGGGGAGGGTGACCCAGGCGCGTTGGGCGGGGTCGGTGAGGGCGGTGCGCAGGGCCTCGCCGGTCTCGTCGAGGCGGAAGCCGGGCGCGGTGTCGTCGGAGCCGGTGGCGTGGACGACGGCCGGTGCGGGCACGGTGAGCGTGGAGCGGAAGGTGCCGTCGTGGCGTACGAGCACCTCGTCGCCCGGTGCGAAGCCGGTGCCGCGGGCGGCGGCGAGGACCGTGCCACGGGCCAACTGCCCGAGCAGCGGCGGGGGTTCCTCCTCCCCCTCGGCCGCGCGTTCCGCCCGGCCGGTGTCCAGTGCGGTGCGGGCGTCCTTGGCGGTCAGGCCCACGGAGGTCACCCGGACCTGGACCTCGTCCGGCGCCGGCGCCCGGCCGGTGGCCGGGGCCAGGGCCAGGTCGGAGAGGTCCCCGGAGTCGGACGCGCGCAGCTCGAAATCGCCGCTCCAGGTGAGCGTGGCGTCCCCGGCGAGCAGCCGGCGGACATAGCGGCGGCCGGGCCGGATCGCGACCTGGTACTCGCCGGGCGGCTCGGCCCGCCACTCGTCGGCGAGCGGGGTGAGGCCGCTGCCGGGGGCGAGGTCGACGAGGGTGGCCCGGTACTGCGGGTACTCGGTGAGCAGCACCCGGCCGAAGCCCCACAGGGTGGCGGCGCCGAGGTGGCCGCCGTCGCCGGCCGGGTCGCCGGGCAGCCACTGGGCGCCCTCGGTGACCAGCCAGAGCCGGGGCGGCCGGGCGGCGGCCTCCAACGCGCCGGTCAGAGCGAGGAGTTCACGGTAGTTGTCCTCGCACTCGGCGCGCAGCCGGGCGGCGGACATCGGCTCGGGGCGCTGCCGCCACAGCCGGCAGACGTCGGTGACCGTCGGGTCCTCCAGGGTGGCCTTGAGGTCGGTGAGGTCGGTCAGCCAGGTGACCTTCAGGCCGGGTTCGGCGGCGAGTTCGGCGGCGCGGGCCGCGGACGGGTCGAGCAGGACCACGTGCCGGGCCGGGGCGTGTTCCCTGACCGGCAGGGCGCGGCGCACCCAGTCGGGGCGGTGCAGGAACTGGCGGCGGCCGGCGCGGCCCTCGGGCCGAGCCATGCGCACGCCGAGCAGTTCGGCGACGGGCTCGCCGTTCTCCAGCAGCAGTACGTCGGCCAGCCGCCGGTCCTGCTCGCCGCGCACCCGGGCGAGCAGGCGCAGCAGCTCTCCGCGCGGCTTGCGGAAGTGCCGTACGGCGGCGATCTCGCGCGGTACGAACACCGGGCCCTCGGGGTCGAGGACGACCAGGGCCTGCACGGCGGCCTCCAGCAGCTCGGCCGGGACGTGCTCGACGGCGGTGGCGTCGCGGCCGGTCAGCTCGCCGGTGACCAGCCCGTCTCCGTGCCGGGCGGCGCGCAGCAGCAGCCGCATGCGCGGTCCCTGGGGGCGGCCGACCGAGGCGAGGTCGGTGTAGATGTCCTCGTCGTCTATCTGCTGCCCGGCCGGGGCGAGCGTGGCGGCCAGCTCGGCCAGCTCCGAGACGGGGACGAGGGGTTCGGGGTCGGCGGCGACGACGGCGGTGGCGTGCAGGTTCTCCTCGCCGCCGACGACGGTGAACACCTCGACCTCGGCGCCGCCGCCGTGCCGGGGCCGCCAGCGCGTGGTCAGCGCGGTCACGGTCTCGGCGGGCAGCTCCAGCGGGGCGAGCAGCAACAGGTCCCGGACGGCGGAACGGGCGTGGCCCTGGACGGCGTCCTGCACGGCGAGCAGCAGATCGACGTAGGCGCCGGCGGGCAGGACGGTACGGCCGCCGTCGGCGAGGTCGGCGAGCGCGCCGAGTTCCTCGGCGGTGAACTCCGCGGTGAACTCCCGTACTCCGCTGGCGAACCGCTCCTCGATGCCGAGCAGCGGGTGCCGGGCGCTGCCCTGCGCGGCGGAGCGGCGCGGGGTGACGGAGGGCAGCCAGTAGCGCTTGCGCTGGAAGGCGTACGTCGGCAGGTCCACGCGGGCCGGGGCGGGGTGCCCGGCGTGGTAGTCGGCCCAGGAGACGGTGAGCCCGGTCGTGTAGTAGTCGGCGAGCGCGGTGAGGGTGGTCGTGGTCGTGGTGTCGCGGCGGCGCAGGCTGGCGAGCCACAGGTGGTCCTCGACCGTGACGCCGCGCCGGGCGAGCGCGGTGAGCCCGGCCTGCGGGCCGATCTCGACCATGGCGTGCCGGCCGCGTTTGGCGACGGCCCGGATGCCGTCGAGGAAGCGGACGGGTTCGCCGATGTGCCGTACCCAGTAGTCGGCGTCGCCGATCTCGCGGAACCGGGCGAGGCGGCCGGTGACGTTGGAGATCAGGCTGATCTGCGGCTCGTGGAAGGTGATGCCGTCGAGGGCGGCGCGGAAGTCGTCGTAGACCTCGGCCATCAGCGGGGAGTGGAAGGCGTGCGAGACCTTGAGCCGCTCGACGCGCACGCCGCTGTCCCGCAGGATGCCGGCGACCTCGTCCAGGGCGGCCGTGGGGCCCGAGATCACCGTCTGGTCGGGGGCGTTGACCCCGGCGAGCGCGAGACCGTCACGGCCCTGGATCAGGGGCTCGACGTCCTCGACGGGCGCGGTGGCGGCGGCCATCCCGCCCTCGGTGCGCACGGCCTGCATGAGGCGGGCGCGGGCGGCGACCAGGGTGACGGCGTCGGGCAGGTCGAACAGCCCGGCCACGGCGGCGGCGACGACCTCGCCGATGCTGTGCCCGATGAGGACGTTCGGGCGGGCACCCCAGGCCATCCACTGCCGGGCGAGGGCGTACTCCAGGGTGAACAGGGCGGGCTGGGTGTACTCGGTGCGGTCGATCGCCTCGGGGTCGGCGGCGGTGCCGAGCAGCAGGTCGCGCACGGAGCGGCCGAGGTGGGCGGCGAACAGCTCGTCGCACTCGTCGACATGGGCGCGGAAGACGGGGAAGGCCTCGTACAGGGCGGCGCCCATGCCGGCGTACTGGGAGCCCTGGCCGGTGAAGAGGAACGCGGTCTTGCGGATGCCCGAGGGCCCTTCGTGTTCCTGCTCGGCGGCCCGGTCCAGGAGCCTCGCCAGTGCGGCCCGGTCGGCGACCGGTGCGGCGATGCGGTAAGGGTGGTGGGCGCGGGTCGTGTTGGCGCTGTGGCAGAGTGCCGCCAGGGGCTGATCGTCCACCAACCCCCGGTATTCGGCGGCCAGTTCGCGCAGGGCTGCGGCGTTCTTCGCCGACAGGGTGAACAGCGGTGCCGCGCCCTCGACCGCTTCGCGCGTCTCGCTCTCGGGAGCCTGCTCCAGCACCACCGCTCCGATGGTCCCGGCGAACCCGAAGCTGTTGACGACCGCCCGCCGTACCTCGGCGTGCCAGGGTTCGCGGGCGGTGGGCACGCGCATCGGGTAGAGGTCCCAGGGGATGCGGCCCGAGGGGGTGTCGAGGTTGAGGTGCGGGTAGATCGTGCCGGCGCGCAGCTGGAGCACGGTCTTGATGACGCCGACGATGCCGGAGGCGGGCTCCATGTGGCCGAGGTTGGTCTTCACCGAGCCGACCAGCACCGGGTGGTCCTTGGTGTGGGAGTCCACGAACACATCGCCGATGGCGCCGAACTCGATGGGGTCGCCGAGGGGGGTGCCGGTGCCGTGTGCCTCGACGTACTGGATGTCCCCGGGGGCCAGGTGGGCGGCGGCCAGGGCGCTGCGGATGACCTTCTCCTGCGCGGGTCCGTTGGGCACGGTCAGGCCCGCGCTGTCGCCGTCCTGGCCGACAGCCGTACCGCGCACCAGGGCGAGGACGCGGTCGCCGTCGCGTTCGGCGGCGGACAGCAGCTTGAGGACGACGATGCCGCAGCCCTCGGCGCGTGCGTAGCCGTCGGCGGACTCGTCGAAGGTCTTGCACCGCCCGTCCGGGGCGAGCATCTGGGCGTTGGAGAACATCACCGGGATGCGCGGGTGGTGCAGGGCGTTGACGCCGCCGCACAGCGCGATGTCGGTCTCGCCGGCGCGCAGCGCCTGCACGGCCAGGTGCAGGGCGACCAGGGAGGAGGAGCAGGCGGTGTCGACGCTCATGCTCGGGCCGCGCCAGCCGAGGAAGTACGACAGGCGCCCGGAGAGCGGGAACATGGTGATGCCGGACGCGAGGTGGCCGTCCATCTCCTCGTACGGCAGCGAGTCCAGCTCCAGGGCGTAGTCGATGGAGCTGGCGCCGATGTAGACGCCGCCGTTGCCGCGGCGCAGCGGCGCCGGGTCGATACCGGCGTGTTCCAGGGCCTGCCAGGCGGTCTCCAGCAATAAGCGCTGCTGGGGGTCCATGTAGCGGGCTTCCTTCGGGGAGATGTTGAAGAAGCCCGCGTCGAACAGGTCGATGCGGTCGAGGAACCCGCCGGCCGAGGCGATGATCTTGCCCTTGTCGTCGGGGCCCTCGGGGGTGAACGCCTCGACGTCCCAGCGGTCCCGCGGGATCGGGCCTATTCCGCTGCGGCCCTCCGCCAGGAAGGCGTCGAACTCGTCGGGCGAGCCGCTGCCGCCGGGGAACCGCAGACCGATTCCGACGATCGCGACCGGCTCGGGCGCCTGCTCTGATTCCGTACGCGGCATGGAACGACTCCTCAGTTGCTCGGTTGGCGAATGTCCAGGAGTTCCTGGGTCAGGTGGTCCACGAGATGGGCGATCGTCGGCTCGTTGAAGAGCACGCTGACGTTGATCGACAGATCCAGCAGCCGCTCCAGGCTCTGCCGTATCTCGGTCAGCCGCAGCGAGGTGAGGCCGAGATCGAAATAGCTGACGTCGAGGGGAAGATCCTCGGATTCGTCCATGAGAAGAACGGCCCGGAACTTTCCGAGGACGATCGACTCGATTTCTTCGGCGAGTTCGCTGCGCGGCAGCTCGCGCAGGCGCCGGCTCGTGCTGTCGACAGGTGGCATGCGCCTCATGCAAGCAGCGCAGGCTGACGCCCCACTGACAGACCGGGACCGCCCGATCGGCCGGGCTTTTGGCTGGATCAGTCCGGTGTCAGCGCCGGGTCAGATTCCGCTGTCAGGCTCGGTTTCGCTTCAAGAAATCCACACGCCATATCCGAAAGGCTGAAGATGCTTCGCGAAGCCGCGCAGGAGGAGAGTGCTGAGGCACCTTCCGGATTGAAGAGCTACGACCTCTATATCGCGGGCAAGGACGTCGCGGGCGACGGCTGGGTCTACACCGTCAGCGGACGCTCCCTGCTGGAAGACGTGTTCACCAGCGTGAGCCTGAAGCGCTCCCTCGAACAGGACCCGGAGTCCGAGGCGGCGCGGCACCCCTATGTCGTCGGGCGCTGCGCGATCGCGGACGACTCCGCCATCGACCTGGCCACCCAGGCCGCCGCCGCTGCCGCGCCCGACTGGGCGGCCGTACCGCTGGAGCGGCGGATGCGCCTGGGCACCCGCTTCCGCGAGGAACTGATCAAGCACCAGGACGAGTTCCTGCGCATGCTGGTCGCCGAGTCCCACCCCGTGAAGCTCGCCCGCTGGGAGCTGAGCTGCCTGCTGCAGATCTACGCCCCCGGCTCCCTGCGCTGGTACACGAAGCAGATGCGGGTGGAGAAGGAGTACAACGGCCGCAAGCTGATCCTGCACCGCCAGCCGGACGGCGTGGTCGCCTTCAATCCGCCGCAGAACGCCCCGCTGCCCAGTGCCGCTCTGTGCGTGCTGGCCCTCATGGCCGGCAACGCGGTCGTGGTGCGGGCGCCGCGCAGCATCGCGCTGTCCACGATGTGGCTGCTGCGGGACATCGTCGCCCCGCTGCTGAAGGAGCTGGACGCGCCGCCCGGTGTGCTCAACGCGGTGTGCTCCAACCCGAAGCAGACCATGGACCGCTGGATCGCCGACCCGCTGATCGACGACATCTTCTACATCGGCGGCAGCCAGGAGGGCCTGCGCTTCGAGCAGGCCTGCGTGGCGCACGGCAAGAAGCCGATCCTGGAACTCGCCGGCAACGACGGCATCGTGGTGTGGAAGGACGCCGACGTGAAGTGGGCCGCCGAGGCCATCACGGAGGCGTTCTACGGCTCCGGGCAGATCTGCATGGTGCCCAACTACGTCCTGGTCCACCCGGACATCGCCGAGGCGGTGATCGCCGAGGTGCGCGAGCAGGTCAAGGGCATCCGTCCGGGCCTGCCCGAGGAGGAGGACGTGCTGCTGTCGCCGGTCCGGCGCAGCGAGCGCTTCTTCCGGCTGCTGCGCCAGGCCCTGGACAACGGCGCCGAGCTGGTGACCGGCGGCCACCGCACCGAGGTCGACGGCACGGTCTCCGAGACGGGTGTCTTCCTGCAGCCGACAGTGGTGCGGGTGGACGGCCTGGACCGGGCGCGGACCTACGACGTGGTCCGCGAGGAGACGTTCTTCCCGCTGGTCCCGATCGTGGTCGCCGAGCGCGACAACGACGACGCCCTGCTCGAAGCGTTCCTGCAGTTCGTCAACAGCAACGACTACGGGCTGCGCAACTCCCTGTGGTCCCGCTCGGACCATGTCGTCGAGACCTTCGTCCGGCGCACGGTCAACGGCGGCCTGCTGAAGGTCAACGACTCCCACATCGGCTTCCTGCCGTATCTGCCGAGCCACGGCGGCACCGGCCGCACCGGCGGCGCGTTCGGCGAGGCCAACTACCCGATGCTCAAGACCTCCCACGTCCAGGGAGTCAGCATCGCCCGCGACGTCAGCCCGTACGACGCGGTCTTCGGCGCCTGACCACACCCCGACCTGCGGAGGTTTCCCGTGCGTTCCCTCGATGCCGCCCGGACCGTCTGCGAGCGGTTCCACCCCGGACTGCTCAAGGAGCTGGAGCAGATCCCGTACGCCGAGCGGGAGAAGCCCGGCAGCCCGGTGATCGACCTGTTCCGCATCCACGGCGGGGTCGGCCTGCTCATCCCCGAGGTCTACGGCGGCCACGGCGCCGCCCCGCTGGAGGCGCTGCGGGTGCAGCTGGCGCTCGGCGCGCTGTCGCCGTCGCTGGTCGCGGCGGTGTCCATGCACCACTTCACCGCCGCCATGCTGTACTCGCTCGCCGTCAAGGACGGCCGGCTCACCGCCGCGCAGACCGAGTTGCTGCACCGGATCGTGCCGGAGCAGCAGGTGATGGCCTCCGGCTGGGCCGAGGGCCGTACCGCGCAGAACATCCTCAAGCCGGCCGTGACCGCGCGCCCGGTGGAGGGCGGGTTCCTGCTCTCCGGGGCGAAGAAGCCGTGCAGCCTGTCCCGTTCGATGAGCCTGCTCACCGCGTCCATCGCGATCCACGGCGAGGACGGCGGCGACCCCGAGCTGGCGCTGGCGATCGTGCCCGCCGACGCGCCCGGCATGTCCGTGCACGACTTCTGGGGCAACGACCTGCTGGCCGGCGCGGAGAGCGACGAGGTGCGGCTGGAGGACGTGTTCGTGCCGGCCGAGATGGTCGTGCGGGCCGGCGCCGACGACCCGACCCGCCTGGACGATCTGCAGTCCGCCGGGTTCGTGTGGTTCGAGATGCTGATCTCCGCCGGGTACGCGGGCTCCGCCGCCGCGCTGGTGGAGCAGGTGCTGGAGCGCAAGCGGGGCGGCGCCGAGGAGCGAGCGGCGCTCGCCGTCGACATGGAGGCCGCCCTCGCCCTGCTGGAGGGCGTGGCCACCGGTACCGGCCCCGAGCCCGGCGACGAGGCGTCGGTGGCGCGGGTGCTGGTCGCCCGGTACGCCGTGCAGAACGCGCTGCCGGACATCGTGGGGCGGGCGCTGGAGCTGCTGGGCGGGCTGGACTTCATCAGCAACCCGGCCGGCGCGCAGGCCGCGGCCGCCACCCGGGCGCTGGCCTTTCATCCGCCGTCCCGCGTCGGTGCCGCGGAGCCCTTGCTCGCCTATTTCGGCGGGGGTGCGCTGGTTCTGGCGTAGCGAGTGCCGCACCCCATCGGCGTTATGACCCACCCATCTCTTTGGAGTGAGCGACACGTGACCGTTATGCAGGAATCACCGGCGGCCTCGGCCGTCGACGACGAGGCGGAGATCCTCAATCTCTACCGGGCCCACCTCAGCAAGGGCCGGGCCACGCTCGCCGAGTTGTTCGGCAGTCATATGGAGGTGGCGTCCGAGGGCGCCTGGCTCACCACGAGCGACGGTGAGCGCTTCCTGAACGCCGGCGGCTACGGCGTGTTCATCATGGGCGCCCGGCACCCGATCGTCATGGAGGAGGTGGAGCGCCAGCTGCGCACCCACCCCACCGCGACCCGCATCCTGCTGGAGCCGACGGTGGCCCGCGCCGCCGAGGCCCTGGTCTCCGTGCTGCCGTCCGGCCTGGACCGGGTGCACTTCGCGCTGTCCGGCGCGGAGGCCGTGGAGACCGGGCTCAAACTGGCGCGCGCGGGCGGACGCAAGCGGACGATCTCGATGCGCGGCGGCTATCACGGCAAGACGATGGGTGCCCTGTCGGCGACCGCCAAGGACGTCTACCAGGCGCCGTTCCGCCCGCTCGTCCCCGACTTCCAGCACCTGCCGTACGGCGACGCCGACGCACTGGAGGCCGAACTCCGCGCCCACCCGGGCGAGGTGTGCGTGATCCTCGAACCGGTGCAGGGCGAGGGCGGGGTCATCGTCCCGCCGAAGGGCTACCTCAAGCGGGTCGAGGAACTGGTCCGTGAGTACGACGGGTTCCTGATCCTCGACGAGGTGCAGTCCGGGTTCGGGCGGCTCGGCGAGTGGTGGGGCGCCGACATCGAGGGCGTCGTCCCGGATGTGCTGCTCACCGGCAAGGCGCTCGGCGGCGGCGTGCTGCCGGTGTCGGCGGCCGTCGCCACCCGCAAGGCGTTCCGCCCCTTCGACAAGGACCCCTACGTCCACACCGCCACCTTCTCCGGGCAGCCGGTGCTGATGGCCGCGGTGCAGGGCGCGATCCGGGCCGTCAAGGAGGAGCGCCTGGTCACCCGGGCCATGGACCTCGGCGCCCGGCTGCTGCCGCGGATCGCGGAGGTCGCCCGGCGCAACATCCCCGAGCTGGTCGTGGACGTGCGCGGCCGGGGCCTGCTCATCGGTGTGGAGCTGGTCGAGGCGGGCCTCGCCGGCGAGCTGCTGATCGAGCTGTTCAACCACGGTGTGGTCGCCAACCACTCCATGAACGGCAGCTCGGTGGTGCGGTTCACGCCGCCCGCCGTGCTGGACGACACCGACGTGGACTTCCTCGTCGACTCCTTCGACCTGGCCACCCGCGACCTGATCAAGGGCGCGGCCAAGATGCCGGAAGGCGGTAACTGATCGTGCGGCACGTCGAACTCGATGCCCTGATACCCGCGGAGCAGGCCGAAACGGTCCTGCACGCCGTACGGCGCTGGGAGAAGTACCCGGACCTCGCGCCCCACGTCAACGCGACCACCGTGCACGCCTCCTACCCCGACCCGAAGGCCTCCTCCAGCTGGGAGCTGCACTTCCGCAGCGGCCTGCTGCGCTGGACCGAGGACGACACGGTGCTGCCGGACAGCGGCGAGATCCGCTTCGAGCAGTCCGACGGCGACTTCGACTCCTTCCGCGGGACCTGGTCGATCCAGCAGTCCGGTGGCGATGTCACCGTCCGCTTCGACGCCGACTTCGACTTCGGCATCCCGAGCCTGGAGGGCATCCTCGACCCGATCGCCGAGCGGGTCATCAAGGAGACCGTCGCCTGGGCGCTGACCGGCCTGTACCCGGCCGTGCGCATCCAGGGCGGCATCGAACTCACCCAGCCCGCCGCGGTCGGCGCCTAGGACCCGCGCGAGGAGCTGACCATGGACCAGGCGAACCCCTTCGAGACCCCGCGCACCTACTCGCTGCACCGCGCCGAGTACCTGGTGGGCCTCGCCGTCACCACCGGCCTGATCGTCTACCACTTCGGCGACATCCGCTGGCTGCCGGCGCTCGGACTGTTCCTCTACATCGACCTGATCGGCTACATCCCCGGCGCCGTCGCGTTCCGCAGGAGCGGCGGCCGGCCGATCCCCAAGGCGTACTACGTCCTCTACAACGTCATGCACAGCCTGATCACGCAGGGCGCGGTCGCCGCGCTGTGGTGCTGGCTGGTGAAGCCGGAGTGGGCGCTGCTGGTGCTGCCCTTCCATCTGTTCGGCGACCGCGGCCTGTTCGGCAACTTCATGAAGTCCTTCGCGCTGCCCTTCGAACCGGTCCGCCAGGAGGGCTACTTGAGGCTGCTGGACGACCTGGGCCTGCCCCACCCCAAGCCGGTCGGGCACGCCATGGACCCGGTGCCGGTCGGACATCTGTCCTCACCTGCCGTACGGGAGACGGAGGCCGTGCGATGACCACCGCCACGGATGTACGGCGCCCGGTCCGGCAGGACCCGGCCGAGCGCCGGCGCGCCCTGTACCACCTGGCCTCCCCGGTGTCGGTGCTCACCACCGGCCCCGAGGACCGGATGCACGGGACGACCGCCAGCACGGTCACCCTGGTCTCCCGCTCACCCCTGCTCGTCGGGGTCGTGCTGCGGGCGGGCTCGTCCTTCGCCCGGCTCGCGGCCGCCGAGGGCCGGTTCGCGATCAACGTCCTCGGCGCCGAACAGGCCGATGTGGCACGGCGGTTCGCGGACAGCGCCCGGCCGGACGGCGACGCCGCGTTCGCGGGCCTGGCCTGGACGGCGGACCGGTACGCGCACGCCCCGCTGATCGCGGGCGCGCTCGCCCACTACGTGTGCCGCTTCCACTCCGCGCACGCGGCGGGCGACAGCGAGCTGCTGCTCGGCCACGTCGTCCGCGCCACGGCGGACGACGGGCTGCCGCTGTTCAGTTACACCGGCGGGCTGTACGCCGGCTCCCTGCGCCCGGCGAAGGAGGCCGCCGCATCATGACCGACCCCGTTATGACAACAGCCCCCGAGGCCGACTGGGACAAGGCGCCCGGCCTGCTGGACGGCGCGAAGGAACTCACCCTCGGCCCCGAGGAGTGCGACCTCGCCTACTGGATCACCTCCGTCGCCCAGGGCACCCTGCGCGACCGCGGGGTGAGCGGGCACCACGACAACGCGCTCACCCCGGACTTCCTGAAGGCGCCGGGTCCGCTGCGCCAGGCGCTGGTGCTGGAGTTCGGCTTCCGGGCGCTGGCGGAGGAGCTGGCCACCCGGCTGCTCGGCCACTATGTCTCGATCGCGCCCGGCATCCCGCAGATGGAGTTCTACGCCACCCAGTTGCTCGACGAGGCCCGGCACGCCCGGGTGTTCCGGGAGCACCTGGTGGAGCTGGGCGTGCCGCGGAAGACGCTGCTCAGGGACATCGAGCAGATGGCCCGGGACTACCGCAAGCGGGTCCTGGACCCGGTGGTGGACTTCACCCTGGACATCGTCCGCGACCGGGCCGACTTCCCCGGCGGGGTCGCCGTGTTCGCCATCATCATCGAGGGCGTGCTCGCCCCGGCCGCCGAGCTGAGCGAGCGCAAGTGGACCCCGCTGTCCCCGGCGACCGGCGAGATCTCGCGCGGCACCGCGATCGACGAGATCCGGCACCTCACCGTGGCCAGCACCATCCTGCGCGACCATGTGATAGAGCACCCGGAGTACAAGCCGCGGCTGCTGGAGATCCTGCGTGCGGGCGTGAAGCTGTGGGACGAGATCCCGGACCGGGAGTTCGTCCTGCACCGCGAGGAACTGTTCCAGCAGGGCATGCACGAACACGCGGACCGGATCGGGGACTACGAGATCTGGCCGGGTGTGCGGCTGCTCGACACCACCGCCGAGCAGCGCTACGACATGGCGGAGCGGTGGACCGACGAGATGGCCGAGGTCCGCATGGCCTACATGGGCCTGCCCGTCGAGGTCCTCGCCTCGGAGGCCGGCGCATGAGCGCCGGGCGGGTCGCGGTGCTCGCCGGCATCGGGTCGTACGTCCCGCCCAACCGGGTGACCAACGACGACCTGGCGGCCCGGCTGGACACCTCCGACGCCTGGATCCGCTCACGCACCGGCATCGCCGAGCGGTTCGTGGTCTCGCCGGGCACCTCCACCGGTGATCTGGCGGTGGAGGCGGGCCTCAGGGCGCTGAAGTCCGCCGGGGACGAGCGGGTCGGGGCGGTGGTGCTCGCCACCACCACCCCGGACCAGCCCTGTCCCGCGACCGCGCCGCAGGTGGCCGCGCGGCTGGGGCTCGGACCGGTGCCGGCCTTCGACGTGGCGGCCGTGTGCTCGGGGTTCCTGTACGGCCTCGCGTCCGCCGCCGGGCTGATCGCGGCCGGGATCGCGGACAGCGTGCTGCTGATCGCCGCCGACGCCTTCACCACGATCGTCGACCCGGCCGACCGCACCACCGCGGTGATCTTCGCGGACGGCGCGGGCGCGGTGGTGCTGCGGGCCGGCCGGGCCGACGAGCCCGGGGCGATCGGCCCGCTGGTGCTCGGCAGCGACGGCGAGCTGAGCCATCTGATCGAGGTGCCGGCCGGCGGCTCCCGGCAGCGGTCCTCGAACCGGCCGGCCGCCCCGGAGGACCACTACTTCCGCATGCTCGGGCGGGACACCTACCGGCACGCGGTGGAGCACATGACCGCCGCGTCCACCGAGGCCGCCGAGCTGGCCGGCTGGCGCCTCGGCGACATCGACAGGTTCGCGGCGCACCAGGCCAACGCCCGGATCCTGGACGCCGTCTCGGACCGGCTCGGCATCCCCGCCGAGCGGCAGCTGAGCAACATCGCGCGCGTCGGCAACACCGGCGCCGCCTCGATCCCGCTGCTGCTGGCCGAGGCCACCGCCGAGGGGCGGCTCGCCGCGGGCCACCGGGTGCTGCTCACCGCGTTCGGCGGGGGGCTGTCCTGGGGCGCGACCACTGTCAACTGGCCCCAGTTGCAGACCATTTGAACTCCCTCGAAAGGAACCGACATGCTGGAGCAGCTGAAGGAAATCCTGTCCAACAAGCTCAAGGTGTCGCCCGAGGCCATCACTTTGGAGGCCACCCGGGAGGACATCGAGCTGGACTCGCTGGCCGTGGTGGAGCTGTCGCTGCTGCTGAAGTCCGAGCTGGACCTGGACATCAGTGACGACGACCTCCTGGAGGCCGAGACCGTGGCCGACATGGTCCGGCTCATGGAGGAGCGGAGCGCGACGGTCTGATGGCCGGCATGGACATCGCCGTCACCGGGCTCGGCCTCGTGACCCCGGGCGGGATCGGGGTCGGGCCGAGCTGGGCTGCGGTCTGCGACGGCAGGCCGGCCGCCGCCCTGGATCCGGTACTGGCGGACAATCCCGTACAGATCTCCTGCCGGGTGCCCGGCTTCGATCCCGAGACCCTGCTGAGTGCGCGGCGCGCCCACCGGCTGGACCGGTTCGTGCAGTTCGCGCTGGTCGCCGCGCACGAGGCGGTGGCCGACGCGGGCCTGGACCCGCAGACCTGGGACGGCGCGCGGGTGGGTGTGGTGCTGGGCTGCGCCGACGGCGGTCCGGGCACGGTCGAGGACCAGCACCATGTGCTGCGCGAGCAGGGCGCCGACCGGGTGTCGCCGCTGCTGCTGCCCATGCAGCTGCCGAACATGCTGGCCGGTCAGACGGCCATCGAGTTCGGGGCGACCGGACCGAACCTGGTGGTGGCCACCGCGTGCGCCTCCGGCGCGACCGCCATCGGCACGGCCCGGGACCTGCTCGCCCTCGGCCGCTGCGACATCGTCCTCGCGGGCGGCAGCGAGGCCATGGTCACCCCGCTGGTCATGGCCGGGTTCGCCCAGATGGGCGCGCTGTCGAAACGGCACGACGATCCGGCGTCCGCGTCCCGGCCGTTCGACGCCGACCGGGACGGATTCGTCGCGGGCGAGGGCGCCGGCATCCTGGTGATGGAGCGGGTCGCGGACGCACGGGCGCGGGGCGCCCATGTCCACGGCCGGATCATCGGCTACGGCGCGACGGCCGACGCGCACCACATGACGTCGCCGCATCCGGACGGCGTCGGCATCGAGGCGGCGGTGCGGGCGGCGCTCGCGGACGCGGGTGCCGACCCGGACGACGTGCAGCACGTGAACGCCCACGGCACGTCGACACCGCTCAACGACCTGTCCGAGGCCCGCATGATCCAGCGCACCCTGCGCGGGGATCCGCTGGTCACGTCCACGAAGGGAGTCACCGGGCATCTGCTGGGTGCGGCGGGGGCGGTCGAGGCCGCGTTCGCCGTGCTCAGTGTGGAGCACGAACTGATTCCGCCCATTGCGGGCCTGGTCATGCCGGATCCCCGGATCGAGATCAAGCTGGCCCAGACCCTGACCGAGATGCCCATCGATCTGGCGTTGAGCAATTCGCTGGGATTCGGCGGGCAGAACACGGCGCTGGCGATCGCACCCGCCTGACGCCGTCCGCAGCAGCCGCCCGCCGAGAAAGCTCCGCGGGCGGCTGTTTCCCTTTCACGTCCCCCTGCTCTGGAGTCCCCATGTCCACCAGTGGATCCCCGTCCCCACCCGGTCGGCTCGGTACCGGGCACATCCTCTTCCTGATCGTCGCCGCTGCCGCCCCGCTGTCCGCGATGGTCGGCACCGTGCCGCTCGCGTTCGCCTTCGGTGACGGGGCGGGCGTACCGGCGGCGTTCCTGTTCGCCGGAGTCACGCTGCTCTGCTTCTCGGTCGGATACGCGGTCAGTGCCCGCCGTACCGGAGGCTCGGGCGGCTTCTACGCCTCCGTCGCCGACGGGCTCGGGCGGCCGCCTGCCGTGGCCGCCGGCTATGTCGCCCTGCTCTCCTACAACTGCGCGACCATCGGGCTGGCGGGCGCGCTCGGCTACTTCACCCAACTGGTGCTGGCCGCCCACGGGCTGACGGTCTCCTGGGAGTGGTGTGCGGCCGTCGGGCTGGTGCTGACCGCCGTGCTCGGGTACCGGGAGATCGCGCTCAGCGCCCGGGTGCTCGCCCTGCTGATGCTGGGTGAGATCGGTGTGCTGGCCGCCCTCGACGTGGCGATCCTCGCCCGGCACGGGGTGCACGCGCTGCCCGCCGTCTCGTTCTCACCCCACACGGCCGCCGGTCCCGGTGCCGGGGTCTCGCTGATGTTCGCGTTCGTGTCCTTCATCGGCTTCGAGTCGGCCGCCCTGTACGGCAAGGAGGCCCGGGACCCGCGGCGCAGCGTGCCGCGCGCCACCTACGCGGCGGTCGTCCTGATCGCCGGTTTCTACGCGCTGACCAGCTGGCTGGCGGTCGGTGCGATCGGCAGCGGCCGGGTGCGGGAGGTCGCGGGCAAGGAGATGGGCGATCTGTTCTTCGTGCTCGGCGACGACTTCCTCGGCAAGGCGGGCAGCACCGGGCTCCAAGTGATGCTGTGCACCAGCCTGTTCGCGGCGACGCTGGCGCTGCACAGCGCCGCCAACCGGTATGCGCAGGTCCTCGCCGAGGACGGGCTGCTGCCGAGCGCTCTGGCCGCCGAGCATCCGCGGCACCGGTCGCCGCACCGGGCGAGCCTCGCGCAGAGTGCGCTGACCGCGGTGGTCGTGGGCGGCTTCGCCGTCGCCGGGCTCGACCCGTACGCCGATCTCACCACCAGCATGCTCGGCCTCGGCACCCTCGGCATCGTCGCCCTGCAGGCGCTGGCCGCGCTGTCCGTGCTCGGGCTGCGGCTGCGCGGGGGCGGCGGGCACTGGTGGCGGGAGATCCTCGCCCCGCTGCTCGGCTTCGCCGGGCTCGCCGCCTCCGTGTGGCTGGTCGTCGGCAACTTCGACATGCTCACCGGTTCCCCGTCGAAGGTGATCGCCGCCCTGCCCTGGCTGCTGCCGCTGGTCGCGCTCGGCGGGCTGGCGTACGCCGCCCGGCTGCGCGCCGCGCACCCGCTGCGCTACCGCCGGCTCGGCACCCGGCACCTCCCCGCGCCCGCACCGCAGCCGTCCCCCGCCCTGACAGGAGACCGTCATGCATGATCCGCACGAGCTGATCGAGGCGGGCCCCGACGCCGTACGGCGTCTGGCCCGCCGCCGCCACGCACTCGACCTGGACGCCCTCGGTGCCGCGCTGCACGCCCGCTCGGCCGCCCAGGCCGAGGTCACCCGGCTGCGCACCGAGCTGAACCGTACGGCCAAGGCCCGCCGTTCCGGCCCGCCCACCGAGGCGGAGAAGGAGGCCGCGCGGGCGCTGCGGGCCGAGGTGCAGCAGGCGGAGAGCGCCGCCCGGAAGGCGGCCGGCGAGCTGTGCGAGCTGATGCTCTCCGTCCCGAATCTGCCGCTGGACTCGGTTCCGGACGGCGACTCGGAGAAGGAGGCCCTGGAGATACGGCGCGGCGGCCCGGCCCCGCGCCCGGCGGAGGGCGCCCGCCACCACGCCGAGATCGGCGAGGCGCTCGGCATCCTCGACTCCCCCGCCGCGGCCCGGCTGTCCGGCGCCCGGTTCAGCGTGGCCCGGGGTGCCGGGGCCCGGCTGGAGCGGGCCCTCGGCGACTTCCTCCTCGACCTGCACACCCGTGAGCACGGCTACACCGAGCAGTCCGTGCCGTTCCTGGTCAGCCGGGACACCATGACCGGCACCGGGCAGCTCCCCAAGTTCGAGGAGGACCTGTTCCGCACCCAGGTGGGCGAGCGGGAGCTGTTCCTGATCCCGACGGCCGAGGTGCCGCTGACCAACCTGGTGGCCGGCGAGCTGCTGGACGCACGGACCCTGCCGTACGCCTTCACCGCCCGCACCCCCTGCTTCCGCGCGGAGGCGGGGGCGTACGGCCGGGACACCCGCGGTGTGCTCAGGCTGCACCAGTTCGAGAAGGTGGAGCTGGTGCGGATCTGCGCGCCGGAGCAGGCGCAGGAGCAGCTGGAGCTGATGGTCGGGCATGCCGAGGAGTGCCTGCGCCGGCTCGAACTGTCCTTCCGTACCGTGCTGCTGCCGGCGGGCGACATGGGCTTCTCGGCGCGGATGACGTACGACATCGAGGTCTGGCTGCCCGGCGGCGGCTCCTACCGGGAGATCTCCTCGGTCTCCGACTGCGGCACCTTCCAGGCCCGCCGCGCGGACATCCGGGTGAAGCGGGCCGACGGCCGCAAGACACCGGCGGCCACGCTGAACGG
Source organism: Streptomyces sp. NPDC052101 (assembly GCF_040680235.1). Classification (NCBI taxonomy): domain Bacteria; kingdom Bacillati; phylum Actinomycetota; class Actinomycetes; order Kitasatosporales; family Streptomycetaceae; genus Streptomyces; species Streptomyces sp. NPDC052101. The sequence continues at coordinate 737,936 of NZ_JBFAWH010000001.1, forward strand.
CTCGGCCCTGCCGGTCGGCCGCACCGTGGCCGCGCTGCTGGAGCAGGGCGTCCGGGGCGACGGCTCCGTGGTGCTGCCGGAGGCGCTGGTGCCGTACACCGGGTTCCGGCGGATCCTGCCGGGGGGCGCGACCGAGTGAGGGCACGGCGAAAGGGGCGGGAGTGCGACTCCCGCCCCTTTCGCGTGCGCGCGCTCACGCGCCGGTCATGTGCACCCCGCCGTCCACGTGGACGATCTCGCCCGTGGTGCGCGGGAAGAAGTCCGACAGCAGGGCGACGACCCCGCGGGCGGCCGGGCCGGGGTCGGTGAGGTCCCAGCCGGCCGGTGCGCGGTCGGTGCTCCACACGTCGGCGAGGTCGGCGAAGCCGGGGATGGACTTGGCGGCCATCGAGCGCAGGGGACCGGCCGCGACGAGGTTGCAGCGGATGCCGTGGGCGCCGAGGTCGCGGGCCAGATAGCGGCTGGTGGACTCCAGGGCGGCCTTGGCGACGCCCATCCAGTCGTAGTGCGGCCAGGCCACGCTCGCGTCGAAGGTGAGGCCGACGACCGAGCCGCCGCGCCGCTTGAGCAGCGGCAGACAGGCCGTGGTGAGGGACTTCAGGGAGTACGCCGAGACCTGCACGGCCGTCGAGACGTCGGCCCAGGTGCCGTCGAGGAAGGAGAAGGCGCCCTGGGGGCCGTAGGCGATGGAGTGGACCACGCCGTCGAGGGCGTCGGTGTGGGTGCCGATGCGCTCGGCGAGGGTGTCCAGGTGGTCCTGGTCGGTGACGTCCAGCTCGATGACCGGGGCGGGCCCCGGGAGTTTGCTCGCGAACCGTTCGATCAGGGAGAGCCGGCCGAAGCCGGTGAGCAGCACCTCGGCGCCCTCCTCCTGGGCGATCCGGGCCACATGGAAGGCGATGGAGGCGTCCGTGACCACTCCCGTGACCAGGATCCGCTTGCCGGCGAGGATGCCGCTCATACCGCCGGCACCCCCTTCGTCACCGCGCTGACCAGCGCCGAGTCATGGTCCTGGGGGCCGAGGGCGGTGCCGCCGCCGGGGGAGCCGAGGCCTGCGAAGAAGTCCGCGTTGGAGGCCGCGTGGTCGCCGCCCCACTCCTCGGGCAGGTCGTCCTCGAAGTAGATCGCGTCGACCGGGCAGACCGGTTCACAGGCCCCGCAGTCGACGCATTCCTCCGGATGGATGTACAGGGCGCGGCGGCCTTCGTAGATGCAGTCGACGGGGCATTCGTCGATGCAGGAGCGGTCCTTGATGTCGACGCAGGGCAGTCCGATGACGTAGGCCATGGTCAATTCCTTCGGTTGGCAGGTGGGTTCAGTCGAGCGGGGTGCCGGTGGTGCGCTCGCCCAGGGTCAGCACGGTGAGCGCGAGCACGGCCATGGCGGCGGCGATGACGGCGAACAGGGCACCGGCACCGTGCGCGTCCAGGACCGGCAGCAGGACGAACGGCAGGGCGGCGGCGCTGAGTTTGGACAGCGAGTAGGCGGCGCCGGAGGCGGTGGCCCGGATCGCGGTGGGGTACTGCTCGGAGAGGTACACGTGGGAGACGCTGGAGAAGAGGTTGCTGCTGAGGGTGTAGGCGAAGCCGCAGGTCACGATGGCGGCGGCGGAGCCCGCCCAGGCGAAGCCGAGTCCCGCCGCGACCATCGCGGCCGCCGAGAGGGCGATCAGGGTGCGCCGCTCGATCCGGTCCACGACCGGCAGGGCGAGCGCGGAGCCCACCGGGTAGCCGAGGAAGGACAGGGCGGTGAAGCCGAGGCCGGCGACGATGCCGTAGCCCTTGGCGGCGACGATCTGCGGGGCGAGGGTGCCGAAGCCGTAGTAGCCGACGACCGAGAGCACGCAGAACAGCCAGAGGACGAGGGTGCGGCGGAGCAGGCCGGGCCGGAGGATGTCCCGCAGGCGGGCGCGCTCCACGGGAGCCGCGGGCCGCGGCGCCGGCTCCGTCAGCGGCAGGCCGCGGCCGGCCGCCTCGGCCTCCAGCCGGGCGACCAGCCGCTCCGCCTCCGCGGTGCGGCCGGTCGCCGCCAGCCAGCGCGGGGACTCGATCAGTCCCCGGCGCAGGAACCACACGATGGCCGAGCCGAGCGCCCCGAGCACGAACAGCCACCGCCAGCCGGCCACGCCGAGCGGGGTCAGCGGCACCAGCCAGAGCGCGGCGAAGCCGACCGCGGGCACCCCGCAGAAGGCGAGGGTGTAGGCCCAGGCGATGAACCGGCCACGGCGGCTCGCGGGCAGCACATCGGCCAGGTAGCAGTCGGACAGGGCCTGTTCGGCGCCGATGCCGACACCGGCGAGAAAGCGGGTCACGATCAGCCAGGCGGCGTTCGGCGAGAGGGCGCCGAGCAGGGAACAGACCGAGTAGACGGCCAGATTGACCAGGAAGGCCCGGCGCCGGCCGAACCGGTCGGCGATCCGGCCGAGCGTCAGGGAGCCGGTGAACTGGCCGAGGAACGCGGCGGCCAGGACGAGCTTGAGCGAGGTCGCGCCGAAGCCGAAGTCGCTCTGCAGCACCTTGCCGATGGTGCCGGACAGGTTGTTCTCGAAGGTGTCGAAGAACAGGCCGACACCGATGACCGCGGTGAGTCTGCGGTGCAGCGGGGTGATCGGCATCCGGTCCAGGCGGGCGCCGATCGGGGCGGGAGCGGTGAGACCGCCCGCCGCCGCGGTGGTCTGGGACATGGAGCTGGCTCCTTACGGATTCCCGCGCCGCCCCTGGCCAGTGAACCGCCCGGGCCACCGGCGGACCCGGGCGTGTGCGGCCCGGGGGCCGGGGTGTGGAGTGTGAGGTGTGGGGTGTGGGGTGTGGCGACAAGTCGCCTTGTGGATATGGGGAGTGGGGGTCAGACCGATTCCAGGGCCCGGCGCCGCAGCTCCTCCTCCACGTCGCCGCGGCGGACGGGGGCGCTGACCTCGTGCAGATAGGAGGCGACCTCGCGGTAGGAGGCCCAGAACCCGACCTCGTGGTACGGCACTCCGCGTTCGGCGCAGTAGGCCCGGGTCAGTTCGCGGGCGCGTGGCAGGCTCTTCTGCGGCATGGCCGGAAACAGGTGGTGTTCCACCTGGTAGTTGAGGCCGCCGTAGAGGAAGTCGGTCAGCAGGCTGGGCCGGATGTTGCGGGAGGTGAGGACCTGGCGCTCCAGCCAGTCCAGGGTCTCCTCCTCGCCGTCGCGTATCTGCATGCCCTTGTGGTTCGGGGCGAAGATCATGCCGAAGTAGACGCCGAGGGAGGCGTGCTGGACGACGATGAACGCGACCGCGAGCGCCGGGGACAGGACGGTGAAGACGCAGGTGAGGTAGACGGCGGCGCGCAGCAGGATCAGGGACGTCTCCAGCACGGGCCGCTTGGTCTTGCCCTGGGCGATCGACAGGACCGCCGTCTTCAGCATCTTGAAGCCTTCGAGCACCAGCAGCACGAAGAACAGCACGCTCTGGTAGCGCACGACGAGCTTCTGGGTGCCCTTGCGGGTCGGGTACTGCTTGATGTCGAAGATGGCGGTGCGCCGGCCGATGTCCGGGTCCATGTCCAGGTGGTTGGGGTTGGAGTGGTGCCGGTTGTGGTGGTTGACCCACCAGCCGTAGCTGACCCCGTTGACCAGGTTGGCGTGCACATAGCCGACCGCGGAGGCGGCCTTCTTGCTGCGGAACATCGCCTTGTGGCCGGCGTCGTGCCACATGAACGCCGACTGGCCGCCGCACAGGCCCATCCACAGGGCCGTGACGAGCTGCCACCAGGTGTCGCCCAGCTCGAAGAAGGCGGCGAACCCGAGCAGCAGCAGGGTGGTGTTGAGGGCGAGCTTGCCCACGTAGTAGCGCGGGTCCAGATCGAGCAGGCCCTCGGCCTTGACGCGTTTGAGCAGTTCGGCGAAGGTCGCCGAGGCGCCGGGGCGCGGGACGGCCTCGGAGGCCGGGGCCCCGGCCGTCCGGATGTCCCCGGCCGTCTGTGTGTGCGGACGCTGCATGCGTTGCTCTCCTTGGGAGAAGTGCCCGGATGGGGCGGCGGCGCCGCTGCCGGGCGGAGCTGCGGGCGCCGCGAGTCGACTTCAGGTCCCGCGTGCGGTCACCGTCGCGGGACAGCGGGACAGGTCCTGTCCGGGTCCGCCCGGCGGCCCCGGGCGACGGGAGCGCAGTGCGGTGCTCCCGGGCCCGGACCGCCGGGCGAACGTACGTCCAGCGTTCCGTGCGGCACTGATGTGGCACTGATGCCGGTCTGATCCAGCCAGGTGCCGCGTTCAGGCGGCCGCCTCGGCGCGCATCCGCTCGTCCAGGGTCCGGACGACGGAGTCGGCGGCCTCGGCGACCGTCTCGTCGTCGGGGGCCCCGATGACGGCCATCAGCTGCTCGACCATGGCGTGCTGGAGTTCCTCGGTGGACTGGCTCATGTCGTCGGCTCCTTGTGGTGAGGGCGGGTCAGAAGGCGTTGCAGGCACGGAAGATGTGGGCGAACCCGGGCAGGGAGGCCTGCGGTCCGTCGAAGGCCACGTACTCGGGGATGAGCAGGTCGGGCGCCCATTTCTGCTTGTACGACAGCTGGGTCTGCGCCGGGTACAGCGCCGCGCCCTCGGCCCACAGGGCGTGCATCAGCCACTGGAACGCGGGGCTGTGGCCGTCGAGTTCGTGGCTCGCGTCCAGTCCGGTGAACGGCGTGAAGCCGAAGTGCAGCCAGTCGACTCCCTCGGCCCGGAACACCTCGATGGCGTGCGCGTTGATGGCCTCCATCAGCCCCGGGGAGCCCTCGGGGACACGGCGGCTGAGGTCGTGCATCCAGCCGGCGCGGGCGCCGTGGACCGGCGAGTACGAGATGTAGGCGACCGGGGTGCCGTCGATGGTGCCGACGAAGAGCCGGCGGTGGGCCTGGGCCGCGCCGCCGATCTGGCCGACGAGGAACTCCAGTTGCTGGGCGCCGCCCTTGGAGCCCAGCCAGGCCGAGTCGATGGCGGCGATGGCCTCGCCCACGTCGGCCGCGTCCACCTCCTGGATCAGCAGGCCGTTGCGCAGGGCGCGGGAGATCTTGTTGCGCAGCTGCATGAACCGGGTGCCGCGCAGCGTGAACTCGGCGAGGCTCACGGCCCAGGAGGCGCCGACCTGGTTGACCGTGAAGCCGCGCTCGGCATAGCGCTCGGCGTCGGCGCGCTGGAGCTGGACGCCGACGACACGCAGACCCTCGTCGTGGGCGTGGCGCCGGAACGCGTCGAGGAGGGTGTCGTAGTCCGCCGCGGCGGCGAAGGGCCCGCCGAACTGCACGGCCCAGCGGCCGGTACGGCGGTGGACGACGACACCGTCGGCGCCCGGGACGGTGAAGACACTGTTTCCGCTGTTGAGCGCCAGGAAGGAACTCGGGTTCTCGCTGTCGGTGTGCCTGCGTATCGCATCGAGAATCCGGTTGTCCGTTCCGGTTTCGGTGGTGATCGCGGTCATTCCGGTACCCCTTTCGGGAGCGTTTTCCGTCGAGGGGAGTACAACACCGGGAGGTTGCCCGGGAAAAGGGCCGTCGGGAATTCATTACCTGCGTCAGACGCGTGTCAGCATTCCGTCAGCAGGCACTGTCAATGTGGTCCCTGTGAACGGCACGGTGAACCGGAGCCGGGCCACGATTTCCGTGTGCGGGTGAACGCGAATTCAGTGTTTCGGCCGCACGGAAACAGACTCACCCTCAGCCGGTGCTCCGCCGACAACGGCGTAGCACCGGTTTCCCAGGAACCGCCGGCCGCCCCCCGTCCCGGCGGAGCGAACGCCCCGGCGGGCCGCTGGAGAAGGATTCGAGGCCCGCCGGGGCGTGGCGTGTTCGGGTATCCCGTCTTCCACCGCAGCACCACCCCGGAAACACCGTCGAGGAATTGTCATCAAGGGGGAAAGCCATGCTGAGGTTCTCCGTTCTCGGCCCGCTGCAGATACGCACTGACACGGGCCCGGCGGACGTGCCCGGTGATCTGCAGCGCATCCTGGTGCAGACGCTGCTGATCAGCGAGGGCCGACCGGTATCCGGGGAGAGCCTGGCCGAGGAGATGTGGGGCGAGGCCGTACCCGACAACCAGGCCAACGCCCTGCAGGCGCACATCAGCCGGCTGCGCCGCAGACTCCGGGTGCTGGAGCCGGACCGGCCGGTGTCGCGGGTGACGATGCATCCGGCCGGCTACCGGCTCGGGCTCGGCGAAGGCGAGCTGGACGCGGCCGAGTTCACCCGTGCGGTGCGGCTGGCCGAGGCCGCCGGGCCGGACGACGCCGGGCACACCGCCCGGCTGCTCGGGGACGCGCTGGCGCTGTGGCGCGGGCCGGTCTTCGGCGGTTTTCCCGGCGGGACCCTGTGCGAGCTGGCGGGCGCCCGCTACGAGGAGTACCGGATGCGGGCGATGGAGCTGCGCTTCGACGCCGAGCTGCGGCTCGGCCGGCACGCCGCCGTGCTCGCCGAGCTGGCCGAGGCGCACACCAACCATCCGTTACGGGAGCGGTTCTGCGAGCAGCTGATGATCGCCCTGTACGGCGCGGGACGGCAGGCCGACGCCCTCGACGTCTTCCGCCGGATGCGGCGCCGGCTCGACGACGAACTCGGCATCGCCCCCTCCCCCGCCCTGCGCCGGGTCGAGAGCGCGATCCTCTCCCACGACCCCGCCCTCACCGGCGACCGCCTGTTGCAACCCGCCTGACCCGGGCGGGCGTTGACGCACACAAGCGACCCGTCAGCACACGGTCAGCCCGGGTTGGCACGATCGGTCAGGTACCGGTCCGCCCCATCGAGAACCGACGTCACGTCACCTCACGTAGAGGCAGGGAGACATGAAGTCCCAGGTCGCGGAATTGGCCGGACTGCGCGAACGCGTGCTCGCCGGCCCGGGAGAGCGGGCGACCGCCGCCCAGAAGGCCAAGGGCAAGCTCACCGTGCGCGAGCGGATCGCCCTGCTCCTCGACGAGGGCTCGTTCCACGAGGTCGAGCCGCTGCGCCGGCACCGGGCGACCGGGTTCGGGCTGGAGGCGAAGAGGCCGTACACCGATGGTGTGGTCACCGGCTGGGGCACGGTCGAGGGCCGTACGGTCTTCGTCTACGCCCATGACTTCCGGATCTTCGGCGGCGCGCTGGGCGAGGCCCACGCCACCAAGATCCACAAGATCATGGACATGGCCATCGCGGCCGGCGCGCCCCTGGTGTCGCTGAACGACGGCGCGGGCGCCCGTATCCAGGAGGGCGTCTCCGCGCTCGCCGGCTACGGCGGCATCTTCCAGCGCAACACCAAGGCGTCCGGCGTCATCCCGCAGATCAGCGTGATGCTCGGCCCGTGCGCGGGCGGCGCCGCGTACTCACCGGCCCTGACGGACTTCGTCTTCATGGTCCGCGAGACCTCGCAGATGTTCATCACCGGCCCTGACGTGGTCAAGGCGGTGACCGGCGAGGAGATCAGCCAGAACGGGCTCGGCGGCGCCGACGTCCACGCCGAGACCTCCGGCGTCTGCCACTTCGCCTACGACGACGAGGAGACCTGCCTGGAGGAGGTCCGGTATCTGCTGTCCCTGCTCCCCCGCAACAACCGCGAGAACCCGCCCGCAGTGCCCTGCGACGACCCGGCCGACCGCCGCTGCGCCGCGCTCGCGGACCTGGTGCCGGTCGACGGCAACCGGCCCTACGACATGACCCGGGTGATCGAGGAGATCGTCGACGACGGCGACTACCTGGAGGTCCATCAGCGCTGGGCACGCAACATCATCTGCGCACTGGCCCGCCTCGACGGCCATGTCGTCGGGATCGTCGCCAACCAGCCGCAGACCCTCGCGGGCGTGCTGGACATCGAGGCGTCCGAGAAGGCGGCCCGGTTCGTGCAGCTGTGCGACGCGTTCAGCATCCCGATCGTCACCCTGCTCGACGTGCCCGGCTTCCTGCCCGGCGTCGGCCAGGAGCACGGCGGGATCATCCGGCACGGCGCCAAGCTGCTCTACGCGTACTGCGACGCGACCGTGCCGCGCATCAGCCTCATCCTCCGCAAGGCCTATGGCGGCGCGTACATCGTCATGGACTCCCAGTCGATCGGCGCCGACCTCACCTATGCCTGGCCGACGAACGAGATCGCGGTGATGGGCGCGGAGGGCGCCGCGAACGTCATCTTCCGCCGGCAGATCGCCGAGGCCGAGGATCCCGAGGCGGTGCGGGCGGAGCTGGTCAAGGAGTACCGGGCCGAGCTGATGCACCCGTACTACGCGGCCGAACGCGGCCTGGTCGACGACGTGATCGATCCGGCCGACACCCGTGCCGTCCTCATCGGGGCACTGGCGATGCTGCGCACCAAGCACGCCGAGCGCCCGGCCCGCAAGCACGGCAACCCCCCTCAGTGACCCATCCCCTCAGTGACCATCCCGTCGGTAACGGAGGCCCCCATGTCCGTGTCCCCCACCACCCCCCTCACTCCCCCCATCCGGGTCGAGAAGGGCGAGGCCACCGAGGAGGAGCTGGCCGCCCTCGCGGTACTGCTGCTCAGCCGGGGCGCGCTCGCCGGGGCCGGCGCCGAGCCGGCCTCCCCCGGCACCACCTCGTGGCGTCCGCACGCCTTTCACCCGCCGCACAGCTGGCAGCGCTCCTGAGGACCGGTGCTCCCCGAGCGGCCCGCGCTCCCCGCGGCCGGCCGCTCGGCGCGGATCCGCCCCTCACGCCTCGTCGAGCGTGATGTCCTGGTCCTCGATGGCGTGGAAGTCCGGCAGCAACAGCAGGCCGCCGGAGCGCAGTTCCGTGACCGTCGCCTGCACATGGGCCTTGCCGGACTTGAGCGTGTTCGGCGAGATCTTGCTGGTGTTCTCCCATCGGTGCTCGGCGCCGTCGCACCGGGCGGTGGTGCCGCCGATGCCGTACACCGCGGTGCGGTCGCCCTGGCTGACGGTGGAGCTGACGAAGACGATGTCGCCGGCCCCGGTGCAGCGGTAGGTGCCGCTGAGCGTGACGGTGCCGTCCTTGGTGACATGGCCGGTCTTGTCGATGGTCACGGTCTCGGTCGAGTCGGCGGCGGCCGGGGCGACGGCGGCGCAGAGCAGGGCGGCGGCACCGAGGGCCGCGGCGAGGGCGTGGCGTGCTGGCATGGAGTACCTCCCGGAGTGGGTGTGCTGAGGGCTTCCACTGGTACCGGGCGGCCGGGCCGCAAGGCGTGATCGTCACTCCTTCGGTGGCGCGTCATGGAAGCGTCCGGGAGTTGTCCGGGTGTTGTCACGCTTCACGGCGCGCGGTTCCGGTGCGTTCACGGCGGGAGCATGGTCTATGCATGACGGGCGGCGGCCGCACCCGCCGGCCCCTCACATCCCGATGTGGAGGTGCGCCATGTGTTCCCACCAGTCCTCGTGCCCCGCGTCCGGCCCCGCCCCGCGGCACCCGGTGGCCGCCCACCCCGAGCAGGGCTGGACCTTGCTGTGCGACGGCTCGATCGTCTTCGACGACACCGGCGAACTGCACCCGGACGGCAGCGTGGTCCCGCCGTGCCGCCTCCCGGCGGACCGGCTCGCGGTGGCGGCCTGAGCGGACGGCGGGGCCTAGGGCAGCACCGCGAACCCGTCCAGCTCCACCAGCGCCTGCCGGTCCCACAGCCGTACGACCTCCACGACCGCCATGGCCGGATAGTCCCGGCCCGCCAGGTCCCGCCAGATGCGGCCGAGTTGCCCGGCGTGGGCGCGGTAGGCGGCGACGTCCGTGGCGTAGACGGTGACGCGGGCGAGGTCGGCGGGGGTGCCGCCGGCCGCGCGCAGGGCCGCGAGGAGGTTGCCGAGGGCCCGCTCGAACTGCTCGGGGAGCGTGTCGCCGACGATCTTGCCGTCGGCGTCGAGCGCGGTCTGCCCGGCGAGGAAGGCCACGCGGGAGCCGGTGGCGACGACGGCGTGCGAGAAGCCCGTGGGCGGGGACAGCTCGGGCGGGTTGACGCGCTCGGTCGTCACGGGGCCTCCTGGTCGCGGGCGTGGGCGTACAACTCCTTGGCGATGATGCCGCGCTGGACCTCGCTCGCGCCCTCGTAGATGCGCGGGGCCCGCACCTCTCGGTAGAGGTGTTCGAGGAGGTGGCCGCGGCGCAGGGCGCAGGCGCCGTGCAGCTGGACGGCGGCGTCGACGACGTACTGCGCGGTCTCGGTGGCGAGCAGCTTGGCCATCGCCGCGCGCCCCGGCACATCGGCGGCCCCTTCGTCGTACGCCGTCGCCGCCGCGTACACCATCAGCCGGGCCGCCTCCGTGCGCAGGGCCATCTCGGCGACCTGGTGGGAGACGGCCTGCAGGTCCCGCAGCCGGCCGCCGAACGCCTCGCGCCGGGCGGTGTGTCCGAGGGTGGCCTCCAGCGCGGCCTGGGCCATGCCGACCGCGAAGGCGCCGACACTGGGGCGGAACAGGTTGAGGGTGCCCATGGCGACGGCGAAGCCGCGGTCGCTCGCGCCGAGCACATCGTCGGCGGTGACCGGTACGGCGTCGAGGTCGAGGGCGCCGATGGGGTGCGGCGAGAGCATCTCCAGTGGGCTGCCGGTGAGTCCGGGCCGGTCGGCGGGGACGAGGAAGGCGGTCACGCCGCGGGCTCCGGCGCCGGGGGTGGTGCGGGCGAAGACGGTGTAGAAGTCGGCCTCGGGGGCGTTGGAGATCCAGCGCTTGGCGCCGGTGAGCCGCCAGCCGCCTGTGCCGTCGGGCTCGGCCGCGAGGGACAGCGCGGCCGCGTCCGAACCGGCCCCCGGCTCGCTCAGCGCGAAGGCGGCGACCGCGCTGCCCTCGGCGACCCGGGGCAGCCAGCGTTCCTTCTGGGCGGGGGTGCCGTGGGCGTGCACCGGATGGGCGCCGAGGCCCTGCAGGGCGAGGGCGGTCTCGGCCTCGGTGCAGGCCTGGGCGAGGGACTCGCGCATCAGGCACAGGTCGAGCGCACCGGAGGTGAACAGCCGCTCCAGCAGGCCGAGTCGGCCGAGTTCGGCGAGGAGCGGCCTGTTGACGTGGCCTGGTTCCCCCTTGTCGGCGAGCGGTCGCAACCGCTCGGCGGCCAGTGTGCGCAGCTCGGCGCACCAAGCGGTCTGCTCCGGTTCGAGCGAGAATGCGGGCACTGCCGGTCCTCCCTCCGGGAGGGGCCACCACGGCCCTTCCCGTCGCCGTCCCGGGGGCCGCGGACCCGCCCCCGTCGCTGTCCGGGGGGCCGCGGTCCCGCCCCCTCATCACCCTTCCGACGCTATCGCGCAAGCTTGACTGCCGTCACCAACACGATACGCTCGATCCGCGAGCCCAGGACGCCGGTCCCACCACGACGCCCGTTTCGACGTTTGTCACGGCAAGGGGGCGAACCGCCATGCATCGCTCGGCCCATGTCGACACCTTCGCGCGCGACCATCTGCCGCCGCCGGACGAGTGGCCCGAGCTGCGGTTCGACCTGCCGGAGCTGCGCTACCCCGACCGGCTGAACTGCGCCGCGGAGCTGCTGGACCACGCCGACCCGGCCCGCCCGGTCTTCCACACCCCGGACGGCCCCACCTGGACGTACGGCGAGCTGCGCGGCCAGGTCGACCGGATCGCCCACGTCCTCACCGGCGACCTGGGCGTGGTCCCCGGCAACCGGGTGCTGCTGCGCGGCCCGACCACGCCCTGGCTCGCGGCCTGCTGGCTGGCGGTCCTGAAGGCGGGCGCGATAGCCGTCACCGTGCTGGCCCAGCAGCGCCCGCACGAGCTGGCCACGCTGTGCGACATCGCGCTGGTGCGGCACGCGCTGTGCGACATCCGGGCGGTGGACGACCTGGCGAAGGCCGACATTCCCGGGCTGCGGATCACGACGTACGGCGGCGACGGCCCCGACGACCTCCTCGGCCGCCCCGGCCCCGGCACGCCGTACCCGGCGGTCGACACCGCGGCCGACGACGTGGCCCTGATCGCGTTCACCTCGGGGACCACGGGTCACCCGAAAGGGTGTATGCACTTCCACCGGGATGTGCTGGCCATAGCCGACACCTTCTCGAAGCATGTGCTGCGGCCCCGGGCGGACGACGTGTTCACGGGCAGCCCTCCGCTCGGCTTCACCTTCGGCCTGGGCGGGCTGGTGATCTTCCCGATGCGGGCCGGCGCCAGCTCCCTGCTGCTGGAGCAGGCGGGCCCCCGCCAGCTGCTGCCCGCGATCGCCGAGCACCGCGTCTCGGTCCTGTTCACCGCCCCGACCGCCTACCGCGCCATGCTGGAGCGGCTGGACGGCCACGACCTCTCGTCGCTGCGGCGCTGTGTGTCGGCGGGCGAGAACCTGCCCGCGGCCACCTGGCAGGCCTGGCACGAGCGCACCGGCCTGCGCCTCATCAACGGCATCGGCGCCACCGAGCTGCTGCACATCTTCGTCTCCGCCGCCGACGACGCCATCAGGCCGGGCACCACGGGCGTGCCGGTGCCGGGCTGGCAGGCGCGGGTGCAGGACGCGCACGGCACACCGGTGCCCGACGGGGAACCGGGCCTGCTCGCCGTGCGCGGCCCGGTCGGCTGCCGCTATCTCGCCGATCCCCGCCAGCGCGCGTATGTGCACGGCGGCTGGAACATCACCGGCGACACCTACGTCCGCGAGCCCGACGGCTACTTCCGTTACGTGGCCCGCGCCGACGACATGATCATCTCCGCGGGGTACAACATCGCCGGACCGGAGGTGGAGGACGCGCTGCTGCGGCACCCGGACGTGGTGGAGGCGGCGGTCGTGGGCCGGCCCGACGAGGCGCGCGGACAGGTGGCCGTGGCCTACACGGTGCTGCGGGAGGGAGCCCCGCGCGACCCGGAGTCGCTGCAGGCCTTCCTCAGGGCCGAACTGGCGCCCTACAAATGCCCGCGCGAGTTCGTCTTCCTCGGCGCCCTGCCCCGCACCGCCACCGGCAAACTCCAGCGGTTCCGGCTGCGCAGCGAAGGTGACCGGCAGTGATGCCGACGACCTAAAATGATCAACGTGTCCGAGCAGCACGCCCCCAGGTCCCTCATCGTCACGCTCTACGGCGCGTACGGCCGCTACATGCCCGGCCCGGTGCCCGTCGCCGAGCTGATCCGGCTGTTGGCCGCGGTCGGCGTGGACGCGCCCTCGGTCCGGTCCTCGGTGTCCCGGCTCAAACGCCGCGGCCTGCTGTTGCCGGGCCGTACGGAGCAGGGCGCGGCCGGCTATGAACTCTCTCCCGAGGCCCGCCAGTTGCTGGAGGACGGCGACCGGCGGATCTACGCGACGACGCCCGTGGCGGACGCGGGCTGGGTGCTCGCGGTGTTCTCCGTGCCCGAGTCGGAGCGGCAGAAGCGGCATGTGCTGCGCTCCCGGCTGGCGGGGCTGGGCTTCGGCACGGCGGCCCCCGGGGTGTGGATCGCCCCGGCCCGCCTCTACGAGGAGACCCGGCACACGCTGCGCCGCCTACGGCTCGACCCGTACGTCGACTTCTTCCGCGGCGAGCACCTGGGCTTCGCGCCGACGGCCGACGCGGTCGCCCGCTGGTGGGACCTGGCCGCGATCGCCAAGGAGCACGAGCGTTTCCTGGACGCGCACGCCCCGGTGCTGAGCGCCTGGGAGCGCCGGGCGGACACCCCGCCCGAGGCGGCCTACCGCGACTATCTCCTCGCCCTCGACTCATGGCGCCATCTGCCCTACACCGACCCCGGCCTGCCCACCGAGCTGCTGCCCGCAAGCTGGCCGGGGGTGCGCTCGGCGGAGGTGTTCCGGGGGCTGCACAAGCGGCTGCGGGACGCGGGCGCCGAGTTCGTGGGGCTGTGAGGCGGGCCGGACCCAGAACCGGCAGTACAGCGCTCACGGACCGGGTACGGCAGACGGCACCGGCCGTCAGCTCTCCAGGGTCAGCCTGGGCTTCGGGGCGTCCGTGCGTCCGGTCTGCGGGCGCCTGCTGCCCGCACGGTAGGGCGCGGGCCAGTCGACGCCAGGCCCCTCGTAACCCTGCTCGACCGCCGCGTGCAGCGTCCAGTGCGGGTCGTACAGGTGCGGACGGGCCAGCGCGCACAGGTCCGTACGCCCGGCGAGGATCAGCGAGTTGACGTCGTCCCAGGAGGAGATCGCGCCGACGGCGATCACCGGGACGCCGGCCTCGTGCCGGATGCGGTCGGCGAACGGCGTCTGGTACGACCGACCGAACTCCGGCCGCTCCTCGGCCACGACCTGCCCGGTGGAGACGTCGATCGCGTCGGCCCCGTGCGCGGCGAAGGCGCGGGCGATCTCGACCGCGTCCTCGGCCGTCGTGCCGCCCTCGGCCCAGTCGGTGGCCGAGATACGGACGGTCATGGGCCGCTCGGCCGGCCACACCGCGCGCACGGCGTCGAAGACCTCCAGCGGGAACCTCAGCCGCCGCTCCGGAGAGCCGCCGTAGGCGTCGGTGCGCCGGTTGGTGAGCGGGGAGAGGAAGCCGGAGAGCAGATAGCCGTGCGCGCAGTGCAGTTCCAGCAGGTCGAATCCGGCCCGCGCGGCCCGCCAGGCGGCGGCCGTGAACTGCTCGCGGATGTCGGTGAGCTGGGCCCGGGTGAGCTGGCGCGGGGTCTGGCTGCCCGGTTTGTACGGCAGCGGGGAGGCGGCGACCAGGGGCCAGTTGCCGCGGGGCAGCGGCTCGTCGATGCCCTCCCACATCAGCTTCGTGGAGCCCTTGCGGCCCGCGTGGCCGAGCTGCACGCCGATCGCGGTGCCGGGCGCCCGGGTGTGCACGAAGTCGGTGACGCGCCGCCAGGCCTCGGCCTGCCGGCCGGTGTACAGACCGGCGCAGCCTGGCGTGATGCGGCCCTCCTCGCTCACGCACACCATCTCGGTCATGACGAGCCCGGCCCCGCCGAGGGCGCGGGCGCCGAGGTGCACGAGGTGGAAGTCGCCGGGGACGCCGTCGGTGGCGGAGTACATGTCCATCGGCGACACCACGACCCGGTTGCGCAGGGTCAGGCCGCGCAGCCGGAACGGGGTGAACATCGGGGGCGTGCCGGGCGGGCAGCCGAACTCGCGCTCGACCGCGCCGGTGAAGCGGGCGTCGCGCAGCCGGAGGTTGTCGTGGGTGACGCGCCGGCTGCGGGTGAGCAGGTTGAAGGCGAACTGGCGGGGCGGCTGGTCGAGGTACAGGGGGAGGTTCTCGAACCATTCGAGGCTGGCCCGGGCGGCCCGTTGCGTGGAGGCGACGACCGGCTTGCGCTCTTCCTCGTATGCCCTCAACGCGCCTTCCAGCGTGGGCTGTTCGCGCAGGCAGGCGGCGAGGGCGAGGGCGTCCTCGACGGCGAGCTTGGTGCCCGAGCCGATGGAGAAGTGGGCGGTGTGCGCGGCGTCGCCGAGGAGGACGACGTTGCCGTGCGACCAGCGGTCGTTGACCACCGTGCGGAAGGTCGTCCAGGCGGAGTTGTTGGAGCGCAGGGGGCGGCCGCGGAGGGCGTCCGCGAAGATCTTGGCGCAGCGCTCGATGGACTCGTGCGGGGCGAGTTCGTCGTATCCCGCCGCCTTCCAGACCTCCTCCCGCATTTCGACGATCACGGTGGAGGCGTCGGCCGCGTACGGGTAGCCGTGCAGCTGCAGTACGCCGTGCTCGGTCTCGGCGATCTCGAAGCGGAAGGCGTCGAAGGCGAAGTCGGCGGCGAGCCAGATGTAGCGGCAGCGGTGTTCGGTCACCTGCGGGCGGAACACCTCGGCGTAGGTCTCGCGGGTGGTGCTGCGCACTCCGTCGGCGGCGACGACGAGGTCGTACTCCGCCGACAGCCGGTCCGGGGAGGGCGCCTCGGTGCGGAAGCGGAGGTCCACGCCGAGGGCGT
This sequence comes from Streptomyces sp. NPDC052101, assembly GCF_040680235.1. Taxonomy (NCBI): domain Bacteria; kingdom Bacillati; phylum Actinomycetota; class Actinomycetes; order Kitasatosporales; family Streptomycetaceae; genus Streptomyces; species Streptomyces sp. NPDC052101. The sequence continues at coordinate 753,639 of NZ_JBFAWH010000001.1, forward strand.
GGCAGCGTGTGTGCAGGATCTCCAGGAGGCGTTTCCTGCCCAGGGCGGCGAAGCCGTGTCCTCCGGAGCGGTGCGTCGTGCCCCGGCGCACGATGTCGATGTCGTCCCAGCGGACGAATCCCCGTTGCAGGGCCTCGTAGACCACGGGGTCGGCGTGTTCGATGCCGCCGAGGGTCTCGTCGGAGAGGACGACCCCGAAGCCGAAGGTGTCGCCCTGGGCGTTGCGTTCCCAGAGGGTGATCTCCCGGTCCGGGTCGAGGCGTTTGAGCAGGGCGGCGGCGTAGAGGCTACCGGGCCCGCCACCGATGACTGCGACCTTCATGTCACCTCCCCTGCCATTTCGGCGGGCGCTTCTCCGTGAAGGCCGCGTGGAACTCGGCGTAGTCCTCGCCGTTCATCAGCAGGGCCTGGGTCGAGGCGTCCAGCTCGATCGAGGCCGCCAGGGGCATGTCCAGCTCGGCCGTCAGCAAGGCCTTCGTCTGGGCGTGGGCCAGGGCCGGGCCGTCGGCGAGGCGGCGGGCCAGTGCCGCGGCGGCCTCGTCGGCCCGGCCCTCCTCCGTCAGCTCGCTGACGAGGCCGATGCGCTCGGCCTCGGGGGCCCTGACCGGGTCGCCCAGCATGAGCAGGCGGGTGGCGTGGCCGAGGCCGACGACCCTGGGCAGCAGATAGGCCGCGCCCATGTCGCCGCCGGACAGGCCGACGCGGGTGAAGAGGAAGGCGAAGCGGGCGGTCGGGTCCGCCACCCGGAAGTCGGCCGCCAACGCCAGGACCGCTCCGGCGCCCGCCGCCACTCCGTGCACCGCGGCGATCACCGGGAAAGGGCACTCCCTGATCGCCCGGACGACGTGGCCGGTCATCCGGTTGAAGTCGAGCAGCTGGGCCGTGTCCATGGCGAGGGTGGCGCCGATGATCTCGTCCACGTCGCCGCCGGAGCAGAAGCCGCGCCCCTCGCCGGCCAGCACCAGGGCGCGTACGGCGCGCTCCCGGGACAGCTCGGCCAGCAGATCGCGCAGGTCGGCGTAGGCGCCGAAGGTGAGCGCGTTGAGTTTCTCGGGGCGGGTGAGGGTGACGGTGGCGACCCCGTCGGCGAGCCGCACCCGTAGGTGCTCCCAGTCGGCGGTGCGGGCGGCGGAGCCGGTGAAGGGACTCATGACGTGCGGCCTCCTAGGGCGGCGGTGCCGTACGTTGCACTGTCCCATGAAGTTATCACTTGTTTGTGACTGTCGTCATGAGTACGCGACACGGCGTGCCGGTTCGGCCGGATCCGGTCACGTGCGTCACCGCTCGTCGACAGGGCCGTAACAGTGGGCGCGGGCAGGCGAGGCGGGCCGTTCACGGGGGTAGACCGCCCGGTACCGGGGCCGAAGGTCCCGGGCGAAGCCCGTCGGCGGCCTCTGCGGCCGGGCCCGTACCATTCCTACAGTCGAAAGCAGGACAGCCTGCTCCATGAACGGACTCGCCTTGCACGAACGCCCCGCCGAATCGGCCTCCTGGCGCATCGCGCTGCCGCACACCGCGGCGGCGGTGCCCGTGGCCCGTGCCCTGGTGCGCACGGCACTCGCCGAGGTGGAGCACCCGGCCGACTGCGACACCGCGGAGCTGCTCACGGCGGAGCTGGTGGCCAACGCGGTGGAGCACACCGCCGGGCGCGGCCCGATAGAGCTGGTGGTGGAGCTGCTGCCGACCGGCTGCCAGGTCGAGGTGCACGACCCGGACCCGGCGCCGCCCGGCCATCTGACCCGGCCGGTGATCGAGGAGCCCGACCCCTGGCAGGAGGGCGGGCGCGGGCTGCTGCTGATCCGCGCCCTCAGCTCGTCCTGCGGTCACCGCCCCACCCCGTCGGGCAAGGCGGTGTGGTTCAGACTGCCTGCGGTTCCCGCTCAGCGTCGGCGCTCTGCGTGACCTCGGCGGCCGCCGTGGCCGCTGTGCCCGCCGTGGCCAGCGTGGAGTGCCGGCGGCCGTAGCCGGCGTAGATCAGCAGGCCCACCGCGAGGAACACGGCGAACTGCAGCCAGGTCTGCCAGCCGGTCTCGTACATCAGGTACAGGCAGAAGGCGACGCCGAGCAGCGGGCCCACCGGGTAGAGCGGCACCCGGAAGCTGCGGGTGAGGCCCGGCTCGCGGCGGCGCAGGGCGATCACCACGATGTTCACCACGGCCATGATCGCCAGGGTGCCGATGGTGCACAGGTTCATCACGGCGTCGAGGGAGGCGAAGGCCGCCGGGACGGCGAAGACGACGGCGACGATCAGCGTGCCGGCGACCGGCGTGGAGGTCTTCGGGTTGACCTTCTCGAAGACGCGCGGGATCAGGCCGTCGCGGGACATCGACATCAGGATGCGGGTCTGGCCGTACATCACGGCGAGGACGACCGAGGCGATGGCGACGACCGCGCCGAAGGCGATCACGCCGCCGCCCACGGCCGAGCCGGTGACCTCGTTGACGACGTAGGAGAGGGCGGCGGGGCGGCCGGCGACCTGCTTGCCGCCGATGGCGCCGATCGCGGCGAGCGCGACCGCGCAGTACAGCAGGGTCACGATGCCCATGCAGACCATGATCGCGACCGGGATGTCCCGGCGCGGGTTCTTCGCCTCCTCGCCCGCCGTGGTGATCGCGTCGAAGCCGATGTACGAGAAGAACGCGGCGGTGGTGCCCGCGCCGATGCCGCCGAGGCCGGCCGGCGAGAACGGGGTGAGGTTGCCGTGCTTGAAGGCGCTGTAGCCGATGGCGCAGAAGGCAACCAGGATGACCAGCTTCACGGCGGCCATGGCGGCCGTGGCCCGGGCGCTCTCGCGCACCCCGCGCACCAGCAGCACGGAGGCCATGGCGATGACGATCACGGCGGGGAGGTTGATGATCCCGCCGTCGCCGGGCCCGGCGGACAGCGCGGCCGGGAGCTGCACGCCGGTGAGGCTGTGCAGCAGTTCGTTGACGTACTGGCTCCAGCCGACGGCGACGGCCGAGATGGAGATGCCGTACTCCAGCAGCAGGCACCAGCCGACCAGGAAGGCGGTGGACTCGCCGAGGCCGGCGTAGGCGAAGGAGTACGAGGAGCCGGAGACCGGGATCGCGCCGCCCAGCTCCGCGAAGGAGAACGCGGTGAAGACGCAGGTGATCGCGGCGAGGATGAAGGAGACGACGACGGCCGGGCCGGCCTGGGCGACGGAGTCGGAGAGGCCGACGAAGATGCCGGTGCCGACGATGGCGCCGACGCCGAAGCAGATGAGCTGGAAGAGGCCCATCGTGCGCTTGAGGCCGTGTCCCTCGCGGTCGGCGCCGGATTCGGCGACGAGCAGGTGCGGGGACTTGATGCGGGGAGCGGGCATGCGGGTGGTGCTCGTTTCTGGGTGGTGCGGGCGACCGGATGAGGTCGCGGCGACGGCGCCGGGTGGGGTGGTTCCGGGCCGCCGGTCAGGATAAGGCCTGGTGACGCGGGTCAGGCAACGCTGTGTGACGCACCCGCCAGGGTGGCCACGAGGACCGCCTTGATCGTGTGCATCCGGTTCTCCGCCTCGTCGAAGACGACGGAGTGCTCGGACTCGAACACCTCGTCGGTGACCTCCAGCTCGGTGAGCCCGTGCCGCTCGTGGATCTCGCGGCCGACGGCGGTGCCGAGGTCGTGGAAGGCCGGCAGGCAGTGCAGGAACTTCACGCCCGGGTTGCCGGTGGCGGCGAGGACGTCCATGGTCACGGCGTACGGGCCGAGCAGCGCGATCCGCTCGTCCCAGACCTCCTTGGGCTCGCCCATCGACACCCACACGTCGGTGGCGATGAAGTCCGCGCCCCGCACGCCCTCCTTCACGTCGTCGGTGAGCGCGATCCGGGCGCCGGTGGCACTGGCGAGCTGCCGGGCCAGCTCGATGATCGTCTCGTCCGGCCACAGCACCCGCGGGGCGACGATCCGCACGTCCATGCCGAGCAGGGCGCCGGTGACCAGGTAGGAGTTGCCCATGTTGTAGCGGGCGTCGCCGAGGTAGGCGAAGGCGACCTCGGCCAGCGGCTTGTCGGTGTGCTCGGTCATGGTGAGCACGTCGGCGAGCATCTGGGTGGGGTGCCACTCGTCGGTCAGGCCGTTGTAGACGGGGACCCCGGCGTAGGTGGCCAGCTCCTCGATGACGCCCTGGCCATGGCCGCGGTACTCGATGGCGTCGAACATCCGGCCGAGGACGCGGGCGGTGTCCTTCACCGACTCCTTGTGCCCGATCTGCGAGCCGGACGGGTCGAGGTAGGTGGTGTGGGCGCCCTGATCGGCGGCGGCGATCTCGAAGGCGCAGCGGGTGCGCGTCGAGGTCTTCTCGAAGACGAGCGCGATGTTCTTGCCGCGCAGGTACTGCGTCTCGGCCCCGGCCTTCTTGGCGGCCTTCAGCTCGGCGGCCAGCTCGACCAGGCCGCGGAACTCGTCGTCGGTGAAGTCCAGCTCCTTGAGGAAGTGGCGGCCGGCGAGGGCGGTCGGGACTGTCGCCATGGGGGCGCTCCGGTGGGACGGGGGGACAGGGACGTTGGAATTCTATACGCCCAGCAGAATTTATATGCGGCGGGGTGGGGTCCTTTCGGTCACACTGGCCTGAGTCCATTCGGTCATACCCGTCATACGGGTCATACGGGGTCGCGCTCCACCGGACAGCTCATGCACCGGGGTCCGCCGCGGCCCCGGCCCAGCTCGCTGCCCGGGATCTCGATCACCTCGATACCCTGTTTGCGCAGATGTGTATTGGTGGTCGAGTTGCGCTCGTAGGCGACGACGACGCCCGGCTCGACGGCGAGCACGTTGCAGCCGTCGTCCCACTGCTCGCGCTCGGCGGCGTGCACGTCCTGGGTGGCGGTCAGCACCCGGATCTCACCGAGCCCGAGAGCGGCGGCGATCGCGCGGTGCATGTGCTCCGGCGGATGGTCGGTGACCTTCAGCTCCCGCTCGCCGACCCCCGGTTCGATGGTGTACGAGCGCAGCATGCCGAGCCCGGCGTACTGGGTGAAGGTGTCGCCGTCGACCATGGTCATCACGGTGTCGAGGTGCATGAAGGCGCGCCGCTTGGGCATGTCGAGCGCGACGATCGTGCGGGCCGAGCCGGCCGCGAACAGCTTGTGGGCGAGCATCTCCACGGCCTGCGGGGTGGTGCGCTCGCTCATGCCGACCAGGACGGCGCCGTTGCCGATCACCAGGACGTCGCCGCCCTCGATGGTGGAGGGGTGGTCGGCCTGCCCCTGGGACCAGACGTGGAACGTTTCGTCACGGAACAGCGGGTGATGCCGGTAGATCGCCTCGAAGTGGACGCTCTCGCGCTGCCGTGCGGGCAGCCGCATGGCGTTGATGGCGACCCCGTCGTAGATCCAGGCGGAGGTGTCGCGGGTGAAGAGGTGGTTGGGGAGGGGGCCGAGGAGGAAGTCGTCGAGGTCCATCACATGGAAGCGGACCGAGGTCGGCTCCTCGTGGACCTGCAGGAACTCCCGCTTGGTCATGCCGCCCACCAGCGCCTCGGCCAGCTCGCGCGCGGGCAGGGCGGCGAAGGCGGCGCGCAGATGGTCGGTGGCGAGCGGGCCGTACTCCTTCTCGTGGAAGACCCGGTCGAGGACCAGGGTGCGGGCCTCGGGCAGTTCCAGGGTCTCGGCCAGCAGGTCGCCGAAGAGATGGACGGCCACCCCCCGGTCACGCAGCACGTCGGCGAACCCGTCGTGCTCGGCGCGCGCCCGGCGCACCCACAGCACGTCGTCGAAGAGGAGGGCGTCCTTGTTGCTGGGGGTGAGCCTTTTGAGCTCCAGGTCGGGCCGGTGCAGGATCACGCGGCGCAGGCGCCCGGCCTCGGAGTCGACGTGGTATGCCATGCCTCCATCCTGGCCGCCGCCGCCCGTCCGCACCCCCTTGTCGGCCGTTTCCACCCCTTCCCGTTCTCATCGCATTGACGAGAAGGGGTGGACGCGGTCATGGCTACAGGCGCGGGTCCACCGGCTCCGACTCCAGGGCCAGCACCCCGAAGACCGCCTCGTGCACCCGCCACAGCGGCTCCCCGTCCGCGAGCCGGTCCAGGGCCTCCAGGCCGAGGGCGTACTCGCGGATCGCCAGCGACCGCTTGTGGTTCAGGAACCGCTGCCGCAGCTTGGCCAGGTTGTCCGGCCGGGTGTACTCGGGACCGTAGATGATCCGCAGGTACTCACGGCCCCGGCACTTGATGCCGGGCTGCACCAGCCGGCCGTCCCCGTTGCGGACCAGCGCGCCGACCGGCTTGACGACCATGCCCTCGCCGCCGCGGCCGGTCATCTCCAGCCACCAGTCGACACCCGCCCGCACCGACTCCGGATCGCCGGTGTCGACGTACAGCCGCCGCGTGGTCTGCAGCAGTCCGGAGCCGTCGTGCTCCACCAGCCGGTCGATCAGGGCCAGTTGCTCGTCGTGCGGCAGCGCGGCGAGGCTGCGGCCCTGGACGGCCAGCAGCTGGAAGGGGGCCAGGCGTACGCCGTCCAGGCCGTCCGTGGTCCAGCAGTAGCGGCGGTACGCGGCGGTGAACGCGACCGCGTCGGACGCGCGCTCCCGCTGCCGGTCCAGCAGGCCGGCCACGTCGGCGCCGCGCGCCGCGGCGGACTCCAGGGCGGCCAGCGCATCCGGGAACACCGCGCCGGACGCGGCGCCGACGGCCGCGTACTGACTGCGCAGCAGCCCCGAGGCCTTCAGCGACCAGGGCATCAGCTCGGCGTCCAACAGCAGCCAGTCGGTGGCGAGTTCGTCCCAGAGTCCGGCCTCCGTGATCGCCGAGCGCAGCCGGCCGAGGATCTCCTCGGTCACCGCCGCGTCGTCGAAGAACGGGCGTCCGGTACGGGTGTACAGGGACCCCGTCGGGCCGTCCGTTCCGAAGCGCCTCCGTGCCGCCCCGGCGTCCCGGCACACCAGGGCCACGGCCCGCGAGCCCATGTGCTTCTCCTCGCACACGACCCGCTCGACCCCGTCCGCCGCGTACTGCGCGAAGGCTTCCACCGGGTGCTCCAGGAAGTGCCCATCAGCGGCTCCGCCGCGGGCCTCCGCCTGCGAAGTCGCCGTCGGTGCCATGGTCGGCGGCAGATACGGCAGCAGGCGCGGGTCGATCGCGAACCGGCTCATGACCTCCAGGGCGGCCGCCGCGTTCTCCTCGCGTACCGCCACCCGGCCCGCGTGCCGGGTCTCCACGGCCCTGCGGCCGTACACGTCCGCCAGGTCCAGCGGCCGGCCGTCCCGCCCGCCGGGCGCCTCGGCGCGCAGCGGACGCGCCGGCTCGTACCAGACCCGCTCGGCCGGTACGTCGACCAGCTCGCGCTCCGGCCAGCGCAGCGCGGTCAGCCTGCCGCCGAAGACGGCACCCGTGTCCAGGCAGATGGTGTTGTTGAGCCAGGTCGCCTCGGGGACCGGGGTGTGGCCGTAGACCACGGCCGCGCGGCCCCGGTAGTCCTCCGCCCAGGGGTAGCGCACCGGCAGCCCGAACTCGTCGGTCTCGCCGGTGGTGTCGCCGTACAGGGCGTGCGAGCGGACCCGGCCGGAGGTGCGGCCGTGGTACTTCTCGGGCAGGCCCGCGTGGCAGACGACCAGCCTGCCGCCGTCGAGGACGTAGTGGCTGACGAGCCCTTCGAGGAACCCGCGGACCCGGTCCTTGAACTCCTCGCTCTCGCCCTCCATCTGCGCGATGGTCTCGGCGAGCCCGTGGGTGGGCTGGACCTTGCGGCCCTTGAGGTGACGGCCGTACTTGTTCTCGTGGTTGCCCGGCACGCACAGCGCGTTGCCCGCCTCGACCATGGTCATCACCCGGCGCAGGACGCCCGGGGTGTCCGGGCCGCGGTCGACCAGGTCGCCGACGAACACGGCGGTACGGCCCTTGGGGTGGACGCCGTCCGCATAGCCCAGCTTCGCCAGCAGCGCCTCCAGTTCGGCGGAGCAGCCGTGGATGTCGCCGATGATGTCGAAGGGGCCGGTGAGGTGGGTCAGGTCGTTGAAGCGCTTCTCGGTGACGACCGTGGCGTGCTCCACCTGCTCGACACCGCGCAGGACGTGTACCTTGCGGAAGCCCTCGCGCTCCAGGTGCCTGAGGGAGCGGCGCAGTTCACGGATGTGCCGCTGGATGACCCGGCGGGGCATGTCGGCGCGGTCGGTGCGGGCCGCGTTGCGCTCGGCGCACACCTCCTCCGGGATGTCCAGCACGATGGCGATGGGCAGCACGTCGTACTTCCTGGCCAGCTCGATCAGCTGACGCCGGGCGTCCTGCTGCACGCTGGTGGCGTCCACGACGGTGCGGCGGCCGGCGGCCAGCCGCTTGCCGGCGATGTAGTGCAGGACCTCGAAGGCGTCCCGGGTCGCGCTCTGGTCGTTCTCGTCGTCGCAGACCAGGCCGCGGCAGAAGTCCGAGGAGATCACCTCGGTGGGCTTGAAGTGCCGCCGGGCGAAGGTGGACTTGCCGGAGCCGGAGGCGCCGACGAGGACGACCAGGGAGAGGTCGGTGACGGGAAGGACCCGTCCGTTGTGCTCTGCTGCCTCGGTCATGCCGCCTTCGCCTCCTTCTCGGTGTCGTCACGGTGGAACACGGCCATCTGGGTGGGCGGCCCGACCTCGGGGTCGTCCGGCCCGACGGGTGCGAACTCCACGTCGTACCCGTGCCGCTCGGCGACCGCCCGCGCCCAGGTGCGGAACTCCTCGCGGGTCCACTCGAAGCGGTGGTCGCCGTGCCGGACATGGCCGGCGGGCAGCGACTCCCAGCGGACGTTGTACTCGACGTTCGGGGTGGTCACGAGGACCGTGCGCGGGCGGGCGTGCCCGAACACGGCGTACTCCAGGGCCGGGAGCCGGGGCAGGTCGAGGTGTTCGATCACCTCGCTGAGCACCGCCGCGTCATAGCCCTTGAGCCGGTTGTCGGTGTAGGCGAGCGAACCCTGGACGAGCTTGACGCGCGAGGCCTGCCGCTCGCCCATGCGGTCCAGCTTCAGCCGCCGGGAGGCGATGGTGAGCGCCCGCACGGACACGTCGACACCGACGATCTCGGTGAACCGCACGTCCTTGAGCAGCGCCTGCACCAACTGGCCCTGTCCGCAGCCCAGATCGAGGACCCGGGCGGCGCCGGACGCGTGCAGGGCGGCGACGATCGCCTCCCGCCGCAGCACGGCGAGCGGGGCCGGCTTCTCCTCCGCCTCCGTCTCCTCCTCGACCGCGTTGTCGATCTCCTCGACCGCGCTGTCGTCGGCCTCGGCGAGCCGCACCAGCTCCAGCCGCTCCATCGCCTGCCGGGTCAGCGACCAGCGGCGGGTGAGGTACCGGCTGGTGATCAGCTTCTGCTCCGGGTGGCCGGGCAGCCAGCCCTCACCGGCCCGCAGCAGCTTGTCGACCTCGTCGGAGGAGACCCAGTAGTGCTTGGCGTCGTCCAGGACCGGCAGCAGGACGTACAGATGGCGCAGCGCCTCGGCGAGGGTCAGCGCCCGCGACTCCAGGACGAGGCGGACGTACCGCGAGTCGCCCCACTGCGGGAACTCGGTGTCGAGCGGGACGGGGTCGGCGGTCACCGCCCAGCCGAGCGGCTCGAAGAGGCGGCGTACGAGGTCCGGGCCGCCCCGGGCGGGCAGCGCGGGCACCTCGATGCGCAGCGGCAGCGGGGTGGCGGTCCGCTCGGGGCGGGCGGCGCAGACCCCGCGCAGGGCGCTGGAGAACACACCGCTGAGCGCGACCGCGAGCAGCGAGGAGGCCGCGTACGGACGGTCGTTGACGTACTGGGCGAGCGCCGCGTCGGGCGCGCCGCTGCGGCCCTTGCCCCTGCCCCGCCGGACCAGCGCGACCGGGTCGATCTCCAGCAGCAGCGCGGCCGTGCAGCGCCGGTCGTCCGCCTCGGGGTAGAAGACGTGCGCCGTGCCGTGGGACGTGGAGAACTTCTGCGCCTTGCCGGGGTGCTTGTGCAGCAGATACCCGAGGTCGGTGGCCGGATGGGCGGCGTCGCCGCGCGTGGAGATCGTCAGGAACACACGTCCGAGTCTTCCGGTATCGGTCCCCGCTGACCACCCGTTTTCTCCCAGGACCCGTCAGCGGCCGGGGTCCTTCTTCCACGGTCCGACGCCGAGTCTCCCGGTCGTGCCGAGGTCCAGCTCCGGGGTCAGCGTCACCGGGCGGGCTCCGGGGCGCGGCCACACGCGCACGTAGGGGGCGTCGACGGGGGCACCGGCTTCGGTGGTGTCGCGCCAGACGAGGACGGTGTAGGCACGCTCGCCGGGTCGGAGGACCAGGGGCCGGGGCGCGCCGTCGGCGCCGGTGCCGGTGGCGATCCGGTCGCCGGGGACGACCTGGACACCGGGGACGGGGGCGTGGCCGGGGTCGAGGACGCGCAGCTCCGGGCGGCCGTCGAGGCGGTAGGCGCCCTTGCCGCAGTTCTCCAGGTACAGGGTCAGCACGCGCAGGCCCATGGCGGCGTCACCCCGGTCGGGGCTAAGGCGTACCCCGGAGGCCGGGCACGGGCCGCTCCCCGACGGGGCCTCGTCGGCGGGGACGCCGCGCACCTTCAGGACGGACACGTCCGTCACCGCCGAGGCCGGCGCGGACAGTTCCCCGGTGACGACGGTGCCCTTCACGGTCCGGCCGGGACCGACCGCGGGGACGGTCTGCGTCACGGTGTCGGCCGCGCCCCGGGAATCCGTCCGGAGGCCGAGGGTGATCGTGTAGCTCATCGCCGTCTTCTCATGGTTCGTGACCGTGAAGTCGACGGAGACACGGGCGGGTTCGCAGTCCTGGCTCTGGCGCTGGGGCAGGGCGTACAGGCCGGTGACCCGCACCCCGTCCCGGGCCGGGAGGCCGGTGGAGAGGGGCAGCGGGGTCAGGGAGGAGTGCGGAGCGCGGCTCGCGGACGGGGTTTCGGCGGGCGGGGCGCCGTAACCGGGCATGCTGGAGGGGCACAGGGTCTCCGCGCCGACGGGCCCGGACCCGGTGCCGGTGCCGGTGCCGTGTCCGGCGTCGGTGTTCGTGCCTCCCCCGGGGCCCGGACGCTCCGCGCCGCAGCCGGCGAGGGCGAGCACGAGGACGACCGCCGCCGCGAGGGCGGTCGTCGCCGCACCCCTGGCGTGCCTCATGACGCCTCGCCGATGATCGTCCGTGCCTTCCTCACCGCCCGCTCGTCCGCCGTCCGCATGGCCTCCAGTTTCTCCTTGTTCCTGCCGATGACGGTGTTCTGCGTGCGCGCTTCGAGGTCGTGCACGGCCGGGACGTAACCGGTGTCGAGCTTGCACCGGGCGTCGGCGGCCGCGGTCTTCCGCTCCTTGTCCGTCGGCTTCTCGTGCCCGAACCAGTCGGAGTCCACGGACGCCTTGTCCGGGTCGGAGTAGCGAAAGCCCTTCTTCTTCATGCAGTCGGACCACGCGCGATCGGCCTTCTTCCAGGCGGGGCCGTTGCTCGCCGTCTTGTGGGACTCGTACCACAGCTGCATGGCGAGCGAGTAATAGCCGGACAGCTTCACGCCGTTGACCTTCGTCGCCCTGGGCGGCGGGCCGTAGATCTTCCGGGTCGCCTGGCCGAGGCAGCCGCCCTCGGGGATGCGGTGCCCGTGCGCGAGGTGGCTGTCGCCGGACTCGAAGGTGCCGGTGAGGGCGGCGTACTGGTCGGCGGGCCACTCCTGGGGCTGGGCGGAGACGTCCGGTTGCCGGTTGTGGTAGCCGTGCTCGGACGCCAGGTCGGGATCGACGACGCCGTACGGGCTGTCGTCACCGGGCATGTCCCCGTCCGTGAGCGTGCCCTGCCGGACCGGGTAGGTCGAGTCGAAGGCCTTGGTGTCGAGCGCCGCGAAGCCGGTGAATCCCAGCCCGACCATGCACTTCTTCCCGAGGGTCCACTGGGCCCTGATCACGGCCTTCGCGCCGTCCGACGCGGGGTCCGGGAGGTAGGCGTGCAGCGGGAGCGCGGTCATGGTGTTGAGGCGGCGGGCCTCGTCGGCGGAGTCGTCGGTGGCGGCGAACTGGCACGCCGACAGGGCGAACAGGCCGGTCAGGGCGAGAGGAAGGGCTTTGCGCACCGGGCCATCCGATCAGGCCCGGATCATGAGCGCTGTGATGGAGCCCATAGTTCCGGCACAAGCTGCCCACCGGCCTGAAGGGCTGTCGTCGGCACCTCGCTGGACAAGGAGCAGGCCGGGTCCGGGCCGGAGGCGCTCTCGCCGGTCACGTTTTCCGGCGGCCCGCACCTCCCGGACGACTGAGGCGTCCAGCGGGACGCTGTCGCCGTCGCGGAAGGTGTGGAGGTGGATGGCGTGCCCCATAGCGGTCACCTAATCGCACGAACGCGCGGGGTTCCGAACGGTGTTACGACAGCTGCGACTGGACCTGGGCCGAGATCAGCTCCAGGTGGTCGAGGTCGTCAAGGTCCAGGACCTGCAGATAGATCCGCCGGGAGCCGATCTCGGCGTACCGGCCGATCTTGTCGACGACCTCGGCCGGGGAGCCGGCCAGGCCGTTGGCCTTCAGCTCGTCGGCCTCACGGCCGATCACGGCGGCCCGCCGGGCGACCTCCCGCTCGTCCCGGCCGACGCAGACGACGAGCGCGTTGGAGTACGTCAGCGCGTCCGCGCCGCGGCCGGCCTCCTCGGCGGCGGCCCGCACCCGGCCGAACTGCCGCTCGCTGTCCTCGACGGAGGCGAAGGGGATGTTGAACTCGTCGGCGTACCGGGCGGCCAGCCGCGGTGTGCGGGTCGCGCCGTGGCCGCCGATGAGCACCGGGACCTTCCGCTGGGCGGGCTTGGGCAGCGCCGGCGACTCGGTCAGGTCGTAGTACGTGCCGTGGAAGTCGAAGGTCTTGCCGACCTCGGTCGCCCACAGCCCGGTGACGATCGCGAGCTGCTCCTCCAGCCGCGCGAACTTCTCCTTCGGGAACGGGATGCCGTACGCCTTGTGCTCCTCCTCGAACCAGCCCGCGCCGAGGCCCAGCTCCACCCGGCCGCCGGACATCTGGTCGACCTGGGCGACCTGGATGGCGAGCACGCCGGGCAGCCGGAACGTTCCGGCAGTCATCAGCGTGCCGAGGCGGATGCGCTTGGTCTCGCGGGCCAGGCCGGCCAGGGTGATCCAGGCGTCCGTGGGTCCGGGCAGGCCGTCGACGCTGCCCATGCGGAGGTAGTGGTCGGAGCGGAAGAAAGCGTCGAAACCGAGATCCTCGGTGGCTTTCGCCACGGTGAGCAAGGTGTCGTACGTGGCCCCCTGCTGGGGCTCGGTGAAGATTCGAAGGTCCATACACCTATCCTGCATGCCGCACGCCGCGTCAACCGCGCCGGTACGGCCCGGCACGGCCGTCCACGGTCGGGTGAAAATCGCATGAGGGGCACGCCGGGAGCCCTGCGGGCCAGTGACCGGCCCCGGTGGTGATCGTTGGGACGTCGGAGCCGGACCGTCCGGCCCCCGCGCCGGACGGTGGTCACCGTCGCGCGCGTCTTCGTGTCGGCCCGGCCGGGCCGGGGGCCGAGGAGGCCGTCATGTACGAGGAACTTGGCTCCGCCGGTCGGCGGACCTGCTCCGATGGCCAGTCGAAGGGGCTGCTGGAGCAGATGGAGGAGCTGATGGCGGCTCTGAACGCGGATCTGTCGGAGCTGGCGGATCTGCAGGGCGCTGCGGGCGGTGCCGAGGAGTCCGGGACGAGCTGACGGTGTCACCCCCTGCTCCGCGGGGCACCTGACGGGTCATTGCTCTCCAGGTTCTCCAGGTACCTGACGGGTCCTCTCTACAGGGCACCCGACGGGCTGTTCTGGTTGCCGTTCGGACTGTTGTGGCCGTCGTCGTCCCGTAACGTCTCCTCCCGCGCCGCCAGCTTGCGCAGCATCTCCATGACGCGGTCGCGGGACTCGTCGGCCGCGTCGATGGCCTCCATGCACTGCCAGTACGTCGTCTCGTCGGCCGCGCCGCTGGCCAGGCCGACCAGGGCTATGCCGACCTCGCCGAGCAGACCCCCGAGGCAGAGCAGGGTTTCGCGGGCGTCGTCCAGCTCGGTGAGCTGGGCGGCACGCAGGTCGCCCAGGTCGATCTCGGGCGGGTCCAGGACTCCGCAGCCCCGGCCGGCCAGCTCGGTCAGGCCGAGCGCCTCGCCGCGCAGCTCCGGCGGGCCGGAGACCGCGAGCCTGCTGCCGATCGCCTGGGCCAGGGCCTGTGCCTGCCACACCTCCGTCATGATCTCTCGGGCGTCGGCGCCGCCCGCCAGCGCACGCCTGCTTGTGAGGATGAGCCGAACCGCATCCATGCGTCGCCCCCGTCCTTCCGCGTGCCTCCGCGCACGCCCTCTCGAACTTACCTGTCCACTACCCAGAGTGAGGGTGCGTGGGACGAAAAGCCAGAGGTGGGCGGAAATTTGTGGACAACAATTCGGATTCTACAGGCGAATTGATTGCGGAGAGTAATAACGGAGTTCAGGATTCCGGCCGTTGGCGGCGCTCGGACCCGTCTTCGCGCCCCGGCACCGGGAAACGCTGCTCGTTGCGGGTGATCTTGGCGTCGAGAGCGGTCAGCGGATCGACGCCGAGCACCTCGCAGAACTGCAGGAGATAGGCGAGGACGTCGGCGACCTCGTCCGTGACGCGGTGCGCGGCGGAGGGGTCGTCCATCACACGGGCCGACTCCTCCGGGGTCAACCACTGGAAGATCTCGACCAGTTCGGAGGCCTCCACCGAGAGGGCCGCGGCGAGGTTCTTGGGCGTGTGGTAGGGCTGCCAGTTCCGCGCGGCCGCGAACTCGGCGAGCCTGCGCTGGAGTCGGGCCAGGTCGAGAGGTTCCGTCACGCGTCCAGGTGTACCACTGTGACACCCTCGATCCCGGCGGCCCACGAGGCGTCGCTCACCGCGCCCACACACCGAATGTGCCCGCGCTCGCCCATCCGGGCCGCCGTCCGCAGCAGTTCCCGGCGCTGGCACGGGTCGAGGCAGCGGTCGAAGCCGTCGGCGAGGACGGTGAGGCTGCGCAGGGCGTCGGGCACCTCGCCCGGGGCGTCCAGGTCCAGGACGCCGGGTCCGGTCAGCAGCACCAGGGTCAGCGCGAGATAGCGCAGTTCGCCGTCGCCCAGCCGGGCCAGTTCGCTGCGCGGGCCGTCGCCGCGGTCGAGCAGGGCCCGTACGGTGCCGTCCTGCAGCGGTTCGGCGATCAGGTCGGCCACCGGGCCGGCGCAGCCCGCGCGCACCGCCTCGACCAGCAGGGCGTGCCGGCGGCCGCACTCGGCGCGGGTGCGCCACAGCACGTCGGCGAGGTTGTCGCAGCCGGGCAGCAGCCGGCCGGAGCCGGTGGGAACGGGGGTGCGCATGCACTCCGGGCGGGGGTCGCAGGCGAAGACCGAGCGCAGAGCGACCACCATCTGCTCGGCCGCGGCGAGCACCTGCCGCTGCCCGTCCGTCTTGCCGGCCACGCGCAGCGGCAGCAGGGCGGTGCCGAGGCGGTCGTCGGGGAGCGGGGCGCGCGTCACCGGGGCGGAGCCCGCGGTGTGCCAGGCCGCCTGGACGGTCCGGCGCCCGGGGTCGCGCAGCGCGGTCTCCAGCAGGACGACCCCGCCCGCGGTCAGCCGCTCGCCCACGATCCTGAGGTCCGGCTCGGCCTGTACGGCGAGGTCGAGCCGGACGGGTCCCTCGGCGCCGTCGGCCGTACACCCGATCCTGAAGCCCCGGCGTCCGCCGGCATCGGGGCGCGCCCGCTGCGGCACACAGGCGACCGGGTCCCGGAACGCCTCGCGGAGCGACGCTCCGCCGCCGAGCCGCGCGAGCGCCTCGTACGCCGCGATCGCGGTCGTCTTCCCCGTCCCGCTGGGCCCCGCGAACAAGGTGACGGACCCCAGCGGAAACCCGGCCCGCCGGTGCCCCGCGAACGCCGACAGCCGCAGCTCGGTGATCCGGGCCCGCAGATCGGGGGAACGCCGGGACTGTGCGGGGACGGTTGCGACGGACGCGGCGGCGGGGGACTCAGCGGACACGGAAGGCACGGCCATGTGCGGACGGTAGGACTCCACCGCACCGGCGAACCGTTTTCCCGTCCGCGCCTTCCCACGATCGGGGGACGGACGGCCAGCAACGGAACCCGGAACCACCCGCCCGAGTACCCCTCCCTGGACGACACCGCCCCGACACCCCGACCGCCCACCGAACGACGCCCAACAGCACCGAACGGCGCCGAACGACATGGGCCGACATGGACCGG
Organism: Streptomyces sp. NPDC052101; assembly: GCF_040680235.1. Taxonomy (NCBI): domain Bacteria; kingdom Bacillati; phylum Actinomycetota; class Actinomycetes; order Kitasatosporales; family Streptomycetaceae; genus Streptomyces; species Streptomyces sp. NPDC052101. The sequence continues at coordinate 769,766 of NZ_JBFAWH010000001.1, forward strand.
ACGGACATCCACGGGACCTGCCGCGCGACGCACACGGCCCCGGCCACCGCCGCCGGAGCACACCGGCCGGCCAGCCGGACCGAGACAGCCCCAAGCGCCGCCCGCTCGGCCCACGAAGCCACCAGCGCACCTCCGGGCAGCCGAAAGGCACCTGCACCGCCTCCGCCGCTCAGCCCGACGACACCCAGCCGACCTCGCTCCGCGAGATACCCGCCGCTTCAGCCCCCGGACGACGCCCACACAGCCCCGCTCCGCCAGGAACCCGCCGCCTCAGCCGCCACAGGCACCCGCACAGCCCAACGCGCCCACACATCCGCCCGCCTGGAGCCCTCGATCCAGCCACCGGAGGAACCCGCTCAGCCCGAAGACGCCCAGCCGACCTCGCTCCGCAAGGAACCCACCGCTTCAGCCCCGGACGACGCCCGCACGGCCCCGCTCAGCCCGGAGCCCCCGATCCAACCGGCAAAGGCACTCGCACAGCCCGACGCCCGCACTGCCTGCCCGCTTGGAGCCCCCCGCATCAGCCACCGGAGAAACCCACACAGCCTGCCCGCTTGAAGCCCCCGCATCAGCCGCCGGAGGCACCCGCGCAGCCCCGCTCCGCCAGGAACCCGCCGGTCCAACCGCCGGAGGCACCCGCACAGCCACGCCCGCCCCGAGCCCCCGTTCAGCCGCCGGAGGCGCCCGCGTTCTCCAGTAGGCCGCTTACCTCGGTGCCGGGTGGGGTGAGGAGGAACACATTGCGGTCGACGCGGTGCATGCCGCTGCCCAGGCCGAAGACCACGCCCGTGCTGAAGTCGAGGACGCGCTTGGCGACCTCGGTCTCCGCGCCGGTCAGGTCGAGCAGGACGGGCGCGCCTGCCATCAGGGTCTCGGCGACCTCCCGGGCGTCCGCGAAGACGTTGACCCGCAGCACCACGAACCGGCGCCGCGTCTCCGTCTCGGCGTCCGGCAGCGAGCGGTGGTTCACCGCGGACGGCCAGGCGTCCCGGCCGCGCAGCGGCACGACCTGGGCGAGCCCCTCCCACTGTTCATCGGTGACGTCGTAGCGGTTCACCGGCTCCCCCCGAACTGACTCGCGTTCCATGCCTGCACCAGCCAATTCTTACGCCAAGTCACCCGTTCGGCCCAACAACGACACGGTGCGCGACAGACCGGATCGGCCCCGCCCCGGGACCGAACCTAGGAAACATTTACGAATATGCCTGCTTCTTACCTCGCTCACACCGTTCTCTTCACTTCCGGACACTGACTGCTCATGCGTCCCCGATAGCGTCCGGTCCCGTGCACTTGGCAGAAACACAGCAGGTGACAGCCGGCCGGCGGACGCAGTCGGCGGTGTCCACCGCCCGGGCCGCCCGCCCGGAGGTCCATGAGGCTCCCGCGCAGTGGCACCGTGTGCTGACACTGCTCGCCGACGTGAGCCTGTTCATCGGCACGCGCACGGTGTGGACGCAGGCGGCCACCCACAAGCTGGTCCTCGCCGGGATCATCTCCGTCTGCTACGCCTCGATCCTGGTGACCGGCGTGCTGACGCTGACCGTCCGCCGCGCCCGCTCGCTGGCCCGCCTGGACGTGATCGTGCTCGTGACCGCGATCGCGCTCACCCTGTGCACCTGGGCGCTGAACCACGCGGGCGGCGACGAGGCGGTCCTGACCACGCAGGCCGCGAAGGAGTTGATGGGCGGCCACCAGGTCTACGACCACCCGTGGCCGTGGCTCTTCCACATCAAGGGCGTCGCCCTGACGGCGACGACGACCGGCGGCTACGACTTCACGTACGGCTATCCCCCGCTGACGCCACTGCTCACCGCGCCCTTCCTGTGGCTCGGCCACAACGGCGCCCCGGCGACGGCGGCGGCGACGGTCGTACTGATCGTGGGCACGGTCGTGCTGTGGCGGCTGCTGCCGGCTCCGTGGCGCTCCGCGGCCACGATGGTCTGCCTGGGCTTCAGCTTCCTGCCGATGTACGCCCGCCAGGGCTACCCGGCGATCGTCGGCCTGGTCCTGCTGGTACCGGTGGTGGTGCGCTGGTCGCGGTTCGGCGCCGGGGGCCGGCTGGGCGCCGCCGGGATCGCGCGGGCCGCATGCCTCGGCGCCGCGTGCGCGGCCCAGCAACTCCCCTGGTTCGTCACCCCGTTCCTGCTGGCCGGGATCTACGCCGTGCGCCGAGGCGAACTCGGCGGCCGGGAGGCCGTGCGGGTGGTGCTGCGGATCGCCGGGATCGCCGTGCTCACCTGGCTGCTGATCAACACGTACTTCATCGTGACCGAGCCCGGTCCGTGGCTGGAGGGCATCGCCCTGCCGCTGACCCAGGGCGCGGTGCTGCACGGTCAGGGCCTGGTCGGCATCTCGCTGTACTTCACCCACGGCAGCGACCGGCTCGACTGGTACGGCCATGCGAGCATGCTGCTCGCGGCGGCCCTGCTGGCGCTGTTCGTGCTGTTCGTACGGCGGCTGGGCCCGGCCGCGACCGTGCTGCCCTGGTGCGCCTTCTACCTGGCGACCCGGTCCCAGGACGGCTATTACCTGATGATGACGCCGCTGTGGCTGGCGGCGGCGATCACCGTGCCCTTGTCGGACTTCTCGCAGGCGTGGCAGCCGCGGCCCCAGTGGCTGACGGGCCGGCGGCGCCGGCCCGCGCTGGCCGCGGCCGTGGCGCTGCTGGTACTGCCCGCGCTGGTGAGCGCGACGCTCGCGGTGACGGGGAAGCCGCCGCTGCGGATGGACATCACCGCCCGGCACGGCTCGGCGCGCTCCCTGTCGACCCTGACCCTGCGGGTCACCAACACCGGCAGCGCCGCGCTGACGCCGCACTACATGCTGACGACCGGCCAGGGCATGGACAAGTACTGGTCGCTGGCGCACGGCCCGGCCACGATCCCCGCGCACAGCACGGCGACCGTGGTGCTGCGGGCGCCCAAGGGCGGGTTCCCGCTGCCCGCGAAGAAGAGCACGCACTTCCGGCTGCGCGCCTTCACGGCGACCCCGCAGACGCTCTCCACGATCGATGTGAACCAGGCCGACCTGGGCATCAAGGGCTGAGCACGCCGGCGCTCAGCCCGCCGTCAGGGTGAAGCGGAGTCCGGCGGTCACCGTGGTCAGGCCGCGCATCATGCCCAGCTGGTTCCAGCCCATGCCGAACTGCTCGCGGTCCACGGTGAACTCCGCGTCCAGGGTGAGCGCCTCGGCGCTCGCGTCGGTCAGGCGCGCGGTGAGGGTCACGGGCCTGCTGATGCCCCGCACGGTCAGCTGACCGGTGACCCGCACGCCGTCGCCGTCGAGGCGGTCGGCGGCGCGGACGGCGAAGGTAATCTCCGGGTGGTTGGCGGCGTCGAAGAAGTCGGCCGACCGCAGGTGGGTGTCCCGCTTGGCGCTCTTCGTGTCCAGGGAGGCGGCGTCCAGGGTCACCGTGCCGGCCGCCGAGCCGTCGGGCCGTACCTCGCCCGTGCCCGAGACGGTGGTGAACGTGCCCTTCACGGTGACCAGGCCCCACATGGTCCTGTGCCGCAGTCCCACGGTGGACGCGGCGGGGTCGAGCTGCCAGGTGCCTGTCTGCACGGCGACGGTCATGGTCGTACTCCCACTCATTGGTTCAATTTTGGATGACCTCAACGAGGAGCACGCTAGCGCCTCATCCAAATTTGGACAACCCACTCATCCAAAATTGGACAACGGGTAGACTCGACCCATGTCCGCACCCGACGCGCACCCCGCCGACCAGTTCGAATGTCCCGCCGCAGGGAGCGGGCTGCTGCCCGACGAGCTGCGGGCGTGGATGATCCTGCTGGCCGCCACGGGCGCCGTGGAGCAGCGGCTGCGCTCGGTCGTGAAGGAGACCCTCGACGTCTCCCACGACGAGTTCCTGATCCTGTGCCTGCTGGCCGAGCAGCCGCGTACCGGACTGCGCATGACCCAGGTCGCCGACCTCCTCGGCCGCCCCAAGACCCGGCTCACCTACCAGATCGCCTGCCTGCAGCGGGCCGGGCTCGTCACCCGCACGTCCGTGTGCGGCGACCGGCGCGGCGTGCAGGTGACCCTCACCGACAAGGCGCGCGACCTGCTCGGCGAGACCTCGGCCCTGCTCGCCGGGACCGTCCGGCAGGCCCTCGACGACTCCATGGGCCCCGATCAGCGCGCCGCCATGTGCGCGCTCGTACCGGAGCTTCCGGACCTGGAGAGCGAGCCCGCCGGCGACTGAGCGGCGCAGGTCGCACGCGCAAGTGGAGAAACCTCACAGGCCGTCGTTTACTCGCGCTCAAGCAGCCTGCCCTAGCATCCGAGCCATGACGGTCCTGCCTGACGACGGGCTCTCACTGGCCGCCGAGTTCCCTTTCGCGACGCATGAGCAGTGGCAACGCCTGGTCGAAGGTGTGCTGCGCAAGTCGGGCAAGGAAGTCTCGGGCGCGGCAGCTGAGGACGCCCTGTCCACGACGCTGGAGGACGGGCTGCGCACCCGGCCCCTCTACACCGCGCGCGACGACGCGCCCGACCCCGGCCTGCCCGGCTTCGCGCCGTATCTGCGCGGCGGCCGCCCCGAGGGCAACACCGCGGGCGGCTGGGACGTTCGGCAGCGGCACACCGCCCTCGCGGAGCACGCCGCCCTGGCCGACCTGGAGAACGGCGGCACCTCGCTGTGGCTCGTGCTGGGCGAGGGCGGCATCCCGGTCGACGGGCTGGGCCGGGCGCTGGAGGGCGTCTACCTCGACCTGGCGCCGGTCGTCCTGGACGCGGGCCGGGACACCGAGCAGGCCGCCGAGGCGCTGCTGCGGCTGTACGCCGACAAGGGCGTGGACGCGGCGGCCGTACGCGGCAATCTGGGCAGCGACCCGCTGGGGTACGAGGCCCGTACCGGCACCGCGCTGGACTTCGCGCCGTACGCCGCCCTGGCCGCGCGCTGCGCTGAGCAGTACGCCGGTCTGCGCGCGCTGACCGTGGACGCGCTGCCGTACCACGAGGCGGGCGGATCGGCCGCGCAGGAGCTGGGCGCCTCGCTCGCCACCGGTGTGGCGTATCTGCGTGACCTCACCGCGGCGGGGCTGAGCGTCGAACAGGCCGCCGCGCAGCTGGAGTTCCGCTACGCCGCCACCGCCGACCAGTTCCTCACCATCGCCAAGCTGCGCGCCGCGCGCCGGCTGTGGGCCCGGGTCGCCGAGGTCTGCGGGGCCCCGGGTGCGCAGGTGCAGCACGCGGTGACCTCGCCCGTGATGATGGCCCGCCGCGACCCGTGGGTGAACATGCTCCGCACGACCGTCGCCACGCTCGCCGCCGGGGTCGGCGGCGCCGACTCCGTCACCGTGCTGCCGTTCGACCACGCCCTCGGCCTGCCCGACGCGTTCGCCCGCCGTATCGCCCGCAACACCTCCACGATCCTCATCGAGGAGTCCCACCTGGCCCGGGTCATCGACCCGGCGGGCGGCTCCTGGTACGTCGAGACGCTGACCGACGAACTCGCCCGCGCGGCCTGGGAGTTCTTCCGCTCGATCGAGCGCGACGGCGGCCAGGCGGCCGTACTGCGCTCCGGCCGGCTGCGCACCGACCTCGCGACGACCTGGGCGGAGCGCTCCAAGAAGCTCGCCAAGCGGCGCGAACCCATCACCGGTGTCAGCGAGTTCCCGCTGCTCGCCGAGAAGCCGGTGGAGCGCGAGCCCGCGCCCGAGCCGCCGTCCGGCGGGCTGCCTCGGGTGCGCCGGGACGAGGCGTACGAGGAGCTGCGCGCCCGCTCCGACGCCCATCTCGCGGCGACCGGCGCCCGCCCCCGCGTCTTCCTCGCCACGCTCGGCTCGGCCGCCGAGTACACCGCGCGCGCCACCTTCGCCGCCAACCTCTTCCAGGCGGGCGGCATCGAGCCGGTCACCGAGGGAAGCTTCGAGGAGAGCGGCGCCACCGAGGCCGTGCTCTGCTCCAGCGACGCCCGCTACGCCGAACAGGCCGCGCAGACCGCCGAGTCGCTGCGCGCGGCCGGCGCCCGGCAGGTGTTCCTGGCGGGCCGGGGCGACTACGCCGGCATCGACTCGTACGTCTTCGCGGGCTGCGACGCCATCGACGTCCTGTCCGCGACTCTCGACCGCATGGGAGTGTCCTGATGGGAATCCCCGACTTCTCCGGCATCGAGCTGGGGACGCCGGCCGCCGACGGCAGTGCCGATCAGTGGCGTGCGGCCGTCGAGCGGGCGACCGGGAGCGAAGCGCCGCTGTGGGAGACCCCGGAGGGCATCGGGGTCAAGCCGCTGTACACCGGCCGTGACCTGGAGGGCCTGGACTTCCTGGGCACCTACCCGGGCATGGCACCGTATCTGCGCGGCCCCTACCCGACGATGTACGTCAACCAGCCCTGGACGATCCGCCAGTACGCGGGCTTCTCCACCGCCGAGGAGTCCAACGCGTTCTACCGGCGCAACCTGGCGGCCGGGCAGAAGGGCCTGTCGGTCGCCTTCGACCTGCCCACGCACCGGGGCTACGACAGCGACCACCCGCGCGTGACCGGCGACGTCGGCATGGCGGGCGTGGCCATCGACTCGATCTACGACATGCGGCAGCTGTTCGACGGGATCCCGCTGGACAGGATGACCGTGTCGATGACGATGAACGGCGCGGTGCTGCCCGTGCTCGCGCTGTACATCGTGGCGGCGGAGGAACAGGGCGTACCGCCCGAGAAGCTGGCCGGAACCATTCAGAACGACATTCTGAAGGAGTTCATGGTCCGCAACACGTACATCTATCCGCCGAAGCCGTCGATGCGGATCATCTCCGACATCTTCGCGTACACCTCACAGCGGATGCCCCGCTACAACTCGATCTCCATCTCGGGCTACCACATCCAGGAGGCCGGTGCCACGGCCGACCTGGAGCTGGCGTACACGCTCGCGGACGGCGTCGAGTACATCCGGGCGGGCCGGGAGGCGGGCCTGGACGTGGACGCGTTCGCGCCCCGGCTCTCGTTCTTCTGGGCGATCGGCATGAACTTCTTCATGGAGATCGCCAAGATGCGCGCGGCCCGGCTGCTGTGGGCCAAGCTGGTCTCGCAGTTCGAGCCGCAGAACTCCAAGTCCCTCTCCCTGCGCACCCATTCGCAGACCTCGGGCTGGTCGCTGACCGCGCAGGACGTGTTCAACAACGTCACGCGTACGGCCGTGGAGGCGATGGCGGCGACCCAGGGCCACACCCAGTCGCTGCACACCAACGCCCTGGACGAGGCGCTCGCGCTGCCGACGGACTTCTCGGCGCGCATCGCCCGCAACACCCAGCTGCTCATCCAGCAGGAGTCGGGCACCACGAGGGTCATCGACCCGTGGGGCGGCAGCGCGTACGTGGAGAAGCTGACGTACGACCTCGCCCGCAAGGCCTGGCAGCACATCCAGGAGGTCGAGCAGGCGGGCGGCATGGCGCAGGCCATCGACGCCGGCATCCCGAAGCTGCGCGTCGAGGAGGCGGCGGCCCGTACGCAGGCCCGGATCGACTCCGGCCGGCAGCCGGTGATCGGCGTCAACAAGTACCGCGTGGACAGCGACGAGCAGATCGAGGTCCTCAAGGTCGACAACTCCTCCGTACGCGCGCAGCAGATCGAGAAGCTGCGGCGGCTGCGCGCCGAGCGGGACGAGCGGACCTGCCAGGACGCCCTGGACGCGCTCACGCGGGCGGCCGACGGCAAGGAGAACCTGCTGGAGCTGGCCGTGCGCGCGGCCCGCGCCAAGGCGACCGTCGGTGAGATCTCCGACGCACTGGAGAAGGTGTACGGCCGGCACGCGAGCCAGATCCGTACGATTTCCGGCGTGTACCGCAACGAAGCAGGCCAGTCCCCGAACGTGGACCGCACCCGTGCCCTGGTGGACGCCTTCGAGGAGGCCGAGGGGCGCCGGCCGCGCATCCTGGTCGCCAAGATGGGCCAGGACGGCCACGACCGCGGCCAGAAGGTGATCGCGACCGCCTTCGCCGACCTCGGCTTCGACGTCGACGTCGGCCCGCTGTTCCAGACGCCGGAGGAGGTCGCCCGGCAGGCGGTCGAGGCGGATGTCCATGTGGTCGGTGTGTCCTCGCTGGCCGCGGGCCATCTGACGCTCGTCCCGGCGCTGCGCGAGAAGCTCGCCGAGGAGGGCCGTGAGGACATCATGGTCGTGGTCGGCGGGGTGATCCCGCCGCAGGACGTGCCGACCCTGCTGGAGATGGGCGCGGCGGACGTGTTCGGGCCGGGGACGGTGATCCCGGACGCGGCGCACGACCTGGTGAAGCGGCTGTCGGCCGACCTCGGCCACGAGCTGTAGGGCGCCGATGGCAGCGATCGAACTCGACGCATATGTGAAGGGTGTGCTCGACGGAAAGCGGGCGATCGTGGCCCGTGCGATCACGCTCGTCGAGTCCATCCGCCCCGCGCACCGGTCGCTGGCACAGGAGTTGCTGACACAGCTCCTTCCGCACAGCGGCCGGGCGCGGCGGATCGGCATCAGCGGGGTGCCGGGTGTCGGTAAGTCGACGTTCATCGACGCGTTCGGCACCCTGCTGACCTCACTGGGCCATCGGGTCGCCGTCCTCGCCGTGGACCCGTCCTCGACGCGCACCGGTGGCTCCATCCTGGGTGACAAGACCCGGATGGAGCGCCTCGCGGTCGACCCGAACGCCTTCGTGCGGCCGTCCCCCAGCGCGGGCACGCTGGGCGGGGTCGCGAAGGCGACACGGGAGTCGATGGTCGTGATGGAGGCGGCGGGCTACGACGTGATCCTGGTGGAGACCGTCGGAGTCGGGCAGTCGGAGACAGCGGTCGCCGACATGGTCGACTCCTTCCTCCTGCTGACCCTGGCCCGCACCGGCGACCAGCTGCAGGGCATCAAGAAGGGCGTCCTGGAGCTGGCCGACGTGATCGCCGTCAACAAGGCGGACGGTCCGCACGAGCGCGACGCTCGGGGTGCGGCACGGGAGTTGGCGGGCGCGCTCCGGCTGATGCACGGCAAGGAAGCGTTCTGGACTCCGCCGGTGCTCAGCTGCAGCGCCCGTGAGTCGACAGGCCTCGAACTGGTCTGGGAGCGCCTCGAACAGCACCGTGCGCTGCTCGACTCCGCCGGGCGGCTGACCGCCAAGCGGCGCGATCAGCAGGTCGGCTGGACCTGGGCGATGGTCCGTGACGAACTCCTCGGCCGGCTGCACGCCGACCCGGCGGTGCGCGACGCCGCCCCGGACCTCGAACGGCAGGTCAGGGAGGGCCAGTTGACCGCGACCCTGGCGGCGGAACGCATCCTGGAGGCGTTCGAGAGGCGTACGGCTCCTCCGGGCGGGGCCTGAGGCGGGCGCGGCGCTGGACGACCTGGTCGGAGACGAGGGCGTAGGGCGGACGCGGTGGCCGGGGCCGGTTCGGCGCCGCGGGCGAGGCGGTGCATCTGGTGGGGGACCAGCGCCAGGGGGTGAGTGCGAGGGCGGGCCGCCGGGGAGCACCTGCTCGGCGGGCTCCCACCGGGTGATCCCGCCTGTCAGCATCAGCGGGAGCGGACTGCTGGCGACCGGGTCGGTCGCCATGTCCAGGAAGTAGGCCTCGCGTGCCTGTGTGCGGGAGTCCGCCGGGCGGCCCGACATGGCCGGGCTCTCATCACTGCCGCCGGACAACTCGACCAGGTCGACGCCGAGCGGTGCGAGCAGCCCGATCACAGGAACTGTGACAGCAGGTAGCCGTGGGCGGCGTGGATCTCCACGCCGCCGAATCCGGCCTGCTCGGCGCGCGCCGCAACAGCCCGGCGCCGGCCATCCCTGCCTCCATGGCCGCCTTGGCGATCCGGTTGCCCAGGACCTCCGCTCCCCCGCTGAATGTATACACCGCTCACATTGGGGCCGCGAATGTAAGCAGCGCCAACCTCATGAGGTGCTCCATGCCGAAGCCGAGCAGCCCGTACCACCACGGCGACCTGCGGGGCGCATGCCTGCGTGCGGCCCGGGAGCTGCTGGAGGAGGACGGCAGCGCGGGGCTGTCGCTGCGCGCGGTGGCCCGCCGGGCCGGTGTCTCCCCCACCGCCCCCTACCGCCACTACGCCGACCGCGACGCACTGCTCACGGCCGTGGCGAGCGAGGGCTACGGCGAACTCGCCGGGTTCCTGGCCGCGGCGCACCCGGCACCGGCGGCCCCGGACGACCTGACCGCCGTCGCCGTCGCCTACGTCCGGTTCGCGCTCGCGCATCCGGCGCTGTTCCGGGTGATGTTCGCGGAGCCCTGCGATCCGGGCGACGCCGAGCGGGCCGCCGCGACGGCCACCTTCTCCGCGTACGTCACCGCACTGGTCCAGAACACCTTCCCCGGCGCCACCGCGCCCGACGCCCTGGCCACGGCGGTCTGGGCCCTGGTCCACGGCCTGGCCTTCCTGCACCTGGACGGCGAACTCGACGCCACCGACCCCGCCGCCGTCGACGCCAGGGTCCGCGCCGCCGTCCATGCGGTACTCACCACCCGCGGCCAGGACGCCCGGTAAAGCCACGACGGCGGCGCCAACAGACCCAAAAAGCACCGCAGTTCGGTCACCGCATCGCGTTTCAATTACTCCCGAGCGCTAAATGGGGCCTTTTCTTTCCGTTCCCGGCGGGAGTTTCCAGGTCTGGTTCCTCGCTTCATTGCGCCGGAGCCGACAGCGGGCCACGATGGAGGACCCCGTTGTCCTGCCAACAGGACAGTACGGCGGTGTCGTCGACCATTCGCCGCATCATTGCCGCACCCCAAGGCCTCGATGCCGGGCAGGCCTGTTTCCGTCACACCACGAAAGGTGAGTGCCGTATGTTCGTCCCCAGCCACTACCGGGAACCGGACGCGTCATGGATGGTCGATCTGATGCGTGGGAACCCGCTGGCGCTGATGGCCAGCAACGGGGCTCCCGCCGACGGGCCGTTCGCCACCCACCTTCCGGTCATCACCGAGCCCGGGTGGGACGGACAAGCCGCTCCGGACCTGGCCGGTATGCCGCTGCTGGGCCACATGAATCGCAACAATCCGCACTGGGCGGCACTGGACACGGGTACGGTGATCCTGCTGACGTTCACCGGTCCGCACGCCTATGTCTCGCCCACCGTCTACGACATCACGCCCGCCGCCCCGACCTGGAACTTCACCTCGGTGCACGTACACGGAGTGGTGGAGAAGATCGAGTCGCTGGAGGAGACGCTGGATGTCGTAAAGGCGACGGTGCGGGCCTACGAGGGGAAATTCGGCGACAGCTGGGACATGACCGAATCCCTTGAGTATTTCCGCAAGATAGTGCCCGACGTCGGCGCCTTCCGCGTCCAGGTGACCAAGGCCGAGGGAATGTTCAAACTCAGCCAGGAACAGCGCCCCGAGGTGCGCGAGCGGGTGGTGAAGTCGTTCGCCGGACGCGGATGCACCCGGCACGAACAGACAGCGGATCTCATGAACCGTCTGCCGTAATGGCTTTCCCTGCGACTCGGGGTCCGCACCCCTTGACGAGTGCGGACCCCGTGACTTCACCGCCCCGGACGGACTCCCCCGCCCGTCTCCGGCGCGACCGTCGCAGCAGCCGGTACCGATGAACCGGTCAGGCGAGCGGCGGTTGCCCGTCAGCCTCCTTCAGTACCTGGTCGGCAGCGGCGTCGAGCGTGGCCATCACCCACTCCCCCAACTCGGTGCCGGCTTGGGCCGCCGCCTTGTGCCACCACTGAAGCCGGTTGTCGGGCACGGCGAGCCGGCGCGTCGCCGCCACGGCGTCCGACTGCTCCGAGGTGCCCTCGCGCTGGGCCCGGATGGCGTTGCGCAGTTGCTTGGTGCTCCACTTCATCCGCTCGGTGCGATCGAGCCAGGATTCCTGCTCGTCGGCCGGCAGCGACGCCAGCTCGGCGTGGTGCTGGAAGCTGAGCGCGGGCCGCCGCCGGTGCAGCTCGAACCGCCGGGAGACCCAGGCGTAGTTGCGCAGCGTCTGGTACTGCAGCCCGGCCGCGCGGATGCCGCGTTCATAGCGGTCCTGGTAGTGGTCCTTTCCGTACACGAGCCAGTCTCCGAGCCACCAGGACGACGAGTTGAGCAGCCCGGAGAGCTGGCGTCCGGCCTTCTCCCACTCCTCGAAGGCGAGCCCCGTGGGTATATGCAACCCCACCTTCGTGGTGAGTACTTGATCGCGTCGCGCCTCCACCCCGCTGACTCTTTGGGTTCTCGACACAGCCTCTGCGGTCCTGCCGAACAAGAGCGCCTTGGAGTCTTTGCAGTCCTCGACCTGATTCATCATCACGCCTCCGTATCAACGCGCGTATCGACTGGGCGGCTCCGCGGTACCCTCATCGAATAAAGAAAGCGCGTTCACCCCGTTTTTTGGCACGCAGCGACCACCGCACGCAGAGTAGTGCGCCCGACTTGAATGAACCTCGAATGAACTGAGCATTGCTCGGTTACTCATTGAGGTCGGTATGGCCAACTGCCGCGCTCTCGAGTAGATCCTGACATCGATACCAGTTCAAGGATCTTGGCGCCATCGAGCACTACTTTGCAGAGTTCGAACACACGCTCCCTCAGTGGTCTAGTCCACTTCTTGGCGTGATTTGCGTGTGCCGGTGGGGTCGGCGCCACCCTGGACCAGGCGCCGCGATGCGTCACGACATCCCCGGACGCCACCCACGCCCCTTTCCGCCACTGCCTCGACAGGGCCCACACACCTGACATCCTTGCAGGTCATAGCCCCACGGCTGCGAAGTACCGAGATCACCACCGCCGTTGAGACCGAGTAGCTTACCTCTTGGCGACATCAGCGGAATCCAGCCTTCATCCTGTCGCCAGGCGCCCGCGAGGCGATGTGCCACTCGAGGCGCCACAACAAGTCATCCAGCCACCGGCAGTGGTGCCACGCTGGACGGCGACCTACACTCTCTCTGCACAACGCTCAGTAACGTCGGGGGAGTTATTGCGGCATGCACCTGACCCAAGCGGACACGTCGTCGACTTCACAGGACGCGACGTACGCCAGCAACTCGGACTTGCCTCTGGACCATTTCAGCAGCACGATCTTCAAGAGCTTACGTCGGGTCGATCAACGCAAGTGGGCGCACGCCTATCTGAAAGCGCTGCTCGTCACGTCGGGCAAGAAGTCGGTGCGCCGGCTTGCCACCGCGGTCTCCCACGACCCGTCCGTCGTGCAGTCGCTGCGCCAGTTCGTGAGTCTCAGTCCGTGGGACTTCGATGAGATCATGGAGGAACTCACCCACTGGGTGGCCGGCCGACGACCCGACCCCGTGTGGTCCCTCGGCCGGGCCGTCCTGCCCAAGCGCGGTGACCGGTCGGTGGGTGTCCACCGCTACTTCGACCTCTCCTCGGGCCGCACCCTCAACTGCCAGCTGGGACTGGGCTCTTTTCTGTGCCTGGGCGACGCGCAGGTTCCCGTCGACTGGTGCCTGCACCTGCCGACGACCTGGACGCAGGACTCCGGGCGGCGCAGGGACGCACGCATACCGGACGCCGAGCAGTACCGGCCGCTGTGGGCGCACACGCTCCGACTCGTCGACCGGCTGTCGGCCCGCACGCACTCCACGTCCTCCGTCGTCCTCGTCGACATGAGCGACGAACCCGACGTGGGGCACCTGCTGTTCGGACTCGCCAAGCGCCGCCGGGACTTCGTCGTAGCGGTGCCGCCGCACCTGGCGGTGCTGCCCGCCGGCGAGGGCGCCTCGGCACCGGTGAGCGCGAGGACCCTGGTCTCCGCGCAGAGCCTGGAGACGGCCGTCGTCCCGCTGCCCGACGGACGACGGCGCATCACCCACCTCCAGACATCGCTGGTCTATCTGCCGGGCGGCTCCCAGGGGCGCTCCCCCGGACCTCCCTACCGGCTCTTCACCGAAGTGGACCCCACCCAGGCCCCGGGTCCGCTGTGGCTCACCAGCCTCGCGCACGACACCCTCGCGGAGGTCGGCTCGATCGCCGCGCTGAACACCGGCACGACGGACGCGATCGCTTCCATGGAGCAGGACTTCGGACTGCTGGACTTCGAGGGGCGCTCGTTCCCCGGCTGGTACCACCACATGGCCCTCGTCTCGGCCGCGTACACCTACGGGCGCCTGCACGGACTCACCGCTGTGCCGTCCCGCGACACGGCACAGCGAGTGCCGTAGCGGCACGGCACGCGGCCCGCCCGAGCGTGAAGGGCCGGTCCGATCCCGGTACCGGCCCCCCACTTCGGGCATCAGCGGCTGTACTCGTGCTCGTACACCGGGCCCTGGTTCTGCGGGGCCGCGAGCCGGCGCGACAGCTTCTCGCCCTCGACATCCATGTCGGGCAGGATGCGGTCGAGCCACCTCGGCAGCCACCAGGCGCGGTTGCCGAGGAGGGCGAAGAGCGCCGGGATGATGGCCATGCGGACGACGAAGGCGTCGAAGACGACCGCGAAGGCCAGGCCGAGGCCGATCATCCGGACGAAGACGTTGTCCTGCATGATGAAGCCGGAGAACACGCTCGTCATGATGAGCGCGGCCGCGCTGACCACGCGGCCACCGTGCCGGAAGCCGGTGACGACCGCCTGGTGGGTCGACTCCCCGTGGACGTAGGCCTCGCGCATCCGGGTCACCAGGAAGACCTCGTAGTCCATGGCGAGACCGAAGACCACGCCGATCATGATGATCGGCAGCTGGCTCATGATCGGGCCAGGCTGGTCGACCCCCACGATGTCGGCGAACCAGCCCCACTGGAAGATCGCCACCAGGGCACCGAGGGACGCCGACACCGACAGCAGGAATCCGAGGGCCGCCTTCAGCGGCACGAGGAACGACCTGAAGACGAGGATCAGCAGCACGAAGGCGAGACCGACCACGAGGCCGAGATAGGGCAGCAACGCGTCCTGGAGGGTCTGCGAGAAGTCGATGAACATGGCCGTCTGCCCGCTCACCAGGACCTCGGCGCCATTGGCCCGCCCGAGACCGTGGAGGTCGCCCCGCAAGTTCTTGACCAGCTGTTTCGTCTTGTCGTCCTGCGGTCCCTTGTCCGGTACGACGTTGACGATCGCGGTGTCGCCCGTCTGGTTCGGGGTCACCGCGCCCACGTCGGCGACGCCGGGCTCGTGGGACAGCCTGGTGGCGACGACCTTGCCCACGGACTTGGCGTCATGGGCCGAGATGGTGATCATCAGGGGGCCGTTGAAGCCGGGGCCGAAGGAGTCCGACAACATGTCGTACGCCTTGCGCTGGGTGGTGTCGGGGGCCATGGTGCCCTCGCCGGGCAGGCCCAGCTCCAGCCGGGCCGCGGGAGCGGCGACGGCGCCGAGGCTGAGCACACCGAACAGCAGGACGAGGACGGGACGGCGCACGACGAAACTCGCCCACCGGGCACCCAGGTTCGGCCGCTGCCGCGCAGCCCGCTTCTCGGCCTTGCGGCGCTGGCGATCGGAGAGCGGCTTGCCCGCGATCAGCTTGCGGTCCCTGCGGCGCAGCACCTTGAACGGGGCGAAGCCGAGCAGCGCCGGCACCAGCGTGACGGCGACCAGGACGGCGATCGCGACGGTGCCCGCCGCGGCCAGGCCCATCTTCGTCAGCATCGGGACATTGACGACGGTGAGACCCGCGAGGGCGACGATGACGGTGAGACCGGCGAAGACCACGGCGGAGCCCGCGGTGCCGACCGCCCGGCCGGCGGCCTCCTGCCGCTCCCGGCCCTCGGCCATCTCGGCGCGGTAGCGGGAGATGATGAAGAGGGCGTAGTCGATTCCCACGGCCAGGCCGATCATCATGGCCAGGGTGGTGGTGGTCGTGGACAGGCCGAGCGTGCTGCCGAGGGCGCCGATCGAGGCGACGCCGATACCGACCCCCATGATGGCGGTGATCAGCGGCATGCCCGCCGCCACCAGCGAACCGAAGGTGGTCAGCAGGATCAGGGCGGCGATGCCGATGCCGATGGCCTCGGAGGAACCGCCGGCGTCCTGCTTCACGGGGACCGCGTCACCGCCCATCTCGACCTTGAGCCCCTGAGCGCGGGCGTCGTCGGCGGCTTTGGTCAGGGCTTTGTGCGCCGCGTCGGACACCTTCAGGGCGGTGACCTTGTACGTGACGATCGCGTAGGCCGTGGTGCCGTCCTTGCTGACGGCGCCCGTGGTGAACGGATCGGAGGTCCCGACGACCTGTGGGCCCTTGGACAGCTGGGCGACGAGAGCGGCCACCTTCGTCTTCGGCGCGGGATCCGAGATCTTCTCGTGCGCCGGTGCGCGGACCACGACCCGGGCCGAGGCGCCGTCGGCGCTCACGGCCGGGAACTTGTCCTTCAGCAGGTCGAGGGCCTTCTGGGACTCCGTGCCCGGCATGGAGAAGGTGTCGGTGGGCGGCGGCGGCGCGGTCGACGCGGCGACCGCGACCCCGCCGAGGACCAGGATCCAGAGCAGCAGGGTGAGGCCTCGTCGCCGGAAGGCGAAGCGGCCGATTCTGTAGAGCAAGGTGGCCAAGGTGATCCAACTCCTGTGAGTACGTGCCGAAGACAAGGTCTGTGAAAAGGACTTGGGCGGGGCGGACGAGGCCGGCTCGGTCACACACCGGGCCGGTCCGGGCTACGCGAGGGGGCCGCGGCGTTGCGGCGCGCGGCGGCCGGCGCGTCTGCGGCACCCCGAGAGCGCCAGCGCGACGCATACGAGGACCGTCAGAAGCACGCCGGGCAGGGCGGCGAGCCCGACCTCCGCGACGTACGCGGGGAGCAGCAGCGCCGCGGCCAGGACGGGCAGGGACTCCTGCCACATGGACCTGCTGTCGCGCGGTTCCTCCCCGGGCGGGTGCACGGCGCGGTCGGTGGGCTGCGGACCCTGCGAGCCGCCGTCCACGAGCGCGGTGAAGACGTCCTCCAGGCCGGGACTGTGCACCGCGAGCCGCAGGGGCTCCACACCGGCGCCGTCCAGGATGTCGAGGACGGCGCGCATCAGGCCGACGCTGCCGTCGCCGGGGATCTGCAGGCTGAGCGCGGTGTCGTCCCGGACGGCCGTGTCCAGGCTGAACAGCGCGGCGGCGGTGGCCAGTTCGGCTGCGTCGGCGAAGTGCAGCCGGATGTGACCACCGGGGACCAGCCGCAGCAGAGCGTCCTGCGTGCCCTCGGCGACGAGCCGACCGCGGTGCAGGACGCCGATCCGGTCGGCGAGCAGGCCCGCCTCCTGCGGCGAGCAAGTGGTGAACAGCACCGTGATGCCGTCCGCGGCGAGTTCACGCACCACGTCCCGCACGATGCGGCGGCCCACCGGGTCGAGATCCGCGGTGGGCTCGTCCATCAGGAGCACTCCCGGATCCCCGGCCAGCACCATCGCCAGGTCGAGCTGGCGCCGCTGGCCGCTGGAGAGTGCGGCCGCGGGCTCGGCGGCGACCCGTGACAGGCCGAGCCGTGCCAGGAGTTCGGCCGCCCGCGACCTGCCCTCGTGGGCCGGCAGCCGGCGCAGAGCCGGTGTCAGCCGCACGTTCTCCTCAGCGGTGCGGCGGGTGTTGACCGCCGAGGTCCGGCCGACAAGTCCGACGGCGGCGCGTACCGCAGCGGCGTCCGCGGGCAGGTCGTACCCGGCGACGCGTATGTCTCCGCCGTCGGCGGCGGTGCGCGCCGAGAGGATCCGCATCACGGTGGTCTTGCCGGCGTCGTCGAGCCCCAGCAGGGCGAAGACGGTGCCGTGGGGGACGTCCAGGTGGAAGTCATCGATGGCGGTCGTCCTTCCGTACGACTTCCGCAGCCCCCGGACCTGGATGGCCGAGGGGCCCTGCGCTCCGGGGAGCGGGGGGTGCGGCCCCGCGGCGGTCGCTGCCTGGCTCACGGCGCCACCTGCTCGGTGCGGAACTCTCCCGGAGCGGGGAGGCAGCCGGGGGTTCGGGGGTATCCGTGGATGTTCCGCACGCCCGGTCCCTCCTCTTCGTGTTCCGTCTCTTCGTGTTGCTCCTTGTGCTCGCCCGGCCCGGCGGGCCGGCTCTCGGGGAGCCGGAAGGAAGCAGCCATAGCGTCATGATGGCATCACTTTGGCGCCATGTCCATCGCCGACCTGTGCCACCCTGGCGCGCGACCGGCGGCGCCGGGACACCGGGCGGGCGACTCACCTTGACTCCACCGCTGTGACCTGCGGATACGCCTCGACAGGACAGAGTGGACGGTGGGTCGGCCACCGCCTCACGTTGGCCGGAAGGCATCGGAGCCGCCGCCTGACCAGGCGAACGACAGCAGGCGCAGGCCCTCCGTGACGCCCTCGTGGGGCCGTGTCGTACAAGGATGGCGCCGCGGGGTGTGGCGGTGGTCCGGCGCCGCCGTTAGCACTCGGGAACCAGGGCAGGCCGGACCACCTGACTTTGGCGTCATCTCATCGCTCGATGACACCCCAAAGGCCTGTCTGCTCGCGTAAACTCGGCAGTGCGCAAATTTCGCGGGCAACCAACTACCGGGCTGCCGAGACCCGTCGATGCATGAACCGGCGGGGCGACGCCCGAGCGCCCGTGACCCATTCCGGTCGCTGTCACAGGGAGTTCAAAGCCACTCCCTGCGCGGACATCCCGCCATGGCGTTAATGTGGCCCCTTATGGCATCGGCGGAGAATTGCGCCCCGAACCGCGGGGCGCCCCCACCGGTTCCCTCCCCCCAGTGCCATAGGGAACTCGCACGCTGGGCGATCGAGAAACAGCCAGCACAGGACGCGCGGTCCGACGCGACGCGCGCACGGCGAAGGGCGAAGGACGAGGTGTCCGACGTGGTGAGGGCGGGACAGGATCTGCTGTGTTCCCCGGCGGTACGGGCCCGTGCCCCGGTGGCTCGCGTCCCGGGGCCCAGGACGAGCCCCCGCGACGAAGCGCGCATCTGCGTCGTTCGGGCTGCCGTCTGGACCAGACCGGCGGCCGCAGACATTCCGAAGGCGGCCCGCCATGCCGACGTTCGACACGCCCTCACCTGTCAGGGTGGTGCTCAGCCTGGTGTTCGGCCAGGTCCGGATCCTCGCGAGTGACCGCGCCCAGACGATGGTCGAGGCGTACCCGCGCGACCACGACGACCAGAACGACGTGCGGACCGCCGAGCAGCTGCGCATCGACTACGCCGACGGCCGGCTGCTCGTGGACGTCCCGGAGCCGGGTGGGAACGGTGGCGCGGTCATCGTGGTGATAGCCGTGCCCACCGGATCGAGCCTGCGCGGCCGGGGTACGGCGGCGGACTTCCTCGGAGTGGGAGAGCTGGGCGAGTGCCGGCTCAGCACGGGCCTGGGACACATCAGGCTCCACCATACCGGCAGCCTGCAACTGACCGCCGCCCTCGGCGACATCACGGTCGACCGCGCGGTCGGCACCGTCGAGGCCACGGCGGACTGCGGCGACGTCCACCTGGGGCGGATCGAGGGCAGGGCCACGGTCAGCGCGAAGGGCGAGGGCGACGTCACCGTGGGAGAGGTGTCGGGCGTCGCCAGCCTGCAGGCCGAGAAGGGGGCCATCAGGATCGGCCGGGCACACGCCGACGCGGAGGCCCGGACGACCGACGGTGACATCGACGTCGGGGAAGTGGTGCAGGGATCCGTGGTCGCCGCCACCACGTTCGGCAGCATCCGGGTCGGTGTGGCCGCGACCAGCAGCGCCCATCTGTCCCTCGACTCCGCCGCGGGCACGGTCTACACGTCCCTCTCGCTCCTCGGCGCGCACGAGCCGGCCGACGACGTCGTGCGCGTCCAGGCCCGGACCGTGATCGGTGACGTCGTCGTGGAGCGCTCCTGCGGGGGATGAACCCGATCGCAGCCGGGCGCACGCTTGCGCCAGGAGCTTCCCACCCGGCATAGCGCCACATCGCCACACCCATGGCGCCAGCGGCACTTCGCCGCCGCTCGGCCGCTGTTCGGGCGCTGTTCGTCCGGTCAGGGCTTTGCCCTTCCCCCGTGGGGCGCAAGCCGAGGCTTGCATCGGAGCCAAAGCGATGCCATACTGGCGCCACAGGATCCACCGCCGTTACACGGCAATCCGAGTGCGAGATCCCAGTCGCCGGCGAGGCGGAGAGCGAGGGTGACCTTCTCTCCGAGCGGCCGGCGGCCCGGCCCAGGTCACGACCGACACCGACCGACACTGCGGCCGATGGCACCACCAGCTGAGAGCTGGCCACGATCACGGCACCGATGCCGTCCCCCGTCGGTCATCGGTGCCGCCTCAGCGGGCCCCGGAGAGGAAAAATCCCCCGCTCTCCGGGGCCTGCACCTTTTTCACGCGCCCCGATCCGGCGCCATTCTGGCGCTAGACCGAGCCCCCATGGCGGCGCATCACTCGAACCCACTGTGACAAGTGGACCCATGCCACGCGAAACATCCCTTGCTTCACCTGGACTAAGGGTCGCGTGTGATTGTTGGGCCGAGCAGGCGCCGCACGGCGCAACCTATGTGCCATGATGGTTTCGTGGAACTACGGGAGTACGTCGAGGCGCTGCGCGATGAGTTGGTCGCAGCCTGTGCAGCAGGAGATGCCGAGACCCGCGCGGTTGCCGAGCGACTCGTCGCTCCGCTGGACTCGGCCGTCCGGCTCACGCTGCTCAAGGTGCTGTCTGCCGCGGCCGAGGAGATCACTCAGGACCTGGCGCCTGGATCGGTGGACCTGCGCCTGCGGGGCATGGAGCCCAGCTTTGTGGTGACCCCGCCCTCGGGCGACGACAGCCAGGTCGAGGACACCGCGGATGAGACCGGTGACGCGGCGAGCGACTGGTCGACCGGAGCGCTCAGTGGCGCCATGAGCGGCGCCACGGCCCGGATCAACTTCCGGCCTCCGCAGGCGATGAAGGAGCAGATCGAGGAGGCGGCGTCCAGGCAGGGCATCTCGGTCAACGCGTGGATGGTCCGGGCCTCTGCCGCAGCGCTGGCCAACAGCAGGCGATCCCCTCGCGGCAGGCAGCAGTTCAACGGCTGGGTGCGGTAGCCGTAGCGACACAGACGGGCCCCCGCTGCCGTTTCCGCCGACAGCGGGGGCCCGTCGTCCCCATCGAGGGGGACCGCGCAGGGGACCCTCCCTCAGATGCGGTGGATCGTGATGTCCCCGAACGAGGTCTGCGCCCGCACGTCGATCGACTCCTCGGGCGACCCGAGCGACTTCTCTGCCGGCTCGGCGTCACTCTCCAGCATGTTGTGCACCCGCCCGAACCCGGTGGTCAGATCCAGCTTCGCCGGGTGACCCGCACCGATGCCGATCTCCAGGTCACCGTTCCCGGTCTTGAGCACGACCGCGCCGCGGGTCGCCGCGCCCACACTGATGCTGCCATTGGCGGTCTGGGCGTCGATCCTGGAACCCGATGCCTGCTCGACGGAGATGTCGCCGTTGGAGACGCGGACCTGGACGTCGCCGAAGACCTTGCCGATCTCCGTGTTGCCGTTGGAGTTCTTGACCACGGACGCGCCGCCGATCTCTCCGATGCGGATCTGCCCGGTGCCCGTCCTGACCTCGGCGTCACCCTCGATGCGGCCCACGGTGATGTGCCCGGCCGATGTCTTGAGGCGGGACGGACCGACGTGCTCGACCTGGATGTGCCCCGTGGGGGTCTTGTACGTGCACTCGCCGAGACGGCCGGAGGAGCGCAGGTCCCCCATCGAGGCCTCGCCACGCACATGAGAGCCGATGGGCAGCACGATCGACACATCCGCCGAGCGGCTCTTCCGGGAGAAGTCCATGACCCGGGGCTTCGGCGTCCTGACCACCAGTACGCCGTCGGCGTACTCGACGCTCGACTGCTTGGCGGCCTTCACATCCGAGTCGTCGTTCTCGTCGGTCGGCCGTACCTCGACAACGGTGTCGGTGCGGTCCTCGGCGGTGATCTGCACGTCACCGGCACCGATTTCGAGCGTGACGGAGATCGGTCCAGGAGTGTCGAACACAGGCATGGCTGCCCCTCTCATGAATTCTGTCGGGCGTCCCCGCACATCGGGACGAGTGAGCTGACGCTCGGGTTGCTTCAGCGCACCCAGGCGGTGTAGCGCTGCCGGCACCGCTTGCCGCGCCGATGGGCGGTACAGGAGGCGCGGTCCTTCTGCACCACGGAGGAGGCCCTCTGTGCCAACCACGCGTCCACCGAACGCCCTTCGTAGCCTGCGGCCCGCTCGATGGCCGCCTTCAGCTGCTGGGGGAAGCGCACGGTGACAAGTGCGGTGGCACCTTCTTCGGCGGTCGGCACGTCGCTGGCCGCCGCGGTCTCGGACGACCGGTCGGGCGACGATGGCGTCACGACGAAGTTCGGTTCGTCTCCACGGAGACGAAGTTCAACGGAGCCTTGGGCGAGGTCACGATTGATCTCGTCCGCGGCGGCTGCCAGCGTGTCGACCAACGTGAGTCGGATCGCCGACTCAAGCTGTGCCGCCAGCGCACGGGCATCTTCACTGTCGATCCGAGCAAGCGCCACGAACTCGCGCCCGAGTCTGTCTACGAACGGGCTTACATCCATGGCGCCATCATGGCGCATAAGTTGCGCCATCACAAGTTGCTGCACCACCGGAGGTGCCATTCAAGCCTTGTGGGTGACCGAACAAGCCACCAGGACCGGAAACACGACGCGAGCGGCACCGCGGGCGCCCCCATGGCGATCCATGCCATGGGAGGCGCCCGCGGTGCCGCTCGCGGTGTGCGGTACGAGGAATCAGGGCTTCGACATCATCAGGCGGCCTTCGTACGGGAGGTGACGTGGCCCAGTACCTCGCTCAGGTCCGCCAGCAGCGCGTCCTCCTCGGGCCTGAGGTAGAAGTGCCCACCGGGCAGCACCCGCAGCCGGAAGGAGCCATGCGTGATGTCCGCCCAGCCGCGCATCTGCTCCGGGGTCACTTCGGAGTCGCTGTCACCGGTGTAGCCGTACACCGGGCAGTCGAGCGGAGGACGGCGGCCACCGGGATAGTCGTCCACCAGGCGGTAGTCCGCGCGGACCGCGGGAAGCACGACCTCCCGCAGGCCCGGGTCCGCGAAGACCGCGGCACGGCTCGCGTCGAAGCGCACGACATCCGCGATGATCTCCTCGTCCGTGCCGGAGAGCCTGCGCATGCCGTCCAGCGCGTGCGGCGGCCGTCGGCCGGACACGCACAGGGCGGCCGGCGGACATCCCCGCGCCTTCAGGCGCAGCGCCACCTCGTGCGCCACCGAAGCCCCCATGCTGTGGCCGAACAGCACCAGCCGGTGCCGCGTCAGCTCGCCGAGCGCCTCGGCTATGTCGTCCGCGAGGCTCTCCAGCCCGGTCGGGAACGGATCGCTGAGCCGGTCCTCCCGGCCCGGGTACCGGACGGCGAGCACGCCGATGTCCGAGGGCAGTCCCGCAGCCCAGGTGCGGTACGCGCTCGCCCAGCCGCCGGCGTGGGGAAAGCAGACGAGCTTCGTCTCGCACCCGTCGTCGTCACGGAAGCGGCGTACCCACAGCTCTTCCACCGCACTTGTCATCGAAGGACGTCGCTTCCGGCCTTGGCGAGGACGGCGTGCTCGGCGCTCTGCCCCGCACGCCGGGTGACGATCGAGTCGGCGATCTCACCGCTTCGTACAGCGATGTTCGACAGCAGCGAGGAGGTCAGGCCGTGGGTGTGCTCGGTGCCGCCCTGGAGATAGATGCCGCACCGCATCTCGGGTTCGGTGACGATGCGGTAGTCCCGCTCCACCCGGTATCGGCCCTCCTCGTCGCGCAGGCAGTACCGGTCGAGGTCGCCGAGCAGGCGCGTGGGCTCCATGCCGTGGTAGCCGGTCGCGCAGACGAGCGCGTCGAAGTCGACCTCACGCACCTCGGCGTCGGGGCCCACCTGCAGCGAGACGCGGGTCTCGGCGCCGGCGCGCTTCACGCCGGTGACCCTCGTCAGGTTGAGGAACTGCAGGCGCCTGTCGCCGCGCACCTCTTCGTCGTACGACCTGCGGTACAGGTCCCTGATCACGTCGTCGTCGACGACCGAGTAGTTGGTGTTGCGGTGGTACCGCCAGAACGCCTCCCGTGTCTGGTCGGTGCCGAAGTAGTAGTCGTCGACGGCCGCCGGGTCGAAGATCTGGTTGGCGAAGGGGGTGTCGTCCGCGACGGAGTAGCCGTAGGACGGGATGATCGCCCACACCTCGGCGTGCGGAAGCTCGTCGTGCAGGAACCTGGTGATCTCGGCCGCGCTCTGGCCCGCACCGACCACCGCCACCCGGCGCAGCTCCCCGGGGTTCATCCGGCGGTACTTCTCCAGGAACTCGGAGCTGTGCCACACCCGTTCGTCGCGCTCGGCTCCCTCGGGCATGCTCGGGACCAGGCCCGTCGAGATCACCACGTTCCGTGCCTCGACCACGCGCCCGGGCCGGCCGGTGGCATCCGCCACCTCCAGGCGCAGACGGTCCGAGGACTCCGGATCGGTGCCCGGCGCCAGCCGGATCGACGTCACCTCCGAGCCGTACGCGACGTGATCGGCCACCTGTGCCTGCGCCCACTCCAGGTACTGGTGGAACTCCTGGCGCGTGGGGAAGAAGTCCTGGTTGTTGACGAACTGCGGGAGCCGCCCCGACGCGTGCAGGTACGCGATGAAGCTGAAACGCGAGGTCGGGTTGCGGAAGGTGACCAGGTCCTTGAGGAAGGATATCTGCATGGTCGCCGTCGGCAGCAGCATGTTGCGGTGCCAGCCGAAGGAGGACTGGCGCTCGAAGAACAGGCTGCTGACGTCGTTCTCCAGACCATGCGCCCGGTGTTCCTCCAGGGCGATGGCGAGCGACAGGTTGGACGGACCGAACCCGATGCCGACCACGTCGTAGGTCTCGTGTTCACGATTACTCATAGAGATTCTCCCGCTGGCATGGCTTCGCGATGCGCTGTTCGCATCTTCGACCGGCAATCTTCTGCTCCGGGATCTCTCCGGAGCCCTTCGTGTCGCGCACATGGGCCGACAGAACCCGTACAACGCTCAGAGGACTTGGCCGTCCCTCGTCCTCCTGCGAAGAGTCGGCCTGCTCGACTGGTCGAGGTCCTTCCACATGTCCGACAGACCGGCGATGGTGCGTGCCGCGAACAACCGGCGGATGGACACCTCTTGGTTCAGTTCCGCCCGGATCAGGCCGACCAGCCTGATCGCCCGCAGCGAGTTGCCACCGAGATCGAAGAAGTCCTCGTCGATGCCCACCCGCTCCATCTCGAGCACGTCGGCGAACGCCTCGGCCAGCACCCGCTCGGTGCGGTTGCGCGGCGCCCGGTACCGTCCGTCACCGAACTCGGGCTCCGGTAGCGACGCCCGGTCCACCCTCCCGTCCGCCGTCGCCGGGAGGCGTTCCAGCACCGCGAACACCGACGGCACCATGAAGTCCGGCAGCCGTTCCGTGGCGAACCGGCGCAGCTCCTCGTCCGAGAGGCCGGACCCGGGGTCCAGCGGGACCGCATAGGCCACCAGCCGCTGCTGCCCGGAGTCGTCCGCCCGGACGACCACCACGTTCTGTGCGAGGCCGGGGTGCTCGGACAGCACCGCCTCGACCTCGGCCGGCTCGATCGGGACACCGCGTATCTGTGCCTGGGCCTCGACCTGGCCGACGTACTCCAGGCGGCCGTCGGTACCCCACCGCACCCGGTCCCCGGTGCGGTACATGAGCCCGCCCGCCGGACCGAAGGGACAGGGCACGAAGCGCTCCGCGGTCCGCCCGGGGCGGCCCGGACAACCCCGAGCCACGCCGGGTCCGGCCACGTACAGCTCTCCGGCCACGCCGACGGGGACCGGGGCCAGCCCGGGGCCCAGCACGTAGAGGGCGGTGTTGTCCATCGGGCGGCCGAGCACGCCGCTGTGGTGCGCCGGTTCGCCCGCCGCCAGGCGCCGGCACGCGGCGAACCCGGTCGTCTCCGTCGGACCGTGGCCGCCCACGATCGTCAGCTCGGGGCCGGCCTCCCGTACCCGTCGCACCGTGGCCGCGGACACCCGGTCGCCACCGGTCCACACCTCGCGCAACCCGGCCAGGGCCTCGGGGCGTTCGGCCGCGATTGCCGAGAACCGGTCGGCGGGCAGCCACACCGCGGAGATCTCGTGCGTCGCTCGCGCCTCGGTCAGCGCGGCGGCGTCCAGCTCCCCCGAGGGAGCCACGACCACCCGGCCGCCGTTCAGCAGCGGCACCCACACCTGAAGGGCGAGCGCGTCGGAGGTGTGCGGCGCGTGCCACAGCACGGCGCCGCGGCCGCCCTCCTGCCACTGGCGGTCCAGGACGAACCGCTCCATGTTCCGGTGCGTCACGGCAACTCCCGTGGCCGCGCCGGTCGTTGCGGAGCCGTGCGTCACGGCCAGCAGGCCGTCCCGGTGCACCGGGACCGAAGCCTCCCGCACCCCGTCGCCGCCGTCGGCGGTCTCCGGCCGGATGTCGTCGAGCAGGATCGCCGGAACGTCCAGGCCGGCGGGGAGCATGTCGGCCGTCGCGGCATCGGTGAGCAGTGCGCGCACCGAGGCGTCGCTCACCACCGGCGTGATCCGCTCCGCCGGGGACGCCGGGTCGACCGGCAGATAGGCTCCGCCCGCCTTCACCACACCCAGCAGGGCGACGACCAGCTCCGTCGAGCGGGGCAGTGCCACCGCCACGACCGTCTCGGGTCCGACGCCCCGGCGCCGCAGCGCCTCGGCCAGCCGGCTCGACCGCTCGTCCAGCTCCCGGTACGAGACCTCCGAGTCCCCGGACACCACCGCGACGGCGTCGGAGGCGCGCTCCACCTGGCGGGCGAACAGCTCCGGGACCGTCAGCCCCGGCAGCGGCACATCCGTGTCGTTCGGTGCCGTCAGCACCCGGTCCCGCTCGGCACCGCCCAGCACGTCCAGGGCACCGACCGGCAGCTGCCCCTCGGTGGCCATCACGGCACGGATGTACGCGATCAGCTCCTCGCCGATGAAGCGCAGCTCCGCGCCGGAGTACAGGCCCGCGGGGGCGTCGAGCCGGAGGTACAGGTCGCTGTCGGCGGTCCCGTCGGTGTAGACGCCGATCGACAGTTCGTCGAAGGCCCCGGTCGTCCCGGCGAGGTGGCGTGCCGTGCTGCCCGCGAAGTCGAGCTGCTCCGCGAACTCGACGACGTTGACGACGGCGCCGAAGCTGCCGCGACCGCTCAGGCCGGTGCCGCTCGCGCGCTGGATCTCCGAGTAGTGGCAGGCGGTGTGATCGAAGATCTCGTACGTCTCGTCCACCACCGCGTCGGCGATCTCGGCGAAGGTCGCGCCGAGCGGAACCTTCACCCGCACCGGCACCACGTTCACCGCCAGGCCGGGCGTCCTGCTCGCCGCCCCGGACCGGTTGGCCACGGCCAGCGAGAGGAGGAACTCCGGGTGATCGCAGCGGTGCCGGAAGACCACCGCCGCCGCGGTGGTCCACAGCGTCGACATCCACACGCCCAGGGACTTCGCGGTCTCGGTCCAGGCGTCCGCCTCGGCGCGCGGAACGCTCAGCGTCCGGCTCGCTATGCCGATGGCGTCGGCCAGTTGGCACCAGCGGTCGGCCCTGCCCGTCGGCTCGGAGAGCGCGGACCGGGTCTCCTCGGGCAGGTGGACGCGCGGAACCTGCGCGGGCGGCGGAGCGTCCGCCAGGTACTCCCGCCAGAACGCCGTGTCCTCGGTGAACTCCTCGGAGGCGCGGTACTCGGCCGCCTCCGCCGCGAACGACTCCGCGTCCCACGGGTGCGGCAGCTCCGGCACCTGCGCGTTCCGCGCCAGCGCCGTGTACACCTCGGCGAGGCGCCGCGACAGCAGGCCGCCCGCGCCGTAACCGTCCGACACGAGGTGGTGGTAGACGATCACCATGAGAGAGCGGGCCGCCCCGAGCTTCACCACGCCCAGCCGGAGCAGCAGATCCCGCTCCAGGTCGAACGGCTGCCGCAGCACTTCGGCCAGCGCTTCGCGTGCCGCCTGCTCGGGATCGGCCGCGGTGCTGACATCCAGGAAGAAGGGCTGCCAGTCCCCCGGTTCCCGGACCACCTGCCGCAGTCCGTTGCCGTCGTCGACGAAATTGACGCGCAATATCTCCGCCTCGCCGAGCACATGGCGGAATGCGGATTCCATGACCGCCACGTCGAGCTCGCCGTCCACATCCCACATGGCCGTCGCATGGTTCAGCGTGTCGGGAGTCATTTTCTGCGCCCGCCACAACCCTTCATGCGCAGACGACGCACCGAACGAACGCAAAGAGATCATCCCCTCAGCAAACAGGCGAGGAATTGGAGGAATTCACAGATGGCCTCCACCCTCACGGAAGTGGAACAACCGGTCAACGCAACCGGGTGGCGGGACGGGGCCGGCCGCTGCCGGCCTTGCGTCCCGCCGGCGGGACGGCCCCATGGCGCACGCGGCGCCCGGAACGCGACGGGATCACTGCCGGTCGCGGCCGGCCATCGCGGTCATGATGTGCCCGGCGACCTGTCTCGGTGTCGGGTTGCGCAGCACCAGGTTGGCCCGCAGCCGGAGCCCGGTCGTCGCGGCCAGGCGCTTGCTCAGCTCCACCGAGAGCAGCGAGTCGAACCCGATGTTCCTGAACTCCTGGTCGGGGTCGATGGTCTCGCTGGACGGGTGTCCGAGCACGACGGCGACCTTCTGGAGGACGTGGTCCAGGACGAGTGCCGCCGCCTCGTCGTCGGGGAGGGCGGAGAGCTGGTCCGGCAGGGCGACGGGCTCCTCCTCGCCTGCGGGCGGCTCCGTCGGGGGCACCTCCGCCACCACTGCCGCGTGCGTGGAGTTCAGCCAGTACCGCTGCCGCTGGAAGGCGTACGTCGGAAGGTCCACGCGCCGGCGGGCCCCGAGCAGGGCGTCCCAGTCCACGGTCCCGCCCCGGACGTGCAGCTGGGCCAGCGAGCCGAGGACGGCCTCCACCTCGCCCCGGTCCCGCCGCGACGAGGACAGGACCACCGCGTCGCCGACGTCCTCGACGATCTCCTGCACCGGGACGGTCAGCACGGGGTGCGGACTCATCTCGATGAACACCCGGAAACCGTCCTCGGCCAGCTGCCGGACGGCTGTTTCGAAAAGGACCTTCTCGCGCAGATTGGTGTACCAGTACTCGCCGTTCAGCCGGGCGGTGTCGATGATTTCGCCGGCCAGGGTCGAATAGAAGGGCAGCGTCGAGGTTTTCGGGCGTACGTCGGACAGCGCTTCGAGCACCTGGTCGCGCACCCGGGCCACCTGCGCCGAATGGGAGGCGTAGTCGACCGGGATTCTCCGGGCCTGTACGCCTTCGGCCTTCATCTTCTCGACGAATTCGTCGAGTGCTTCGGGCTCCCCGGACACGACAACGGAGCGGGGTCCGTTGACGACGGCGACGCTCACCCGGTCCTTCCACGGAGCGAGATGCGCGGCCACGAAGTCCGCGGACTCCGCGACCGACGCCATCCCGCCGTGCCCGATCAGATCCAGCAGCGCCTTGCTGCGGAGCGCCACGACCTTGGCGGCGTCGCTCAGCGACAGCGCACCGCAGACGTAGGCGGCGGCTATCTCGCCCTGGCTGTGTCCCACCACGGCGGCCGGTTCCACACCCCAGGACCGCCACAGGGCGGCCGTGGACACCATCACCGCGAACAACGCCGGCTGCACCACGTCCACCCGGTCCAGCGAGGCAGCCCCCGCCACACCGCGCACCACGTCGAGCAGCGACCAGTCGACGAACTCGGCCAACGCGGCCGCGCACGCGTCGAGGCTCTGCGCGAAGACGGGGAAGGCCTCGTACAGCTGCCGGCCCATGCCGACCCACTGCGATCCCTGCCCCGGGAACATGAAGACCGTGCCACCGAGGTTCCCGGCGACACCGCGCACCACCGCGGGGGACTCCGCGCCCTCGCCCAACGCCGTCAGACCGCTCAGCAGCTCGTCCCGGCCGGGGCCCAGCACCACCGCGCGGTGCTCGAACGCCGTCCGGCTCGACACCAACGACCAGCCGGCATCGGCGAGATCGAGGCCCTCATCGGCGGCGGCGAAATCGCGCAGCCTGCGTGCCTGGCGTTCCACAGCCGCCGCGCTCTTGCCCGACAGCACCCACGGCACCAGGCCGCCGGGCACCGCCGCGCCCGGGCCGCGCTCGTCCGCCCGCTCCGGCGCCGGTTCCTCCTCCAGGATCACATGCGCGTTGGTGCCGCTGACGCCGAACGACGACACCCCGGCCCGCCGCGGACCGTCCGGCCGGGGCCACTCCCGTCCGTCCACCAGCAGTTCGACCGTGCCGGAGGACCAGTCCACATGCTGTGAGGGCGTGTCCACGTGCAGGGTCTTCGGCAGGAACCCGTGGCGCATGGCCATGACCATCTTGATCACGCCGGCGACCCCGGCGGCGGCCTGGGCGTGACCGATGTTCGACTTCATGGACCCCAGCCAGAGCGGCCTGCCCTCGCTCCGGTCCCGCCCGTAGGTCGCGAACAGGGCACCCGCCTCGATGGGGTCGCCCAGCACGGTTCCGGTGCCGTGGGCCTCGACCACGTCCACCTCGCCGGCCGCGACCCCCGAGTTCGTCAGGGCCTGCCGGATCACCTTCTCCTGGGCGAGGCCGTTGGGAGCGGTCAGCCCGTTGCTGGCGCCGTCCTGGTTCACCGCGGAACCGCGGACGACGGCCAGCACGGGGTGGCCGTTGCGGCGGGCGTCGGACAGCCGCTCCAGCAGCAGCACGCCCACTCCCTCGGCCCAGCCGGTTCCGTCGGCCGAGTCCGCGAAGGACTTGCAGCGGCCGTCGGCCGACAGCCCGCGCTGCCGGGCGAACTCCACGAAGATCGCGGGCGTCGACATCACCGACACCCCGCCCGCCAGCGCGAGCGAGCACTCGCCCGAGCGCAGTGACTGCACCGCCAGGTGCAGCGCCACCAGCGACGACGAACATGCCGTGTCCACCGACACCGCCGGCCCGGTCAGTCCCATTTCGTACGCCACCCGACCGGACGCGACGCTCATCGCGCTGCCGTGCAGCAGGTAGCCCTCCAACTCGCTCTTGCTTCCCTCCAGGAAGCGCGCGCCGTACTCGGAGGAGCTGACGCCGGTGAAGACTCCGACGTCGGTCTCGCGCACACCGGCGGGAACGATGCCGGCCCGCTCGAAGACCTCCCACGACGTCTCCAGCAGCAGGCGGTGCTGCGGGTCGACCGCCAGCGCCTCGCGCGGGCTGATGCCGAAGAAGTCCGCGTCGAAGTCGGCGACGTCGGTCAGGAACCCGCCCTGGCGGACGTAGGAGCTGCCGACCACGTCCGGATCCGGGTTGTACACGTCCCGCCACCCGCGGTCCGCCGGGAACTCGTCCACGGCGTCCACGCCGTCGCGGACCATGTTCCACAGGTCCTCGGGCGAGGACACGCCTCCCGGGTAGCGGCAGGCCATGGCCACCAGGGCGATCGGCTCGCCGCGGCCGGCTTTCAGGGCGTCGTTCTCCTGCCGGAGGCGGTCGCGCTCCTCCAGCAGTGCGCGCAGCGCCCGTTCGACCCGGTTGTCCGCTGTGCTGTCGGCGGAGTTGCCCATGTCAGTTACCCCTCTCGTCCAGAGCCAGGTCGACCAGTGCGTCCAGGTCCAGGGCCGCCAGTTCGTCCGCGCCGGTGTCCGCGTCCGGCACCTGACCGCCGCCGTCCGCACCGGACGGGTCGGCGCACTCCAGAACCAGCTCCAAGATGCCCGCGCTGCGCAGCCTGTCGATCGAGACGTTCCGCAGCGCTTCCCTGATCTCCGCGTCCTCGTCCGGGCCGGTGCGGGTCGCCGGCTCCGGACGCAGCAGGCCGAAGAGGTGCTCGCTCAGCTGGCGTGGTGTCGGGTAGCTGAAGACGAGCGTGGACGGCAGGCGCAGTCCGGTCGAGGACGCCAGCCGGTTGCACAGTTCCACCGAGGTCAGCGAGTCGAACCCGAGGTGGGTGAAGGCCTGGTCGGCGTCGATGGCCGCACTGGACGGGTGTCCGAGCACGATGGCGACCTGGTCACGGACCCAGTCCTGTACGGCCGCCTCCGCCTCGCCCTCGGACAGCGTGACCAGCCTGGCGGGCAGGCCGAGCGGGCCGGCGTCCCGGGTCGTGCCCGGCCTGCTGCGGAGCGGACGACCGGCGTCGACGAGGTCGCGCAGCAGGAGCGGCAGTTCGTCGCCGGTCTTGTTCCGCAGCGCGGCGACGTCCACCCGGGCCGGGATCATGACCGGGTCGTTGAGCGCGCACGCCGAGTCGAACAGGGCCAGTGCCTCGGGTGTCGGCATCGCGGTGAGGCCGAGCCGCCGGACCCGCGAGAGGTCGACCTGGTCCAGCTCCGCGGTCATGCCGCTGCTCTCCTCCCACCAGCCCCAGCACAGCGAGGTACCGACCAGGCCGGATGCCCTGCGCTGTGCCGCCAGGCCGTCCAGGAAACCGTTCGCCGCGGCGTAGTTCGCCTGTCCTCCGGTGCCGAGCGTGCCCGCCAGCGCGGAGAACAGGACGAACGCCGAGAGGTTCTGATCCCGGGTCAGCTCGTGCAGGTGGACGGCGCCGCCGGCTTTGGCGCCCAGCACGCGGTCGAGGCTCTCCGCGGTCAGCGACTCGACGGTGCCGTCCGCCAGCACGCCCGCCGCGTGCACGACCGCCGTCAGCGGGTGCGCGGGGGGCATGTCCGCGAGCAGGTCCGCCACGGCGGCCCGGTCCGCGACGTCGCATGCCACGACCTTCACGGCCGCGCCCGCCCCTTCCAGGTCCGAGACCAGCTCGGGGGCCCCGTCGGCGGCCGGGCCCCGACGGCTCGCCAGCACCAGGCTGCGCACGCCGTGCTCGGCGACGAGGTGCCGTGCCACCAGGGAGCCCACTCCCCCGGTGCCGCCGGTGACCAGTACGGTGCCGCCGCCGAAGCCGCTGCCCATATCGAAAATGATCTTCCCGACGTGGCGGCCCTGGCTCATCTCGCGGAACGCCTTGCGCGCGTCGCGGATGTTCCAGACGGCGACCGGGTTCAGGTGCACCCGCCCGTCGGCGAACAGCTCCATGACGGCGCGGAACATCTCGTGGATGACGTCCGGGCCCGCCTCGTAGAGGTCGAAGGCCTGGTAGTCGACTCCGGGGTGGTCGGCCGCCACCTGCTGGGGATCGCGGATGTCCGTCTTCCCCATCTCGACGAAGCTGCCGCCCTCAGGGAGCAGCCGCAGTGAGGCGTCGACGAACTTGTGCGCGAGGGAGTTCAGGACGAGGTCCACACCGCGGCCGTCCGTGGACTCCAGGAGGGTGTCCGCGAAGTCCAGGTCGCGCGACGACGCCAGGTGCGCGTCGTCCAGACCCAGAGCGCGCAGGGTGGGCCACTTGGCGGGGCTCGCGGTTCCGTAGATCTCGGCACCGGCGTGTTTCGCCAGCTGGACGGCGGCCATGCCCACACCGCCTGCCGCGGCGTGGATGAGGATCCGCTGGCCCTTGTCGAGGTTCGCCACCCGGAAGAGGGCGTAGTACGCGGTGAGGAAGGCGCCCGGCACGGACGCCGCCTCGGTGTAGGTCCATCCCTCGGGGACGGGCATGAGCAGGCGGTGGTCCGCCACGGCCACCCGGCCGAAGGCGCCGGTGAAGATGCCCATCACCCGGTCACCCGGTGCGAGGCCGGTGACGTCGTCCGCCACCTCCAGCACGGTTCCGGCGCCCTCGCTGCCGATCCCGGCGTCGATGGCCGTCCTGTCCACCAGTCCCAGGGCGATGGTGACGTCCCGGAAGTTGAGTCCCGCGGCGTGTACGGCGATGCGTACCTGGCCGCTCGTCAGGGGCGCCTCCACCTCGGGGCAGGGGACCCACATCAGGTTCTCCAGCGTCCCCTTGCTCGGGATGCCCAGCCGGTGGGCGCCTGCCGCCGGGGGCTCGATCTGGTGGTGCGCGGGTGAGGTCGCCGTCATACGGGGCACGAGGTACGCGCCGCCCCGCAGGGCCAGTTGGTCCTCGCCGAGGGCGGGCGCGCCCGGGAGGTTCGCCCAGGACGCCTCCTCGTCGTCGACGTCCACGAGCCGGAACCTGCCGGGGTGCTCGGTCTGGGCGGACCGGATCAGGCCCCATACGGACGCGCCGGGGAGGCTTTCGACGCTCTCCTCGCCACCGGTGGCGAGGGCCAGGCGGGTGAGGACCACCAGCGTGGATCCGGCGAGCGGCTCCTCGGCGAGGAACCGCTGGACCAGGCCCAGCACCTGGGTGTCCGCGCCGGCGACCGCGGCGAGCAGATCGGGGCCGTCGTCCACGAGATCGTCCAGGCAGAGGACGAGGTGCCGGGGTGCCTCCCCTGCGAGGACGTCGTCGAGCGACGCGTAGAACTCGACGCTGTCGTCACCCGTCTCGGCAAGGCGCGAGGCCTGGCCGTCCTTCGCGCCGAGAACGCCCCACCGCCCGCGGTGGGTTTCCCGCTCGCTGTGCTGGACCGGCCGCCATGCCAGTTCGTACAGCGGGTGGCCGTGTCCGCCGCGCGCCGCGCGCAGCTGCTCGGGGCTCGCCGGCCGGAACGTCAGCGCCCCGATGTGAGCGATCTTGCGGCCGTGCTCGTCGGCGACGGCCACCGACACGGCGGCGTCGCCGGCCCGGGAGACCTTGATCCGCACGGTCGATCCGGACTGCCCGGCCAGGTCCACCCCGGACCAGGAGAAGGGCATCCAGCCCTGGTCGCCTGTGACCTCGAGGACACCGGCGACCACCACCGCGTGCAGCACGGAGTCCATCAGCGCCGGGTGCAGGGCGAACCCGGCACCGGCCGAGCCGTCCTCGCCCATCGGCAGCGTGGCCGTGGCGAAGAGGTCGTCACCGCGCTGCCACACCTCTCGCAGCCCGCGGAAGGCCGGCCCGTAGTCGAAGCCCGCGTCCGCGAAGTCGTCGTAGAGACCGCCGAAGTCGAGCTGCCCCGCCCCGGCCGGCGGCCACACGGCGAGCGACTGCGCGTCCTCGGGCCAGCCGGCCGTCCGCGCCGTGCTCGGTGCCAGGCTTCCCGTCGCGTGCCGGGTCCAGCCGCCGGTCGTACGGTCGTCGCCGCCGGGACGCGAGTACACGTCCAGGGAGCGGTGTCCCGTCTCGTCCGCCGCGCCGACGACGATCCGCACCTGCACATCGCCCGAGTCGGGAAGGATCAGGGGAACTTCCAGGGAGAGTTCCTCGATCGCCGCGCATCCGACGAAGTCGCCCACCGACAGCGCCAGGTCCATGTAGGCGGTCGCCGGTACGACGACCGCGCCGAACACGGCGTGGTCGGCCAGCCAGTCGTGGGTCCGCAGGGACCACAGGTCGGTGAAGACCACCTCGTCGGTACCGGGGTGGTCCACCACGGCGCCCAGCAGCGGGTGCTCCGGGGTCGACAGCCCGGCCGAGGCCACGTCCGCCCTGCCCATCCCGGCCAGGAGGTCCAGCCAGTACCGGTGCCGCTGGAACGCGTACGTGGGGAGGTCCACCGACCGGCGCGCCCCGAACAGGGCGCTCCAGTCCACGGCCCCGCCCCGGACATGGAACTGGGCCAGCGAGCCGACCAGCGTCTCCACCGCCCCGCGGCCCCGCCGCGACGACGACAGGACCACCGCGTCGTCCACGCCCACACTGGCGAATGCCTCTTTGGTGATGCTCGCGAGGGCCGACCCCGGCCCCGTTTCGAGGAACACGCTCGCACCGGCCGCACGGGCGCACTCCACCGCGGCGAAGAAGCGAACGGGTTCGCGGACGTGGTTCACCCAGTGGGTGACCGACGTCAGCTCCTCGATGGTGGCCTCGCGGCCCAGCCTGGTCGAGATGACCGGGATCGAGAGGCGGCCCGCGGGCAGCTCGTCGACCGATCCCGCGAACTCGTCCAGGATCGGGTCCATGAGCGGGGAGTGGAACGCGTGGTCGACGTCGAGCAGCTTCGCCGACGTGCCATCGGCGACGAGCCGGTCCCGCAGTGCGTGGACCTCGTCGCGGTTGCCCGAGACCACCACCGATTCCGGGCCGTTGACGGCGGCGACGCCGATGCGGTCGGACGAGCCGAGCAGCGCGTTCACCGCGTCCTCCGAGGCGCGCACCGCCAGCATGGCGCCCTGCTCGGTGACCGTCTGCATGACCCGCCCGCGGGCGGCCACGAGCCTGGTCGCGCCGTCCAGGTCGAGGGCGCCGGACACATGCGCGGCGGCGATCTCGCCGACCGAGTGGCCGATCAGGTGGTTCGGCTGCCCGCAGTACCGCGCGATGAGCCGGTACAGGGCGACCTGCAGGGCGAACAGCGCCGGCTGCGCGATGTCGGTCCGCTGGGCCTGGTCCGGTGCGAGTTCACCGGCGAGGAGCAGGGGCTTCAGGACGTAGGGCAGATGGGTGTCGAAGCGCTCGCAGACCTCGTCGAGGCTCTGCGCGAAGACGGGGAAGGCGTCGTACAGCTGCCGTGCCACGCCGACCCACTGCGATCCCTGCCCCGGGAACATGAAGACCGTGCCACCGAGGCCGCCGGCGACACCGCGCACCACGGCGGCGGACTCGGCGCCGTCGCCCAACGCCGCCAGGCCGCCCAGCAGTTCGTCCCGGCCGCGGCCCAGCACCACCGCACGGTGCTCGAACCGCGCCCGGCTGGACACCAGCGACGACGCGACGTCCACGACGTCCAGGTCCGCATCGGCGGCGGCGAATGCGCGCAGCTTCTCCGCCTGGGCCCGCAGCGCCCCCTCCGAGCGCGCCGAGACGACCCACGGCACCAGCCCGCCGGCGGCGCCGGGCGCCTGAGCGGCCGTGTCGGGCGTCGTCTCCTCCTCGGGCGCCTCCTCCAGGATCACGTGCGCGTTGGTGCCGCTGGCGCCGAAGGCGGACACGCCGGCCCGCCGGGGCCGCCCCGGTG
Organism: Streptomyces sp. NPDC052101; assembly: GCF_040680235.1. Classification (NCBI taxonomy): domain Bacteria; kingdom Bacillati; phylum Actinomycetota; class Actinomycetes; order Kitasatosporales; family Streptomycetaceae; genus Streptomyces; species Streptomyces sp. NPDC052101. Next base: position 806,352 of record NZ_JBFAWH010000001.1, read on the forward strand.
TGCTCGGCCACTGCCGGTCCTCGGTGAGCAGCTCCACCGCCCCGGACGACCAGTCCACATGCGTCGACGGGCGGTCCACGTGCAGCGTCCTGGGCAGCAGCCCGTGCCGCATCGCCATGATCATCTTGATCATGCCGCCGACGCCCGCGGCCGCCTGCGTGTGCCCGATGTTCGACTTCAACGACCCGAGCCACAGCGGGCTGCCGGGATCCCGGTCCTGCCCGTAGGTGGCCAGCAGCGCCTGCGCCTCGATCGGATCGCCCAGCGTCGTACCCGTTCCGTGGGCCTCCACCACATCCACGTCGGTCGCCTGCACCCGCGCGTTCGCCAGCGCCGCGCGGATCACCCGCTGCTGCGCCGGGCCGTTCGGCGCGGTCAACCCGTTGGACGCGCCGTCCTGGTTGATCGCCGTGCCGCGGATCACCGCCCAGATCCGGCGCCCGTTGCGCCGCGCGTCCGACAGCCGCTCCAGGACCAGGACGCCGACGCCTTCGGAGAAGCCGGTGCCGTCCGCCGCGTCGGCGAACGCCTTGCACCGGCCGTCCTCCGCCAGGCCCCGGTTCCGCGACATCTCCCGGAACACCTGCGTCGTCCCCAGGACGGTGACGCCCCCGGCCAGAGCCAGCGCGCACTCGCCCTGCCGCAGCGACTGCACCGCCTGGTGCACCGCCACCAGCGACGACGAGCACGCGGTGTCGGTCGACACCGCCGGGCCCTCCAGGCCCAGTGCGTACGCCACACGCCCGGACGCCATGCTCAGCAGGGCGCCGGTCTGTCCGTAGCCCGAGATGGCCTCGGGGGTGAAGAAGTGGTTGCCGTACCCGAAGTACGCCAGGCCGGCGAAGACACCGGTGTCGCTGCCGCGCAGCGTATGGGGGTCGATACCGGCCCGTTCCAGGGACTCCCACGAGGACTCCAGCAGCAACCGCTGCTGCGGGTCGGCGGCCAGCGCCTCGCGCGGGCTGATCCCGAAGAACTCGGCGTCGAAGTCACCCGCGTCGTACAGGAACCCGCCCGAGCGCGTGGTGCAGGAGTTGGGCCGGTCCGGGTCCGGGTCGAACAGGGTCTCCAGGTTCCAGTTGCGGTCGTCCGGGAAGTCCGACACCGCGTCCCGGCCTTCCTGCACCAGGTCCCACAGCGCCTCCGGGGACGCCGCCCCGCCGGGGTAACGGCAGGCGACACCCACGACCGCGATGGGCTCGGCCGCGGCCTCCGTCAGCTCGTTCAGGCGCCGACGTGTCTCGATCAGCTCGATCGATGTCCGCTTGAGGTAGTCGAGAACATCGGCGTTGTTGTCGTTTGTCATCGTTCTCCCCTAGCCGAGCTCTTTGTCCAGCAGGGAGAGAAGCTCTCCAGCTGATGCCGAACTGATCCGGTCGACGATGCCGGCCGGTGATCCATCTCCCGCCATCGAACGCACGCGGCCCTGCAGTTCGCCGAGCAGCGTGGAGATGGTGGCCTTGTCCTCGTCCGCGAGTGTGAGGAACGCGTCCTCCAGCCGAGCGCCCAGTCCCTCGATCTCCTTGGTCAGGCGGTCGGCCGGAGATTCCGGGGCGCCTGCGGAGTCGGGGGTGATGCTCGCGCTCAGGAACTGCGCGAGGCTGCTCGGGTTCGGGTAGTCGAACGCGAGCGTGGCGGGCAGCTTCAGGCCGGTCACCGCCGCCAGCTTGTTCCGCAGCTCCAGCGCCATCAGCGAGTCGATCCCGAGATCCTTGAACGCCACGACGGGACCGACCCGCCCGGTGTCGGCGATGCCGAGGACGACCGCGGTCTGCGCCCGTACGGCATCGAGCAGCACCATCTCCGCGTCGGCCGGCGACAGCGACCTGACCTGTTCCGCGATGTCGGCCTCGGTGGCCTCCCGGCTCGCCGGGCCGCCTTGGCCCGCGGGCGCCCCGACCAGATCGCGCAGCAGCGGTGAACCCGCCTGGCCGGCCTGCGACGCGCCCAGCGCCGAGAGGTTCAGCCGCGCCGGCACCAGCACCGGCTCGTCCCGCGAGATCGCCGCGTCGAAGAGCGCGAGCCCCTCGTGCGACGCCATCGGCTGCACGCCCTGGCGTTGCAGGCGCACGATGTCCGCCGCACCGAGGCCGGCGCCCAGTTCACTGCGTTCGGCCCAGTAACCCCAGCACAAGGAGCTGGCCGCCAGCCCCTCGGCGCGGCGGGCCTCCGCCAGGCCGTTGAGGAACGCGTTGGCCGCCGCGTAGTTGGCCTGGCCCGCCGTACCGAGCACGCTCGCGATCGAGGAGAACAGCACGAACGCGGACAGGTCCAGGTGTCGGGTCAGTTCGTGCAGGTGCCAGGCGCCGTGCGCCTTCGGCGCCAGCACCGCGTCCACGCGGTCCTCGGTCAGCGCCTCGACGACGCCGTCGTCCAGCGCGGCCGCGCAGTGGATCACCCCGGTCAGCGGGTACTCGTCCGGTACCGCGGCGATCAGTTCGGCGACGGAGTCGCGGTTCGTGACATCGCACGCCACGACCTCGACCCGCGCGCCCGCCGCGGTCAGCTCCTCGCGCAGCCCGGCCGCCGCCGGGGCCGCCGGACCTCGCCTGCTGGTCAGCAACAGCCGGCGCACGCCGTGCCGCTGCACGAGGTGCCGGGCCAGCATCGCCCCGAGGCCGCTGGTACCGCCTGTGATCAGCACCGTCCCGGACCCGAGACCGGGGCCGTCCGCCGCCTCACCGAGGGATCCGCGACCGGCGGACGCGCCGGAGGCGTGGGCCAGTCGGGGGGTGGTCACGAGGCCGGCCCGGATCTTGAGCTGGGGTTCTCCGGTCGCGGCCGCCGCCGGGATGCCCGCCCACGAAGCGGGCTGGTCGTCGGTGTCCACGAGCGTGAGCCGGTCCGGGTTCTCGGTCTGCGCGGTGCGTACGAGTCCCCAGACCGCGGCCGTCGCGGGGTCGGTGTGGGGGACCTGGTCGTCGTGGATCGCCTGCCGCGTCACGATGACCAGGCGGGAGTCGGAGAACCGGTCGTCGGAGAGCCAGCCCTGCGTCCACCGCAGCACACGGTGGAGGTTCCGCTCGACGGCCGCGGGCGTGTCGCCGGCGCCCGCGCCCACGTCCGCCCGTTCGACGGCGGCGATCACGACCGGGGGTATCGCCTCACCGGAGGCGGCGAGTTCCTCTAGGCCGGCGAAGACCGGTCCGCCCCGTCCCAGGGATGCGGTGACCGCGCCGTCCGCGCCGAGCACCGCGTACCGGCCGGCGGCTGTGCCGGACGGGATCGGGAAGGGAACCCAGTCCACCTGGAACAGCGAGTCCTGGTGGTCGAAGCTCAGCTCGGTCAGCTTGCCGACGTCCACGGGCCGCAGGGTCAGCGACTCGACGCCGCCGACGGGTGCTCCGCTCCGGTCCGCGATGGCCACGGACAGCGTGTTCTCCCCGGTGGGCGTGAGCCGGACGCGCAGCAGGTTCGGCTCGGCCGAGTCCAGGCGGATCCCCGTCCAGCGGTGCGGCAGCAAGCCTTCGGAGCCGTCGGCGATCCGCCCGAGGCCGGTCGGGAGCAGCGCGGCGTGCAGCAGCGCCGGGTGGATCCGGAACCGGCCCTGGTCCGCGCCGTCGTGCGCGGGCAGCTCCACCTCCGCGAACAGGGTGTCGTCGCGCCGCCACACCTCCTTCAGGCCGCGGAACAGGGGCCCGTGGCTGAACCCGAGGTCGGACAACCGGGCGTACTCGTCCTCGAAGGGCACGCCGACCGCGCCCGCGGGAGGCCATGCGACGAGGTCGTCCGCACGGCGGGCCGCCGCGGTGCCGGAACCGACGACCCCGATGGCGTTGCGCGTCCACTCGGGTTCGCCCTCACCCCGTGAGTGCACGCTGATCACCCGCTTGCCGTCGACCACCACGCGGATCTCGCGATCGGCCGTACGGGACAGCACCAGCGGTGTCTCCAGCGTGAGTTCGTCGACGACGTCGCAGCCCGCCTTGCGCGCCGCCCACGCCGCCATCTCCACCAGCACGGTTCCCGGCACGAGGACGGCGCCGTGGACGACATGGTCGGCGAGCCACGGGTGACGCTCCAGCGACAGGCGTCCGCTGCCCACCACTCCGCCGCGCTCCGCGTCGTCGGGCAGATCGATCACGGCGTCGAGCAGCGGGTGGTCCGAGGTGCTCTCGGAGGTGGTCTCGCGGGGTGTGCTCATCCAGTAGCGCTGCCGCTGGAAGGCGTACGTGGGCAGCTCGACCCACCGGCCGTCCCGGCCCGGGAACGCCGGCTCCCACGACACCGCGACGCCCGCCACGAAGGCCTCGGCCGCCGACCGGTACAACCGGGCGAGACCGCCGTTGCCGCGGCGCAGCGAACCCACCACGACCCGGGCGGCGCCGGGGGTGGTGTCGAGCATCCCCTGGATGTTGACCGTGAGCAGCGGGTGCGGGCTGACCTCGATGAACGCGCCGTGGTCCTGGTCGAGGAGGCTCTTCATGGTGGCTTCGAACTGGACCGGTTCCCGCATGTTGCGGAACCAGTAGGCCGCGTCCAGCTCCACGGTGTCGATCAGCCCGCCGGTCACCGTCGAGTAGAACGCCACCGGCGTGGGCTGGGGCGTGATCCGGCCCAGCTCGTCGCGGAGCCTGTCCTCGAACTGGTCCATCACGGGTGAGTGCCCGGGGACGCTCGCCGGGATCCAGCGCGCGCGAATGCCCTCGGCCTCACAGGTCGCGACCAGCTCCCTGACCGCCGAGGCCTCACCCGAGACCGTCGTCGAGTACGGTCCGTTGACCGCGGCGATCGCGGCCCGGTTCCCCGTCCGCTCCAGCAGCTCCCGCACCCGCTGCTCGGTCGCCACGATCCCGGCCATGCCGCCGTCCTGGGTGGCCGTGGCCAGCAGCCGGGACCGCAGGGCCACGATCTTGGTCGCGTCCTGCAGGGTCAGGGCGCCCGCGGCGCAGGCCGCGGCGATCTCACCCTGGGAGTGGCCGATCACCGCGTCCGGTGTCACGCCCAGCGAGCGCCACACCTGTGCCAGCGACACCATCACCGCGAACAGCACGGGCTGGACGACGTCGACCCGGTCCAGGTCAGCCGCCTCCGGTCCCCCGGTCACGGTGTCGATGAGCGACCAGTCCGCCCACGGCTCCAGGGCCTGCGCGCACGCGCGCATCTGCTCGGCGAAGACCGGGCTCGTGTCCCACAACTCCCGCCCCATGCCGACCCACTGACACCCCTGGCCCGGGAACACGAACACCGTCCTGCCGACCGGCTTCGCGACGCCGGAGACCACACCGGCGGGCGGCCTGGTCCCCTCGGCGACGGCGGTCAGGCCGACGAGCAGCTCGTCCCGGTCCGCGCCGATCACCACCTGGCGGTGGTCGAACAGCGATCGGGTCGCCACCAGCGCATGCCCCACGCCCGCGACGGGCAGGTCCGTGTCCGCGGCCACGTGGTCCCGCAGCCGCAGCGCCTGCTCCCGCAACGCCTGCGCGGACCGCGCCGACAGCACCAACGGCACCGTCCCGGCGGCATCGGCGGAGACCAGGCCGGTGGCGGAGTCCACGGCCGGGCGAGCCGGGGCCGCCTCCGCCTCGGGTGCCTGGCCGGAGGCCTCCGGTGCCTGCTCGTGGGTCTCGGTCCCGGGTGCCTGCTCAAGGATGAGGTGAGCGTTCGTGCCGCTGACTCCGAAGGACGACACGCCCGCGCGCCGGGGCCGCCCCGGTGTGCTGGGCCACTCCCTGGCCTCGGTGAGCAGCTCAACCGCCCCGGACGACCAGTCGACATGCGGGGTCGGACGGTCCACGTGCAGCGTCCTGGGCAGCACCCCGTGGCGCATCGCCATGATCATCTTGATGATGCCGCCGACGCCCGCGGCCGCCTGCGTGTGCCCGATGTTCGACTTCAGCGAGCCCAGCCACAGCGGGCTGCCGGGATCCCGGTCCTGCCCGTAGGTGGCCAGCAGCGCCTCCGCCTCGATGGGGTCACCCAGCTTGGTGCCGGTCCCGTGCGCCTCCACCGCGTCCACCTCGCCGGACGACAGCCCGGCATCGGCCAGGGCTGCCCGGATGACCCGCTGCTGCGCCAGTTCGCTCGGCGCGGTCAGCCCGTTGGACGCCCCGTCCTGGTTGATCGCCGAGCCCCGGATCACCGCCAGGACCCGACGCCCGTGGCGCAGCGCGTCCGACAACCGCTCCAGCACCAGCACGCCGGCGCCCTCGCCCCAGCCGGTGCCGTCGGCCGCCTCCGCGAACGACTTGCACCGTCCGTCGGCCGACAGGCCCCGCTGGCGGGCGACCTCCACGAACATCCCCGGGGTCGGCATCACCGACACCCCGCCGGCCAACGCCAGCGTGCACTCCCCGGAACGCAGGGACCGCACGGCCTGGTGCACCGCGACCAGCGACGAGGAGCAGGCGGTGTCGGTGGACACCGCCGGGCCCTCCAGGCCCAGCACGTACGCCACCCGGCCCGAGGCCACACTGGTGTACGTCCCCGCGATCGCGAAGCCCTCCACCTCGCCGGCCGCCCCGCCGCCGAGCCGCGGGCCGTAGTCGACGCCGTAGATCCCGGTGAACACCGCGGTCGCCGAACCGCGCAAGGCGGCCGGGTCGATACCCGCCCGTTCCAGCGCCTCCCACGACGTCTCCAGCATCAGCCGCTGCTGGGGATCCATCGCCAGCGCCTCTCGCGGGCTGATCCCGAAGAACGCCGCGTCGAACTCGGCGGCGTCGGGCAGGAATCCGCCCGAGCGCGTGTACGTCTTCCCCTGTGCCTCGGGATCCGGGTCGTACAGCCCATCCAGGTCCCACCCACGGTCCCGCGGGAAGTCCCCCATCGCGTCCACACCGTCGGACACGACGTCCCACAGCCCTTCGGGGGACGTCACTCCACCCGGGAAGCGACACCCCGCACCCACGACCGCGATCGGCTCGCGAGCGGACTGCTCCAGCTCGCGTACTCGCTCGCGGAGCGTCTGCGCGTCGCCGACGGCGCGTCGCAGGTAGGACCGGAGCTTGTCGACATCCTCCACCAGGGCCTCCCCCAAAGGTTGCTCAGAAGAACGGGTGTGGCTACACGTATCCGCGGTCGATCAATTCGTACAGATCATCATCACTGCGACTTTCCAGGCCTGTTTCCTCCACCGTCTCCGGGGCATCGGGTGCCTCCGGCTCAAGGAGGGAGAAGAGGTGGCGACCGAGCGTGTGCGGAGTGGGGTAGGTGAACGCGACGGTGGCCGGGAGCCGTACTCCGGCCGCCGCGGTGAGCCGGTTGCGGAGGCGCACCGCCATCGAGGAGTCGAACCCCAGATCCTTGAAGGTCTCGGTCGACCGCGCGGCGAGATCGGCGCCCGTCAGCTCCGTGTCCTTCGCGCTCAGCACCGCCGCCGTCTCGGCGCACACGAGATTGCGGACCGCCAGTTCCGAACCCAGCTCCGCCGCCCTGGTGCCGGGGCCCCGTCCGCCGGCCTGCCCGGGGGAGTCCGCGTGCGTGGTGCCGGTGCCGTCGGGTGCTGTCAGCCAGTACCGCTGCCGCTGGAACGCGTAGGTCGGCAGGCCGATCCGGCGGGGCCGGTCCGTGGCGAACACCGCCGCCCAGTCCACCGGTACCCCGCGCACATGCAGCTCGGCCAGCGACGCCAGGACCTTGCCCGCGCTGCCGTCGTCCTTGTGCAGGGTGCCCACCACGACCGGCGAGGCCGTCAGCGCGTCGGCTGTCTCCGCCATCGCCACCGCGAGCACCGGATGCGGACTGACCTCCACGAACACACCACCGCGGTCACGCATCAGGTAGGCGACGACCTCGCCGAACCGCACCTTCGAGCGCAGGTTGTCGTACCAGTACGAGCTGTCGAGCCGGCGGGGGTCGAGCAGTCCCCCGGTCACCGTGGAGTGGAACTCCACCGGTGTGTCCCTCGGCGACACACCCGCGGCGGCCTCAAGTACCCGGTCACGGATGCGTTCCACCTGGTGGGAGTGGGACGCGTACTCGATTCTGACCCGGCGCACCCGGACACCGTCCTCGGCCGCCGTCGCGGCGAACTCGTCCAGTGCCTCCAGGTCCCCGGAGATCACCACGGAAGCCGGCCCGTTGACCGCGGCCACGGAGAGCCGCCCGGACCACTTCCCCAACCGCTCCTCGACCCACGCGGGGGTCGCGAACACCGCGTTCATGCCGCCCAGGGCGGCCAGTTCGGTCAGTGCCTGGCTGCGCAGGGCGACAATCCGCGCCGCGTCCTTGAGGGAGAGCGCACCCGACACACAGGCCGCGGCGATCTCTCCCTGCGAGTGCCCCACCACCGCGTCGGGGACCACTCCGAGCGACCGCCACACCCGCGCCAGGGACACCATCATCGCGAACAGCGCCGGCTGGACCACCGCGTCCCCGCGCTCCAGGGACGGCGCCGACTCCGCGCCGGTCACCAGGTCCACCAAAGACCAGTCCAGCCAGGGCGCCAGAGCCTGCGCGCACTCGTCGATCGCGCGCGCGAACACCTCCGACTCGGCGTACAACTGCCGGCCCATGCCCAGCCACTGCGAGCCCTGGCCGGGGAAGACGAAGACGACCGGGCCCGCCGACCCGCCGGCCGTCCCGCGAACCGCCCGCGCGGAATCACCGCCCGCCGCCACCAGGTCGAGACCGGCCAGCGCCTCCTCGCGGCCACCGCTCAGCACCACCGCACGGTGCTCGAACGACGACCGGGTCGACATCAGCGAGTGCCCCACGTCGGCCGCCGACAGCGACGCGTCCGCGGCCACGAGGTCCCGCAGCCGCGCCGCCTGCTCCCGCAGTGCCGGCTCGCTCCGCGCCGACAGCACCCACGGCACCACCCCGAAAGCGCCCGCAGGGTCCACGTCTTTACCTGTGGCGCGGAGTTCCGGCTGTCCGTCGGGGGCCTGCTCCAGGATCACATGCGCGTTGGTGCCGCCCAGGCCGAACGCCGACACCCCGGCCCGCCGCGGCCGGCCGGGCTCGCCCGGCCAGGGCCGCACGGCCTGCGGGACGTCGAAGTCCTGCTGGAAGTCGGGGATGCCGGGGTTCGGGGCGCGGAAGTTCAGGCTCGGCACCAGCTGGGCACGGTCCACGCACAGGGCCGCCTTCACGAAGCCGACGATTCCCGCGGCCGGCTCCAGGTGCCCGACATTCGTCTTGGCCGAGCCGATGACCAGGGGACGGCTTCGGCCGGTCTCCCGGAACACCTCGCGCAGGCCGGATATCTCAGCCGGGTCGCCGAGTCGGGTACCGGTGCCGTGGGCCTCGACGTAGTCGACGCCGTCGAACGCGACGGCCGCGCGATCGAGAGCGGACAGCACGGTTGCCGCCTGCGCACCGGGGCTGGGATCCGGCATCCGGGAGGACGCGCCACCGCTGCCGACGCTCCAGCCACGGACCACCGCGTAGATGTGATCACCGTCGGCGACGGCGAGGTCGAGCCGCTTCAGCAGGGCGAATCCCCCGCCCTCTCCCCGGACGAAACCGCTGGCGCGTTCGTCGAAGGTGAAGCAGCGGCCGTCGGGCGACAGGGCACCCAGGTTCGCCAGGCCGAGGCCCGCTTCCGGGTCGACGATCAGGTGCACGCCGCCCGCGAGCGCCATGTCGACCGCGCCGCTGCGGATCCGGTCGCACGCCAGCGCCACCGACACGAGGGAGGAGGACTGGCCCGAGTCCGCGCACAGGCTCATGCCGCGGACGTCGAACAGGTTCGAGATCCGGTTCGCGATCAGCGCGGCGCTGGAGCCGAGCGCGGCGTAGTGGTCGTCCTCGTCGCTGCCGGACTGCCTGCGCAGCAGCTCATACCCGGAGGGCGCGGCGCCGACCACGACATCGATCTCGCGGCCCGCGAGCGCTGCCGCCGGGACGCGGGCGTCCTCGACGGCCTCCCAGGCCAACTCCAGCCCCAGCCGCTGCACGGGGTCCATGGCGGCCGCCTCCGCCGCACCCATACCGAAGAACTCCGCGTCGAACCCGTCGATGGAGTCGAAGAACGACCCCGCGTTCACGGTGGCGGCGTCGGGGTGGGACGGGTGCTTCGGGTCGACGGCCCGCTGCTCGGGAAACGTTCCGACGGTCGACTTCCCGTCGAGCAGCAAGCGCCAGAAGTCGCCCAGGTTGTGCACGCCGGGAAAGCGGCACGACATCCCGATCACGGCAATATCGGTGGCTGCGCCACTCATACGAATTCCTTCCGGTTTCCTCGGCGTACGGCTCTGTCGGACTGCGCTGCTCTCACCGCCAGGAGGACAGCAGCTTCAGCAGTTCGTCCGGCGCGTTCATGAAGTCGTGGTGGCCGCCGTCGACAACCTGGATCTCGACCGAATCCGCGTACTGACGCCACTCCTCCAGCTGGTCGAGGCTGACATCGGGGTCGTCCCGCCAGTGCAGTACGACGATGGGGCAGCGCACCTTGACCGGCTCCGCGCGGCGGTACTCACGCGCGGCGGCGAGGTCGCGGAGCAGCACGACCATGCCCAGTTCGATCATGTCCGGCCGCGGCTCGATCCCCCGGCTGCGGATGACGGACTCCAGCTCGGCGCGGAGTTCGGCCTCGCTCATGGTGAGCATACGGTCGCTCGCGGCGTCGTGCGGTGCGGCCTGGCCCGACACGAAGAGGAACTCCGGCCCGGGCAGGCCCAGTTCGGCGAGCCGGACCACGGTCTCGAACGCCGGCAGCGCGCCCGCGCAGTGCCCGAAGAACGCGAACGGCCGGTCGAGCCAGGGCACCAGGGGGTCGACCAGGCCGGCGGCGAGGTTCTCGTAGGTGCCGTAGTGGGGTTCGGCCAGCCGGTTCTCGCGGCCGGGGAACTGCAGCGGGCAGACCTCGACGTCGTCGATCGCGGCCGGCCAGGCGCTGAAGGCCGAAGCCCCGGACCCGGAGTAGGGGAAGCAGAAGACCCGGGCGGCGTGGTCGGTGGACGGCGGCCGGACGAACCACGGCGACGTGGCGGTGGTGGAGCCGGATGTCATGGCGTCATTCGTTTCTTGGCGACGATGGGGAGGTGGGTCATCCCGGCGATGAAGTACGACCGCAGATGCTGCGGCTCGCCGTCGAGTTCGAGCGATTCGAACCGCTGGAGCAGTTCCTCGAAGAAGATGCGCAGGGTCATCCGGGCCAGCGGGGCCCCGATGCAGTAGTGCGCGCCGAACCCGAAGGCGACCTGTCGGTTCGCGCCGCTGCGCGTGATGTCGAAGGTGTGCGGATCGGTGAACTGGGACTCGTCCCGGTTGGCCGACCCGATCCATGCGACGGCCGCCCCGCCGGCCGGGATCGTGCCCCCGGCGATCTCGACGTCGCTCACCGCGTACCGCATGAAGTTACAGGCGGCCGAAGTCCAGCGCAGCCCTTCCTCGACCAGGTTCGGGATCAGCGACGGGTCGGCCTGCGCCTTTCGGAACTGCTCGGGCCGCTCGATGAGCGCGTGCACCGTGCCCGAGACGGTGTGCGGCGTCGTCACGTTGGCGCCCAGGAGAATGCTGTAGCCGTCGAGGGCGATCTCCTCGTCGGTCAGCGGCTCGCCTGCCGGGCGGACGCTCATGAGGTGGTGGAGCAGGCTCTCGTCCTCGTCGCCGGTGGCCCGCCGGCGCTTCACCCACTCCTTGACATAGGTGACCAGCTCATGGTGGGAGATGGCCAGGGTCGCGGCCTCGCTGCCCGTCTTGAAGTGCGGGTCCGAGGGGGCCGTCACCATCGCGGTCAGCTGGACGAGTTCTTCCCAGTCCTTCTCCGGGATGCCGAGCAGCGGGCCCGTGACCATCGCCGGGAGGAGCAGCGCCCGCTCGGCCAGGTCGAAGGTCCCACCGTCGAGCGCCGGTTCCAGGAAGCGCACGATCGTGCCGCGGATCCGGTCCTCCCAGGACTTCACCGCACGCGCGGTGAGCTTGGAGCCGAGCGGGCGGCGCACCTCGGTGTGCCGCGGCGGGTCGGTGGACGTCATCAGCACGCCGGCCGCGGGGTCGTCCACGCCGAGGTGGGTGACCACGGTGCCGCGCTCCGAGGTGAACTCCCGGTGGTCGCCGAGCACGCGGCAGACGTCGTCGTAGCGGGTGACCGACCAGAACTCGCGGCCGTCCGGCAGGACTTGGTGGTGCAGAGGCGCCTTCGCCCGCATCACGTCCCAGACCGGGTGCGGATCGCCCGACGTGTAGAGGTCCAGGTCGAACAGGTCGACGCGGTCGAGGTCGACGTCGCGCCCGTCACCCGGCGTCAACCTCACGTCCGTGCCCTCCCCTGCTCGACCAGCTCGGCGACCCGGGTCGGGGTCTGCGCCAGGTAGAAGTCGCGTACCGACAGCTGGACGCCGTAGTCCTGGGACACCCGGTCGATGATTTTGATCCCGATGAGCGAATTGCCGCCCAGCTCGAAGAAGTCGTCGTCCGCCCCGACTTCGCGACCGTCGAGATGCTCTTCCCACAGTGCCGACATCTCCTGCACGAGGGTCGTCGGCAGACTCGACGGCGCGGCCTGTCCCTCCGACATCTTTTCCATTGCCAGCCTCTCTTTCCTCCGCCGAACGGGAGTGCGCGCCTGCCCACGCCGGTGCCGGCCCCATTCCGGACCGAAACGAATGTGTCGTGATTCTTTGTCCGCTCACGCAGCGAACCGGCATGGTGACCCCACTCGCAGGCAGCATATTTGTGAGGTCTGTCAGCCGTAGGCGGGCTGCCGCTCGAAGAACGCCGCGGTGAGCGGCTGTTGAAGCATTCTCGCGACGCCACGGTAATTGGCCGGGGAAACCCAGTGCAAGGGACGGCAGTGCGGACCCCCCGCCGGGCACCGGCTGTCCCGCCGACAGGACAGGCCGGACGTCGCCGACCTGCGTCTATGGCCGTGCCGTTGCCGTGGTCCCGTACTCGTCCGGGATCTGCTCGGCGGTGTTGTCGAGCGTGGCGGGCGGCCACTGCCGCGGACACCCCTGGGCACGTTGACTCCGGTGTCGCCGCGTTATTCCATGCTCATCCTGGACCGCTCCGGAATGGATTCCGGAATTCTCGGCATTTCCTCAGCACAAGGGAGTCAAGGTGTCGCACATACAGCCGGAGACGACGGCGCAGGAACAGCGAAAGGCGTCGCCCCGACAGTACGTGATGTGCCGCCCCACATACTTCGACGTCACCTACTCGATCAATCCGTGGATGGATCCGGACAGCCCCACCTCGGCGGAGACCGGACTGGCCCAGTGGAAGGGGCTGTTCGACACCTTCGTCGAGCTGGGCCATGACATACAGCTGATCGAGCCCGTACCGGGACTTCCCGACATGGTCTTCGCCGCCAACGGCGCCCTCGTCGTGGACGGCAAGGTGCTCGTCGCGCGCTTCCGGCACGCCCAGCGCCAGGAGGAGTCCGCGGCCTATCTGGAGTGGTTCGGCCGCGGCGACTGGTCCGCGGTCCGGCAGGCGGAGTACGTCAACGAGTGCGAGGGCGACTTCGCCTGCACGGGCAAGGAGATCCTGGCCGGCACCGGATTCCGCTCCGACCCGCGGGCCCATGACGAGGTGCGCGAGTTCTTCGGCCGTCCCGTGCTCGGCCTGACCCTCGTCGATCCGCGGTTCTACCACCTCGACACGGCACTGGCGGTGCTCGGCGACGAGGAGGTCATGTACTACCCGGGGGCGTTCTCCCCGCAGAGCCGGGGCGAGCTGGCCGAGCGGTACCCGGACGCGATCCTCGCCTCGGAGGCCGATGCCACCGCGTTCGGCCTCAACGCGGTGTCGGACGGCCGCAACGTCGTCCTGCCCCGGGCGGCCACCGGCCTCGCGGCGCAGCTCCGCGAGCGCGGATACCACCCCATCGGCGCCGATCTCACCGAGCTGTTGAAGGCGGGGGGAAGCGTCAAGTGCTGCACGCTCGAACTCCGGGCATGACGCACAAACCTTTCAGCGGCGTCCAATTCGCACACTTTCCCGGACTTGTTGCTTTTCCGGCGCCGGGTTCCAGCCTTCTCCCACACCAGTTCACCATCGATATCCCGCCAATTTCCCGCGGCACCTCGGCACGTGCATGCCTGTCGAATGACCATGGCAAAATCAGCAGGTGCACATCGGGATACTGGGTCCATTCGAGGTTCGCGCGGACGACGGCGGCTTGGTCGACGTACCGGGCGCACGACTGCGCGGACTGCTGATCGCCCTCGCGCTCAGACCCGGGCACGCGGTCCCGAAGGCGTCGCTCGTCGACTGGATCTGGGGCGAGCACCCGCCCGCCGATGCGACGAACGCCCTGCAGCGCCTGGCCTCCCGGCTGCGCAAGGCACTGCCGGACGGCGTGATCGAGGGGCAGACGGACGGCTACCGCCTGGCGGTGGAGCCCGACGCCGTGGACGCCGTGCGGTTCGAACGCCTCGTCGTCGCGGGCCAGGCCCGCGCCGAGAACTCCTCCCGGCGGGCGCAGCTGCTGCGCGAGGCCCTGGAGCTGTGGCGCGGTGCGGCCATGCAGGACGTCGGCCTGGAGGACAGCGCCGCGTTCGACGCCGCGGTCGTACGGCTCGACGGACTGCGCCTGACCGCCACCGAGGAGCGGGTCGAGGCCGAGGTGGCCCTCGGGCGCGGCGCCGAGATGGTCACGGAGCTGACCGACCTGGTGGCCGCGCACCCGATGCGGGAACGGCTCGTCGCCGCGCTGATGCGCTCCCTCGCGGCGGCCGGCCGCGACAGCGAGGCGCTGCTGGTGTACGAGCGCGCGCGGGAGGCCCTGGCCGACGCGCTGGGCGTCGACCCCTCGCCGGAGCTGGCCGCGCTGCATGTCGCGCTGCTGCGGGGCGAGCTGGGGCGGCGGGAGGAGAGCCGCAGGACCAACCTGCGCGCCGAGCTGACCACCCTGGTCGGCCGGGGCGCCGATGTCGCCGCGGTCCGCGGGCTCATCGCCGAGCACCGGCTGACCACCGTGATCGGGCCGGCCGGCGCGGGGAAGTCCAGGCTGGCCACGGAGACCGCGCGCATGCTGCTCGGCGATCTGCCGGACGGGGCCTGGCTGGTGGAACTCGCCGCCATCCGCGCGAACGGCGACCTGGCCGACGTGGCGCAGTCGACGCTCGCCGGGCTCGGCCTGCGGGACGCCCTGCTCGGCGGGGCCCCGAACGCGGAGCTGACGGACCGGCTCATCGCCGCGATCCGCGAGCGGGACGCGCTGCTGATCCTGGACAACTGCGAGCACGTGATCGAGTCCGCGGCGGTGTTCGCCCACCGGGTGCTCGGGGAGTGCCGGCGGCTGCGGATCCTGGCGACGAGCCGGGAACCGCTCGGCATCACCGGGGAGGCGCTGTGGCTGGTCGAGCCGCTGAGCCTGCCGGAGGCGGACGCGAGCCCCGGCGAGATCGAGTCCTCGCCCGCCGTCCAGCTGCTGCGGGACCGGGCCGGGAAGGTGCGCCGGGATCTCGGGGTCGACGCCCACACGCTGGCGACGATGGCGCGTATCTGCCGGGCGCTGGACGGGATGCCGCTGGCGATCGAACTGGCCGCGGCCCGGTTGCGCACCATGTCCATCGAGCAGCTCGCCAACCGGCTCGACGACCGGTTCCGCCTACTGACCAGCGGCAGCCGGACCGCGCTGCCGCGGCACAAGACGCTGCGCGCGGCGGTCGACTGGAGCTGGGAGCTGCTCGCCCAGGCCGAGCGGATGGTCCTGCGCAGGCTCTCGGTGTTCTCCGGCGGGGCGAGCCTGGAGGCGGCCGAACGGGTCTGCACGGGCGACGCGGTCGAGCAGGAGCAGGTGCTCGAACTGCTCACCGCGCTGGCCGAGAAGTCGCTGCTGCTCGCCGAGGGCGACGGCGCCCCGCGCTACCGCATGATCGGCACGATCAAGGAGTACGCCCGGCACCGGCTAGCGGAAGCGGGAGAAACGGACCGGGCGCGCAACGCGCACCTGGCCTACTTCACCGAGCTGGCCGAGACCGCGGAGCCGCACCTGCGCCGCGCCGAGCAGCTGGACTGGCTGGCCACGCTCGAGGCCGAGCACGACAACATCGGCGCGGCGATGCGCGGCGCGCTGGCGGCGGGCGCGGCGCAGGGCGCGATGCGGCTCGCGGCGGGCGCCGGCTGGTACTGGTGGCTCAGCGGGCACAAGACCGAGGGCATGGAGCTGCTCACCGCGGCCACCAGAACGCCCGGCGAGGTGACCGACGAGGTCCGGGCCACGGTGTACGCCCTGGTCACGATGTTCGTGAACTCCGGCCGGGGTGACGAGCACCAGGCCGCGGAGTGGATCCACAAGGCCTACCAGTTCAGCCAGCGCAGCCGGCGCAGCCACCCTCTGCTGGGGTTCGTCGCCCCGCTGGAACGCATGCTGCAGGCGCCGGACGCGTTCCTGCCCGCGTTCGAACCGCTGCTGGACGACGAGGACCCCTGGGCGCGTGCGCTGGCCCGGCTGCACCTGGGCAAGATGCGGATCATGCTCGGCCAGGACGGGCGGGACGCGGACGCGTACCTGGAGAGAGCGCTCGCCGAATTCCGGGCTCTCGGTGAGCGGTTCGGGATCTCGTTCGCCCTGACGGAGCTGGCGGACCGGATAGCCGTGCGCGGCGAGTTCGCCGGCGCGTGCGAGCACTACGAGCAGGCGATCGCGGTCGTCACCGAGGTCGGTGCCACCGAGGACGTCATCCGGATGCGGTCGCGGCAGGCGCAGCTGTACTGGCTGCTGGGCGACGAGGACGCCAGCGCGGCCGCCATCGCCGAGGCGCAACGGTACGCGGAGCGGGTGGCCTGGCCGGATGCGCTGGCCGAGCTGGCCCTGTCGAAGGCGGAACTGGCCCGGTGGGGCGGCGATGCCGAGGAGGCGCTCAAGCAACTCGGTGTCGCGACGGCCATATTGGGCGACGAGGCGGAGCAGGCGAGCATCCGCGCGGTGACGCACGACCTGCTCGGCTATCTCGTCGACGACCTCGACGAGGCCCGGGCGTACCGCGCGGCGGCGTGCGAGGCGGCGTCCGAGGCGGGCCACGCACCGCTGATCGCGCAGGTGATCGTCGGGGTCGCGGACCTGGCGCTGCGCCGCGACGAGCACGAGCAGGCCGCGCGGCTGCTCGCGGCGAGCGCGGGCGTACGCGGGCTGCAGGACCGCTCCCATCCGGACGTGGCCCGGATCGAGCAGACCGCACGGCGCCGCCTCGGCGACGCGCGGTTCGCCGAGGCGGCTCGGGAGGGGACGCGGACCAGCTGGTCTCAGCTGGTCGAGGTCACGCTCGCTTCTTGAACGTGGAGATCGCCCACAGGTACCCGACGATCGCGAACCCGGCGCACCAGGCGAGGGCCGCGACCGTGTGCCCGGTCGACGCGTGGTGGCCCGACAGCAGCCCGCGCAGCGTCTCGATGATCGGGGTGAAGGGCTGGTACTCGGCGAACTGCCGCACGCCGGCGCCCATCGTGTCGGCGGGCACGAACGCGCTGCTCAGGAAGGGCAGCATGATCAGCGGCACGGTGGCCAGGCCCGCCGACTCCGCGGTCTTCGAGGCAAGTCCCAGGGCGACGGTGAGCCAGCTGGCCGCGACGGTGAGCAGTACGACGAGACCGAGCACGCCGAGCCAGTCGAGGGCGCTCGCGCCCGGGTCGAAGCCCATCGCGAAGGCCACCCCGATGATGGCCGCGTTGGCCAGCAGGCAGCGCACCGTGGTGACGAAGACCTGCCCGGTCAGCACGGCGCCGCGGGAGACGTCCATGGTCTTGAACCGGTTGATGATGCCCTTGCTCATGTCGTCGTTCACGGCCGTCGCCGTGGACCCCAGCCCGTAGCTGACGGCCATCACGAGCATGCCCGGCGTCGCGTAGTCGACGTAGTGTTCGCCGACGCTGAAGGCGCCACCGAACACCTTGACGAACATCACCATGATCACAATCGGGAACAGGACCGCGTTGAACAGCACGAGCGGGTTCCGGAAGGTGTGCTTCAGGTTGCGGCGCAACATGATCGCCGAGTCGGCAAACGCCGTCGAGACGCTGCTCACTGTGCGACCACCTCTGCGCTCGTACGCCCGGTCAGGGCGAGGAAGACATCGTCCAGGTCCGGCGTGTGCACGGAGAACTCCTGGGCATTGATCATGTGTTGGTCGAGCCGGTCCAGCAGGGCCCGCAACGTCCTCGACTGACCGTCGCTGGGCACCCGCAGGGTCAGCTCCTGGTCGTCCCTGGTGGCCCCGGCCAGGATCCGTGCCGCCGCGTCGAGTTCGTCGAGGTCGGAGAACCGGAGCCGGACGTGGGTACCGGGCACCTGGCGCTTGAGCTCCTCGGGAGTGCCCTGGGCGACCAGGCGGCCCTGGTCGAGCACCACGATCCGGTCGGCGAGCTGGTCGGCTTCCTCCAGGTACTGGGTGGTGAGGAAGATGGTGGTGCCGTCGGCCACCAACTCGCGGACGATCCCCCACATCGTGCGCCGGCTGCGCGGGTCCAGACCCGTCGTCGGCTCGTCCAGGAAGATGATCTGCGGGTTGCCGACCAGGGTCATCGCCAGGTCCAGCTTGCGGCGCATACCGCCGGAGTAGGCCGACGCCCTCTTGTCCGCCGACTCCGCCAGGTCGAACCGCTCCAGCAGCCGCGTGACCACCTGGTCAGCGGAGCGCACGCGCTTCAGGGCCGCCATCAGCTGCAGGTTCTCCCGGCCCGACAGCAGCTCGTCCACCGCGGCGAACTGACCGGTCACGCCGATGGCCGAGCGCACCTGCTTGGTCGCGGTCGCCACGTCGTGCCCGGCGACGTGCACCGTCCCGGCGTCGGGTTTCAGCAACGTCGCCAGGACGTTCACCGTCGTCGTCTTGCCCGCCCCGTTGGGGCCGAGCATGGAGAAAATGGTTCCCGCGGCGACTTCGAAGTCGATGCCGTCGAGCACGACCTTGTCGCCGTATGCCTTGCGCAGCCCTGAAACTGCGATTGCTGAACTTCTCATGTGTCCACCGTTCCCATCGGGCCTGTCACCCGCCTGTCACACCGCTGACACGGCCGCTGACACCGCATTCCCTTGCATCGCCCCTGGTCAGAGCGGTACGCAGAACGCGGGTGACAGCCCTCCAACGCGCTAACGACCGTCTGCGGACTGCGCCTCGATCACGTCCAGCACCTCCCGGCCGAGATCGACCAGGTACATGTGATCGCCCGGGAACTCGACGTAGCTGAATTCACTCGTGGTCGCGTCCCGCCACTGCTGCGCCTCCTCCGCGGTGACCAGGCCGTCGGAGCTGCCCCGCAGCGAGCAGATCGGCACCGACACCAGTTCGTCGGTGCTCGGGACGTAGTTCTCGTGCATCTCGCAGTCGGCCTGCAGCACGGGGAGAATCAGTTCCCGCATCTCCGGGTGGTCAAGGGCTTCGTGCCGGAATCCCGCGAACTCCTCGACCCTGGCGAGGAATTCCTCGTCCGGGAGTCCCGTCGCCCGCCTCTCGCGCTGTGTCCACGGCCCGGGCGAGCCGCTGACGACCAGCCGCTCGACGTGCACATCACGCGTGCTCAGCAGATGCGCCAGCTCGTACGCGAGCACCGCGCCCAGGCTGTGCCCGAACAGCACGGTCCGCGCCCCCGGGCCGAGGTCCGCGACGATGTCGTCGATCGAGTTCTTGGCCGCCTCGACCACGTTCCGGTACGGCGTCTCCAGGATCCGCCGTTCCCTGCCGGGCAGTTCGACCGAGGCCACCCGCCAGCGGTCGCCGGCCAGGTCCCGCCACGGGTGGAAGAACGACGGTCCTGCTCCCGCGAACGGCACGCACAGCAGCGTGGTCCGGTCCTGGTCCTTCGCGGACATGCCGGGTTCTCTCATCCCGACCAACCCCAATCATCCATTCGATGGTTCCTTGAACCGGTTCCGGGAGAGCGATGTCCGGTCATTGCGCCGCCAGCTTGCGGTTGATGACCTCCATGACTTCCGCCACGGGTGCGGGCATGTTCATGTCGTGATGCATGGCGTACACGTCATGCACCTCGATCTCGCCGAGGACGTGCGGCCGCCACAGGTGCCCGTACAACTCGTCCTTGTTGGTCGCGCTGAAGAACAGCACATCGCCGCGGTAGACCGGCGATTCGAAGTGCATGATGTGGTTCGTGTTGTTGGCCAGGACCTTCGACATCCTGTCCAGGAAGTCCTGCTGGTTGTCGGTGCCGATGTACTGGCCGAAGAACTCCTCGAGTTCCTCCCGGTAGTCCGGCAGGGTCTTGCCGGCGTGCACCTCCGTGAACCCGTGCCCGCCCGGCATGGAGTCCAGGATGGCCGCGAGGGCGACCTGGTGACCACGCCGGTCGAGGCCCTCCGCGACGGCCTGCACCAGCGTGCCGCCGTAGGACCAGCCGATGAGGTAGAAGGGCCCTTCCGGCTGGATCTTCAGCATCTCGGAAATGTAGTCGTCGACCATCTCCTCCACCGACCCCGCCAGATTGTCCGCGCCGTCGGAGCCGCGGGACTGCAGGGCGTAGGCCGGCCGGTCCTGCACATGCGTCACAAAGCTGAAGTACGCCCAGCCCAGGCCACCTCCCCCGTGGAAGAACCACAGGGGCTCCTTCCCCGTGCCGGGGTCGGTGTTCAACGGCAGCACGACCGCGAACGGGTCGGGGTTGTCCACCGGGATGCCGCCGATCAGCACCAGCGAGGCCAGCTCGGCCACCGTGGGGTACTTGATGATCGTCCTGAGCGGCATGTCGACGCCGAACTCGTTGCGGATGCGGACGCTGAGCCGGGTGGCCATGAGCGAGTGCCCGCCGAGCCCGAAGAAGTCGTCGTGGATACCGACCTCCTCCTTGCCGAGCAACTCGGCGAACAGGGCGCACAGCTTCTCTTCGTGAGCGTCGCGCGGCCCTTCGCTGACCACGGTGTCCGTGTACTCCGCGGGCAGTGCCCGCTTGTCGAGCTTCCCGTTCGGGGTCAGCGGGATCTCCGCCAGCGGAATCAGCGCGGACGGCACCATGTAGTCCGGGAGACGCCCACGCAGGTACTCGGACAGCTCGGCGAGCAGCGGGCCGGCATCAGCCGCCGCAGCGTCCGCCTCGGGCACCACGTAGCCCACGATGCGCTTGTCGTCCGGCTGGTCCTCACGCACCACGACCACGGCCTGGGTCACACCGGGGTGCCCGGCCAGCACATGCTCGATCTCGCCCAGCTCGATCCGGAAACCGCGGATCTTCACCTGGAAGTCGGAACGGGCGACGTATTCCAGCTGGCCGTTCTTGTTCCAGCGCACCAGGTCTCCGGTGCGGTACATCCGCGCGCCCGAAGGCCCGAACGGGCACGCCACGAACCGCTCCGCGGTCATGTCCGGCCGGCCCTGGTATCCGCGGGCCATCCCGTCGCCGGCGATGTACAGCTCGCCCTGCGCCCCGGGCGGAACCGGGCACAACCGCGAGTCGAGCACGTACACCTGGGTGTTCCCTAGGGGCGTTCCGATCGCGACCCCCGCTCCCGCCTTCACCGGCGCCATGGTCGACCATGTCGTCGTCTCGGTCGGGCCGTACCAGTTGCCCACCTCGGCGGCCTGGTCCGCCAGTGCCTCGGCCAGCCGCAGCGGCACGGCCTCCGCGCCGGTGATGATCCGCAGGCCCTTCGCGGCCTCCGGCTCACGCGTCAGCATCATCTGCCAGAACGCGGGCGTGGCCTGCACCACGGTGACCCCGTGGCGGCGCGTCAGCTCGACCACCGACTTCGGGTCGGTGACCGTGCCCTTCCTCGCCATCACCATGGTCGCGCCGGAAATGAACGGGAGGTACAACTCGGTGTTCGCCATGTCGAAGGACACCGTCGTGCTGAACAGCATCCGGTCCTGCGGCGTGAGCGGGAACCGCCGCTGCACCGAGGCCAGGAAGTTCGCCACCGCGCCGCGCGGGATCGCCACGCCCTTCGGGGCCCCCGTCGAACCGGACGTGTAGATCACGTACTGGGTGTTCTCCGGACGGACGACCACCTCCGGCGCCGAATCCGGATAGTCCTCGTAGTCCGCGCCGGCCAGCATGTCGGCGTCGAGCACCAGCACCGGATCCGCCTGCTGGAGGACGTAGTCGATCCGGGAACGCGGGTGGTCCGGATCGATCGGGACGTAGGCCCCGCCGGCCTTCAGCACCGCGAACAGCGCCACCAGCAGATTCACGGTCCGCGGCAGGCACACGGCCACCAGCGACTCGGCCCGCACACCGCAGTCGACCAGCCAGTGCGCCAGCCTGTTCGAGCGCGCGTCCAGCTCCTGGTAGGTGAGCGACTCCTCCACACCGATGATGGCGAGCGCGTCCGGTGTCGCCTGGACCTGCCGGCGCACGGCCTCCACCAGCCCCGGCTCCAGGGTCGGCTCGGCGGTGTCGTTCACCTCCACCAGCAGCCGCTCCCGCTCGGCCGCGGTCAGCACGTCGACATCCCCGACGCACACATCCGGATCGGCAACCAGCTGCTCCAGGACACGCTCGAACCGAGCGGCCATGGATTCGACCGTGTCCCGGTCGAACAGGTCGGTCCCGTACTGGATGTCGCCGTGCACCGTGCCCGACTCGTCCAGGCCCATGCTGAAGTAGATGTCGACCATGGTCTTCGCGGTGAGGGCCTGCTGGAACTCCACCTCGAGCCCGGGGAGCCGGAGGGTCGGCCTCTCGTAGTTCTGCCAGCCGGACATCACCTGGAACAGCGGCCGGTGCGAGAGGAAGCGGTCCGGGTTGATCGACTCGACCAGCACGTCGAACGGCAGGTCCTGGTGCTCGTAGGCCGCCAGCGCCTTGTCCCGCACCTGCGTGAGCAGGTCGGCGAACGACGGGTCACCGGAGAGGTCCACGCGCAGCACCAGGTTGTTGACGAAGCAGCCGATCAGGTCGGCCATCGCTTCGTCGGTCCGCCCGGCGATCGGGGTGGCGATCGGCACGTCCTCGCCGCTACCGAGCTTGCACAGCAGCACCGCCAGCGCGGCCTGCAGGATCATCGACATGGACGTTCCGCGCTCGGCGGACAGCTTCTCCAGCCCGGCCGCCACCTCCGGATCCACCGTGAAGCCGACCGCGTCGCCCTGGGTGTTGACGTCGTCGGTCCGCGGGCGGTCCAGCGGCAGGCTCAGCGGCTGCGGGATCCCGGCCAGCTCCCTGCGCCAGTACGCGAGCTGCGCCGAGGCGAGGCTGTCCGGATCGGCCAGGTCGCCGAGCACCTCGCGCTGCCACAGCGTGTAGTCCTTGTACTGCACGGGCAGCGGTTCCCACTCCGGCGCCCGGCCGTCCCGGCGGGCGGTGTAGGCCGTGGCCAGGTCCCGGGCCAGCGGCGCGCCCGAGCTGCCGTCCGTGGCGATGTGGTGGATGACCATGACGAGGACGTGTTCCTGGGGCGAGCAGCGCAACAGGCTCGCCCGGAAGGGGATTTCGGTCGCCAGGTCGAATCCGTGCGCGACGGCTTCGTCTACCGCGCCTGACACGTCTTCGGACGCCACCTCGACCACCGGCAGCTGTGCCTGCTCGAACGCCTCCGCCACCGGCAGGATCCGCTGATGGGGCTCACCGTCGTCATCCGCCACGTAGGTGGTGCGCAGGATCTCGTGCCGCTCGACCACGTCGCGGATCGCCGCGGCGAGGGCGTCCTGGTCCAGTGACCCGGTCAGCCGGAACGCCGCCGACATGTTCCAGGTCTCCCCGCCCTCCAGCTGGTGCAGAAACCAGTAACGGCGTTGTGAGAATGACAGCGGGATCATTGCTTTACTCCTCTACGATCATCTTGCGCAGACGGGGGCGACGGGGAGCGGTCGGTTGTTCCGACCACGGCGCGAGCGCGGCCACCGTCGGCAGGTCGAAGATCTTTCGGATGGGTATCTCGATCCCCATCTCGGCGCGGATGCGGCTGATCAGCCGGGTGGCGAGCAGGGAGTGCCCGCCGAGCGCGAAGAAGCTGTCGTCGATACCGACCCGGTCCAGGCCGAGCACCTCGGCGAACAGCCCGGCCAGGGCCTCCTCGCGGGGGTTGCGGGGCGCGCGGTAGGCGGTGCCGGCGTACTGCGGCTCGGGCAGCGCGGCCCGGTCCAGCTTGCCGTTGGGCATCAGCGGCAGCCGGTCCAGGAGCACGAAGGCGGACGGCACCATGAACTCGGGCAGCCGCTCGGCGACGAACCGGCGGATCTCGTCGGAGTCGGTCTCCCCCGACGGCACCGCGTACGCGACGAGCTGCTTGCTGTTGCCCGCCGCCTGCCGGGCGATGACGGCGGCCTGGGCGACCTCGGGGTGCGCGGTGAGCGCGGCCTCGACCTCGCCGGGCTCGATACGGAAGCCGCGCACCTTGACCTGCGCGTCTCCGCGGCCCACGTACTCCAGCTGACCCTCGCCGTTCCAGCGGGCCAGGTCACCGGTGCGGTACATGCGCGAGCCGGAGGGGCCGAACGGGTCGGCGACGAAGCGCTCGGCGGTCAGCTCGGCGCGGCCCTGGTAGCCGCGGCCCACGTTGCCGCCGACGTACAGCTCGCCGACCGCGCCCGGCGGCACCGGAGCCAGGCCCGGACCGAGGACGTAGGCCCGCATGTTGCCGAGCGGGGTGCCGACGGGCGCGCTGCCCGCCTGGCTCCGCGTCTCACCGGAGACGGTGTAGGTGGTGGCGTAGAACGACTCGCTCTGCCCGTAGGCGTTGACGACCCGGACGCCCGGGAAGGCGCCTCGCACCTTCTCGATGAGCGACGAGGGCAGGGCCTCGCCCGCGAAGACGACGGTCTCCACGCTGGTGCGGCCGGAGATGTCGTCGACGAGTTCGGCGAAGGCCGAGGGCACGGTGGAGATGACGCTGCCGCTCCAGCCCTTCCGCTCGCCGAGGACCAGGACGTCCCGGACCAGTTCGACGACGCCTCCGGTGGCGAGGGTCGTGACGATCTCGAACACCGAGACGTCGAAGTTGATCGACGTGCCCGCGAGGAGCCGCTTGCCCTGCTCCATGCGCACCGTGGAGGCGAGCCGCAGCACGCCGTTGACCACGTTCGCGTGGGTGATGGCGACGCCCTTGGGCTTGCCCGTGGAGCCGGAGGTGTACATCACGTACGCCAACTGCTCCGCGTGGACCGGCAGTTCGAGCCCGTCTTCGTCACCGGACAGGTCGAGCGTGTCCAGGAGGACGTCCGGGGCGTCGTGCTCCGGCAGCACCGCGACGGTCGCGGAGTCCGTCAGGACGAGGTGCGGCCGCGCCTCCTTGAAGATGGCCGCGAGGCGGTGGCTCGGGTACTTGGGGTCGACCGGCAGATACGCGCCGCCCGCCTTCAGGATCGCGAGCAGTGCGACGACCAGGTCCGCCGAGCGGGGCAGCGACAGCGCGACCACCGACTCCGGGCCCACACCGCGTCCGGCCAGTTCGCGCGCCAGGCGGACCGCCCGGGTGTCCAGCTCGCGGTACGTGAGCGTCTCGCCCTCGCTGACCACGGCGACCTCGTCCGGGGTCCGCGCCGTCTGTGCCTCGACGAGCCCGTTGATCGTGACGTCCGGGGTCGGTACGGCCGTGTCGTTGAACTCGGCGAGCAGCCGGCCGCGTTCGGCCGGCTCCAGGACGTCGACCTGTGCGACCTTCAGCCCGGGGGTGGCCGCCAGCTGCCGCAGGACGCGGACGAGGCGGGCCGCGAGCAGCTCCACCCGGTCCCGGCCGAAGACACCCGGCGCGTACTGGAGGATGAGCTGGAGGTGCGGGTCCACCGCCGCCATCAGGGCCAGCGGGTAGTTGGTCGCCGTGGACGGGCGGAGGCCGGTGAAGGCGATCCCGTCCGCGGCGTCGGTGGCGGCGCTGATCCCCTCCCGGTCGATCGGGTACGACTCGAAGACGACCAGCGTGTCGAAGAGGGACTGCAGGCCGACGGACTGCTGGATCTGGGTGAGCCCGTAGTGGTGGTGCTCCACCAGACCGGCCTGCCGGCTCTGCAGCCGGGTGAGGACCTCGGCGAGGGTGTCGCCGGGCGCGTACTGGACGCGTACGGGAAGGGTGTTGATGAAGTTGCCGACCATCGAGTCGACGTCCGTCACCGCGGGCGGGCGCCCGGAGACGGTGGCGCCGAACACCACGTCCTGGCGGCCGGTGAGCTGGCCGAGCAGCAGCGCCCAGGCACCCTGCACCAGGGTGTTGACCGTGACGCCCAACTGGGCCGCACACCGGGCCAGTTCGACCGCCTCGTCGAGCGGGAGCGGGACCTCGACCTCGGCGATGCCCTCCTCGCCGGTGTCCGCGGCGCCGGGTACGAGCAGGGTCGGCTCCTCGACCCCGTCGAGTTCGGCCGCCCACACGCGTGCGGACTCCTCCTCGTCCTGCTGGGCGCGCCAGGCCAGGAACTCGCCGTAGCCGCGCGTGCCGGGCAGACCGGCGGGGTCGCCGTGGGACGCGTAGAGCAGCAGCATGTCCCGCATCAGCAACGGCATGGACCAGCCGTCGAGCAGCACGTGGTGGCAGGTCATCACGAGTTCGGCGCGGCCGGGCTCCAGGACGACGAGTGCCAGCCGGATCAGCGGTGTGGTGCCCACGTCGAAGTGGGCGGCCCGGTCCTGGGCGAGGAACCGCTCGAAGGCCTCGGTCCGCTCCGCCTCGCCGACCGCCGTCAGGTCGAGGTGCTGCCAGGGCAGGGTCGCCCCCGACGCCGTCACCACCTGCACGACGTCGCCGTCGCTCCGGTTGACGAATGCCGCGCGGAGGTTGGTGTAGCGATCCAGCAGTGCCTCTCCGGCCCGGCGCATCCGGTCCGGATCGACCGGGCCGGAGAGGTGGAACACCAACTGCATGTGGTACGGGTCGAACGACGTTCCAGCCAGCATCGTGGTGTGGAACAGCATCCCGGACTGGGCCGGGGTCACCGGCCATATCTCGGTCAGCCTGCCGAACCGGGCCTCCCAGGTGTCGATCTCGTCCTGGCGCACCTCGATCAGGGGGGCGTCGGTCGGCGTCAGCCCGCCGGCGTCAGGTGTCGCGGCGTGCCGGGCCAGGGCGGTGAGCGCCTGGACCCACAGCCCGGCCAGCTCGGTCACCTCCTCACGGGTGAGCACACCGGTGGGGAAGGCGAAGTAGGCGGTCAGCTCGTCTGCGCCGGTGGCGGTGGCGGTGGCGACCGCGTTGATCTCCAGGGCCGACAGCACCGGCATGTCCTCGTCCGGCGCGGCGATCAGGTCCTGGTGCGTGGTGTCCGGTGCCCAGCCCAGGCCACGCAGGTCCTCGGGGATGTCCGCACGGGAGGTCCGGCCGAGGTAGTTGAACCCGATCTGCGGTTCCCGTTCCGCGGCCAGCACGCCGGCGGTCTCCGGGTTGAGGTGGCGGAGCAGGCCGTAGCCGATGCCGTTGTCCGGCACCGCCCGCAGCTGCTCCTTGACGGCCTTGACGGCCCGGCCGGCGGCCGGACCGCCGGCGAACGCGTCCGCCACGTCGATGCCGGCCAGGTCGAGGCGGACCGGGAACAGCGAGGTGAGCCATCCGAGCGTGCTCGACACGTCCGCGCCGGGCACCACGTGCTCCTCCCGGCCGTGCCCTTCCCTGCGCACCAGCGCCGAGGAGCCGGACACGCCCCGCGTCCGGCGCCAGCGGGCCAGCGCCAGCGCCAGTCCGGTGAGCAGGCCGTCGTCGGCACCGGCACGGAACACCGAGGGCAGCACGTCCAGCAGGGTCTGGGTGACCTCCGCCGGCACCTGGACCCGCACCGTGTCCACGGTGGCCGCGACATCGCGCGTCCGGTCCAGCTCCCGCGCTCCCAGCACGGGCTCGTCCCCGCGCAGGATCTCCTGCCACACCGGCAGTTCCGCCACGCGCTCCGGACGGGCCGCCTCGTCGACCAGGGCATGCGCCCACCGGCGCAGCGAGGTACCCGCCGCCGGTTGCGGGGTGCGGCCCTCCCGGACCCGCTGCCAGGCAGCGATCAGGTCCGGGACCAGGATCCGCCACGACACCCCGTCGACGACCAGGTGGTGCAGCACGATCAGCAGCCGGTCCACCCCCGTGCCGGAGGTGAACCACACGAACTGCGCCATGACGGCCGCGTCCGGGTCCAGCCGGCCCGCGGCCGCGTCCAGCTCGGCGTTCACATCGGCGCCGTCGCCGGGGACTTCCCGCAGCAGCGGGCCGGCGTCCACGCTGCCGGGCGGCTCGATCCACAGGCCCGGCCGCGCCCGGTCGTACCGGGAACGCAACGCGTCGTGCCGGTCCAGCACGGACTGCACGGTGGCGAGCAGCCCCGCACGGTCGACGCCCTCGGGCAGGGTCAGCATCCCGGCCATGGAGAACCGGCCGATGTCACCGCCCAGCGCGAGCACATGCGCCGCCATCGGCGGCAGCGGGACCCAGCCGACGCCGCCACCGGGCAGCTCGGCCAGGGTCAGGCGGTCCTCCTCCTGCCCCTCGACCAGTTCCGCGAGCCGGGCGACCGTGCGGTGCTCGAAGATCTGCCGCACGCTGACCGCCATGCCGCGGGCCTTGGCCCGCGCGACGACCTGGACGGAACGGATGCTGTCCCCGCCGAGTGCGAAGTAGTCGTCGTCGATGCCGACGCTCTCGATACCGAGCACTTCGGCGAACAGCGCGCAGAGGGTCTCCTCACGCTGGTTGCGCGGCGCGCGGCCGGTCGAGACCTGGGCGTAGTCCGGCACCGGCAGCGCCCGCCGGTTCAGCTTCCCGTTCGGCGTCAGCGGGATCTTGGCCAGCGGCACCAGCGCGGAAGGCACCATGTAGTCCGGAAGGCGCCCGCGCACGTACTCGGGCAGCTCGGCGAGCAGCGCGCTGATCCCGTCCGGCCGGTCGGCCGCCTCAGCGTCCGACTCGGGCACCACATAGCCGACGAGGCGCTTGTCGTCCTGCTGGTCCTCGCGCACCACGACCACGGCCTGTGCCACACCGGGGTGCCCGGCCAGCACATGTTCGATCTCGCCCAGCTCGATCCGGAAACCCCGGACCTTCACCTGGAAGTCGCTCCGTCCGACGTACTCCAGCCGGCCGTCCCTGCTCCAGCGCACCAGGTCGCCGGTGCGGTACATCCGCGCACCGGGAGGACCGAACGGGCAGGCCACGAACCGCTCCGAGGTCAACCCGGGGCGGCCGAAATAGCCCCGGGCCAGGCCGTCGCCCGCGATGTACAGGTCGCCCTGCACCCCACGCGGGACCGGGCGCAGCACGGAGTCGAGCACGTACACCTGGGTGTTGCCGATCGGCGCCCCGATCGTCACGCCCGCTCCGGCCTCGACGGCCGCCATGGTCGACCAGATCGTCGTCTCGGTCGGGCCGTACACGTTGGACACCTCGGCGGCCTGGTCGGCCAGTGTCTCGGCCAGCCGGGTCGGCAGGGCCTCGCCGCCGACCAGGACCCGCAGGCCCTCGGCGGCGCCCGGCTCGTGCGTCACCAGCATCTGCCAGAAGGCCGGAGTCGCCTGTACCGCGGTGACCTCGTGGCGGCGCATCACCGCCACGACGGCCGACGGATCGGAAAGGGTGTCCTTGCCCGCGAGCACCACCGCCGCTCCGGAGACCAGCGGGAGGTACAGCTCCAGTGCCGCGATGTCGAACGACACCGTGGTCACCGCGAGCAAGCGGTCCGCGGGCGACAGCGGGACCCGTCGGCCCATCGTGGCCAGGAAGTTCGCCAGCGCGCCGCGCGGGACCGCGACACCCTTCGGGTTCCCGGTCGAACCGGAGGTGTAGATGACGTAGGCGGTGTTCTCCGGCGCGACGTGCACCGCCGGCGCCGACTCCGCGCATGCGGCGTCATCGGCACCGGCGCCGGCCAGCGCGTCGGCGTCCAGCACGAGCGCCGGGCGGGAGTCCTGAAGGATGTAGTCGATCCGGGAGCGCGGGTGGTCCGGGTCGATCGGGATGTACGCCGCACCCGTCTTCAGCACCGCCAGCAGCGCGACCACGAGGTCCGTGGACCGGGGCAGGCAGACGGCGACCAGCGACTCCGGCCGCACGCCGCGACCGATGAGCCAGTGCGCGAGCCGGTCGGCCCGCGCGTCCAGCTGCCCGTAGGTCAGCGACTTCTCCTCGCCGATGACGGCGAGCGCGTCCGGTGTCGCCTCCGCGTGCCGGCGCACCGTCTCCACCAGGCCCGCGTCCAGCGTCGGCTCGACCGTGTCGTTCGCCGTGCGCAGCAACCACTCCTGCTCGTCCCCGCCGAGCACGTCGACGTCTGCGGCACGCACACCCGGATCGGCGACCGCCTGCTCCAGGATGCGCACGAAACGGTCGACGATGTCGACGGCCGTGCTGTGGTCGAACAGCTCCGTCGCGTACTCCAGCCGCCCGTGCGCGCGCCCGGTCGCGTCCGGGACGATGTTGAAGTACAGGTCGTACATGGCCGTCTCGGTGCCCGCCGGGACAGGTGTGACCCGCAGTCCCGGCATCTCGATCTCCGGCCACACGAACTGCCAGGCCAGCATGACCTGGAACAGCGGTGTGTACGCGGTGGAACGCTCCAGGTTGAGCAGCTCCACCAGCCGCTCGAACGGGACGTCCTGGTTGTCGTACGCGGCGAGGGACTTGTCCCGCACCTGCTCCAGCAGTTCGCCGAAGGACGGGTTGCGCGACAGGTCGGCGCGCAGCACCCAGGTGTTGATGAAGAACCCGACCAGATCGGCCAGCGCCTCGTCGGTGCGCCCCTCGATCGGGCTGCCGATCGTCACGTCCTCGCCGCCGCCCAGCTTCTGCAGCAGCACCGCGAGCGCGGCCTGGGCCACCATCGGCGCCGTGGCGCCGCGGTCGGCGGCCAGCTTGCCCAGCCGGGCGACCAGTTCGGGTTCCAGCTCGAAGGAGACATGGCCGCCCCGGTGGCCGGCCACCGTCGGCCGCGGCCGGTCCAGCGGCAGCTGCAGCGGCTGCGGCACCTCGGCCAGCTCCTGGCTCCAGTACGCCAGTTGCTCCGCGGCCACGCTCTCCGGGTCGTCCTCGTCGCCCAGCAGCTGCTGCTGCCACAGCGTGTAGTCCTTGTACTGCACCGCGAGGGGTGTCCACTGCGGCGCACTCCCCCGGTGGCGGGCGGCGTACGCCGACATCAGATCCCGCAGGAAGGGCGCCATCGACGACCCGTCCGCGGCGATGTGGTGGAACACGAACACCAGCACGTGCTCCTGCGGGGCGACCCGGAAGACGGTCGCCCGCAGGGGGAGGTCCGTGTCCAGCTCGAAGCCCCGGGACGCGAGTTCGTGCAGCGCGGCGTCCACCGCGTCCGCGGCCATGTCGACCACCGGGACCCGGAGGTCCGCCTCCTGCGGGGTCAGGACCCGCTGCTCCGGCGTTCCGTCCGCGTCCTCCACGATCAGGGTACGCAGGCTCTCGTGCCGGGTGACGACATCCGTCACCGCCGCGGCCAGGGCCGCCGTGTCCAGCGGCCCTTCCAGGCGCAGCACGAACGGGATGTTGTAGGTCGCGGACGGGCCCTCCAGACGGTGGAGGAACCACATCCGACGCTGGGCAAAGGACAACGGGATCATCGACGCTACTCCTGCACGTTCATCGGTCGCAGCTGGGGGCGCTTCGACGTGGCCAGCTTCTGGAGCTGAGCCGCCAGCTGGGCGACGGTCGGGTTGCGGAACACCGTCGTGACCTTCACGTCGACGTTGAGCTCGCTGCGGACGCGGCCGGTCAGCCGGGTGGCCAGCAGCGAATGCCCGCCATGGTCGAAGAAGTCGACGTCGATGCCGACTTCCTCCACACCGAGCAGCTCGGCGAACAGCCGGCAGAGGACTTCCTCGGTGGGGTTGCGCGGCCCTCGGCCGGTCGCGGCTTCCGCGTGGTCCGGTGCGGGCAGCGCGTTGCGGTCGAGCTTCCCGCTCGGTGTCGTGGGGAACGCGGCGAGCGGCACGATCGCCGAGGGGACCATGTACTCCGGCAGATGCTCCCGGACCAGGTCCGTCAGGGCCGCGATGTCCAGCCCGCCCGCGTCCGTCCCGCCGTTGCCCGGCACCACGTACGCGACGAGCCGCTGGTCATCGGCGCGGTCCTCGCGCACCACGGCCACCGCGCTGTCGACGTCCGGGTGCGCGGTCAGCGCCGACTCCACCTCGGCCAGCTCGATACGGAACCCGCGGACCTTGACCTGGTAGTCGGACCGCCCGATGTACTCGACCTGGCCGTCCTGGTTCCAGCGCACGACATCGCCGGTGCGGTACATCCGGGTCCCCGGCGCGCCGTAGGGGCAGGCGACGAACCGGTTCGCGGTCAGCGCGGTCTGCCCGAGGTAACCCCTCGCCAGGCCGGCGCCGGCCAGATACAGCTCGCCGGCGACCCCGGGCGCGACCGGACGCAGGTCCGTGTCCAGCACGTACACCTGGGTGTTCCAGACCGGTGCGCCGATCGGCACCCGGTCCGCGCCCGGCACGTGCTGCCACGCCGTGACCTCCACCGACGCCTCGGTGGGACCGTACAGGTTGTGCACACCGCAGTCGGGCAGCACGTCGGTGGCCCTGTTGGCCAGCGCCGGCGGGAACGCCTCGCCCGCGACCTCGATCCAGCGCAGGCTGGTGCACTCCTTGGCCGAGGGCTCGGCGAGGAACGCCTCCAGCAGGGAGGGCACGAAGTCCGCGCCGGTCACCCGCTCCCGCCGGATCAGCTCGGCCAGATACGCCGGGTCGCGGCGCCCGTCCGGACGCGCGATCACCACAGCCGCACCGACCTGGAGGGGGGCGAACAGCTCCGGCACCGACACGTCGAAGCTCGCCGACGTGCTGAGCAGCACGCGGTCCTCGACGCCGACGTCGAAGTGCGCCAGACCCCACTTCAGCCGGTTCATGATCGACCGGTGCGCCACCTGCACGCCCTTGGGGCCACCGGTGGACCCGGAGGTGTAGATGACGTACGCGGCGTTGTCCGGCGACAGCGCGCGCTCCGGCCGCACCACCGGGTACCCGGACACGTCCGGAAGCTCCTCGTCGAGCACCAGCAGCGGCTTGGCACTGTCCAGCACGTGCCGCACCCGGTCCTCGGGCAGGTCGGTGTCCACCGGCAGATACGCCGCACCCGCCTTGCCCACCGCGTAGATCGCCACCATCAGGTCCACGGAACGGGGGATCCGCACCGCGACCAGCTGTTCGGGGCCCGCACCCTGTTCGACCAGCCAGTGCGCCAGCTGATTGGCGCGCCGGTCGAACTCCCGGTAGGTCAGCGTCTCCTGCTCGCCGATCAGTGCCACGCGATCGGGGTCGCGCTCCACCTGAGCCTCGAACGCGCCGGGCAGAGTGTCCGCGGCCACCGGATGCGCCGTGTCGTTGACCCGCCGCACCAGCCAGTCCCGCTCGTCCTCCGCGAGCACCTCGACGGCACGCACCGGCACCGTCGGGTCGTCGAGCAGCTGCTCCAGCACCCGGACGAGGCGGGCGGCGATCTCCTCGGCCGCGTCGCGGTCGTAGAGGTTGTTCTGGTAGTCGAGGGAGAGCCTCAGGTAGGGGTCGGAGGCGTTGAGGGTGAGCGGGTAGTGCGAGCCGGCGAACGGCCGGATGGCGTCGATCGTGAAGCCCGCCGAGAGGTTCGCGTCGACCATGCCCTCACGGTCGACCGGGTAGTTCTCGAACACGACGATCGTGTCGAACAGGGCGGGCAGCCCGACGCCGCGCTGGATGTCGGCAAGGCCGTAGTAGTGGTGGTCGAGCAGAGCGGTCTGCCGGTCCTGCAGCTCGGTGATGACCTCGCCGAAGCTCTGGTCCGGCCGGCAGAACACCCTGGTCGGCAGGGTGTTGATGAACAGGCCGACCATTTCGTCCGAACCGAGGAGATCGGCCGGGCGACCGTTGACGGCGGCGCCGAACACCACGTCCTGCTGTCCGGTCAGCTTCGAGACCAGGATCCCCCACGCGCCCTGCAGGAGCGTGTTCAGCGTGACCCCGAGTTCCGCGGCGCGCCGGGCGAGTTCACGTCCCTTGTCGATCGAGAGCGGTACCTCGACCCGCCCGAGGGCGGACGCCGCCTCCTGGACCGGGGCGTTCGGCGCCACGAGGGTCGGCTGGTCGAATCCGGCCAGCTCGGCGGCCCACCGGGCGGCCGACTCCTCCCGGTCTCGCGTGGACAGCCAGGCCAGGTAGTCGCCGTAACTGCGCACCGGGGGAAGCTCGTAGGTCCCGGAGTACAGCCGGATCAGGTCCGTGATCACCAGCGGCGACGACCAGCCGTCGAACAGGGTGTGATGCGCCGTGATGATGAGCTTCGCCTGCTGCGGCCCGCAGCTGAGCAGAGCCAGGCGGATCAGCGGCGGCCGGGTGGGGTCGAGCTGGGCGGCCCGGTCCTCGGCGAGGAAGGTGTCGAGCGCCGCGTCCTGCTCGGCCTCGGTCCGACCGGTCAGGTCGATGTGCCGCCAGGGCAGGGCGACATGCTCCGCCACGACCTGCACCGGATCGCCGCCGGCTCCGGCGAGGAACGCGGAGCGCAGGTTCGGGTACCGGTCGAGCAGTGCCTGCCCGGCCGACCGCATGCGCGCCGGGTCCACCTGCCCGGACAGATGCAGTACGAACTGCATGTGGTAGACGTCGAAGGAGCCGTCGGCGAGCGCGGCCTGGAACTGGATCCCGGACTGCCCCGGGGCCTGCGGCCACACCTCGACCAGGCGGCCGTAGCGCTGCTCCCAGGCCTCGATCTCGTCCTGCCGCACCGAGACCAGCGGGGCGTCCGAGGGCGTCAGCCCGCCGGCCTCCGGCTGTGCGGCGTGCGCGGCCATGCCGTGCAGCACCTCGACCCACAGCTCGGCCAGTTCGGAGGTCCGCTCGCGGGACAGCACCCCGGTGGGGAACATGAAGGCCGCCTGCAGCCGGGTGCCGTCGGCGGTGTCCGTGGCGACCGAGTTGACCTCCAGCGCGGACAGCGCCGGCAGGTCCGGGTCGGGCGCCGGGATCAGCTCGGTGGACCAGGACGCCGGTCCCCACCCGTCGGCACGCAGGTGCTCGGGCACGTCGCTGTCGGAGATCCGGCCGAGGTAGTTGAAGCCGATCTGCGGCACCGGGTACTCGGCGAGCTGCGAGGCGGTCTCCGGGTTCAGGTGGCGCAGCAGTCCGTAGCCCACGCCCTTGTCCGGGACCCCGCGCAGCTGCTCCTTGACCAGCTTGACCGCCTTACCGGCGGCGGGGCCGCCGGCCAGCACCTCGGCCAGGTCCACCCCGCCCACGTCGACCCGGGCCGGGTACATGCTGGTGAACCATCCGACGGTCCGGGAGAGGTCGGCCCCGGGGACGACGTCCTCCTCACGGCCGTGTCCCTCCAGGCGGACCAGGGTCGAGCGGTCCGCACCGGCCCACCGGTTCACCGCCAGGGCGAGCGCGGCGAGCAGCACATCGGTGCCGGTGCCCTTGACCGCCGCGGGCAGCCTGGTCAGCACCGCCTCGGTGACCTCCGCGGGCAGCTCCACCTGCACGGTGTCGACCGTGGACCACACATCCACCGCCGGGTCGAACGCCCGCGCGCCCAGCGGCGGGTTCGGCGCGGCGAGCAGGTCCCGCCAGTACGCCAGTTCCGCCTCCCGCTCCGGGGTCAGCGCCTCCGTCTCGAGCGCCGACGCCCAGCGGCGGGCCGACGTGCCGACCGCGGGCAGCTCGGGCTCCTTGCCCAAGCGGACCTGCTGCCACGCCTCGGCGAAGTCCGACATGAGGATGCGCCAGGAGACACCGTCCACCACCAGGTGGTGCAGCACCACCAGCAGCCGGCCCGCACCCGAGTCCGCGGCGAACCAGACGAAGTCCGCCATGGTCCCGGCCTCCGGGTCGAGCCGCCCGACCGCGTCGTCCAGCTCCGCCTTCGCCGTCCGCAGCGAGGACGGCTCGTCCCACCGGTCGTCGCAGGCGACCCGGCGGATCAGGTCCGCGGCCCGCACGGTGCCCGCCGGACGCACGACGAGGGACAGCTCGTCGCCGCGCACCAGCTGCGCGCGCAGCAGGTCGTGCCGGTCGAGCACGGCGTCCAGCGTCGCGGCCAGCCCGTCCGCGTCGATGCCGGCGGGGAGTTCCAGCGCCATCGCCATGGCGAAACGGTTCGTCCCGCCGCCGTGCTCGAACACATGCCGCGCCACCGGCTGCAGCGGCATCGGGCCCACGCCGCCGCTCTCATCCTCCGCGAGCACGGGCACCCGGTCCTTGCGGGCGGCGGCCACCTCGGCCAGCCGGGCCGCCGTGCGGCACTCGAAGATCTCCCGCGTGGTGAGGTCCAGGCCGCGGGCCCGGGCCCGCGCGACCACCTGGATCGAGCGCAGGCTGTCCCCGCCCACCGCGAAGAAGTCGTCGTCGACACCGACCCGGTCCACACCGAGCACGTCCGCGTACGCCGCGGTGATGACCTTCTCGGCCTCGGTACGCGGCTCCCGGTAGGCCTCGCCCAGGAACTCCGGTTCGGGCAGCGCCGAACGGTCCAGCTTGCCGGTGGGCCCGAGCGGCATCCGGCCGAGGGCCACGAAGGCCGACGGCACCATGTAGTCGGGCAGCCGGGCCGCGACGAACTTGCGCAGCTCGGCGGACGAGGCTCCGGCCAGCACATCCACATCGCCGATGCCACCGGCGCCGTCGTCACCGACGGCTCCCTCGCCGGTGTGCACCACGTACGCGACGAGCCGCCGCCCGCCCGAGGGCACCTCCCGGCTGATGACCACCGCCTGGCTGATGCCGGGGTGCTGCAGGCATGCCGCCTCGACCTCGGCGGTCTCGATGCGGAAGCCGCGCACCTTCACCTGGCCGTCGGCCCTGCCGACGCACTCCAGCCGGCCACGCGCGTTCCAGCGGGCCAGGTCGCCCGTGCGGTACATCCGCTCGCCCGCGGGGCCGAACGGGTTCGCCACATAGCGCTCGGCGGTCAGGCCCGGGCGGCCGTGGTAGCCGCGGCCGAGGCAGGTCCCGACGACGTACAGCTCACCGATCACGCCCTGCGGCACCGGGGCGAGTCCCGGGCCCAGCACGTAGGCACGCATGTTGCCCAGCGGGGTGCCGATCGGCGCGACGTCGTTCTCCGCCCACTCCTCGGACGCCGCGAGGGAGAACGTGGTGGCGTAGAAGCTCTCGCTCTGCCCGTAGGAGTTCACGACCTGCACCCCGGGCAGGGCCTCACGCACCTGCTGCACCAGTCGGGCCGGGAGCACATCGCCCGCGAACACGACCGTGCGCACGTCGGTCGCCTTCTCCAGGTGACCCACCAGTTCGCCGAGCACCGAGGGGACCGCGCTGATCACATGGCCGTCCCAGCTGTCCCGCTCGCCGAGCGCCAGCGCGTTCGGCACCACCTCGGCCGTGCCGCCGGTGGACAGGGTGGTCAGCAGCTCGAAGACGGAGACGTCGAAGTTCACCGAGGTGCCGGCCAGCATCCGCCATCCGGGCGGTGCGTCGAGGACGCGCACCAGCTCCTGCACGCCGTTGACGACGTTGCGGTGGGTGATCGCCGCGCCCTTCGGCTTGCCGGTGGAGCCGGAGGTGTACATCACGTACGCCAGGTTGTCCGGTCCCAGCGGCGCGATCCGGCCCGCGTCGTCCAGCGTCCCCGTGGCCGGGTCCCACTCCGCGCGGTGGTCGAGGTTGATGCTCGCCATGTCGTTCTGCGGCAGGTCCTGCGAGGTCGCGGTGTCGGTGACGACGAAACGCGGGCGTGCCTCGGACAGCACGCTCTCCGCGCGCCCGCCGAGGTACTGCGGGTCCATCGGCAGGTACCCGGCACCCGACTTGAGGATGCCGAGCAGGCCGACCACCAGGTCCTCCGTGCGCGGCAGCGCCAGCACCACCAGGTCTTCCGGCCCGGCACCGCGCCGGACCAGCTCCCACGCGACGCTGTTCGCCCGGTCGTCGAGTTCCCGGTAGGTCAGCGTCCGGTCGCCGCACACGATCGCCTCGGCGTCCGGCGTCCTGGCCACCTGCCTCTCGAACAGGGCCGGGACCGTCAGCTCGGGCACCGCTGTGGCGGTGTCGTTGAACCGGTTGAGCAACAGGTCCCGCTCGGCCGCGTCGAGCACGTCGATGCCGCCGATCCGGTGCCCCGAGTCGGCCACGAGCCGGCCCAGGACGCGGACGAACCGGTCCGCGATGGCCTCGGCCGTGTCCCGGTCGAACAGGTCGGCGACGTACTCCAGACGGCACTCGGCCCCGCCCGAGTTGTTCGGGAGCATGTCGAAGAACAGGTCGAACTTGGCCGTCTGGGTCTCCAGCTTCACGGCCTCGACACCGAGGCCGGGGAGTTCCAGATCCGGCACGGGGGGCTGCCAGGAGAGCATCACCTGGAAGAACGGGTGGTAGGCGGTGGACCGGTCCGGGTTCAGCAGCTCCACCAGCCGCTCGAACGGCATGTCCTGGTTGTCGTACGCGGCGAGGGACGTGTCCCGCACCCGCTGGAGCAGCTGGCGGAAGGTCGGGTTCCCGGAGAGGTCGATACGCAGCACCCAGGTGTTGACGAAGAACCCGATGAGGTCCCGCAGTTCCTCGTCGGTGCGCCCCGCGATCGGTGCGCCGATGGGCACGTCGTCACCGCAGCCGAGGTGGTGCAGAAGGACCGCCAGCGTGGAGTGCATGACCATGGAGACGGTGGTGTCCGCCTGCGCGGCCAGCTTCTCCACGGACCGGAGCAGGTCGGGGTCGATCGAGAACCGGACCAGATCGCCGCGCTGGCTCATCACCTTCGGGCGCGGGTGATCGGTCGGTATGGCCAGCGGCTGTGCCATGTCGGCCAGCGCCTGCCGCCAGTACTCCAGCTGCTTGGCAGCCATGCTCTTCGGATCGGACTCCTCACCGAGCAGGTCCCGCTGCCACAGCGTGTAGTCCGCGTACTGCACCGGGAGCGGCTCCCACGCCGGGGCCATGCCCTCACTGCGGGCCGCGAAGGCCGTGGTGAGATCGCGGAACAGCGGCCCGAAGGACTCGCCGTCCACGGCGATGTGATGTGCCACCAGGACCAGGGTGTTGTCCTGCGGTCCGCAGCGCACCAGCCTGGCGCGGATCGGGATGTCGGCGGCCAGGTCGAAGCACTCGGTGGCCACCGCGTCGACCGCCGCGGCCCGCTCCTCCTCCGTGACCTCGACGACCGGCAGGTCGAACGGCTTCTGATCGGAGGGCAGCACCTGCTGGTGCGGGACCCCGTCGTCGTCCTCGACGATCACCGTGCGCAGGGCCTCGTGCCTGTCGATGACATCGCGGAGCGCCGCCTGCAGCGCACTCACGCTCAGCTCACCGGTCAGCCGCAGGGCGAAAGCGCCGTTGTAGGTCGGCGACGGGCCTTCGAACCGGTCCACGAACCACAGCCGGCGCTGCGCGAACGACAACGGGATCATTGTGTCTCCAAATCGGCAGAGCTACCAGTGAGCAATCCGCCACTCAGTCCTGATCGAGTACCGTCAAGAGGTCGGCGTTGTAGAAGTCGTCGAGGGAGCACGCGCCCGACACCGTCGAGAAGTACCGGTCGATCAGCTCCTGGTGACCGACCAGCTTCCGCAGCATCTCCGTCCGCCCCTCGGGCTTCAGCTCGGCCACGTTGAGCACGCCCTGGTAGAGGTTGAGGAAGTTGTTGCTCAGGTCGTTCTCGTAGCGCCTCAGCGCCGCGTTGAGCGCGGCGTCGTCGTGCAGTCCCTCCCCGATGTGGTCGATGAGCGACTGCGCCTGGATGAAGGCGTCGGTGATACCGCGTGCGGTGATGGAGTCCTTGTGGTGCACCGCGTCACCGACCAGCACCCACCCCGGCCCGTAGGCCTTGCGGAAGTAGTTCTCCTGGTGCCCCGTGCCGTACATCTGCTCCACGCGCTCGCCCGCGGACATCCGCTCGTACAGCTCGGGGGCCGTCGTGCGGACGGCTTCGAGATAGGCGGGTTCCACCGCCTTGCGGACCTCGTTGTACTCGTCCTGCGGGAAGTACGTCATGATCAGCGTGAGGTCGTTGTTGGTGGGCAGGGTCGCGACCCAGCGCCCCGGCCGCTCGTACAGCTCGAAGCCCGCGGGGACCCCGGCCCAGTAGCTGTAGTAGACGCAGGTCATCCGCGGGTGCTCGATGACGTTCTGCGCACCGGCCTTGCGGGCCACCAGGGAGCGCATGCCGTCCGCGCCGACGACCAGCCGCGCCCGCTCCGTCGCCGCGGTGCCCTCGGGCGTCGTGTACTGCACCCCGACGACCCGGTCGCCCTCGAACACCAGGTCGGTGACCGCGCAGGACTCCCGGAAATCCACGCCGGCCGCCACGGCGCCGTCGGCGAGGATCGGGTCGAGCACGAACCGCCTCGGCGCATAGGTCGTCCGGTAGCCGTCGACCGGCACGGAGAAGCCCTTCAGCTGGACGTCGGGGCCCTCGTAGCTCTCCTGGTTGATCGGCGTGCAGCCGGTCGCCGCGAGCTTGTCGAGCAGCCCCCAGCGGCCGAGCAGCGCCACGCCCGGCTGGTGGATGTAATGCGAGGACAGCGTGTCCTGCGGGAACCGCGCTTTCTCCAGGAGCAGGACGCGATATCCCTGCCGCGCGAACAACATGGCCGCTGGCGAACCCGCACAACGGGCACCTATGACAATGACGTCGTACATGGCGCCTCTCTAACCGGTAGTTTTCTGGATCCCAATGCGGCCGCAGCCGGAAGTGCCTTCGTGCGCTATGAGGTGGTCACACCGAGGGATTCGATGTACGCGGATATCGACGCCACGGTCGGGTTGAGGAACATCTGGTCCACCGGGACTTCGACGTCCAGTTCCTCGATGAAGGCCCCTTGGATTTTGGCCATGATTACGGACTGGCCGCCCAGGGCGAAGAAGTTGTCGTCGACCGATATGTCATTGCGCTGGAGTTCCCGGCACCAGATGGTGCGCACCCTTTCGGCAATCATCACAGTCCTTTCGTTGGTCATCAAGGTCCGTCGACTATGCCGTCGTCGCGCTCTCGGCGTACTGCTTCCGGAACTCCTCGGCCAGCGCCGCGCGGTCCACTTTCCCGTGCGGACTCAGCGGAATCCGCGGGATGTTGACGAACCGCGCCGGAACCATGTTCCGCGGCAGTGTTTCGAGGAGGCGGGTGCGCACGTCGTTCTCGGCGAGGTCGTCCCCGGCCGGGACGATGAACGCGATCAGCTCGGTGTCGCCGGAGTCGGTGTGGCCGACCACCACGGCGGCCTGCCGGACCCCGGCCAGCCTGCCGAGCGCGCGCTCGATGTCGGTGGGGTCGATACGCATGCCCCGCACCTTCACCTGCGCGTCCATCCGGCCGGCGACGACGAGGTCACCGGCCTCGTTCACATGGCCGCGGTCACCCGTGCGGTACAGCCGGCGCGGTACGCCGTCGACCTCGACCGTCGTGAACCGCTCGGACTCGGGACCGGTGCCGTTGAGGTAGCCCGCGCCGACGCTGGCCCCGGAGATGCAGATCTCCCCGGACTCCCCCGGCGCGACACCGCGCATCCCCTCGTCGAGGATGTGGATCTCGGTGTTGTAGACCGGCTTGCCGACCGGAGCGATGTCGTGCTCACCGGGACGGTAGTCGGCGAGGTCGTACGACGAGGCGACGTCCGTGCACTCGGCGACGCCGTACTGGTGCAGCAGAACGCAGGTGTTTCCCTCGCGCCGGGCCCAGTCCGCGACCCGTTCGACGTGCAGCGGCTCGCCGCCGAACAGCACGTAGTCGAGCCGGGTGAGCGCTTCGCCGCCCCGCGCGGTCTCCCAGTCCACCAGCAGGTACAGCGTGCTGGAGGCGCAGTGCACCGTGCGGATCCCGTGCTTGGTCAGTATGCGGTAGGCCATCGCGGCGTCGAAGTTCCGGCTCGCCAGCAGGTGCTGGGTGGCACCGCAGAACAGCGGCGTCATCAGGGCGCGCTGGGAGAGGTCGAACCCGAACGCGCTGACGACCAGGTTGTTCGACCCGGAATGCAGGCCGTACTCGAGCATCAGCCAGTTCATCAGGTTGAACCAGCCCTCGTGCCGCACCGCGGTCAGCTTCGGTGTACCGGTGGACCCGGACGTGAAGACCGCGTAGCACACGTCGTCCCCGGTGACCTGGACGTCGGGGCCGGTCGCCGACAGGCCCGCCAGGTGATCGGAGAGCTGCTCCAGGTCGATGGCCTCGGCGGACGCCGACTCGACCAGTGCGGCCGTGGCCGGGGAGGTCACGATCAGGGCGAGATCGGGGATCTGCCCCAGCAGCAGCTGGAGCCGCGCCGCCGGGTAGGCCGGGTCGAACGGCACATAGGCCGCACCGGCCTTGAGCGTGCCGAGGATTGCGACGACCATGTCGATCGAGTAGTCGAGGCAGACACCGACCTTCGCACCCCGGCCGTGTCCGCGCGCGATGAGGAAGTGCGCGAACCGGTTGGCCCTCGCGTCCAGTTCCGCGTACGTCACCTGCTGTCCGGCGCAGACGACGGCTACGGCGTCGGGGGCGGCCTGCGCATGGGCCTCGAACTGCCTGTGGACGACGGGCGCCGAGGGCAGGGCGACCCGCTTTCCCTGAAGGATCATCAACTGACTCCGATGTGACGGGTGTCCGGTGGGCCGGGCCGCCGGCACACCACGAAAACGGGGCTTGTCCGGCGCCTCCGGGCCGTGTGCCTGTGGACGGTGTCCCTGTGGGCCACATGTCCCCTGTGGGCGGTACGCCCGTGGGCGATGTGCCACTCCGCGGTACGCCGCTCGGCGGTACGCCGCTAGGCGGTGCGCCGCTCGGCTGCGTCGAGCACCTGGGTCACCCACTTGTCGACGGGCAGACCGTGCGCGGCAGCCACCTTCGAGTAGTAGTCCAGCTGGCCGGCGTCCAGCTCGATGGTGAGCGTGGTGACCTTCCGCCGGCGCTGGTCGGCGCCCGCCAACTCGACCGGCCGGGGCACCTCTTGCTTCTCGTTGCCGCCACTCGGGGGAGTGTCGGACTGCCCGGACTGCTCGGCCAGGCTGGCACGGACCGCCTTGCGGAGTTCGTTGCGCGACCACTTCTGCTGCTCGGCCTTGCGCAGCCAGTAGTCCTGCTCGGCCGGCGACAGCCGGGTCACCTCGGCGTGGTGGGCGAAGCTGAGGCTGTCCCGCCTGCGGTGGTGCTCGAACCGCCGGGCCACCCACGCGTAGTTGCGCAGGGTCTGGTAGTCGAGCCCCGTCCTCTCGATCGCCTCCCGGTACCGCCGCAACCCGTAGGCGGCCTCCCCGAAGATCAGCCAGTCGGCGAGCCACCAGGCCGAGGAATTGGTGAGTTCGCGCAGGCCGGTCCCGATCCGCTCCCAGGCCCGCTCCGACAGGTTCTGCGGGAAGGTCATCCCCGACTTCTGCACCTTTGCTTCCTTCTCCACAAAGGACAGAACCCCGTCGCGCTGCACGGGCTCACCGCTGGTGCGCACCGGCCGCGCCTTGTAGCTGCTCACCGTGCTCACAGGACGCCACCCACAACCGTCATCTCCCCACCAGAGTGTTTGCCTGCGCGTAGACCGACCGGCCGCCCGGGCAGCCGCGGGTCCGGCGGGTTTCGCCGCACGGACTGGACGACCCGCTGTGCGGCGGGCTCTGGGCACATGCGAGATACGGACATCGTGTTCCACTCCCCCGGTGGATCCGAACGGCGGTCAGTCCGCCGCCATGGCCTCCTGCAGGCTCTTCGGACGCATGTCGGTCCAGTTCTGCTCGACGTACTCCAGGCACTCGGCCCTGGCCGCCTCGCCGAAGACCACTCGCCAGCCCTCGGGCACCTCGGCGAACGCCGGCCACAGGGAGTGCTGCTCCTCGTCGTTGATCACGACGTAGAAACGGCCGTCTTCGTCGTCGAAGGGGTTCGTGCTCACGCGCACCGTCCTTAATCGTCACGCCGTAACTCGGGATTGGAAAACACCAGGACCGAGTGGCCCCTATCCATCACGGGACAACTCAGGATTGCAATTCGCCGGGGTCCGGGCGACCCCGGACCGTCATGGAGCGACTCGGAATTGCAAATCACCGGTGCCGGACGGGGGTTCGCCGTTCGGCGTCGTCCTGTCGACAGGACACCCGGCATCCGCAGCCGGCCTGGTCGCTGACGCCACGCTAAGAGCCCGAGCACCGACGCCACAAGGGCGGCTAGACCGCCGGTCGACCGGTTGCCGGTCGTCGGGCCGCACCTGTACCCCACTGTGGTCCTGTGCCACGATGGCCGGGCAGTGGCCCGTGGACGGGCCTGCTCGAATTCGGGTTCAGCCATTCTCCTCCCGCCGAGGCGATCGGGAGCGCGCGGTCGATTACGGTCCTGCGCGGCCGGCCCGCCAAGGCCCGGTCTCCCGAGTGGAGAACCGACGGAAAAGCCCCACCCCAGCCGAACACCGTCGCGCAGCGCGACCCCGCCTACGCCACAACGAGGGCAAAGGAATTCCTGATGGACGCATGGGCCGAAGCCGTGCTCGCGGGTGCTTCGCCTGACGAACCGGCCCGGGCGGACGAACCGGCCCGGGCGGACGTGCCTGACAGGGCCGCCGGTGTGCGGCTCGCCTTCGACCACAGAAAGCTCATCGACGAACCTGCGACTGGTGATCAATGGTCCTGAAGTCAGAATCCGAGTACGGAACAGATCCAGACGACGACACACGGCGATCGCTGCTGCGCCACATGCTGGTGACGCGAGGCGTCGACGAGGAGGCCCATCAGCTGCAGAAGCAGGGCGCACTCGACCTCTGGCCGTCCTGCATGGGTCACGAGGCCGCGCAGGTGGGCTCCGCGCTCGCCGTGGGCCCGGCCCCGACGATCTTTCCCAGTTACCG
The DNA here is from genome assembly GCF_040680235.1 of Streptomyces sp. NPDC052101. Taxonomy (NCBI): domain Bacteria; kingdom Bacillati; phylum Actinomycetota; class Actinomycetes; order Kitasatosporales; family Streptomycetaceae; genus Streptomyces; species Streptomyces sp. NPDC052101. Next base: position 850,775 of record NZ_JBFAWH010000001.1, read on the forward strand.
CGAGCACGCGGTCGCCCTCCTGCGCGGTGTGGCACCGGACGAGCTGCTCGAGCAGTGGGCCGGCCGCACTTTCTGCGGATGGGACCCGCGCCGGGTGCGGTTCTTCCCCTACACGCTGGTCCTGGCCGCGCAGACGCTGCACGGCGTCGGCTACTCGATCGGGCAGCGGCTGCAGGGGCGGGAGGACTTCGTCGTCGTGTACATCGGCGACGGCGCCACCAGCGAGGGCGACATGTCGGAGGCGATGAACCTCGCCGCCGTCGAGTCGGCGTCCGTCATGTTCGTCTGCCAGAACAACGGCTGGGCCATCTCGAAACCGGCCGGGGAGCAGATGCGCACCTCGCTGGCCGAGCGCGCCCGGGGTTTCGGCATCGAGTCGGTGCGGATCCCGGGGCAGGACCCGGAAACCGTTTTCTCGGCCTGTTCCCGGGCCGCCGCCCATATCCGCGGCGAGCGGGCGCCGTATCTCGTCGAGATCCAAGTGGACCGCATCCAAGGCCATTCGACCTCCGACGCCCAGGAGGTGTACCGCAGCCGCGACGACATCGCGCGGAGCAAGGCCGCGGACCCGGTGACCGCCTATGCGGCCCGGCTGCGCGACCTGGGCCTGGTGGACACCGCGTGGTTCGACGCCGTCGACGCGGAAGTGCGGGAGCTGCGCGAGCGGTTGATGAAGGAGTACGCGTGATGAGCACCGTGCAGTCCGCCCGTCTGGCGGAGTCGATCAACGCGACCCTCGCCGACCTGCTCGAACAGGATCCGAGACTGCTGGTGCTCGGCGAGGACGTCGGACGCATGGGCGGCGTGTTCCGGGTGACCCGGGGGCTGCGAGAGCGCTTCGGCGCGGACCGGGTGCGCGACTCGCTGCTGGCCGAGTCCACCATCATCGGCCAGGCCGTCGGCATGGCGATGAGCGGTCTGGTGCCGATCTGCGAGATCCAGTTCGACGGGTTCACCTATCCCGCGGTGAACCAGCTGGTGACCCAGGCGGCCCGGATCGGCGAGCGGTGGAACGGGCAGGTCAGCCCGAGCCTGGTGGTGCGGATCCCGACCGGCGGCGGGGGCCGGGGCGTCGAGCACCACAGCGAGTCCAACGAGGCGCTCTTCGCGCACTTCCCGGGGATCTCGGTGGCATGCCCCTCCACGGGCGAGGACGCCGACCAGATCCTGCGGTACGCGGTGACCCTCGGTTCACCCGTGGTGATGTACGAGCCGATCCGCCTGTACTGGCGGCGGAGCACGCCCGCCCGGGACCCCGAGCCAGCGAGGTCGCCGAGCGCGGCCCGGGTCGTACGGCGTGGCACGGACCTGACCGTCGCCACGTTCGGCGCGATCACCAACGAGGTGCTGGAAGCGGCGCAGGCGCTCAGCCCCGAGGTGGACGTCGAGGTGGTGGACCTGCGCTGGGTGGCCCCGCTCGACATGGACACGGTCCTGGAGTCCGTCGCCCGCACCGGGCGGCTGCTGGTCGTGCACGAGGGGTCCAAGGACGTCGGCATCGGTGCCGAGATCGCCGCGTCCGTGGCCGAGCGCGGCTTCGACTCGCTGCGGGGACCGGTCCGCCGGCTGGCGCCCGAGCGCCGTGTCTATCCCCCGGCGGACTTCGAGAAGGACTACCTGATCGGTGTGCAGGAGATCAAGGACGAGGTGCTGGAGATGACGAAGTGAGCGAATCCCCGGTGGACATGCACGTTCCCAGCTTCGGGCAGAGCCTCGGCGAGGCCCTGCTCATCGAGTGGGTCGCCGAAGTCGGTGACCGGGTCGAGCGGGGGGACGTCATCGCGGTCGTCGAGACCGACAAGGCCAGCACGGAGATCGTGGCGGAGCGCGGCGGACAGGTCACGGCCCACTCCGCGACGACCGGCACGATCCTCAGGTCCGGCGAGGTGCTGTACCAGTTGGCGGCTGATTAGCCCCCCCGCCGAGACCCACAGACCCCGCCACTTGAACGGAGAAGGAACATGAGCGACATCGAAAGCCGTATCGCGGACACCATGCTGGCCAAGCTGCGCGAGCGTGACCCGTCGTTGGGCCCCGACGACCTCGCCCGGCCGGTCGGCGACCTCGACCTCGACTCCCTCGACCTGGTCGAGCTGCACCAGCAGCTGGAGCGCGAACTCCAGGTCAAGGGCGACCTGAGGGAGACCGCCGGCTTCGCCTTCCTGGACGACTTCAGCACCTATTTCGTGAAGCTGGCGACCCAGCGATGAGCGCTGGCATCGTCGACATCGCCACCGCGAAGCCGGGCCGGGTGATCGACAACGACCACTTCGCGTCGATCGGTCTCACGGACGAGTGGATCCGGCGCCGCAGCGGCATCGCCTCCCGCTGCTGGCTGCCGGACGAGACCCCGCTGGCGGAGGTGGCGGCGGAGGCCTGCGCGCCGATCGTGACCAGGATGGACGACCCCTCCTCGATCGGCGCCCTGGTCGTCGTCAGCACGTCGGTACGGCAGCGCGTGCCGGGCATCGCGCAGAAGGTGGCACAGCTCATCGGGCTCGGCCCCTCGGTGCTGGCCTTCGACATGAACGCGGCCTGCAGCGGCTTCGTCTACGGGCTGATCACCGGCCTCTCACTCTGCGAGGCCGGACAGGCCCGGTCGGTCCTGGTGTGCTCGGTGGAGGCCATGTCCCGGCTGGTGGACCGCACGGACCGGCAGACGGCGTGCATCTTCGGCGACGGCTCCGCGGCCGTCCTGCTCCAGGACCGCGCTGAGTTCGAGGACTTCCGCCAGGTCGCCGGCTGCGACGGCACCCAGGAGGCGCTCATGCGGGAGACCGACGAGGGCGGCATCCATCTCGACGGGACGCAGGTCTACGACCGCGCCGTGCGCCGGATGTCGGAGTCCGCGCAGTACCTCTTCGACAACGGCCCGGCACCGACCGTCCTGGTCGGCCACCAGGCGAACGGCCGCATCCTGGAACAGGTCCGCAGCTTCACCACCCATCTCGGCGTGCCCTTCGTGAACCGGATCGAGAACTCCGGGAACACGTCGTCCGCCTCGATCCCGCTGGCGTTCGCCGAGGAACTGGACGCCGGTTCCCTGCCCGCCGCGGGCCGGCTCGGGGCCGTGGCCTACGGCGCCGGTGAGGCGTGGGGCGGCATCTCGGTGGACTACCGGGTGCCGGCCGTCACGACCGCCTGACGGGCGGGGAACCCGGGAACGTACTCGATCACAGGAGGTTGTCATCTACTCGCCAGAAGCCTGGGTCCTGCGCTCCGGTGCGCTGGCCGGCCGTCACGACGGCGGCCTCGGCAGCGTGCTGCGACATGAACAGTTCACCTTCGGCCCGCTGGATGAGGGTGAGGCGCTGGTGGAGCCGATCCTCGGCTCCTGGGAGGCCAACATCGACCATGCGATGGCCCGTTCACCGATCGACGTGTGCAGCAGCCGCGGCGAGGACGCGGTGGTCCTAGGCAACCTGGGCGTGGTGCGCGTGCTCAAGGTGAACGCGAGCAGCCGGGACGTCCAGGTCCGCGAGGGCGACCTGTGCCTGCTCCTGCCGTTCGGCGTGCTCGACCGCTTCGGCTATGCCGAACTCGCCTACGCCTACGACGCCCCCCACACCATCGGCCTGCTCGCCAAGCGGTCGAAGATGGACGCACGGCTGCTCCTGCCCATCCCGGACGGCACGGCGTACTCGCTGCCCCAGTGGGCCACGTACGGGCGGTACTTCACCGCCTGGGACAACTGGCGCAAGGCGTACGGGTGCTGGCGGACGCAGGTCCCCGACGACGATCCGGCCAACCACCTGGTCTTCGGGTGGGGCGGCGGTGTGGCCTTCGCCGAGCTGATGCTGGCCAAGCGGTACGGGTTCCGGGTGGCGATGACGGCGGGCTCGGACGAGCGGGTCGAGTTCCTGCGGGAGAACGGCATCACCCCGGTGGACCGCCGCCTGTTCCCCGACCTCTCGCTGCCCACCCGGCGGCAGCGGACGGACCGGGACCGCCACCAGCGGCGCCGCACATCGGTCGCGGCCTTCCAGGACCTCGTCAACGACCTCACCGACGGCCACGGAGTCGGGATCTTCGTGGACAACATCGGCGAGCCCCTGTACGACATCACCCTGACGACCCTGGCCCGCGAGGGAGTCGTCACCACGTGCGGCTGGAAGGCGGGGATGCGCCTGTCGCATCTGCGGGGCGCCGAGTGCATCAGCCGGCACATCCATGTGAACACGCATGTGTGGCGGCTGCAGGACTCCGAGGGCATCCGGGACTTCCAGGAGGCCGAGGGCTGGATGGCGCCGAAGGATTCGGACGTGATCTACGACTTCGACCGGGTGCCGGAGCTGGCCGACGACTACGCGAACGGCAGGATCGGCTCGTACTTCCCGATGTACCGCGTGAACCCTCTCTGACCGTCCCGAGGGGGCGACAGGAAGCGGCCCCAGTGTCCGGCACGGACACCGGGGCCTTCCACGTCCGGCGCCGGCCCGGTGGTGCCGGTGTGTCGGAGCACGCCAACGGCAACGCCGACAGCCTGCGGAGGCTTCCCGAGTCGCGCTGACGGCTGCGTTCCGTCAGCGGGCCCGAGAGCCTGCGCAGGCTGTCGGTGCGGCCTCTTCTCAGGGACGCGGGCGGAGTTCCAGGGTGCAGCACTTCGAACTGCCGCCGCCCTTGAGCAGTTCGGTCATGTCGACGCCGATGGGCTCGAAGCCGCGCTCCCTGAGCTGGTCCGGCAGCCGCTCGGCCTGCTGCGGGATGATCACATGCAGGCCGTCGGACACGGCGTTGAGACCGAAGACCGCCGCGTCGGGCGCGTCCACCAGGACGGCGTCCGGGAACCGCTCCGCGAGCAGCGCCCTGCTCTCGGGCGAGAACGCCTCGGGGTGGTACATGATCTCGTCGCCGTCGAGCACGGCGAGCGCCGTGTCGAGGTGGTAGTACCTGTCGTCGACCAGCGTCAGGCCCAGCACGGGCTTGCCGAAGAACTCCCGTACCTCGTCGTGCGACTTCGGCTCGCTGCGGAATCCGGTGCCCGCCAGGATGACGTCACCCGCGCACAGGAAGTCTCCCTCGCCCTCGTTGACGCACTCGGCCTGCTGCGCTTCCCAGCCTTGCACCCGGAACCAGTCCAGATACGCCGCCGACTCGTCCGCGCGCTCCTCGTGCCGGAAGCGGGCGACCAGCGCACGGCCGTCCACGACCGTCGCGCCGTTGGCGGAGTACACCATGTCCAGCAGCCCGGCGACGGGCTCGATCAGCTCAACGGTGTGCCCCAGGTCGACCAGCAGGTCGTGCAGCGTCTTCCACTGGGAGAGTCCACGCTCCGTGGACGTGGGGAGCGACGGGTCCATCCACGGATTGATGGAATAGGTGACGTCAAAGAATGTCGGCTCGCACATGAGGTAGTGCCGCGAACGGGCCTGCCGCTTCTGATTGGTTCCGCCGCCGTTGCTGTTCTGGCGCACTCGGATCCCCTTTCCTCGCGCTCGACTGTGGACAGTGACGTGATTCCGTGGCGCATCGCATTTCATGGCATCGAATGCGAAATTCCCAGAAGGGCACCCACTCTGACCAGCCCTGTCCTGGTGACGGGACAGTCGGCCCAGTACGCCGAATTACTGCCCGAAGACCTATTCAGAATACCATTACCTGCATGACCCAATGCAATGGAAACCTGATTTCTACACCGAGAGAATATAGCCGCATAAAGCCGTCGCCCGGATTGCACGACGGCCTGATTGCGCGACGGCCTGATTGCACAATGAGAACTGCCCCCGACCGTCTATTTCGGCCGGGGGCAGGAGGGCGGGTGCCTCACCCCTTCAGGGCCGGGCCGAACCAGGTGGTGAGGGCGGTCCGCAGCGCGGAGACGTCGGGCGCGCCGCCGGCGGCGGCCACCCAGGCGACATGGCCGTCGGGGCGGACGAGGAGCGCATCGGGAGCGGGGATCTCACCGACGGCCGGGACCGTCCAGCGGTCGTCCTCGCTCCGCGCCTCGACGAGGTCGACGCGATCGGCCCAGCCCTCGGCGGCCGCCGCGACCGCGGCACTGCCGCGCAGGTCGAGCAGTACGGGACGGGCGGCGTGCAGCAGCTCGTAGACGCAGGTGTCGCCGTCGGGCGTCTTGAGGTCGGCGTCGGGGACCCGGCGGCCCGCCAGCGGGTGATCGCCGTCGACCGCGTACCGGATGTCCAGCGCCGTGAGCATGCCGACCAGATACCGGTTGACGTCGTCGAACACCATGAGCGAGCCGAACACGTCGCGCAGCGCGTCCGTGTCGATGCCGGGGCGGTTCAGGGCCGCCTGCGCCCGGGTGTTGTGCAGAACGCGCTCCGCCACGGGGTGGCGCTCGGCGTGGTAGCTGTCCAGCAGGCTCTCCGGCGCCTGGCCGCGGACCACCGAGGCGAGCTTCCAGCCGAGGTTGACCGCGTCCTGGACCCCCATGTTCAGCCCCTGCCCGCCGGCCGGGAAGTGGATGTGCGCGGCGTCGCCCGCGAGCAGCACCCTGCCGTCCCGGTACCGGGCGGCCTGCCGTGCGGCGTCGCCGAACTGGGAGACCCACCGCGGGCTGTGCATGCCGTAGTCGGTGCCGGCGAGCCTGATCAGCGAGTCCCGGAGCTGCTCGAACGTCGCGGGTTCGTCGCGGTTCACGACGTGGTCGTACTCGGATGTGATGACCCGGTACCAGCCCGGCTCGAAGGCGATCACCGAGAAGTCGCCGCCGGGAACGCGCCGCACCCAGATGTAGTCCTCGGGCAGATCGGGGAGTTCGACGTCACCGATCAGCGCGGTCATCGTCGCCGGGGTTCCGGGGAAGTCGATGCCCGCCAGCTTGCGCACCGTGCTGCGCCCGCCGTCGCAGCCCACGAGGTAGCTGGCGCGCAGCGTCGCAGGTGCCGCCTCCCCCGTCTGCAGCTCGACCGTCACACCGTCCCCGTCCTGGCGGATCCCGCTCACCTCGGACGAACGGCGCACCCGCACGCCCAGCTCGGTGCCCCACTCCTCCAGCAGTCGCTCGACGACGTTCTGCAGGATCATCAGCGGGCGGGGGTGCCTGGAGTCGGACTCGTCGAAGTCCAGCCAGAGTCCGGAGAAGTGCCCCACCGACTGCAGTTCGCCGAGCGCCAGGAAGCGGTCCAGGACTCCGCGCTGGTCCAGCACCTCCAGGGTGCGGGAGTGCATCCCGCCGGCTCGCGACTCGCCCGTCGGCTCCGCGAGCCGCTCGACCACGATCACGTCGAGGCCCGCCAGCCGCAGCTCGCAGGCAAGCATCAAGCCCGTCGGCCCGGCGCCCGCGATCACCACGTCCGCGTCCATGCCGGTGTGTCCCACGTCGCTTCCCCCTACCTTCCACTGCGCCTCTGACGTCCCTGAATCCCCTCCACGTTCACGGACCCGAACCACCCGGTCAAGACATCCCCGATGCCGACGAAGCCGAGCCCCCACCGAACTTGCCTTGTCCCGCCGGCGAGACGGTTCTACGGGGCGGGAGGGGGGAGGGTGCGCCGGGCAACGTCGGGGGAGGTGGTGGACACCGCCCGCACACTCGTCAAGAAGAACTCGGACCCCTGTCGCAAGGGCACAAGTCTGGGCACAGGACGCGACGATCGGACGCGTGGTGCGCCGACCCGGGTGAAGTAACCAGTCGGCAATGAATTGTTCACTTCAACTATCTACCCGCATAGATGATCCGGTGTTGTCATGTCGGCGACACTCCGATGCCTCGTCGGGGTGCGTCCTACACCGGGAGACCCCATGCCCCGCATGCGTCAACTCGCCGTAGCTGTATCGTCGTTGGCCCTTGCCACGGGTGGTCTGATCATCACCACCACCGGCACCGCCCATGCGGCCAGCTGCTCGCAGTCCTACCTGCCGATACAGGACGCCGCCTGCCAGCCCGGCGCGCTCAACTCCGCGGTCACCCAGTCCACGATCAACTCCACGATCTGCGTGCCCGGTTACAGCTCCTCGATCCGCCCCTCCACGAGCTACACCAACGCCCTGAAGGTGAAGCAGATCGCCGAGTACGGCTACAGCGACACCAGCACGGCCGACTACGAGGAAGACCACCTCATACCGCTGTCACTGGGCGGCAACCCGACCAGTGCGCAGAACCTGTGGCCCGAACCCCGTTACGACGTGGGCGGGTACGCCGCCACCGACAAGGACACCGTCGAGTACAAGCTGTACAAGGCGGTCTGCGCAGGAACGATCCGGCTCGCCCCGGCGCAGAGGGCCATCGCCACCGACTGGACCACCGCGCTCCAGGCCGTCGGCCTGAGCTGAGCCGCCGACAGAGCCCTGCCACTCCCGCCGCGGACCGGAGGACCGGAGCACGCGGCGCGAGCAAAAGGGTCCAGTGGCAGTGGCCCCGGTTGTTGATGGGGTGCCAGCCGTGGTCAGCGGCTCGCGGGCGGTGGTGGTGTGCGGGTTCCCGAGTCAGGCGGCGGGCCGTGACGGGTCGCGAGTGAGCAGGTGGCGGCCCTGGTCGAGGGTGACCAGGGTGAGCGTCGCGGCGGCGCCGAGGGCGAAGCCTGCGGTGACGTCGGTGGACCAGTGCACACCGAGATAGACCCTGCTGGCCGCCACGAGCCAGGCCAGGCCCGCTGCGCCGACCCACAGCGCCACGGCGGCAAGGCGGGAGCGGATGTGCCGTGCCAGGAGATACGCGAGGATGAACAGGAGGGCGGTGGCCACGGTGGTGTGCCGGGACGGGAAGGAGTAGCCGGTCTCGTGGACGACCGCGGTGGCCACCGGAGGCCGGGTCCGTGCCGCGACGTTCTTCACCAGCGTGGCCAGCAGCACGGACAGTCCGGTCGCGGCAGCGCCCAGGACGAGCGGACGCCAGGTCCGCCCGCGCCAGGCCAGGCCCAAGGCCGCCAGGACCAGAAGCGCCAGCAGCGGCACCTCCGCCGCCGTGGACACCCCCTGCATGAACCAGGTCAGCGCCGGGCTGCGGTGCTCGACGGCCTCACCCAGCACCGTCCGGTCGATCAGCCCGGCATGACGCTCCGCCAGCAGGTCGGCGACCATGACGAACAGCGACAGCATCGCTCCCAGCGCTACCGCCGCCCCGACAGCGGCCATCAGGCGGCGCCGGGAGAAAGGGAACGGGGACGGGAAATCGGTCCGGGTCATCTGCGGCTCTTCTTCGGGGAGTTGGGGATAGGCGGCCCTGCGAGTTCGGGATCGGACCGCGTGGGGTGAGCGGAAGTGTATCCGCAGGCAGGAGGGGTGATCGCCGTCGTGATCTTCCTGAATCCAGGGTTGCCGTAAAGGAACCCAGGACGTGGATCGATCAGTCAGTGGCGCGCCTGCGGCAGAGTGACGCGGAAGGCGGCACCGCCGTCGGGCCCCTCCGTGAGGGTGAGCGTTCCGCCATGCCGTCGTACGACGTCGCGGGCGATGGCGAGGCCCAGGCCGGCCCCGCCGTCATCGCGGCTGCGGGCCTCGTCGAGGCGGACGAAGCGTTCGAAGACGCGCTCACGGTCCTCTGGGGCGACGCCGTGGCCGTCGTCGGCGACGGTGAGCACCGCGTCGGCGCCGTCGGCCCGCAGTTCCACGGTGATGGTGGAAGTGGCGTGGCGTTGGGCGTTGTCCAGGAGGTTGCCGAGGACGCGGGCCAACTGGCTGCGGCTGCCCAGGGTTTCGAGCGGGGTGGCGGGGACGCGCACGTTCGCAGCGATGCGATCCGAGACCGCACGCTGCCCGACCTCCTCCTGGATCATGGCGTTCAGGTCGACCCGGGTACCGGCGGGGCTTTCCCCTGCGTCGAGGCGGGCCAGCAGGAGCAGGTCGGCGGCCAGGTGCTGGAGGCGTACGACGTCGTGGAGCAGGTCGGGGACGTCCAGCAGCTCGGGATGCTGTTCGGTGACCTCCAGCTGGGTGCGCAACGAGGCGATGGGGCTGCGCAGTTCGTGGGAGGCGTCGGCGACGAACCGGTGCTGGCGCTCGACCGACCTCTCCAGCGCGGCCAGTGTTTCGTTGGTGGTCCGTGCCAGCCGGGCGATCTCGTCCCGCGAGTCGGGCTCGGGCACCCGGCGGGCCAGATCGCCGCTGCCGGTGATCTCCGCCATCTCGGCGCGGATGCCCTCCACGGGGCGCAGCGCCCGCCGGGTGACCAGCCAGGTCACCCCGGCCACAACGGCGAGCAGGAAGGGCAGGCCGATCAGCATCGCGCGGGTGACCTGGTCCAGGGTGGCCTGTTCGTCCTTCAGCGAGGCGCCTGCGTAGACCGTGTACGTATGGCCGTCGTACGTCGTGCCGTGGACGGCCGCGAAGCGGTACTCGTGCGTCTCGTCGCCGGCCTTCACGGTGAGGGTCTTACGGTCCACGTCGGTGCCGACCTTGCCGCGGGCCGGGGTGTTGTCGTGGTCGTCGTCGTGGTCGTTGTCGGCCTTGTCGCTCGGGGCACTTGCCTTGGGTGCGGGCGCGTAGTCGCTGATCGCGCCGCGGCCGCGCAGGTCGTCACCGGCGGCCAGCACCTTGCCCGCCGCGTCGACGACCTGGACGAGGTGGTCCTCGTCGTCGGGCAGGTCGAGCGAGCCGAAGTTTCCATTGAGCGCGGCCTGGGCCCCTGCCACGGTACGGGCCGTGACCTCGGCCTGAAGGCTCGCGCGGTCGGTGAGGTTGTTCCGCAGCACGGCGATGACGAGGATCCCCGCCGCGACCAGCGCGATCGACACGACCACGGTGGCGGCCAGCGCGGCGCGGGCCCGGACGGAGGCGAACGGCCTAGGCATCACGGCCACCGTCGGACTCCAGCCGGTACCCCGCCCCGCGCACTGTGGTGATCGACCGCCGTCCGAACGGCACGTCGATCTTGCGGCGCAGGGCACTGACGTAGACCTCGACGATGTTCGGATCGCCGTCGTAGGCGAAGTCCCACACGTGATCGAGAATGTCCGTCTTCGAGACCACCTGCCCGGCGTGCAGGGCGAGGTGTTCCAGGACCGCGAACTCCTTCGTGGTCAGCGTGATGTCCGTGCCCGCGCGCTCCACGCGCTTGGCCGCCGGGTCCACGGTCAGATCACCGATCCGCAGGACCTGCGCTCCGGCGCGGGTGCGGCGGCGCAGCAGCGCCCGGATGCGGGCCAGCAGGACCACATAGGAGAAGGGCTTGGTCAGATAGTCGTCCGCGCCGGTGTCGAGGCCCTCGGCCTCGTCGTACTCGCCGTCCTTGGCGGTGAGCATCAGGATCGGCGTTTCGTCGCCGGCGGCCCGCAGCTGTGCGCACACGCGGTAGCCGTTCAGGCCGGGCAGCATGATGTCCAGGACGATCAGGTCGTACTCCTGCTCCTGCGCCGAGTGCAGACCGGTGACGCCGTCGTGGACCACGTCCACGGCGAAGCCCTCGGCGCCCAGGCCACGGGCCAGGGCGGTGGCGAGGCGTTTCTCGTCCTCCACGATCAGCAGACGCATGCCCTTAGCGTCGCAGACGCTTCCTGAAGTGATCTTCAGGAAGCTTCAGCGTGGCTTCAGGATCGCTCGCCCATGGTGGACGGCGTCAGGACGACACCGTCCCCCAGGCAGAAAGGGCCCCTCATGAAGTCCCTCAAGCGCACGCTGACCGGCCGCCGCCGCACCGTCGCCGCCGTCCTCGCGGCCACCGTGGTCCTCGGCGGCGCCGGAGCCGCGACCGCCACCGCCTTCGCCGAGGACGGCGACCACGACGACACCCCGGTGGCCGCCACCACCTCGCCCGGCACCGACCACGACGACCACGACAACGACGCGGCGCTGGTCAGGAGCGCCAAGGTCGACATCAAGCAGGCCGCCGACACCGCCACGAAGTCCCTCGCGGGCACGGTCACCGCCGTCGACCTGGACGGCCAGAAGGGCAAGCCGGTCTGGAAGGTCGACGTCACCGACTCCAAGGGCACCGAGCACGAGGTCTCCGTCAACGCCACCGACGGCAAGGTCACCGCGACCAAGGCCGACCGTGACAACGACTCCGACGACCGCACCGGCGACGCCGCCCTGGCCAAGTCCGCCAAGTCCGCCAAGACCGACCTGGCCAAGGCCGTGGATGCCGCCCTCGCCGAGGTCAAGGGCACCGCGACCTCCGCCGACCTGGAGAACGACCACGGCAGGACCACGGCCTGGCACGTCGACGTGACGGACGCGAAGGGCAACGACCACGAGGTCACCGTCGACGCTGCCAACGGCAAGGTCACGGCTGCCAAGACCGACGACGACCGGAACGACGACAGCGACAGCGCCTCCGGCGGCCACGACGAGGACTGACGGCAGAGCACCGGCGTACGACCAACCAGGCGGGGACCGCTCCGGCGGACACCCCCGCCCCGCCCGGTCACACCTGGTCACGCATGGACACCACTCTGGCTTCAGCGATAGGGCTGGCCGGGAATGTCACCGGGGGGGAGAGAGATCCGGCCGTGGTCACGGTCGGGCAGGACCGGTGACGGGTGGCATGCCGGGTCCCTGGACGAGCGCGATGACGGCGGGCCCGCGATTGCAGGTGATCCGTACCGGCCCGAACGCCGGATCGTTTCCAGACAGCGGGTGTTGGGGACGGGCCGGCGCGGCGACGCCGACGTCGTCAGCCGCGGGGCGGCCCCGGGTGCCAGGACTGGTACGGCGCGGATCCTGACGCGGATTGCTGATGCGGCATCATCGTGGGGACCGGGCGGTGGGTGCGCAGCAGCGCCTCGAACCCTTCGTACAGCTCCCGGGACTTGTCGGACCGGGCGGTGTAGGCGACGACGGATCCGTCGACGTGCTGGAGCGTCACCACCGCGCCGGCGCTCGGATCCTCCTGGCCCAGCCACACTCCGCCGAGGGCCGTGGCAGGCACCCACCCCGGCTTGGACTCCGGGCCGCCACCGCGCCATCGGCGCAGCACCTTCCGTCGATAACCCGGGATCAGCAGACCCGGAAGCGTCACGACGATCACGACGAAGGACACGACGCCCATCACCACCTCAGCCGCCCACCGCAACAACGCAAGGAGCGTCGCGTAGCAGGCCGCGACGATGAACACCCAGAGGCAACCCACGGCTACGGTGTGCGGCGCACCAGCCTTGTCCAGCAGTTTGTAGAGGCCCGCTGAGGCGAGCAGTACCAGGACCGTGACGCATCCGGCCGCGTCACCGAGCAACGCTTCAGCGACACGGCCGGCGAGCCGGTCGCGCCTGACGACGAAACCGTGGTCATGGAATTGGACATGTACACGCCCCCCGGGCGCCGCTCTGACGCCTGCGATCTCACGCATGCCGCTCACCTTAGACGGACGCCCGCAGCTCAGTTGCCATGGCCCCGCCACCCCCTCCACCGTCCTGCTCGTCCTCGTCCTGGTCCTGGTCCTTAACGCTGCAGTCGGCTGTCGGAGAACACGGCTCGGCGCTTGGGAATCGGCATCGTGTCCGGTGGTCGTTTTCGGACGAGTGAAGCGTTCGGCGGCGGGTTTTGCCGCTGACATCCGTAGGGAAGCCTTTCCCCGCCCAACGGGGAGGAATGGGGACATCGCGGCTGGGGAGGTGTGGGGACACCCCGGCTGCTGTTCGTACCAGGGACAGGGATGACATGCGCCGCTGGCAGCCGTTGCCCGAATCTCTCGAACCGGAAACCAGGGACCTGCTGGAGCGCATGCGCGCCCTCAAGGACACGACCGGCATGAGCCTGGCCGAGCTGGCCCAGCGCACCGCGCACAGCAAGTCAGCCTGGCACCGCTATCTCAACGGCACCCAGTTCCCGCCCCGTTCAGCAGTCGAGGCGCTGGGACGACTCAGGCCGGCCGGCCTGCCGGAGCTGCTGGAGCTGTGGACGCGCGCCGAGACCGAAAGCGAACACCCCACCGTCCCCCGGCAGCCCGAACCCCCGCCTTCGCCTGCGGCCCCCGCACCGAGGAGACGTCTGCGGAGCCATTTCCTGCCGACCGCTGCGCTCACCCTCTCGGCCGCCGCCCTCGCCTGGGCGACGATCGCGGGATCGTCGCCGCTCGCCGGCCGACCGGGGCCGACGGCCACCCCAGCGGCCACGCCACCCTCGACAGCCCCGGTCACCCCCGCGTCCTGCCGGGGCGAAAGCTGTGAGGGCCAGTATCCGGCCCCGTCCGGATGCACAGCCGACGCGCGAACAGAGAGCAGCGTGGCGGCCTCCGCCTACTCGGTGCGCCTGCGCTTCAGCCCACGCTGCGGTGCCGTCTGGACCGAGGTCACCTCTCGCGTCGGCAAGGTCCGCGAGATCACCATCAGGGTGGAACCGAAGGACGAACTCTCCGCTCCCCCCAATGACCGCTTCCCGTCCAGCAGCCCGATGCTGGCCACGACCGACCCGCAGGCCGCCGAGGCGTGCGCCGTCGTGGGAGACACCCTGGCCTGCACGAGCGCGGGCGGCGGAGGGGAGATCAGCCTCATCGGCGGCCGAGTCCCGGACGCTGACGGGGAAACCGGTAGCCCTGGGCCCACCGCTGCGCGTACTCCTCACACCACCTGACAGCTGGCGGAAGCGGACCAGCGCGTCCACGGCCTCGTACGGGCGGACGTCGACCGTGTCCTTCCAGCCGGTGTCGGTGGGCTGGGGCGCTCGTCCATGAGGACCATCTCCCTGCCTGGGTCCTCCGCGTGCGTGCCGCGGGAATGCCACAGACCGCGGGATGTGAGGCCCGCGGCGACGGGGAGCCGGCAGCAGTCGGCGCGGTCCTGGGCTCGCCGGCCACAGACCGGGACGCCGGGGACGCCGGGCCACGGGCCGCCGAGCAGGGGGACCGGGGCGGGCCTCCCGGGGTGCCTTCTACGGGTACCAGCCGGAGGTGGCCAGGGTGAACAGCAAGCGTCCCGCCCGGCGTCTGGTGCAGCACACTCATGTCCGCGGCCTTCGTACCGGTCCCGCGTGTTACTCGCTCCGGAAACGCGGGTTCAGAGGATCAGACGAAGGCCACTCTGACGTGCTGTGATTGCCCGGCCGAGTGAACATGTACGAGACAGGTTCGACACCGGCCGGTCAAAGATCAAGCCGAAGCCGCGTCAGCTTGGGGGAAGGCTGAACCTGTAGCCCTGCTGAGTCAGCCAGGGGAGCAGTTCGCGCAGGGCTGCCACGGTTTCACTGCGGTCACCGCCGCCGTCGTGCATGAGGATGATGCCGCCGGGACGCAGTTCCCGTTTCGCGGTGGCGAGGATCGAGGCGGCACCCGGGCGCGACCAGTCACGGGTGTCGACGGTCCAGCCCAGCGGCCGTAGACCGTCTTGCACGGCTATCTGGCGGTTTTCGGGGCTGAAGTCGCCACCGGGGGCCCGGAACCAGCTGATCCGAGTACCCGGCCCACCAGCCTTGCTGATCATGTCCTTGGCCGCGATGATCTCGTGGACCTGCTGATCGTGCGGGAGGGTGCGCATCGGCTGGGGGTGGTCCACGGTGTGGTCGCACAGCCGGTGGCCGTCGGCGATGATGCGCTTGACCAGGGCGGGCTCTGCGGCGGCCTGCTTGCCGATCTGGCAGAAGGTCGCCTGGGCGTGGTACTGCGCGAGCAAGTCCAGGATCTGACCGGTGGCCTGCCCCGGGCCGTCGTCGAAGGTGAGTGCCACGGTCCGACCGCCCGTCGCCGCGCTGTAGGCGATCGAAGTGCTCGGGGAGCCGGCATGGGCGGCCTGCGCGCCGACGTCGGATGCGGCGCTTGCGCTCGTACCGAGGCCGGCCAGGGCGAACGAGACGGCCGCCGTGCAGCCGAGCGCCGCACGGCGCAGCAGGCGGACGGACTTCGGGTTCGGCATTCTGTACTCGCTCCTGGCGTTGCTGGCCATTTCGAAATGGCGACGACGGGACCCCACGACGATGACCCAATGTCCGACTAAAGCGAAGCATTCGCCGATATTTGCGGCTTTTGTCACTACCGGGTGGATGGTGACCCTGTGCATCAAGATGAATACATCGAGTCAGGGCGCCGCCCCACGAGCGACCATTGCGAGCCCTTCGCGTGCAGCCTCAGCTGCCCGGCGGACGACCTGATTGTTCGTCGGCGCCAAGCCAGCCCCGGTTGCAGTCCCGGATCAGTCGGATCGCGGCGCGTACGGAGGCGCCGGTGCGCGCAGGGTCGAAGCCGCCTGCAGCGAATTGCACGTAGCGAATCCACGCTCCGCCTGCTCGGGCCGACCGATCACCATCGCGGGCTCGCCCCATTCCCGGGCAGCGAACCCCCGGACTGCCGTCGTAAGGGCCGCCACCCCTGGACGCGGGGTGCCGGATACGGCGAGGCAGGCGACCGAGGTGCGCAGTGCCAGGTCGACGGCAGCCGAGCGAGTCGCGAGCTGTCCGTCGGTCGCCTCGCCGGACGGCGGTGCGCCGATCAGGGTGCGGGCGCGGGCGCGCAGCTCGTCGGCAGGGAGCGTCACGTTGTCGGCCCGGCCCCTTAACGCCTCGTACCGGCCCGGACACGGGTGGTGGCCTAGAGCGATCCGAAGGCGGCGGGGCGGATTGGCGTTCCGGCGAAGGTAGGTGCGCGGCCATCCGCCGGATCAGCTCCCCATCCCGTTTCCTCGGCGGATACGGCCCCTGAACAACAAGCCAGACAGCGCTCATGACCTGCACCCCAGACCGCCTGGCGCCTCGTCAGAATGAGCGTCATTTCAGCATTGGGATATCGCCCGTAACTCCCACACCGCAGATCAGGAGCCCTTCGTTGCCGGTGCGAGGATCGCGACACACTCCACATGATGCGTCATCGGATAGACGCCACAAGAGGAGGGGATCCGACCGAAGGCGTCCGGCACCGACATACAAGGTGAGTGCCGCGACTGCGCGGCCGGCAGGGCGGCGGATGTTCGGCGGGTCCGGCAGCATGACCGGACCTGCATGGATAATTGTTCGACCTCGAAACGCATGACCGCGTGCCCAGTGGCGGCTGGAAAGGTGAGGTCGTTCTCGATGCCGAGGACAGTCCCGTCGTCGGCGACGCCGATATACAGGTTTCCGCCCTCGCCGTTCAGGAAGCCGATCGGTGCCCTGGGACTCGCCGGCGGCGATCACGTCGCCCGGGGTGGCTGGGACGTACGCAGGGCGTTCCCCTGTGAGGGTTTCGAACGCTTCCCGCACGACCTTGGCGATTAGCTGGCGCCGCCGTTCCAGGAAGGTGAAATAGTCGAGCTGTTCCCAGCCGACCGGGAGCGCGTGCACCGTACCTGCCGCTCGAGCACCTCCGGGTCCATCGCGTCCGTCATTCTCGGCCAGTAGTCATGTGGTGCGTCGGTGTTGGACAGCTCGTCTGCTGGCCACGTCACGTAGGCCATGTTGGCGATGGCATTGACTTGGCGCCGGTCTGTGATACCCAGTCCGGCGAGCGTCTTGCGGTGGAACAGGTTGTCCCGGTCGACAGCCTTGGCGGGTTTGACTGAGGGGTCCAGCAGATCACGGATTCGTTGGTCACCGAGGAGCATTTCGGCGTCGAGGATGTTGAGCGCCGCCTGGTAGGCGAACAGCACAGGTGAACGCGATGAGGATGTGTCCAACCGGTTCGGCAGGGAGATGTCCCAGTAGTCGCCGGTGAAGTTCGCTGCGATGATCCGGTCGAGTTCCGCGGTGAAGGCTCGGCCGTCACCTGGCGGCAGACTGCCGATGCGTCCCAGGTCGAACTCCATCTGTGACTCCGGCGAGTTGGAGTACCGGCCTGTGGTGTGCGCCATGAAGAACCACCGTCCGATCACGGGTCGCAGTTCATCGGCCGTCAGCCCGAAGTCGTGGCGTCCGATCAGCCAGATCGTGTAGCTGTACAGCAGGGCGTTGTCGGAGGTGATCATCTTGCGGCTGCGGAAGCCGGCCGCCGTGACGCACTGGAAGAACTCGTGCCAGCTGGTCAGGTCCAGGACCTTCGTGTGTGCTTGAGCGAGCCGGTCGAACTGTTCCTGTCGTCGAGCGGCGGTGACCTTGCCGGTTTCGAGGTCCTTTCCTCGTAGGACGCTATAGACGTGCTGCAGCCGGGCGCGCCGGAAGGCGACAGCGACTGCTACGCGCAGCAGTTGGTCCGGGCTGGGATCCAGAAATGCGTTCCGAGGGCTCGGACCGGGGAGCCCTGCGATCACCGCGCTCCGGCTGAAGTCTTCGAGCTGGCGGCGACCCTTCTCCCAATGCACTGACATCAAGGTGAGGATGAAGTCGGACTGGTTGAGCTTCACGCCTTCGGAGTTGATGCGCACGAAGATGTCGGCGACCTGCTCCTCGTCGGCCGAAGCACCCAGCTCCACAATCTGAAAGCGAAACTCGTGCAGGTCTCGGACCCCGTCTATGCGTTCTTCGAGCTCATCCTTGGCAGCGTCCGACAAGGGCTGTCCGCTGGCCTGTTCGAGCCGTTGGAAGAACCGTCGGACGGTGGGCTTGTAACCGCCTTGGGCCCAGAGCGCGGTGATGTCCGGAATGAAGTGCGCGTCACGCTCGATTGCGGCGTCCGTGACCTCGAACGTCTGGTCCTACGGGTGGAACGCGATGCGAACGTTGACCTCGTCGAAAGGCTCGGTGACGATCTTGCGCCCGGTGAGGACAGCGAACAGGGCGGTGAGCCGCTGCTGCCCGTCGACGACCAACAGCTGGGGTGTTCGATCCCCAGCTTCCGTTCCGATCTGCCGCGTCCCCACCTCAGCGCCGGTCTCCCAGAACATCAGGGTGCCGATCGGGTAGCCCCGATACATCAAGTCGAAGAGATCGCGGGTCTTCGCCGCAGACCAGACGAACGGGCTTGAATGTCAGGGAGTCCGATACGGCCGCCTTCGATGTTCTCGATCAGGTGCCGGAGCGTGTAACCAGTGTCTCGATACAAAGTGGGTGGCACAGACGAGGGCTCCTAACGTCCGAGGGTAACTGGTCGGCGGAAGCGGTTAGAGCGTGGGAACAGCATCAGGTTTCTACCATGCGGACACGCCGCAACGCAGGGCCCCAATGGTGCTCGCCACTGCGGCAGGGGCACCGGCTGATCGAGCCAGCGATAGTAGAGCTAGCGCGCGAGATTGAGGGCCTGGCACGTGACGGGCACCCCGCCGGCGGCCAGCTCTTTCACGACCGGGTAGATCCTCTTCCAGGAAGGTGTGCCTGGATTGGGCACAACGACATCCTTCCCACCCACCCCACAGGGCGGACCAGTTCACATGTCACTCATTCGTGCAGCAGACCCCACGAACGCCGCTGCACTGAGCAGATGAAGGAGCGCAACGTACTCCACACGGCGTACCCGTCCCAGCCTCGAAAGCGCGTCGAGCAGGTTCACCGGAACTATAAAAGAGCAGGTCCGATGCCCTTCGCTGCTGGCTCTAGAACAGCAACACACTCAACATGCGATGTCATCGGAATCGTGTACGACTCCATGCCGCCAAAGAAGTCGCAGGTCAAACAATGCTTCTGGCTTCTCCGCAGTGAAATTCCGGGACTGGAGCGTCAAATGAGCGTCACGCGAGTCTGCCACACCACCCAGAGAGTGAGACCCTGGAAACGCAGCCGGCACGAAATCGCGTTTCGCGATCTTCAGGGCTGACGTCCGAGGACGCAACGAGGTCGAGGCGTTCGGCGGGATCGCCAACGCCTTTTCGAGTCAACGCAGTACACCGACATGCTCTGCGGCCCCCGCCACGCTCCAGTCGGCGCACATTGAACTGGCGACAGCACAATTCGGTGGCGCCCTCCAGCTTCGTCGGACATAAGCCGTCGGGCGTTGTCGAGCAACCGGCACCCCAGTGCGGCGCCGAGACCTTGGATGCCACGGACATCACCAATCGGCGGAACGGGCGCCGTTTTTTCGCGGGGGTCTCGTCGGGCTTCTGGCATCTGGCATGCAGACCTAGCTGGCCCCGTGGGGACGACCCGGTCTTCTCGACCGACGATCGAGCCGGGACCACGTGCCCAGCGGGTGTAGTGGTCGACCCAGCAGCCTTGTGGGCCCCGCCTGCACCGGGCGGGTTCAGCCAGTGGTACGGCGCACCAGCCACGGGGGTCAGGCGGTACCGGCGAGGTGGGGGCTCGACTTCGGCCGATTTCGGACTCGAAGGCGGGCTCAGGCTCCCCAGGGCAGAGCGGGCCCATGCCGGACGTCGCTCTGCACGCCCAGGTGGGTACCACCAGCCACCCAATCGAGGAGAAGCAGCGCACCGGACAGGTGTCGAGCCACGTGTCCATGGTCCCCGCATCGAACCGTCCCGGGGTGGGAGCGAGTGCAGTGTCCTGCGTCTGGTCCCGAACCGCCCTGTCAACTCAGCCTGGTCGGCCTTGCTCGACTGCCACGGCAAGGCCAGGGCTACCACGTTCGCAGCCGTGCCGGAGCGCCGTTGTGGGTACCCAGAGGGTCCCTCTCTCCGTCGAGGACGCGTCCGTCGGTGGCGCCCAGAGGTCTCCGCGTTCTGGACGATCCCGGAGAGGCCCTGGAACGGGTCGCTGACGCTGAAGAGATTGCCCGTGTGGTCTCTGGTCCGGTCGACGGCGTGGTGTACCAGTCCTGGCAGAGCCGCGCAACAGCACAAGTGCGCCATGACCTCTGCCGTCGCCGCGTCGCCCTACGGTTCCGGCACGTGGTCCGCCTCTGGGTGCCTCTCCTGGTCGATGAACAGGCCGGTGGTTCGGCGGGCCCGCTCCCCGTCATCGGGATCGAAGTCGAACGTGGGCCGACGGAAGCCGCCCTGGAATCGGATCCAGCGGCCGGTGGCGTGACGGGCTCCTCGATCAGTCCAGAACGGCTCTCACGTTATACCTTCGGTATGTGGACGGTTGCCTGCCGCTGCTATGCGTGTCATCACCGACTGACCGTGTGCCATCCGTCACTATTGCGACAACGTCTCGCATGCTCGATGAGCTAGGCATTTGCGGGCGATGAAGCTGCCCGATGTGATACATCGCCGCCGCGTCACTGCCCTCGCTTCAGGTCACCGCGCCAAGTGACGCCAATTCGGAGAACGGTCACCCGATCGCTCGTAGAAGTCCGCACGGTGAACCACTCCGGCTCGCCCCGCATTCAGCACGCAACCGGAGTTGACCGTGATCGAAGACACCGCGCCCGCTACCGTAGCGCTGCCTGATCTTGTACGCGAGATCGTCACCCCTGCTGCCGCAGCCGAAATCCTTGAGAAGACCCGCTTGTACGGCTGCAACCCACGCAAGCTGGATTCCTCTCACGCCCGGCGGCTCGCTCGTGACATGTGCAGCGGTAGCTGGGACGACTACAACCCCGACGTCCTGTCTCTGTGCGGTCATGGAGCCGCAATCCAGGGACAGCACCGCCTCGAAGCGGTAATCATCAGCAAGACGCCCCGCAGCTTCCTTGTCGCCCGGGACGTGCCACATGGTGCGGCGACAACGATGGACTGCGGCAAGGCTCGATCGGCTGCGACCGCGCTGTCCCTAGTGGGCGTCGACGGGCATCGCAAGGACGTCTCTTCGACCATCCGGCTGCTGCAGAACTACGACGTCGAACGCAAGAATGTTGCCTGGCCCGCATGGCGGTCGGTCGTCTACACCAACGCCGAGATCGTACGGTTCTTCCAGTCCAAGTACTCCGACCTGCCGGACTTTCTACCGCTGATGACCGCTCTGAAGAGCGGCGTGTACTCCGCTCCCGCAGCGTCACTGGCATGCGCGTACCTGGTCCACCGGGACGGCGGGAGCACCTCGCACGCGGACGACTTCTTCCGGGACCTGATCTCCGGAGCCCACCTGGACACAGCCGACCCCAGGTGGATCACTCGCCGGTACTTCCACAGCCCGGCCCGGCCACGACGCGGCAACATCACCAGCGCCCTCCACCTGGGGCTGCTCCTGAAGACGTGGAACCTTTGGGTCACCGGTCAGACCTGGGAGATCGCCAACTTTCGCGCGACACAGCGCATGCCCGACATCGTCAACGCGCCATGTCCTGCACAAGCGCAGCAAGCCTTCAGGAATCCGAGCAAGGACGGACCCGTCATTCCACGCCGCCGAGCTGCAGACCGAGCCGGCGTTCCTGGACAGACGATGGGCATGATGCACCTGCCCGGGGAAGAGGGTTTCCCTGCATGAGAGGCGCATCCCGGACAAGGCGATGGCGTTGGGCCGCTCGCCCTGCACGACCCGTTCAAGAAGCCCTGCTGGACACCAAGGCTTTGGCGGGCGGACACGCAACGCCATGCCCGGCCGAGCTTCGGACATGGTTGCCGGCTCGGACTTCGACGTGGACGTGCGTCAGGAGCGTTCGGCTCTGCCCCCTAGGGCCGGCCGGCATGCTTGGTCGCCTCCCGCGGCGAGGCCACCGCGGAGTGTCGATGCGACCAGCAGCCGGAACGGACTGCTGTCACGGCGTTACCCGTGCAGCGGGCCGCGCAGCGAGGAGTGGTTTCGCGGTGATGCCGCTCCTTGCCGAGGACGGCGGCACGTCAGTGGAGCCCAACGCTCATCGAACCGGGCATGAACACGCTGGCCCAAGCAGAGCGTCTTCTGGCAGGGCTGCCGGCAAGCCGCGGTCGCGCGTCTCCGTCGTAGCTCCGAATCATTGAGCGAATGGTCACATCCGACGCACCTCATTGCGCCACCCGGTTTCACGTGGTCGCGCCACGACATCGGTTCGCGCGACAGAAATTGATCTTCGGTGGTGTGACTGATCATATGAAGGTGGGAGCCCTTCGCCACAGGGCTCCCACCATCTTCCCGTGTGCCCACCGAACGGAGAAACACGGTCATGAGTCACTCTCCCAGATCCGGAGCAACTTCACGCTGGCGCAGGACCCCCGGTGATGCCGTCCCTCAATCGGACGCAATTTCACCGCTCTGCAACGTCCCTTCGCACGTGCAGCCGCCCGAGGCCCCTCTCAGAGCGGCCCGGCACGATTCATTGTTCAAACAGCGCACCCTCCTCGTGCTATGCGCGGCGGTCACCCTTGCCAACAGCGTGGGCTACATCGCGGCGTCCGCAAGTAGCAATCCACTGGCCGGGCTGTCCGCAGGAGTCATCGCATTCGGTGGAACCATCGGATTCTTCCACGAACACACGGACTGACACCACCGACCACTGAAATACCGGTCCTTGCCGAGCTGACGGTGCACCGCCCGCCTCGCCGTCAACCGTGCCCCATTCTCGATCCAGAAAAGGAAGCCGAGCCGTCGGAAATGGCGGGCATTACTCACCGCGCTGAGCTCACTTCCCACAAAGCAAGGTCACTCGCTCCGGCGACGTGAGCCCGTTCTGACTGCGCAGACATGAACCGTCGCTACGGAAATCGCCACCCAATCGCCCCTGTCTCGGATCCATCGGAGTCTGACATGAACGACGAGAGCATGTCTTCCTCTGCACCGCTCCCCTTGCCGGTGCGGGAGATCGTCACCCCTGCTGCCGCAGCCGAAATCCTTGAGAAGACCCGCTTGTACGGCTGCAACCCACGCAAGCTGGATTCCTCTCACGCCCGGCGGCTCGCTCGTGACATGTGCAGCGGTAGCTGGGACGACTACAACCCCGACGTCCTGTCTCTGTGCGGTCATGGAGCCGCAATCCAGGGACAGCACCGCCTCGAAGCGGTAATCATCAGCAAGACGCCCCGCAGCTTCCTTGTCGTCCGGGACCTGCCACACCAGACAGCCACCACTATGGACTGCGGCAAGGCGCGCTCCGCCGCCACAGCGCTGTCCCTGGTGGGCGTCGAGCGGCATCGCAAGGACATCTCTTCGACCGTCCGGCTGCTGCGGCTCTACGACGTCGAACGCAAGAATGTTGCCTGGCCCGCATGGCGGTCGGTCGTCTACACCAACGCCGAGATCGTGAGATTCTTCCAGTCGGAGTACTCCGACCTTCCAGACTTCCTGCCACTGATGACCGCCCTGAAGAGCGGCGTGTACTCCGCTCCCGCAGCGTCACTGGCGTGCGCGTATCTGGTCCACCGGGACGGCGGGAGCACCTCGCACGCGGACGACTTCTTCCGGGGCCTGATCTCCGGAGCCCACCTGGACACAGCCGACCCCAGATGGGTTGTCCGCCGATACTTTCAGAATCCGGCCCGGCCACGGCGCGGCAACACTGTCAGCTCACTTCAGCTGGGGCTGCTGCTCAAGACCTGGAATCTATGGATCTCTCACGGGGTCTGGGAGATGGCGTACTTCCGACCCAACGAGCGTATGCCCGAAGTCGTCCGCGCTGGCTCGGCGCGCAGATTCACCGAGGTGCAGCACGAGTCAGCCGACTCGGACTGTAACAAAATGCCCTTGTCACCACGTCGCACTGCACGCCAGGCCCGTGTGCCCGACCAGAACACCAATACGGCTCAGGTACGCTTCTGAACCATCAGTGCCGGGCTCCTCGGGATCGAGTTGGGGCAGCGTCAGGGCCACAAGGCGGCAGTCGCCACCAGCAATCGGGCGACTTTCTCGCCGCGGCCATCGGCCGTTCGGACACCCCGGAGGCTCCGTCAGGCCGCCACTGGCGACGACCTCTGAACGCAGGGCAGCCGGCATCCCGCCGTCGCTGGCCTTCAGAAGCGGCTGGTGGTCAGCCGATTTCGATTCCCGCGGAGTGGGCATGTTCGGAGGATCCTGGTCGTGGTCGCCCGCCTACACACGCTCCAGACACGCCTGAAGTCCACCACCGCTGGGAGCTGGCGAGTGGCTGACTGTTGATCAGACCGGCGTCGGCGTCGTGGCGGCAGCCTGAACGGCCTTCGTCAAGGCGCGAGCCGCGCGCGGCCGGTCCGTGAGGTCTGTGGTGAAGACACTCGGTCGCCGCCTGATGGAGTGTTCGCCGGAGGGCGCGCGAGGCGTCCTCCCTCGTTCAGACTTCGCCGCGTCCCTCCTTGGTCCATGTCCACGGCCCCCGATGGCGAACCGTACGGCTTCGGACCGTGCTCCCCGACCCTCGCCAGAGTCAGCACATGTCTCGTCCTCGGAACGGCCGCATCGCGATCTCTTGGCCGTTCTTGACGGTTGGCCAGCGACAACAACACCTCCCGAAGCCAGCATCAGTCGCCCAACCCGCCATTGCCCCGACAACACGACATCCGCACGCTCCGCCTGGTCGTACATGTGTCCCCAAGCCGCTGCTGCACCGCGACTTCCAGCGCCAACAGCAGCACGCAAGTCGAGTGGAGAGTCGCCGACATAGGCAATGTCCACGGCATCGATACCGAGTTCCTTCGCAGCCAGGAGGATTCTGTCCCATGCTGGCTTCGGACTCGACACATGGTCGCCACCGATCAACACGTCAATATGCAACCCTGCAGACCTCACCAGCATCCCGGCCGCCCTCGAACTGGCACCGGTGAACACAGTCAGAGCCCGGGCCCTGGGCACGCAGGGCAGCGAAGGCCTCAACCACCCTGGTATACGGCGCCACTTCGGCACCTTCGAGCTCCCGGTAGAAAGATCCTCGGACAGCCCAAGCTCCTGATCAATACATTCAGTGAGTGTTTTCAGCGCGGCCACTGATCGGGTGACGCTGGTGGTGTGCGCAACGCACGAGGCTCCTGTGCCGTTGGGGGAGGTGTTCGAAGTCTCAACCCACAGGCGCAGGAGCCGCGTTGGTTCCGTATTCTGCCGCACTCGACCTGCCGCACGCCCTGGTCGAGTGGGTCACGATGCTCATCGTCACCCGGGAGGGTGACCGCCGCTGCAAGCTCCCGCCGCACCAGCGTGCCCTGGTCG